>NZ_JBHTEK010000007.1:0-107285 GCF_042665855.1 Hymenobacter humi | reverse complement strand
TTGTGTTTAGGAAGGAAGAAAACGCTAAGGTATGTGTTAACTAAGGGCTACTAAAATGGTCGCAATAGCAAAACGAGCCTTTTGCCTTGTACTCGCGGCGGGACAATAACCGCAGCCCCCTGTCAGTTTAGGGCCGGGGTGTTATTCCGACCCCGTAGTTTATGAAGAATTATATACGCGTGCTCTTGGCTGCGCTGGCCGGGCCCCTGCTGGGCGCGGTGCCGTGCTTGGCCCAAGCCCCGGCGTTCGCCCCTGCCCCGATCCCGCGCTTTTACGTGGGGTGCACTGGCTGGCGCAGAGCCACTACCAGGTCTTTTTCCCCGAGGCCGCCCGGGCCGGGGCCCGCCCTGGCAACTCACGTTGGGCGGCGAGCTGACGCCGCGCTGGGCCCTGCAAGCCGGCCTGAGCTACCAACGACAACGCGACCGCCGCAACCCTTCCTACACGGGCACGATGCTCAACGGGGATTACGTGGACGGCACTCCGAGTCGCTCGTGCGCACGTACTGCGTGCCGGTGCTGGCCCGCTACGCCGCCTTGGGTTTTGCCCACTCCCGCGGGCACCTGGACGCCGTGCTCGGGGCCACGCTGGTGGGCGCCAAGGTCCACTTCGACGAGCAGGACCGGGTCAACGGCCAAGCGGTCCGCCAAATCAGCCGACGGTACCAGGCCACCAACGGCTTCCTCACGGCCGGCATCGGGGCGCGGTACGCCTTGGGCCGGCACCTGGAAAGCGTGGTCGATTGGACGTACAACCGCAACGTGCGCTTTGCCTCGTCGATGACCAACCGCTACACCACGGGCAACCGCTACGGCCTGACGCCAGCCGTGAGCGTCGGGCTCCGCTACCGCTTTACCGGCCACCCCAAGCCCGCGGCCTTCTAAGCACCCCCGGCGCCCCCTGGGCGTTCATCAAAACGGTGCCATTCGCAGGCGTGGCCATCCGCCCCTGCCTCCCGTCCGCGCGGGCGACCGGTCCGGCACTCGGGTGCCGCTGCCCCGTTCAGTGCCTGCGGGACGTCCGAGCGGCGGAGCGCTACTGCGGACGCTCGGCCGGGCCCGGGCCGGGTCGCTTGGCTTTTAGGGCGTGCAGGCGCACAGCTTGTTCTTGCGCGGCGAGCGTGGCCCGTTGGCCGTCGGCCTCGGCCTCGTCCTGCAGCCGGCCCTTGATGGCGGCCACGCGCGTGGCTTGGGCGGCCACCGGGGCGAGGTCCGGGCTCGCTGGGGCCGGCGGGGTCAGGGCCAGCAGGGCCTGCACCACGGCCTCGAGGTCGGCCTTGCTGGGCCCGGCCGCGCGGCGCCCGGTGCGGGCGTAACTGGCCAACACGTTGCAGGAGTTGCAGCAGTACTTGCGGCGCAGGTGGCGCGCGGCGAACAGCTGGCCGCAGTGGGCGCAGGCCTGGGTGGTTTCGGGGCGGGGAAGGTAGGGCATGACGGGCAGGAAAGGACACCGCTAACCCCGGCGGTTAGCGCAACGCTGCGCTAACGCCGGGCCGGTTAGCGTAAGTTTGCACTAACCCGGCGGGAGTTAGTGTAAACCTACGCTAAAAAACAGCAGTTAGCGCAAATTTATCCTTCGGGCAGCGCGGGTGCGCGTTCGGAAGCCGCGAACGAGCCTGCCGGAAACCATGGAAGTCACTTGATTGGCTGTTAAGACGTTGCATCTGAACGGAACAGCGTTCTCTAGCGCGAAGGGAACCGGCCGAAAACGTGCCCGTTCTGCCGCCGGCGATCGCTGCCCAATCCATTGCTGGCCAGCAATGGGTGCGCCCGGTCCGCACGGGTTGTTCGTCTCCTGAGTGCCTGGGCCTCAGGCGGGTGAGGGCCTTGGTTAATGCCCCGGTTGTGAGGCTTTTTCACGCGGTCCGACACGCGCGCAACAGGCCCGGCGCTGGGACCGGCCGTCGCCGACGCGGAGGGCGCCCGGCGTACGCGCGGAATGGGAGAAAAAGCCGGCACCGGCACGGAACTTCAGGCTCGGTGTGTAACCCTGCTTACCTCTCGCGTTCCCGCCCCCCAGCGAGTGACCCGGTCCGTGGGTGCCCCGCAACACCCCGGCGCAGCACGGGCGCCACCCGCTGCCACCCCACCCGTCGCGCTGCCTTTTTCAGGCGCTCGCCGGGCGGATCGCGCGTCCGTGGTGCCGCGGTTCCGGGAGCGGGTGGGGCCCCGTGGCGTGCGCTTCCCGCGCAGCCCTGGCCGGGTCCGGGCACGTGGCTCGGGGTGTTTCCGATCGCCCGGGAAAAGTGCCCCCTTTTGAGCCGGCAGCGCTAAAAGAAGCGCCAGTGAATGCGAAGTTTTCGCAGTACCATTGTGCGGCCGCGCGGCCCCGTCGCGTGTTTCCCGTTCGCGGACGCGTTCCCCACCGGCACAGGAGGGCTCGCCGGGGCCCGCCTCGGTTCCGTTGCTGGCCTTACTCCTGCTTTCGTGGCCGGCGCTGCTGCTTTCCCTGTGCTGCCCCCTGGGGCCTTTTCGATCGTCGGGTGGCCCCCTGGCGGGTCGTTGCGGTTGGAGCCCGCGGGCGTTCGTTCCGGGCCAACCGCTGCGCGCTCACCCGAAGGCCCCCCGCGTGGCACGGCTTGCGGGCAACGCGTCCGCTGCCGTCCCTGGGGTTGCCCCCGCCGCGGCCTTTCCCGCTCCTTTTCGCTACCACCCCCTTCCCTCTCGCAACCATGCCCTCCCTCCACCCCCACGGTCGTGCACCGGCTGATCGCGGCCACCGTGCGCGCACGCCTGAAGGCGTGCTTGGATGCCTACTGTAAAGCCCGGCATTCAGCGGCACGGCGGGCGCAGGCCCGGCGCAACTGGAAGCTCGCTGCCCGCACCCCGGGCGTGCCCGTGCCGGCGGCGCCCGTGCCGGCGGCGCCCGTTCCCCCGTGCTCCTGAGCGCCGGCAAGCTGGTTACGTTGCGGAACCTCTACCAGATGGTTCTCTACCAGGCCGGTGCCTACCGGCACGCGCCCTACGACGCCGGCATGGGCTATCGCCCGGCTTCGGCGCACAAGTCCGGCGGCCGTGCCGCGCCGCCCGCCCCTAGCTCGCTGGAGTTTCCGGCGCGTGAGTTCCACTTGCGCACCACCCTGTGGGATCTGGTCGAGGAGTGCCACTGCGACGAACGTACCCTGCGCCGCCACCTGAAGGACTTCGAGACACTGGGCTTGGTCAAGGTCCGCCGGCAGTTGGGCGTCGCCACGCCCGGCGCGCCCAGCTTCTACCTGGTGCTCAACGCCGACTTCTTCGACTGGGAGGAAGTCCCCTCCCCGGGGCCGCGGTGCCCCAGCCCGCACCCGCGGCCCCGGAGCCGCCCGTGCCCGCCGTGGGCGCCGCCCGCATCCTCCAGCGCACGGCGCAACTCCGGGCCACACACTCCCCAAAGCCGGGGGCCTAACCAGAGGCCCCGCCGGACCCCAGTCGGACAAAATGCCGACTCTGTTAATTACTGTTCTAACGTAAGTTCTATGGAAGAATAAGAACGCCAAAAATCGCGTGACTTTTCCCCAGGTTATCCGCCGAGTTGTCCCCACCCGGGGCTGACTGAAAAAAAAAGAAGGGCCGCCGGCGCGCCTTTCCGCCCCCTCTACCCCCCGTCCTTCGTGAAAAAAGACCACTTTTCGGCCCTCAAACGGTTCCCCATCGTGCAGTTTCTGACCAAATGCAACCTGGTGGCGGTGCACGGCCAGGGGCGGGAGCTGTACTACCTGAGCCCGCTGCGCGAGGAGCGGACGGCGTCGTTTGCCGTCAACACCCGCAAAAACTGCTGGTTTGACCACGGCCTGGGCGAGGGCGGCAACCTGCTGGACCTGGCCATGCGCCTGTGGGGAATGAGCTACGCGGACGCCGCCGAGTCCCTGGGCCAGGCGGTGGCCTGCCCCGCCGCCTACGACGACGCCGACGAACAGGGCCGGGCCCGCAACTTTGTGCCCCTGGTGGCCGTCCCCGGCGCGGGCCGCACCGTGCTGCGCACCGGCGAGCTGCGCTCGGGCGTGTTACGCGCCTACCTGGTGAGCCGCGGCATTGCGGTCGAGGCCCTGCAAGCCGACGGGCGGGTCTGGAGCCAGCTGCGGGAAGTGCACTACACCCAGGCGGGCAAGTACGCCGCGGACGGCCGGCTGCGCGCCTACTTTGCCATCGGGTTGGTCAACGAAAGCCAGGGCCTGGAAATCACGGCCCGAAACTTCCAAAGCCACCTCGGGACCAAGGACGTGACCTTCATCAGGGGCCCAGCCGGGCCTGGCCGTGTTCGAGGGCATGCTGGACTTTTTCGGCGCTGACGCTGCGCTGGAAGGCCAAAAAGGGCAAGGGCGCGGCGTTTCAGTGCTCGGTGCTCGTGCTGCATTCGGTGACGCTGGCCAAACAGTCCCTGCCCTTGGTGGCCAAAGCGGGCGGCAGCCTGTTTTACTACGGCGACAACGACCAAGCGGGCATCGACTTGCAGGCCTTTTACCAGGCCCACTGCCGGCAGCACGGGGCCGGGTTCTACGCCCAAAACGAAGGCTACCGCGGCTACAAGGACCTCAACGACTCGCTGTGCAAGAAACTCCCCGCCAAGCCCCTGCCGGCCCGGGGCCAGGCGCCCAGCCCCCAAGCCGAAACGGCGAAGTGGTGGCTGTGGGTGCTGTTCCGCGGCCCGCGGGCGCGGACCGGCAGCGCACGTTTTACGCCCATGCCAACACGTCTGCGGGCAAAGCGGCCCTGTTGGCCTTGCGCGCGCCTAGCGGGCGAGGCCGTCCTGACCCGGTTCTGCGAGCGCGTGGGCAGCGGCCGCCGGTTCCGGTTCGAGCAACAGGGCGGCGGGCGCGCGGCGGGCCACTGGCCGCTGCCTGGGGGCCGGCGGCGAATGCCCACGCCCGGGCGGCCTGCGCCCGCTTGCCCGCCGGCAATCCGGGCAAGCTGGGGTCGCGCCTAAGCCCAAAGTATTAAAAGGCACAAGGAGCCAGAAGACAGTAGTTTATTGCTATTAAAGACTAATATAGTACAACTATTTATTTTATACCACTGCTTGATTCCCTGGTATTTACGCTACTTTAAGACACCTCAGTGACTTGTACTAACGCCTTTTTTACATCCTCACTCCTCCCCTACCCCAACTTAATGCATCTAAAGTTAAGATGACAGGGTACTGCTATTACAAAAAGCACGATTTTGGGACGTCTTCAAACAGATAAGCGCTTGATTACGTGATGTGAAATTCGTGCTTTCTGTAATAGCGCCTAATATTACCTGCCTCGCTTCCCATTCGTGCTTTTTGTAATAGCGTTTGCTTTTGTCAAAAGGCAGTATCAGCGGTAGTCATAATTAACTCTATAATAATTAAGGCGTTAAATAAAGTCTAGATGAGCTAAGTTCTTTTCTTTCTATTACAACAAGCACGAATTACAGGGGCCGGCCAAGCAGACCTATTTTCTTTTCCTGCCCAACCATCTCTTATACAAACCTTTGATTTTCATTAATATAAAAAAACTTCTCAATTATAAAACGTCGTTTTTAATTATTAACCTTATTACCTATATTATAGGTTGCGTAAGTAATTGGAAAACAGTGGATTAAAAAGGTTTTGTATTACAAGAAGCACGAGTCATGTATTACTGAAAGCACGAAGACCTATTACCGAAAGCACGAAGGCCTATTACCGAAAGCACGAAAGCCCTGAGCTTTCTTATTACAACAAGCACGAAGACCTATTACAAGAAAGTTTTTGTAATACTATTGCGCTATCAGTCGGCCATGGACCCTCTCCTACCCCTTTTATGCAAGCAACCTTATTCTCTCAACCTAAGCCAGAAACGGTTAGCAAGCTTGTCGTCCAGCGCAACGATTTAGTGAATGCCAGGTTCGCGCTCACTACCCTTGAGATGAGGTTGTTCATGGCCATGCTTTCTCGCATTCACAGGGATGACACGGAATTTAGTGAGATGCATATTCCTGTAACAGAGGTTATAGCGCTTTCTGGACGCCGACCAAGCAGCAACGACTATCAGCAACTCAAGGACATGTGCGCACTCTTGGCTTCCCGAGTTCTCTACATTGAACGGCCCAGCACCAAAAAAAGGGCAAACAAGATTGGAGAAGACGCGCCAAGTTTTTCAAATACACCTCTGATGGCCTATGCGGACTACAGTAGTGAAGAGCGCGCACTAGTCGTACGGTTCAACGATCGAGTACGCGAGCATCTCCTTCAACTCAATGAAGGAAATTTTACGCAAGCTCACTCATGCAGCTGCTGAAACTTAAGAGCGCCCACTCCTATCGGATCTATTGGTTGTTAAAGCAATATGGTGGGTTTGGCTCGCGCATCATAAGGGTAGATGAACTCAAACGGCTTCTCGACTTAGAGGGCCAGTACAAACAATTTCCCTTGTTTAAGCTACGGGTGCTCGACCGTGCGCAGCAGGAGCTATCGCAGACTAACCTGGCCTTCGAGTATGATCTCCTCCGTGGCAAAGGCAAGAGTGTAGAACAAATTCGCTTTCGATTTGCTCCGGTTGCTAGCGAAGCTATGCTACCACTCTTCAGTCTCCGAATGAGTGGCAAAAAGCATTAATGGATGCAGGTGTTTCGGCTAACAGCATCCTTGCCGTGGGTGAGCTTATCAAGCAAGGCGAGATCGAGCCTGCCTATGTGCTTTTTGTAATAAACCAGCAGCGTGGCAAAAGCACGCAAGGGAAAATAAGCAGCCTAGCAGGGGCAGTATTTACGGCCATCACTAAAGGTCATTCTTTAGAAGAGTACCGAAAGTCCCTTGTTGTGCGAAAGAAGGCGGCCGTTAGGAAAAGCGAAAAAGCAAGCAATGAGACGCTACGATACCGGCTCGATGAGGTGAAGGAATCGTATGAAGTTATGAGCAAAAAGAATATAGCTAAAGGCTCTACTTTCGAAGAAAACCTGCAGTTGGTATACTTATCGCAAGGTTTCCGCCGCGAGGAAGATGCACAAGGAGTAGAGTGGCTAGTTAGAGATTAAAACCCCAATGGGCATTTAACCTATGGTACATGCGTATGACCTTGTTCATATTTATAATAAATATGAACAAGTTATATTTATGACATGTACGATATTGTTGATATGCCCTATATTTACTGCCGTACTTAATCCCACTCGTTCATGCACATTCTCTCATTCGCAAACAATAAAGGAGGTGTGGGCAAAACCACATCGGCACTTTCGGTAGCACATGCTCTGGCAGAACAAGGCTTTCAAGTAGCCTTGCTTGATTGCGACCCTCAAGCGAATGCGAGCAAAACGTTTGACGTACCAGTTGGGACTTCGCATATAGGTGAGGTTCTCGAGGAAAAGCAAACGCTTTTTAAAGCTCTTTATCGAGTTGGCCCTAACCTGCAGGTCGTTCGCGCTGAACGTTCATTGGCCCAACAAGAAAAGGTGTTTGGCACCCAGCCAGACTATATTTTCTTTTACGCGATCAATTGAGCCAATTCACCGGGGTTGATTATGTCGTAATCGATACTCCTCCTTCGCTTGCTGCACTAACTGTGGCATCACTCGTTGCTAGTGATGCTGTGTTTGTGCCTTTGCACCCAGAATTTTTCGGAAACGAAGGGATGACTGCACTATTGGATATGTGTTCTCGGCTGCAAAAGAACTTTAACCCCAGGCTTCGGGTGGGGGGATATTCTTCACGGAGTACGCGCCCTCATACCGTCGCGCCTTGCACCACCAGGTTGTCCAGCAACTCCGTGATGACCCAACACTCGGGCCGCTGGTTATGGAAACTACCATCCGAGAAAATGTAGCACTGCCTGAATCTCAAAGCATGAGGCAAAGCATTTACTCTTGGGCACCACATTCTAACGGTGCTATTGACTATCGTAACCTGACAACAGAAATAATGCGCAGGGCATTTCACCCATCAGTATCATAATTATCATAAATATGACAAATGTGAAAAAGTCGGCCAAGGTGAGCATGATCGGCAATATGGCCAAGGTGGAGTCGGTTCCTGCGTTAGCAGCTGATGCTCTGCTGTATGATTTGCCTAGTCAACCAACGACTTTATCTACCTCAACTGTAGTCACGCAGCAACCAGAGGTTGCTACAACAAAGGTCCCATTCACGAATCAACTTACTCCTGATACATTCCTACGCTTGAAGCAATTTGAATGCTGGGGTGGAATGGAAATTCAGGATATCCTGGAGGAAGCATTGACTGCTTTTTTCGCCGGCAAACCAGAAGCCGATCGTGAGCCTGCCCGCAAAAGTGAAAGAGAAGCTACGGAAGAAACTGCCAAATTTGAGATAGCTTATTGGTCAGATGCCGTGCTCGATATACTGACATTAATAACAGAAACGGGTGTAGCTCTGACCCATCAGAGTTTAACATAAAACGGCTTCTCGGACAACTTGTAGCCCGAGCAGGAAGCCTTCTGACAACCATGGTGGATAGCCGCCTAAAGACAGGCGCGCTAGCCCAAATATATATGCGGTCGGCGGGGTAACGGTTAGTGGCGGGCTTCCTCGTTACGGCCGATTTGCGGTGGCTCTGCTTCCGAGGGTAGGATCGTCCTGTATCTGCTCACAAACAACTGCTCGGCCACGCCCGTGGTGGAGTAGCGCGACAAGGCGTCGTTCTTCTGCGCCGCGCACAAGCGGAGGCGGCGTGGCTGTGTAAGCGCCGGCCCCCGTAGGTTGGTGCAACCAATGAAAAGGGTTGCCGGAACTGCACATGATGGAACTGGAAAGGGATGGAAAGAGGGCCGACCACGGAGTGAATCGCCCGAACCGAAAGCCTTGCGAGTTGTTGCGGGTCGCAGTTTGCTTCGGCCACGAGTTCACGCCGCGGAGCAGTGAGCCAGGCTAATGTGCTGGCCCCTTCGGCTCCTCAGGCGAGTTCAACGCGGGTGCGCAGGTGTCGCTGCGTTTGCCGTTACGCAACGGGAATGGCGTGGCTCCATGGACGGAGTATTCCGATGCACCACATCGTTGTTTTGTCGACCTCTGACGGTTTCTCTTTGCGTCAGGGTCGCCTTATGCGTTGCCACAATATTTCTCTACGGCATCCTCCACCTTCTTCCCTGGATAAACTTCAATCGTTCGCCAAAACGTGAACCCCAGTATGTGCACGGAGCGCTGAATGCGGATGGTGTTATTCACCTGAGTAGCACGGTAAGAATATTTTCCAGGCATTAGCATGGCCGAAAGAGGTATGGGATGCCCGTTTACTTGGTCGTCGTGCCCTTGGCGGGCGAGGAAGCCGCACGCACTTGGGACATGGCCGCAAAGGAGTACAGGTGGGCTGCGAAAAAAACATCTTTTTTTAGTAAGCTAACTTGAATAAGCTTCCCTGAAGGAACCAAAACTACCGGGTCAACATGATGCCAACATGATAAGGTATCGGCTGTGGTGCTCGAAGCCGAGCACTAGCATTTTTTAACGGCACGTCAACCGTCAACTAGCCGTGATTAAGGCGCCGGAGGTGTTTTTCCGGAACTAAAAAAGTGGAGACGCGCCGAGCCTGAGCGACCGCAGCAGTCTGCGGAGCCGCTTGCCTGGGTACTGGGGAAGTAAACAGGGTCTTTTATTCCTGATACAACAGCTTGTGGTAGATGGGCGCCTGGGCTTGGCTGCTGCAGCGGTAGTCTAGCTTCGCCTGTACACAGGATCCATCACCACTAAAGGAGGTTTAGTGAAGGCGCTAAGGGCTAAAGAGGGGTATTCCAACCGCGCTCGGAAGGGCCTCGTTCCTTTCAAGGGTCGAAGCGTTATTATGCCTCTAATCCGTTCGTTGGTTGTGGACCCTATTCATGGCCGGTGGAGATGAGTGATTGCTTTGGGGTGACCAGCGTCAGGCACGGTTGTGGAGCACTTTGGCCATTGTCAAAGATTTCAGACGTCTTTACAACCCCTGACACTCACACCAGAGCGAGCGTACGCCACCGAATTAGCAACCCCCTTTATCTTATTGCAGAAACCAATGCTGTAAGTGCCTGCTAAACTCTTCCCCACTCCAATTTTTAACGTGGAAACGACCCAACCGGTAGGGATCAGACCAGCGGGTTACGGTTCGTGCTTCGGTAGTGAATGCTGCATCAAAAGCTAACCGGGCTGCGAGAACCGGCGTTTCAGCCCCGTACTCTCCGTAAGGGTAAGCCAATAGCTTTATTGGCCTATTCACGGCTCGCGTGAGCGTTTCTTTGTTCGTCTGCAATTCATGCTCTTGAAACATGAGGGAATGTCGGGCCAGCGCTGGGTGGGTCATGGTGTGAGCACCAATGGACAAACCAGGGGGAGCCTTAACTGACGGAGATCCTCCAGCGGTAGACGCGCGTATTCAGCCGGACAGGAAGAAGCAATCCCCGCCCATGCGTTGATGTATTGCAGTTCTTGCTGTTGCGCAGGGTGTGCCAAGGGCTTCAGAATCTGCCAAAGCCGGTAGTATAAAGCCGCTCGTCTAGTAGGGGGGACCTCACTGGCTTTCCACTGCCGGTGCTTTTGCCTTAAGTCGTCACTCAATTGCTGCTCACTGCTAAGATCGAATTCCAAGAGCTTTCCATCGACAAGGCGAGAAAAAAGCGGCGGGAGCTGGTCCGCAGCCAAGAATATATACTCCAGGACGTCCCACCAAAAGGCGTTGCTTCCTGCGACAAGGCCAGAGGTAATAAAAAAGGCAGCGGGTAATTTGAAGTCTTCCAGCAATGGTTGGGCCGCCGAAAAATTGTCAGCATAGCCATCGTCAAAGCTTATGACCACACTCCGCCGCTTAAGCGTGCCCGTCTTGAGCCGTTCTACTAGTTCTTCTACGGGGATGACCTGCCCAGTTTTTCTTAGAATTTTCAGGTGGCACTCAAAGTTTGCGGGCGAAACGGCCAAATCCCAGGCGTCCGTTTTCAATTCGGCCACCCGGTGATACATTAATACGAGGGCCTTGGGCTCCGCATAACGTTGAACAAACCGTGCTGCTTTGCTAAGCAAGGGGCGCGCGCTTTACCGCTTTGACAGAGTTGATTACTTGAAATTGGGGGTCATCGTAACTCAGTTTTTCCTGGCTGATTTCGGGTAGCCCTATGCCGTATAAAAATGCGGACGCGACGAATACATTTCCAAACGAGTGTATTTCGAGGCTGGCACCGGGGAAGACCTCGCCCAGTAATCGATGCAACGCCTTATCGGTGAAAGACCAGTACCACGTTTCTTTCCATTCCCCTTTGTCGATCGGAGTAATTCCAGGCACCGTCATCAAGAACGTGCCGCCCGGCTTTAGAATACGGTAGCAGGTACGAAGCGCCGCTTTAAAGTCATAGATTAAATGCAGAGTTTGCGTCAAGATAACGCAATCAAATGCCTCACTAGGCAAGTGGGGCGCGGCGCTTAAGTCGCCTATAAATGTTGCCGCTTCATTGCTGCCATCGATGTGCAACACATCACTTTTGCTCACTTTCCCGGCGCCGTACTGCAGGGTATAGGCATTGTCGCCAATTTCAAGCACCCGGCCCCGGATGCTAGCCGCTTCCCTTTGCAGGAAACCTTCAATATAGTACCGGTCTATGGGACCGCCGCGGTCGTACCCAAACCCGCTGCTGAACGGGGTGAGGCGGTTGAAGTCGCCGGCCGTAATCTGGCCAATGCCAAGCGGTCGCTGGCCTAAAAGCCCTGTTTTGCGGATCCATCGTCTTGCAGCCGCCGGAAGAAGAGTTTTAAGTACGGCCTTCGCCATGTTTTTCATATATCTCAAAAGGTAGCGAAGTCCCAGAGCAGGAGCATGCTGGAATAAACAGCCTAGAGCATTTCGGGAGAGGGTAGCAGGAGTAGTTACCAAGGCGGTGTACAATTCCCCGCAATAATACCGTGTCCAAAAGTCTTCTCCCTGGCGAAATGACGCGAGTTCTCGCGGGCTTCTGAGCTTCTTTTTTTGTCGATGCAATACGATTAATGCCCCCGAAAGCATGCGCGGAATGGCGGCGGACATCGCAGCGGGGTGGATACGATAGGCGGCGAGTTGGTGTTCGTGTTGGACGATGGGGTATTGTCGGGTGATAGTTAAATACAAGTCATAATCCTCGCAGTTTGCCAGGGAGGTGTCAAAAAGCAGTTCAGAAAACACCCACCGGGCAAATAGGACAGCAGAAATCATGCTGATGTAATTCCCACTCGACAGCAATGTCTCATAGGGATTACCTGCGATAATGGGAATTTTCTTTTCCGTCTTTGGGCTCTCCGCATAAACCCGGGTATGGGCGCCCGCGACAAATGCGGCTTGGGGATGTTGCTGTAAGTAGGCGACATTGATGGCCAGCGCCTCGGGAAACAGCCAGTCATCGGCATCTAGGAACACCAGGTAGGCTCCCGTGCTTTTTGGATGCCGGTGTTACGGGCTGCCGAAAGGCCCTGATTTTCCTGATGGACATACACCACTTCCGGGTAGCGTGCGACAAGGGCTTTGGTGTGGTCCGTCGAGCCATCGTCGACCACCAGGATTTCTTTCGCTGGGTATGATTGCTGCTGTGCGCTTTCAATAGCTTCCGACAAAAAATGCCCGTAATTGTAACAGGGGATGATAATGGACACCAGCGGGTAAGCTGCATTCGAGGCAAGTTCCATGGTTAGCGTGGCGTCTTGGCCTTCCGATGGGAATAGAAATAGACCATGCCCGCGACCAGCCCTTTCATCTCTGCCCACAACGTCCGGCTGCGAAAGCGAAAGAAAGGGAAGCCCCTGACCAGGAGGTAAGCATACATTTTGGGCATGGTCCAAAAAACGCGACGGGCATAGCCCTCTTGCGGCTGCTGTTCGTGCTGAATTAAAGCCGCCACTGCGTGGCCCCGGACATAGTAGAAAAGTTGGCGCTTTAAATCAGCCATTTTCTCACGGTGTTCGTGAAATACCACGGCCCGGGGAACGTAACGAATTGAATGCCCGTGGGCCAGGATGCGGTGCCACATCTCCGAGTCGCCGCTGCAACCGGCCGCTCCCGCATCCAGCAGTTCATCGAAGTACCCCACCTCCTCAAAGACTGATTTGCGAAACGCCATGTTGGCCCCCGCCCCAATTTCCCATACTGGGGGTGCCTGTCCGCGAGTCGCTTGTAGGAATCCAGGAGAATACACTTTGTCAACGTACCCTCGGTTGAAGCTCCAGCATTGCTCAAAAATCAATTGCGCCTCCGTTTGCAACGCCAGGGCAATGACCAGACCCGTTATGGCGGCCGTGGTAGGCTCCTGAAAGGTTTCCCAGACACTATAAAGCAGCCAGGGATGCACTATCACGTCATCGTCCACAAAAAGGACCACGGGCTGTTGGGCCATGGCAATGCCGGTGTTGCGGGCGATGTCCAACCCCGCCCTGAGTTCTCTTACGTACGCCACTCCGCTGAACGCTTTGGTCGTTTCGTACGTGCTGGCATCCGTGGGAGCGTTGTCGACCACCACTATCTCTGCGGGAGCGCACGGCAATGCATGCAGTTGTTGTAAGCACCGCCACAATTGGGCCGCCCGGTTGCGGGTACAAATAATGACCGAGACCGGTACCTGTGGGGGAATCGCCACCGGGAGCCAAGACGAAAGAAGGACCTCCATCCACGCACCCCAGCGCTCGTAATCCTGTTCGGGAAGCCATGCCTGCCACGGCGTCCCGCTGGCCTGTTGGAGGCCCGCATAATGCTCAATTGCGGGTGAAATCGCCGCCGCTAGCGCCGTATGATACGCTTCGGCAAGCAGGGCCTGGTTGGGCTTGATAAACAAATGCCCCAGGGCAATTGCCTTCCACCAAAACACCACGTAATTGCCTTGGCGGACGCGCGCAGGCGGTAGCCAATCGGATTGCCGATCCAGGTAAACATGGGTGATGTGATACGCAGGCTGAAAAGACATGGGGTTCTTACGAAAGCGGCATTTCCATTTGGGTGAGAGAGAAAGGGAAATGCGGGCGCACGGCCCCCACCATTTGCCGTACCATTTTATTTCCCCCGGTAGTCCTCTAAATCGAAAGACAAACACCCCTCGTAGTCGAAGAGCGGCGTGGTAGTATCCCTCACCACGTACAAGGAGATGTAGTAGGATCCGTCGTTGAGAAAGTTGCCGGGGATGGTGCATTCGCCGGATACGATGCCCTTGTTGCACTGCGTTGCGGCCGAGGGGATATCGAAAATGCACTCTCCGCTATAAGAGAACAGCACCAGATTGGTGCTGATTAAAATGTCGTTGGTGAAATTCCAGAATTGAAACTTCACGGTGAGGGGAGTACGAATATCGACGGGGGCATCAGGGAGCAGCGGGGGACTAATTCAACGTGTTTGAACCGGATGAGGTCGTTACCGGGCGCTTCGGCCGGATGGGCCCACGTTTGCTTGAGTTGCAGGTGTTGCGCATCGGCCACATAGCGGTTCACAACGGTGGAAACGTCGCCGAGGGCCTTGACTTGGCCCTGCTGAAGCCACAGGCATTTTTCGCAAAGGTTGGTGACGGCTTGCATGCTGTGGCTGACGAAGAGGATGGTGCGGCCGGTACTCCGCGAAACTTCGCGCATTTTGCCCAAGCATTTTTTTGAAATTCCGCATCGCCGACCGCCAGCACCTCATCCAAAATCAGGATATCGGGCTCTAGGTGAGCCGCCACCGCAAACGCGAGCCGCACATACATGCCCGAGGAATAGCGCTTTACGGGGGTGTCCAAGAACTTTTCAATCCCCGAGAACGCAACAATTTCGTCGAATTTCGCACGGACCTCGGCTTTGCTCATGCCCAGAATGTACCCGCTCAGGAAGATATTTTCCCGGCCGCTCAGTTCGGCTTGAAACCCGGTGCCTACTTCCAGCAGACTGCTGATTCGGCCGCGCCCCCGCACCGTCCCTCTTGTGGGGCGGACAATGCGGGAAATGATTTTAAGCAGGGTGGACTTTCCGGCGCCGTTATTGCCGACGATGCCCCAGACCTCCCCCTGCTTTACCTCGAAGCTGACGTCCTTCAGGGCCCAGAGCGATTGCTGGGGTGCCGTGGTGGGCTCTGGCAAAAAGAAGGGGTCCTGTTTCTGCCGAATGGCGGTGGTCCACCAGCGCTGCACGTCCTGGCGCAACGAGCCGGTTCCGGTGGCGCCGAGCCGGTACAACTTGGACAATTGATCAACCTGAATAGCGACTTCTGACATGAGGCTTAGACGACGTCCACTAGCTTGTCGCCCTGCTTGTTAAACGTCAGCAGCGCGGCCGTGAACAGAACCAAGGTGAAGCCGGTACTATAGGCGATTTGGCCGGCCGTTACCGAACCTTGGCCGAAAAGACACCAGCGGAACAACTCGAAGAGCGGCGTGAGGGGTTGAGTTCTACTACCCAGCGCCATTTTTCCGCTACATACTGCACCGGATAAATAACGGGCGTCAGAAACATGAGCAGCCGTACGCCAAGGCCCACCACAAATTTAAGATCACGATACTTGCCGGTGAACACCGAAAACAGCAATCCCCACGCCAAACTCTGGGCTCCAACGAGCGCAGTAACGAAGGGAACTAATAGCATCCAGCCGAGAGGACTCGCGTGCCAAGAGTTGAAAAGAGAGTAGTAGCCCAAGACCAGCAATAAAAATAGGAATTGAATGCCATAGCTTATCAGATAAGTGCTGAATTGGGCAAATGGCAGGACCAGACGGGGAAAATAGACTTTGCTAAAAAGGTGGGCATTGTCCCGAAAAGTACCGGAAGTGCCCATGAAACTGTCATTAAATAGATTCCACAACACAATACCTGCCAAATAGAACAGCACCGGCGGAACCTGGCCGGTGGATACCCCCACTATTTTTCCAAATACCAGCACATAGGTAACCATTGTCATTACGGGCTGTAGCAGTACCCAAAAGGGCCCCAAAATGGTTTGCTGATAGCCGAGTAAAAAGTCCCGTCGAATCAACCCGACCAGCAAGTGACGATAGGACCAGAGCTCCGCTGGACTTGAGCCCCACCAGCTGGTCCTGGCCTTTATTTCCCAATCCCAAACGGCGTTCTTGCCCGTTGCCATGCGTAAACTATTGCGTGTTGTAACCCTTCCTGCTTTTATTCGACCCTGAAAAAAAATCGATTATTGCCACAACTTCTTAAGCTGTTTGTAACCAATTATATGCTTCACGTACAGTTTTAGAACCAAATAAAGCACTTTCAGATCCTTGCTCATATGTAAAGCGCCGCTCGTCTGTACAAAAGCGGCATCGTAGTCGGCCTCCTGCTCATAGATGGTGTGGGCCAGAGAAGCACAATACCGGGAATAATTACGCTGCGCCATCATCTTTAGCCTCTCCCGCTGCTCAACGGGTAAGTATTGTTGCATGATATCGATGATTTGCATTATATCAGTTATGTTCTGTCCGTTTTTAATGGAGCTGTAACTGATACTGGTACGGTTCAGATACCGGTAATACGCCAGGCACCTGGGAGAGTAGGCAATTGGGAAATGCGCCGCGATTCGCGCCCACATTTCCCAGTCTTCTCCGTAATGAACAGCAAAAAAACCACCAAGTTGCTCATAAACAATTCGTTTAACGACGACCGAAGGAGTGGAGATTTCCTGCCGCTCTGCTATCATTAACAATGCATCTTGCAGCACACCGGCCTGATTTGCAAGTGGAGATCTTGCCCTTATTTCCTCCTCCTCTTGCAGAAAGTTGAAGTTATTGGTAAAAGCAGCGCCCGCTTCAGGATGCTTGCAAAAAAGCATTTCAATTTCCATATAGAAACCGGGCGCAACCCAATCATCTCCGTGCAGAATGTGCACCCACTTTCCAATTGCCAGATTAATGCACGTCTCGAAGTTGCGCAAACTGCCTACATTTTTTCTTGCCGGAAATATTCTACACGGTTATTACTTATTTTCTGCACTAATGCCAAAACGTCGCCGTCCGTACTGCAATCGTCCACCACCACGATTTGCATGTTGTCAGGACCTATGCCCTGGGCAAGCACGCTTTCTAATGCTTGTTGCAGATAGATTAGGCAATTGTACGTAGGCAGCATGACGGACCACAAGGGGCGTCGAATATGGCCGGCAAGAGGGGCAATTACAGGTGGTGAGGTTGGGGTTCGCTCACCCATGACTTCCATTGCTGCAGGAGAAATCTCATCTGTTCGGGTTAGCTTCATAAGGGTACCAGCGTCAGGTTGTACCGTTTCTGCCAGTGGGATAAATGGACATCTTAAGCTCAATACGGGAAAATTTATGATTCTATCAAGACATAAATTTAGTGCAACCTAAGGAATGTTGAAGCAAGAAACAGCTTGCGACTCAGATTATAATTTTCCTGTTGTTAAATCAAACTTTAAACAGTCTATTACTAAGGGGGCTAACTGGCGAATAAGTCCACCTTAGAAATGACATAGGGTCGCGTATAAAGAACCTCATAATAGACTGGGTCCGATCGACTATTCTTCGCATGCCATGTTTGGTGGCGGTATATATAAGTCAGCATCTATTGGCACGAGCCGCTTACGACACCGGTAGAGGCCACAAGTGGTGCCGTGAGCAACGCCGCGAACCGCTGAAATAGCTTGATTATCAAAGGATGGCAGAAATTATTCTCTCCACATTGGCTCTGGTCATACGGGCCGATGCCGGCGCGCTTCGGCTGGTGCGCAACGAGCCGTTCGTTGACGCATCACTTTCAGTAACTGCTTGTAAAACAGCCGAATTGGGCTATTCGCGGCCGCCGTGACCGGTGCCCGCGAATAGCCCAATTCGGCTGCGCGGGCCTGATAAGCGCTCAGCCCGCGTGGACCGACTAGGCGATCCAGTGAGCTTGTCCCTATCTGTTTGAATGCAAGCCGAAACCGGTACTTGCCTCGGCCGTTATCTGCTCGTTTTCGGGATTGCTAGCACCGTATACGAAGCGATTTTGCCGCGGCGGACGCCCGTGTTCGCGGGCCGGTCCCGAGTTCCGGTACCGGCGGGCACAGCCCTCCACCGCCTCGTGCCCAGCCCCGGCAGTTGTCTGGTTAGACGATTGGACGGACCACGAACGGTGTGTCGTTGCCGACGAATGCCGCGTGCGAGCCGCTCCTAGCGGCCTCGCAGCGCGGGTTATGGCCCGCGATTCGCACAGAATTTGACTAATCACCAGGGTGTTATGAACGTCGAATTGGTTCGCCGGGATAATTCATGAAGATAAGGTGTTGATAATAAGTCGCATTTGACAAAGTGCAAGGGCTATTTTCGGCTCAATGTCAATGCGTTGCCGAGTAGAGTCTGCCGATGGGTGGCGGAGATGGGTCCTGGCAAAGGGCAGGCGTGGCAAAAAAGGTGCTCCACGGCCGGCAATCGCCGAATGCGCCGCCGCACGCGGTGATTGCCAGCCACGTTTCGCGTTTAGAGAATGGGGGCAATCCCGATGGTGAGCACCGCGCTGGGGACGTTCGAAAAACCTTGCCTGGGAAGGCCCCTACAATTGACTTTCTATGCACCAGTGGGGTCGGGGAGAGGCGCGTTCGAAAACTGGTGGTTTTTCGAATGAATTCTTCAACAAGGTCAATTCCTGCTATTCAAACATCACACTTTGGCTCCGCTCCGCTCAATGAGCTACTTAGGAACTGTAAGTGGTATATGCACTTGGCGACACCTTGTTGCCTGGGATTATGCAAGCCACCACATAATCTGGCCGGGTGTTGCCAAGGTTGTAATAGGGAGCCAAGTGCATCAGCTTGAATAACTCCCGAAAGTTATTGACCGGAGCCCCACCCCTTTTGGGGCTGATATCAAAAACAACCAGCAAGCCTAGTCGGTGGTAGGCATGCACGTAGGTTTGAGCCTGCGCCAGATAGTTTGCCTCTATCACCGACCAATCAGGTTTGCTGTCGTCCTTTTTGATTTCTATCGGGAAGACCAAGTTGTTTTCTGAATACACGATATCCATTCGGCCACTCCCGATTTTATCGGCCGGTTCGTAACTATAATATTCGGCCCGGCTACCGGATGTCAGGGCAGTGAACAGGTGGTTTTGGAACGTTTCCTCCTTGTCTTCGCCAGGGTCGTACAGGTGCGGAAAAAACCGCTTAGGTTGCCTTATTGACCGGTAAGCATAGGAAATAACGTCCGCAAGGACGCGGAAAAATGTGCTCTGCTGCCGAGGCCTGAGCGTAATCAAGGCGTTCTGTATTTCCCGCGCGATATCAGCCAATACCTCGTCACCCACCTCAAACCCCGTTTCGTAATCAACGAAGCTCCCTTGTTGCGTTTCGGGCAGGTAGCGAAAGGCAAGGTCTGCTAGTAACTGAGCGTCAGCCGGTCCAGCCGCGCTCAGAGCTGCTACGTCGCGCATTATCCGAGCGAGCTCAATTTGGGGAAAGGCGCGGATTAATTGGGCTGTCAGGTCGGTAGTATCTACTACGCTTTTTTCAAGCGTATTCTCTACCTGCTGCAGAAAGAGCGTCAGCTCAGCATTGTGCTCTCCTATCTCGGCTATCACTGCACTGATTTTTAACCGGCAAGCGGATAGATTCTGAACGTAGTAGTGGCGAACCAGCCGGCTGGCAACCCCGTCGGCGAACTCCTGGTAGGAGTGTTGCAAGGAGCTGCTGAGGGAATCTAGCAGGGCAATATCATTACATAGTTTGCTGAGCTTAGCAAACTCTTGGTGATAGTCGGTCCACGACGACTCGGCCGCCGTTCGCTCGCCGATTAGCCGCAGGTTACCGAGGCCATGCAAAATATGCCACTCCAGCAAGTGAGTGGGCTGTTGCCAACTCCATAGCTGCCGCTGCCAGAGCAGAGTGTTAAGAGCCAACAGTAACGGCTCGTATTGTTCGGGCCGCTGCCCAAGCAGGGCAATCAGGCAGTCGGCAACCAGACCGAAAAACTCAGCATCGACCCGATTTTCAGCAAGCATCCGGGCCTGCCGAAAACACTGGTTTGCCTGGACTATTTCTTCAAAGAATTGTTGTTCGGTAGCCTGGCCGGTGCGGTAAAGCAGGTGTACCAGCCCTTGCCGGAAGTAGGCCTCCGAAGCAATTTCATCGTCCGTATTGCCGAGCGCACTCGTGAACGCCAGATACACATCGGTGTCATCCCCGCACAGCAGAAACAGGTACTTGAGCTTGCAGATGCTGATGTAGCGCTCTTCGGTCGCAGCCACATCGAGCAGAAAATCTCGGGCAAAATCGACTCGTAACACATCAGCCAAAGCCAACTCGCCAATCCATTCCAACGCTTTCTTGCGCACATGCTGGTTGGGGTCCTGCTCAAACACGGCGCTCAAAAACCGCTTGATGGCGCGCTGCTCGGTGGGCACGGCAATGCTGTCCCAGGCCAGCTCATCGAACCATTCAATCCGATAATCCAGGGGCTGGGTGCTGAATTGGGCGTAGTCGAGCGAAGCAGGTAAGGGCATTAGAAAAAGAACTCGCCTCGGGCGCGCACGTCTGCTTTTTCCGGGGCTACGGCAGTCTGCAGTTCTCGCTGCGCTGTACCTACGAAAACCTGTAGCTCGCTACCAAGAGCCGATTCAATGTAGGCCAGCGTATCCTTTAGCCCATCCAAATAATCCTGATCGGCCTCTTCGCCAGCTGGTGAATCAAGCATAATGAACCGCGGGTGCCGGCCGTTTTGAAACTGCACGTCCATGTCTATCAAGGCGATGTAGAGCCCCAACTTAACCCGCAGCTTCTCTCCAGGCGAAAGCTTGTCAAATTTGAAGTTCCGCTCGTGTTTGGTGAAGTGAATGCGAAAATCTCCATCGATGCCCACCTTTTTATAGTGCAGCAAACCAAAAGCTTGCAAGTGTTTGAGGTAAAGCCCTTCTAGCTGGTGTAGCACGGTCCTGCTACGTTCGGCCTGCATCATCAGCAGCTCCGTCCGCGCAATTTCCAGCAAATTTACCTTTAGCCCCATCTCCGCCAACTGGGTATCGGTGCCGCCGCCTGGAGTAGTCAGGGCCTTCACCTCGGCTTCAATCGCCGCTTTACGCACATTGAGCGCTGTCATCTCGGTTACCGTGGCCAACACATCGACCACCACGGGCGGCGGTGCGCTGGCGGCCTTTTCCAGTTGCTCTATCTCGTCAATTACGGATTGCAGCGAAAGGCCGGCCAAGCGCTCTTTTTTCGTCCAACTGCTTTGTTAGCAGAGACTGCTGGTGGCGCAGGCCGGCCAGTTTGACTTTAAAGTTGTACTCGTCAACCTTGAAGCCTTGCGCCTCCGTTTGCAGTTGGGCTATCTGCTCAGCAAAGGCTTCCGGCTCGATAGCCTGGGCCGGCACCTGGTGGTCCGTGCACAGCCGGCAGCTGCCGGTTTTCTTTTCCTGCACTACCCGCGCGGTGGTCACGTCGTGGCTGCAGCTAGGGCAGGTTTTGACCTCCAAGCTGTTGAAGAATTCGCCGAACTGCTCGTATTCGGTCAGGTCGTTGAGGCGGCGGTTTCGCTTGTTCATCTCCACCGTGCTTTCATTCATGCTACGGTAGGCGCGAGTGGCATGCCTCTCCAACTCGTTATGCTCGTTGTTACCGCTGATAATCTCGGCGTTCAGCGTATTCTGCAATTGCGACAGAGTATTGTAACGATTACGCGCTATTTCTATCTGGCGTAGGGTGCTGGCCTGTGCGGGCGGGGAAGTAACGGTAAGGGCTTCGGTAAGCACCAAACCCCTGCGGTGAATCTCCTGCAATTCAGCTTGCAGCTCCGCCAAGTGAGCAGGGTCAGCCGCTGCTTGTAGTGGTGCTTGTATTTTATGCAGGCCAATGTCATTTTTCAGATTGTCGGCCTTTACTTTCAATCGATTGATGGGATACGTCAGTTCCAATCCCAACAGCATCTGAAAGACCAACTCCGACTGATTGCCATAGAAGAATGAGTTGTCGTTGGCTTCGAGAAAAATGGCCTTGAAATAGGTTTTCCAGCTTGCCGGGACGGTCAGCAAGTTAGGGTTATCTTTTTGAGGGGCCCGTTGGGTTCGTTGCAACCGGTAGTAGTCAAACTCGCGGAAAAAGAGGTTTTCAATAAAATCCGCGTAGTTCGTCAGCACCCCTTTGAAACTCTGCGCAGCCTCTACCTGCTCTGCGCTGAAGGCTTTCAAAGCCTCCCGATTGGCGTTGTAAAACCGGTAGATAGGGCTGCGGTCATTCTCGCCCTTGGTCATGTTCACTGAATAGGAATTGCTGCCGATTTCAAATTCGACCCAGACTTCCCTCAACCAGCTCATAATCTCTTCGTCCAGGTCGTCGTTGCCAGAGAGCGCCAGCTTCAACACCTTAAAAATGCTGGTCTTACCTTTTAAATTGTCAGCCACCCACAGGTTGACGCCGTCGGCCATCGTGCGGGCGTACTCGATTACTTCACCCGTGTTCTTGACTCCGGAAAAAGCTACTGATCTCACCCGAAGCGTTTTGCCGACCGACCGGGGCTGTCGCGCTGGTAGGCGTCTTCGTCGAGCGTTAGCAGCTCCTGAATCTGGGGCAGCGCTATGGTGCCGCCCGTGCGTTTGGCCACCAGCTTGCTGAGTTTCTCTAGTTCGGTGGCGGCGCTCATAGCTGGGTATTAAACAAAGTGAAGTATTCGGTGCGAACCATTGCCTCGATGTCTTGGATGTAATCGCCGAGTGGCGTTTCCCGATACTCTTCAATCGCGTACTGCCGATTTTTCAGCTGGGTGCCCGAGGCATCGGCAAAGTAGCGTTTGATGAGCTGGCAACGGTCAAAATACCAGGACGCCGAGGGCACATTGGCTAGGCCACGCTCAATACGCTGAATTCCGTCTTGCGTGAGGAAGTACGCTTTGCGGATGTCCTTAAGCCCCATGCTGGTCTGCTTCCTAAACTCGACCAGCCCCACTGATTTCAGAAAGCCGATGATGTCGTCCAGGTCCTGATAGGCTCCGAAAAAGAACCGCTTCATTTCGTCGGTGCGCAGTTCCGGTTCCCCCTTAGCAAAAATATTGCTGACAATCAGTTGCACATCAGCGCCACTGGGTACTCCGGTTTCCTGGTGCAAGCGTAGCAGTTCGAAGCACAAGTAACTAGGGTAGCGCAGCAGGAAGTCTATTTTTTGGATTTTTACTTCGGAATAGAATACTCTGGCCAGTGTTGGCTCCAACGGTTCTGCATAAGCCTCAGAAAAAAATAGAGGATAAGCAGAACACGCAACCGTTCTCTGTGTGGGGCTATTTTCATGGTAATGCGATGGGACAGGCCTTGAGCAAACTGCTGTTTTCACCGCTGCCCTATTTCAATCCGCAAAGTAGCGTGGTTTTATTCTGATGCATTTCGCCAGCTTCGCAGTGACTAAGGCACGTAACTAAATTCGGCAACGCATAGTCGCTCGTGCAAAGACAGGTCTGTTATGCAGAAGGGCTATAACCATTTTACACCCGTCCTTCTGCAACGCATCTTATAGAAGCTAATATTATGTAATCGGGCGGTTGGAAAGCGCTATTGCTCCTTGGACTGCTGATAGGCAGGAATAGTGATTTTACATATTGTAAACGAGCCCCTGCAATCCGTTACAACCGGGTAGAAAGTAGAGATGAATGGCAGCAGAGGCTCGTCAAATATGCCGACGAAGGGGCCCTTGTTTGCCGCTTTTCGCCCGGGCGATCTAGCGGTTGCCCAGGCGCTCTTGCTCTTCGCGCACCAACTGCTGCAGTTCCGCTTCCGATGGCAGGTTCACTTGGTACTTGCTAACGAAGAGCTGCTCGGAGAGCCCAGCGGTCGCGTAGCGCACGAGCGTGTCGTTCTGCTGTGCGCACAGAATGAGCCCCACCGGCGGGTTGTCGCCTTCGGTCATCTCCTGCTCCCGGTAGTAATTCAGGTACACGTTCATCTGCCCCGCGTCGGCGTGGCTGAACGCCCCAAGCTTCAGGTCCACCAGCACGTGGCATTTCAGGATGCGGTGGTAAAACACCAGGTCAATGAAGTAGTGCTCGTTGTCGAAGGTGATGCGCTTTTGCCGGGCCTCAAAGCAGAACCCCCGCCCCAACTCCACCAGAAACGTCTGCAAGTGGGCAATAATCGCGGCCTCCAAGTCGCTCTCGCTGTAGCGGGCCCGCTCGTCCAGCCCCAGAAATTCCAGCACGTAGGGGTTTTTCATTACATCGGCAACCGCCAGTGGCTGGGCGCCGGCATGACCGGCCAGCACCGCGGCCTTGTCGGCCGAGAGCCCCGTGCGCTCGTAGAGTGCCGAATCAATAGCCCGCTTCAACTCCCTTACCGACCAGCTGTTCTTCACGGCGTGCACCTCGTAAAACGCCCGCTGCACCGGCCGGTCCAGGGCCAGCAGTTCCAGAAAATGCGAGAAGCTCAGCCGCGTCAAGAGCAGATCGGGAGCAATGCCCGGCCGTGCGTCCGTCCCGACCAGCTGCTCGGAGGCCACCGGCGCGGGAAGGCCGACCGTGCTCAACAAACCCGCCCGGTGCAATTCTCCAGACACTGTCTGGAGAATGGTCGGATACGCCCGGTAAAACGCTCGGCAGTCATAGAGGCGTTGGACGGCGAGGCCCTTGACGCCGCGCAGCTGCCGGGCCAACTCCGGCAGCACGCGCTCGCCGTATTCGGCCCGGTCGCTGCCGCCCTGCTCGTACTCGGCAATGTGCCAGCCGATCAACCAGTTGCGCACCGTCAGCCAATAGTTGATTTGTTGCGCCGCCGCCCGTTGCGCTTGGGCGTGCAGCTGCCCAATCTGTTCGGCCAGCGTCGAAAGCGTGGTTTCTGCCATGGGTGCGAAGGTACGCCGGGCCCAGGGGTGCGCCCAAGCAGTCGGCCTAGAGGAAACGCGGCAGCGGGAGGAAGAGAATCGCCTTCGCCTTGTCAAAAAATGTTCTGTTTCTTAACAAAGAGGCGCGGCCTATGTAAAGGAAAGGCCCCTTTCCTTTACATAGGTTGGCCAAACGTCCCTAATGGCGGTGGCGCGATGGCCCGGGTGAGCAGCCGCTGCACGGACATGGGCAGGAACAACTTCCCCTTCGCGTGCGGTAGCCCCCTGGTTTAACTCCTGGGCAATCTGTTGCAAGGTGTGCCCCTGCGCGTGCAGCAGCCCCCGAGCCGGGTGGCCTGCTGGTTCTGTTGATTCGTGCGCGCATTTTCCTGCCGAAGGTGCCGGCTCTTCACGATGGCTGCGGGCGTTAGGTTGGCCGGCGTACCGAGTACGGCTCCGCGAGCCTTCTTCGCTTTCAGCGCCTCTTTAGTCCGTTTCGAAATCGTCTCCCGCTCGTGCTGGGCGATGACGGCAAAGAGGCCCACCGTTAAGGTATTGGCGTCGGGCATGTCGCAGCAGACAAACGCTACCCCGGAATCGCGCAGGGCGAAAATGAACCCCGCATTCCTCGACAGCCGATCGAGTTTCGCAATGAGCAGCGTGGCCCCGACCCGCCGGGCCTCGGCGATGGCGCCCAGCAGTTGGGGCCGCTGGTTCTTCTTGCCGCTCTCGATTTCGATGTACTCGGTCAGCAGCTGGGCCGGGTCCGCGACGAAGGCGCGCACCGCGGCTTGCTGGGCTTCGAGCCCCAAGCCGGACTGGCCCTGGCGGGCGGTGCTCACGCGGTAGTAGGGCACATAGCAGGGGCTCACGGGCAGCATAAAAGGCGGGGGTTGGTACAAAAGTAGCGTTTATAACGTTTATTAAACGCACGTTTAATAAACGTTATAGGCGCAATGCTGCCAGTCCTCCCGATGGAGTAGCGACTGGTACGGGAAAGTATCAGTCCCTATGTATTTCAAATGCGTAGCGGTCTTGCCATATGCGGAGATTCCTTTTACATAAGATTGGTTGCAGTAAAAAGATCTCTCGGGGCCTAGCCAGCTTGAGAAAGTGATTTGCTCATCCCGGAATTGTCTCTTTACATAATGTAGCTTATATCCCCGCTCTTGGAATCGTGGTAGATTTCAGCCCGGTCCTGTTGCTTCAGCCGGCGTGGTACTTTGGCGGGACGGGGCCCGGCCCTACCCAGCGGGGCGGGCCCCGTTCAGCGCCCCCGCCGCGCGGCCAGCACCCAGTCCGTTCCGGTTCGGCCGCGGCAGGGAGTCCTGGAAAACGACTAGGGTACTGGCGTAGTTACCTTACTTCGCCCGGTAAATATCCTACTTGGCTGAGTCACCGGGCCGGGTCAGACCCGCCTACTTTTGCTCCGCATATACCCCATAACGGGCTTGCAATTGCATTAATTATGCATATATTGGGACTAATTGCATAATATAGAATATTCTCATTTTCTTATGGCTCCTCTGTCCCCTGCCTCCGCGCTGCCCCGTTTCGGCTTCCTTCTCCGTTTCCGCACCGGCTTCGTGCTCGGGCTGCTCGCGCTGCTGGCCGGGGCTTGGAGCCCCGCGTACGGGGGCAGCAGCTCGGCCGGCAGCAACCACAGCCTGGCCGTGCGTCCGGACGGCACGCTCTGGGCCTGGGGCGGCAACGGCGGCGGCCAACTCGGCGACGGCACCACGACCCAGCGCCAAACGCCCGTGCAAATTGGCACGGCCACCACCTGGCAAAGCGCCAGCGCGGGCGGCGGCTACAGCCTGGCCGTGCGCACCGACGGCACGCTCTGGGCCTGGGGCAATAACACCTACGGCCAGCTCGGTGACGGCACGACCACCACATCCCTGACCCCGGTGCAAGTCGGCACGGACACGAATTGGCAGAGCGTATCCGCTGGTTTTCACAGCCTGGCGGTGCGCACCGACGGCACGCTCTGGGCCTGGGGCAACAACCAGTTCGGCCAGGTGGGCGACGGCACGACCACCACGCGCTTGGCCCCCGTGCGAATCGGCACGCTCACCACGTGGCGAAGCGTCAGCGCCAGCACCGCCTTCAACGAGTTCAGCTTGGCCGTGCGCACCGACGGCACGCTCTGGGCCTGGGGGCCAACGGCAACAACCAACTCGGCGACGGCACCACCACCCAGCGCAACGCCCCGGTGCAAATTGGCACGGCCACCACGTGGGCCAGCGTGGAGGCGGGAGACTCCCACAGCCTGGCCGTGCGCACCGACGGCACGCTCTGGGCCTGGGGGCCAACGGCCAAGGCCGGTTGGGCGACGGCACGACCACCCAGCGCAACGCCCCCGTGCAAATCGGCACGGCCACCACCTGGCAAAGTGCTAGTGCTGGCAGCGACTACAGCCTGGCCGTGCGCACCGACGGCACGCTCTGGGCCTGGGGGCCAACGGCAACAACCAACTCGGCGATGGCACCAACCTGCCACGCAACGCCCCCGTGCAAATCGGCACGGCCACCACCTGGCAAAGTGCCAGCGCCGGAGGAATCCACAGCGTGGCCGAGCGCACCGACGGCACGCTCTGGGCCTGGGGTACCAACCGGAGCGGCCAAGTCGGCAGCCGCACCTTATCCACCAACCCGCAGCTGCTCCCGAAGCAGGTCGGCACGGCCACCACGTGGCAAAGCATTAGTGCCGGGCAATACCACAGCCTGGCGGTGCGCACCGACGGCACGCTCTGGGCCTGGGGGTCTAACGAGTATGGTCAGCTCGGCGACGGCACGTTGACCAACCGTTCAACCCCGGTGCAAATCGGCACGGCCACGAACTGGCAGAGCGTGGCCGCCGGTGACATCCACAGCCTGGCGGTGCGCACGGACGGCACGCTCTGGGCCTGGGGCGAGGAAGCGCCGGCCGGCTCGGGGACGGCACCAACACGCAGCGCACCGCCCCGGTGCAAATCGGCACGGGCACGAACTGGCGGAGCGTGGCCGCCGGATGGCTCCACAGCGTGGCCGTGCGCACGGACGGCACCCTCTGGGCCTGGGGGCTAACTACGTCGGGCAGGTCGGGGCCGGTTTTGGCGGCAGCAACAGCACGTTTTACGCTCCGGTGCAACTGGGCACGGCCACAACCTGGCAGAGCGTCAGCGCCGGCCGCGACCACAGCCTAGCGGTGCGCACCGACGGCACGCTCTGGGGCTGGGGCAACAACAACTACGGCCAGGCTCGGGCCCGCCCCTTTCAGCCCGCGTTACGTTCCCACGCAAGTCGGCACGGCCACCACGTGGCAGAGCAGCGGGGTGGGGCTCTCGTACAGCCTGGCCGTGCGCACCGACGGCACGCTCTGGGCCGGGGGCAACAACGACTACGGCATGCTCGGCGACGGCACCACGACGGTGCGCACCGCCCTGGTCCAAATCGGCACCGATGCAACCTGGCAGCGCATTGAGGCGAACTACGGACAAAGCCTGGCCGTGCGCACCGATGGCACGCTCTGGGCCTGGGGGCTGAACACCCAGGCCCAGGCTCGGCGACGGCACGTTGACCAACCGCTTAGCCCCGGTGCAAATCGGCACGGGCACCACCTGGCAAAGCGCCAGCGCGGGGGACGGTCACGGCTTGGCCGTGCGCACGGACGGCACCCTCTGGGCTTGGGGCAGCCAGGGCTCCGGTCAACTCGGCATCCCTTGGCAGAGCGCGGTGCCCTTGCTCATCTTCACGGCAAGCGGTCCATTACCCGTAGAGTTGGTCAGCTTTACCGCCCGCCGCACGGGCCCGCGCACCGTGGCCCTGGCCTGGCGCACGGCTTCGGAGCAGAACAACGCCGGTTTCACCATCGAGCACTCCCCGACGGGCGCCAGTTTGCCGCCCTGGGCACCGTGGCCGGCCACGGCACGAGCAGCGCCCCCGCGCCTACGCTTTTACCGCCGAGCCCGCCCCGAACGCCGCGTACTACCGCCTGGCGCAACGCGACGTAGACGGCGCGGTGGCGTACTCGCCCGTGGTGTTTGTGCCCGCGGCTGGCGCGGCCGGGACCTTGCAGGCTCGTGCCCAATCCGGCCCGCGGCCGGGTACAGCTGCCGGGGTTGGGCGCAGTGGCCGCGCTGCAGCTGCTCGACGCGCAGGGGCGCGCCGTGCGCACCGGCACCGGCGCTTCCCTTTCCCTGTCGGGGCTGGCCCCGGGCCTGTACCTGCTGCGGGCCGGCGCGCCCGGCCAGCCCCTCGCACGGCCCGCCTCGTGGTCGAATAGCCCGGGGTGCACCGGCCTGGCAAGCGCTCCGGTGCCCCGCTCTGGCCGGGGCGCCGGAAGGGCCGCGCGAGGATTGTTGGCCTCGGTTAAAAGTTTGGTGCGAAGGTTAAACGACGAACTGGTTATCGTTCTCAACTTGGCTATAAATACTTCCCATACGTCAACTGATCGGTCATTAACAGGATTTCCAGATAGGCCGAACTCGCTCTGAAGATTACGCAATAGCCAGCTTTTCAGTGAGCCATTACCTGGTTTATCCCAGGTCGGCCTATCAGTCATTGGCCCTGCTGCTTGCAGTACCGGATAGGTCAACAAGGTGGGGCCATCACGATGCATAACTGGTTCCACTTTCTGGCCCCCTTCTACCTGCTCATCTCCCACCAATTGGTTGGGGCCAGCAAGGCGTGGCTTTTTGAACCACGGCAACGCTTAATGAAAGGCAGATAAGTCAACGTTATCAGGCCCTATCATTTGAAAGTAATGTCGCTCTATTAACCCCCAACCTAGGGATAAGGAAAGCTTATCGTACCTAAAAAGGTAACGCCTGCCAGTACTCCTGCCAAAGTGACTTGACGCATCTGGCCCGCCTTGCGAGAGGGCATCGCGCAACGGCCGCTTACAGGATCACCACGACGGAAAATCCGGCGGTGCCGCTTTGGTAATAAGGCAGCACGACGGCCCGGTTCGGCAGGCCTTTGACCAGGACGCGCTGCATATAAGGATACACCCAGTACGCGAGCTCCGTCGAGAGCAGGCCCACGCCCGCCCCCGCCAACACATCGGAGCACCAGTGGTTGTCCTTCGCCACGCGCAGGGTGGCGACCCCGTCGCCACGGCGTAGCCTCCGACGCTATACCAGACGCTACGTTCCCCGTACTCCCGGTCCAACAAGCGGGCGGCGGAAAAGGCGGCGCTCGTGTGCTGGCTGGGAAAGGAATCAAAGCTGTTGCCCTGGGGCCGCTCGACGTGCGTGAGCCGCTTTAGGTTGCTGGTCAGCGCGTTGTTAAGGGTGTAGGTCAGGGCAAAGAGCAACGCCTGGTTGCCGGGGCTGTGCGTGCCCGTGACGCCCATCAGGCTGAGGCCAACGGCCGCGTAGGCGGGCACGTGGCGCAGCTGGTCGTCGACGGAGGTGCGGAACGGCTGGAGGTGCTCCCGCAGCTCTTCGCGCAGTTCCTCATCGGATTCAACGAGGGCCACCCGGTGGGTGGTCAGCGCGCCGGCACCCAGCAGCAGCACCGGCACCAGTACCCGCCGTCCCGCCGGTTGAAGGACCCCGCCCGCCCGGCGGCGAAGCAGCGTCGGCCGGGCGGGAAAAGCCCCGAGTCAGCGGCCACAGGTTGCTGGGCCCGACCGGGAACCGAGGCCACGAGCAGCCCGCCCACCAGCAACTGCGGAAAGAAAGAACGCCCCATGCGCATGGTAATGGCGAAGAAGGATAGCGAAAAGAAACGGGGCCGGGAACCGGCACGCGCCGGGTGTGGCGGTTCCTGGCTTTAGCGCCCCGTCGTCCTGCAACACGGGGGCTTGGCGCAACTGTTCCCGCTTGGCCAAGACGAGGGCCCGCCGCGTCTGGCAACGGCTACGATAACGCCCGACCGGGTACGCCCCCGACGAATCGTGTTGGCGTCGGCTCAAAACCGAAGTGCTCAACGGCGGCCGCTTCGCCAACCTCGCGGAAGCGGGACTGGAAATCAGTCATGACATCGCCTACTACCATGCCGAACGACGTGATTCCGCCCGCGGCGATCGGGCGCCCAACCACGTCGAAAGCCACCTGCAACCCAGGTCCCAACGCTGTCCGGCGTAGCTATACCACCTCACTTATTCCCTGACCCAGCACCGATTTGCATAAATAATTTAACCATCCTCATGAAAACCGCGTTCGATATCGCGTGCGAAGCCTGTCAGTTGCGCAAACAGGCCGAGCACCAAGCCCATTTTCGGCAGTTGCAGCGCGAAGTAGCGCGCCTGCCCCAGGCGCCAATGAGTGGCCCCAACACTCCCCGTGCGCTCCCCAAACGGGCCCGAATCTAAGTAACTCCTTTCCGGGTGAGCCGAATCGGAGCCAGTCGGCTCCTTTCATCCGAAGGGTATTGTTCGCCGGTACGGGCCCCCTCCCCACTCCTCCCCTCCACGGGCGCGTTGGCGAGCCCACCCGACGCGGCCGCCAACTGGTGGACGCCGGGCCGGCCGCGGGCGAACCACCCGCCCTGGGGTCAATTGGGCGACCAGGTGCCTTGCTGCAAGGCTAGGCGGAAGTACACCAAGGGCCGGAGTTGCTCGGGGTGCTTCAGCACGTGCGTGAGGTACGCGCCCTCGGCGGGCGTCAGCGCAATCCAGGCCACGGAATAGCCGTTCAACACCACCGCAATTTTCCACGGGTTGGCGCGGCGGACGAGCCGTCCTTCGAAGTCATCGTCCTCAAAGGCCTCCAGTTGGGACAAGGCACTGCTCATGTACAGTGAACGCACGAACGGCCCGGGCGTTATGGCCCAGTTGGGCCGGCGGGGTACGCGGGCGCCGTGCTTTTCCCGTAGCTCCGCTAGCGGCCTTGGTCACGAGAAGGCTGATGCGGGCCCTGGCCGGCGCGAAGGGTCGCGGGCGGCGCCAAGCCCGGCGCCCGGCTTCCCCTCCACCCAAGTACGCCTCGGCATTGGGCCAGCCCCAGGAGTTGCGCGTGATGGCGTTCCCCGGCCGGCGTGCGGGCCGGGCACCGGGGCCGGAAATGGAGATCACTTCGGTGTTACCTTAGGCAACCCCTTGCCCCCCGCGATGAACGAAACAGAACGCTTGCTGGCGCGACTCGTGGAAGGGCGCCAGACGCCCTCGGTGCAGTACGTGTTTTTCGACCAGGACCGCACTATTCAACACACGCAGCTTGGGTATGCGGATGTCCTGCACCGCCGCGGAACGACCGCGCAAACCACCTACCAGGCGTACTCGGTCACCAAGACCTTCACGGCGTTGGCCCTCCTGCAATTGGCCGAACAGCACCGGCTGGCCCTGGACCAGCCCGCCTTGTCCTATTTGCCCGACTTTCCCTACGGGCTGGACATCACGGTCCGGCACCTGCTCACGCACACGGCCGGCCTTCCCAATCCGCTGCCGCTGGGGTGGATCCACCTGGCCAGCGAACACCCGACCTTTGACAGCCGGGCCTTTTTCCAGCGGATTTTTCGCCAGCACCCCACGCCCCGGACTCCGCCAAACCAGCGCTTTGCGTACTCCAACCTGGGCTACGTGCTGCTGGGGCAAGTCATCGAGCACGTGTCGGGCCTGCGCTACGAGGACTACGTGCGCCAGCACATTCTCGCCCCGCTGCAGCTCACCGCCCGCGAGTTGGGTTTTGCCGTGGCAGACGCCCGCTGCCACGCCAAGGGCTACCACAAGCGCACGAGTTTCTCCTACCTACTCCTGGGATGGCTGCTGGACAAGGACAAATACATGAACCCGGCGGAAGGGATGTGGAAGCCGTTCAAAACGGTGTACGTCAACGGCGCGTCGTATGGCGGTTTGATCGGCACCGCCCCCGCCTTTGTCCGGTACCTGCAAGCGCTGCTCACCAGCCATTCGGTCCTGCTTTCGGACGAGTACAAACAGCAGCTCTTTGCCGAAAACCGCACCAATGACCACCGTCCCACCGGGATGTGCCTGGCGTGGTTTCGGGGCCGCCGCAAGGGACCGACTACGTGGCCCATGCGGGCGGCGGCGGCGGGTATTACTGTGAATTACGTCTCTACCCGGCTCTAAAAAGGGCAGCGTGCTGCTGATGAACCGCACCGGGCTGAAGGACGAACGGTACTTAGACCAGGTGGATTCATTCTTGCTGGGTACCGGCTAGCCCACCGGGGCCATCCCCTACGCCTTTTGGATGCCCGGCGGGGCCAGATGCCCTAGCGGAGCTGGCGCAGGGTCGTGTGCAGCACGCGCACCAAGCGGGCGTGCAGCTCGGCGACGGGCACCTGCTCCCGCTGGCGGGCCCGGGCCTGCAGCCGTTCCCGCACCACGGGCAGGCCCGGGTGCCGCCCGGCGTCCAGGTTGGCCAACGCTTGGGTCAGGCCGTGAAACCGCTCGTGCAAGCCGGCCGCGCCGGCGGGCGCGAGCGCCACCGAGGCCACGCACTGCCCGTCGCGCAGCACGACCAGCACCCAGGGGTGCACCGACTGCACCAGCAGGCCGGTGTAGGACTGGCCGTGGAAGGCTTCGAGTCGCTGAAATGGCTTCGAGTTGGAGCATTATCATTCTACTATGTTTACACACGCCGGCTGTACGGCCCCGACCTTGGTGATCAGGCGCTAGGCGGATCAGTCGACGCACGCCCCCGCCGGGTGGCCCGTGGCCCACCGTGCTTGCCGCAAGGCCAGCCGGAAGTACCCCAACGGCCGCCGCTGTTCGGACCCGCTCAAGGCGGGGTGAGGTCCTGCCGCTCGGCGAGCGGCAGCGGGACCGAGGCCACGGACTGCCCGCCCCGCAGGACGGCAATCGCCCACGGCTCCCCGGACCGGACGAGCAGGCCCGGGTAGCGGGGCCTGGGAAAAGTTCGAGGCGCTGCAAGGCCGTGTTCCTCTTTACTATTGCGCCTAAGGGTCGTATTTCAACCATTCCGGGCGGGCCGTGCTCCGCTGCGTGCGCCGCCCTCGTCCGACGGGTGGCGCGGCCCTGCCCGCCCGCTACGACCGCGCCGGCGGGCCCTGCAAGGCCCGGCGGAATGCCTCCAGCGACTGCAGGTGGTGCGGCGCGGGCAGGGCCCGGCGAATGGCTTCCCATTCGCCGGGACGCAACGGGACGGTGGCCACGCACCGCCCGCCTTGGAGCACGGCCAGTTCTTCCGGGGGGCCACACTGGACCACCAGGGCTTGATACTCGGCATGCCGAAAAGCGGCCAAGCGCTGCAGGGCGTTGTTCATGGCAGTTTAAAAACAAAAGATAGGGTTTATTTAAGCATATCCCTGCTCTTTCGTTAATAAATAATCCGCCCGCGGCCCAGTGGTCCTGATTTCGCGGCTCCGCCGGGCCCAGGCCTGCCGCCGGTCCCGGGAGGTTACGACAAGCTCATCATTATATAATAATTTAATTAAATAATTATAGTATTGCTTGCAATTACCATTCCGTCTGTATAAGTTGGCGTATCGTTTACCCTTTTCCTCTTTTTTCACCTCCCCCAGCGCGACCCCTTGGAGACCAGCGATGGACTTCTGGGCGAACCGCTTGCCCTCCGACGCCGGGGCCCCGCCACCGGGAGAATACAAGAACGCCACGGCCGCTCTGGTCGTGGCGTTCTTGTATTCGCTATTCCAGACGATACAAATTGAACGTAACTATCGGAATGCGCTACCTATTGTTCCGCTCCGTCGTTTAAGGCGGTGGCCTTTTTCCGTTTGCTTCCCCGCGATGGGCCTGTACCTGCCCCATTGGCAGGCCGTTGTGTGCCGACGTTGGCCAGCGCGTGCGTCGGGCAACGGACCCGGACGCCCAGGCCGGGGGCCGGCACCGGGCGGGGTACTCCGAGTCGCTGGTGGCCCGTGGCCCGAACCGCGGCGGTTGGGAAGGCCGGTCTCATGGGCGCACACGAGTCGCCCCAGCCGCCCCTGCGCGGGAATCGCACGCCCCTTCGTCGCTAAACGTTAACCCTTCGGGCGCTTCCGACCTCTCCCATCGCGGTGCGCCGGGCGAAAACGTTCCCACCCCTGGTACGGAGGGAAATGGCCACCCGGAGGCGCCAAACGGGAAGGGCTCCGGTTCGCCGTCCAGGGGCTACCCTTTCCGTCCTATGGCTCGTTGAAGCAAAGCACAGGGTTTCTAAGAAAAAACATGCTCGTTCTGAAAGGAATGGGCTTTTTTTAGTTCATTCAAAGCGAATGTTAAAATAGGTGAACAGAAAATAGTTACATTTAGGGCAGTGTAACTATATGGCAAACGTTATATTTCGCTGATTATGCACAAGACCCTGCAAAAATTAGAGGCCTACCTGAGCCGGGACTACACCGCGTTACTGGTGCAATCGGTTTACCCCTGGGACCTGGTGATCATGCGCGCAGGACGATGCGTGGACTCGGTTTCCCTGACGGCCAAGGAGGGAGAGTTCCTGCTCAACGCCCTGGGCGACGCCTCCCCGCTGCAGCCCATTGTGTTTTTTATTAGAGCCTTGCACCAGGGCTATTGGCCCAGCCAGAAAAGCAGCGACGCCAAGCCCACCGGCGCGTTTGCGGGGGAGCTAATTAGTTCTTCGAGCAGCCGCTGAGCATGCACGGCAGGCAGAACTAGGATTTTATTTAAAATGTCAAGCTCCTGCGCCAGCCGCTTGTTGGCGGGCCCGCAGGGCGCGCACCTCCGGGTCGCGCGCCACTGCTTCGCTGCCCACTTCGGCCACGAGCTGCGCCTGCTGCCAGCGGTGGAGCCGCTTAGGGCGGATGCCCTACCGGGTACGACCCAACTGCTGCGCGGCGGCCTGCGTGCCGCGGCTTTCCGAGGCCAGGCGCCAGGCCTCCGCCTTAAACGCCTCGTCGTATTTACGCCGTTGGTTGGGCGACGATCCGCTTGATTTTGCTGCCATCACAGAAGAAATAGACGTCCTTCTTCTGTCCTCCTTGCCTAGACCACCTCATGACTGTTTAGACTATAATACCCCTAACCTTTTAGGCCGTTGGTGCAACGCAAAAAGAGGCAGAAGCTACTGGAGCTTCCGCCTCTTTTATTTTCTGACGCAGGGCAGGGCTTTACATGTGAATGGCCCGGTCACCAGTTGCAGCCAGCGGAAGGATACCTGCCGCCGACGGCAATGCTGTATGAGCGCTTATTTGGTGGACCGGCGCGCTAGGCGGCGCGCGCGGAGCTGCTTGATACCGAAAGCGACACCGCCAGCCAGCAGCAGCGAAACGCCGCCATCGATGGGCACCGCTGTCGGGTCAAGCGGGGTGGCGGGCGCCGGGCCGCCCGAGCCTGGGCCAACGCCGGCAGGCTGGTCAGCACAGATAAGGCCAGCAAGCCTATGGCGGAAGAAAAAAGGATTTCATAGAATTGGGTACTTTAAGAGCAATACAGAACCGGCCCCGTACAGGGGCCGGCTCTGTATAATTTATTGAATCACGACGCGCTTGGCCAACGTGGTAGCTCCTACCTGCAGGCGCAGGGTGTAGACCCCAGCGGCCAGGCCGGTAGCGTCCACGGCGAGGCGGGCACCCGCGGCAGACAAAGCAGTATTCTGGCGGCGCATTACCTGGCCCAACGAGTTGAGCAGGTCGGCGTGCACTTGCGTGGCCCCGTCTATGGCCGGCACTTGAACGGTGAAGGCGTTGTGGGCCGGGTTGGGGTAGAGCGTCACCTCGGCGGCCGTTAGGGCCTGGGCATTGGCGAGGGCGGTGCGGGCAGCAAAGTGCAGCGTGAAACGGCCCGTCATCGAAGCGGCGGCTTGGGCGCTAGTTACGCTGAACGAGTAAGCCGGCTGCAAACGCAGGTTCACGGTTTGGCCCGTGGCGGCATCGGTGAGCAGGGCATCGAGGCTGGCGGGCAGGTTGACGATGGTGGCGGCAGCCAGCGTGTAGGTGCCGGCCGCGGGCACGCCCACGGTCAGCGGGAGCACGGTGGAAGCAGTGAAGGCCGGGCGGCCATCAATGGCCAAGGCTTCGCTGGTGGCGGCTACGCTGGCCAAGTTCAGGCCCGACGGGTTGGTCAGTTTCAGGGCGTCATAGAGCGCATCGAATCCGGAGGTGGCGCTGGTCTGGGCATAGGCATAGAGCATGTCGGCGGTCCCATTACCGGCACGCAGGCTCGAGCTGCACCACGGGCCGGCTGTCGGTTGTGGAGCGCTGAAATGCGGTGCTGTTAGGCGTAGTCAGGCGCTGGCTGTTGCGGAAGGTGAGCGAGGCCGCAGTCTGGCCGCTGCTGACGTGGGCAAAGAAACCCTGGGCAACCGGCAGCACGGGGTTGCCGATGCCAGGGTTGGTACCCACGGGGGCAGGTAAGCGCGGTACTGGCCGGCATAGGGGCCGGAGCTAGCGTAAACGGAGATGGCAGCGTCCAGACCCGTGCGGTCGCCTTCAGCTACTAAGCTATAGTCGAGCGGCGCGGGGTAAGGATTGCCGACCAGCTGCCAGCCGGCGTCGGCGGCGTTGGCCGAGGCGGCCGCGTTGCGGCTCAGGTTCAGGCTCTGGTTGCCGTTGGTGAGCTGGCCTACAAAATCAACCAGCGGCGAAGCGCTGATGTTGACCGCGTAGCCCCGGCCCACGGCCAGCGGAGAAGCCAAGCTGGCTGGAACCACGAACCCTTTGTCGAAAGCCGAATAATTGTTGGTAACCGTAGCCAGGCGGCTTTGGTCGTAGGCAAATACGGTGGGGAACGGGGTGGTGAAGCCCGGCGTGGCCGAAGTGTTGTAAACGCTGCCCTGGCTGATTTCAGGCGTGAAGCCGGCCGTGGCCAGGTCGCCCACCGTGCTACCCGAAACCGGGGCGCTGTAGTGGCGGTAGCCCAAGCCGCTGTTGGTCGAGGCGATGTAGCGCTGTACGGTGGCAGTGCCGTTTACTACGCCCGTGCCGTTGTTGTTCACCAGGGCCGTACCGGCCGCATCGGAGAGCAGCGTTAGCGTCTGGCCGTTGGTGGAAAGGTTGCCGCTGGCCGGGGCCAATACACCGTGGATGCGCACGGCACCGCTTTGGATGGCGCCGTTGGCGTTGGCAATGGTCAGGCTCCACAACTGGGTGATGCCGCTCCCGCCAAGGATTTGCGTTGCGGTACCGTTGCTCAGGCTCATAGTACCAGCGGTGGCGCTGATGGTGCCGCTGTTGCTCAGGTTGCCTTTCAAGTCGAGGGTGCCGCCGCTTTGTGTGAGGCTGGCGCCGGTGCCAATGGTTAGGTTATTGGCGGCCGCGTTGCCAGCGGCAATCAGCGGGTAGGGCGACGTGTTGGAGGGAATACCAGCATCCAAGGTGCTGCTGGGCACGCCGGCCGACCAGTTCGTGGCCGTAAACCAATCGGTGGTGCGGTTGCCCAACCAAACGGTTGATGTCACTACTGGCGCTACAACAAAGCTCGGCAGGCTGGCCGTATTTGTGTCAATCGTAATGGCACCCTCGCGCGAAAGGCCCCGGCCTATCAGCGAAGCGCCGGCAATCATGTTGATGGCGCCGTTCACGAGCAGCGTACCCCGCATCACCGAATTTCGGCCCAACGTGACCTGCCCGCCTATCTGCCAGTACACATTGCTGGGAGTAGCACCGTTTTGCGTCAACACGAGGGAATTTTCGCCCGTGGTCAAGGCCCCGGTTACCCGAAGGAAGAACTTCGCGTTTGGGTCGCCGCCGCCGTCCAGAATCAGGGTGCCGGCCAGGGTGCTCGCCCCGCCCACGCAGTAGGAGCCGGGACCCATCGTGACGGCCGGGGTTCCGCCGTATACGGCCACCGGCGTTACGCACGGAATGGTCGACATGTAGCCGTAGGCCGTTTGCACATCCGTGGCGGCTTGCGTCGCATAAGCGTCGGCCACGTGAATGTTGCCGTTCACCACGCCGAGCGGAAAACCGTTGAAGGCGCCGGCATTGGTGCCAATGTCGCCGTTGATGATGGTGGGGCCGGAATTTTCGACGGCGCCAACCGCCGTAAATAATGCAAAGCTGGAAGCGGCCCCTAGAGCCGGGGCAACCTGCCCACTACTTGTCTTCGGGGAGCCCAGCAGCGCGGCAACGGATAGCAAAAAAGTAAGCGATTTGTCATACGGCGGAATTGAAGGATAAATGGATTTGCATACTGCAAAGCTCCTCTTCCTACACCCCGTTCGTCTTACACAATTTCCGAAATGATTTACATCATTCGCAATACCTTATACCGGCCGCTTCTTGTGCTTAAGTTGCTTGAAGAAGGTCGGCGTCAGCCCGGTTTCTTTTTTGAATTGGCCGGAGAGGTGCGCTACGCTGCTGTAGTTCATCTTCGCAGCAATTTCAGTCAGGCTCAACTCGTCGTACAGCAGCAATTCTTTCACCCGTTCCATCTTGTGCCGGATGATGCTGCGCTCAATGGTGACGCCGGTAGATTCCGAAAACAAGGTGGCCACCTGGCTATACTCCCGCTTCAGCTGCTGGCTGATGTAGTCGGAGTTTTTATTTTCGGCAGCGCATCGGCATGGTGCACCAGTTGGATAATGAGGGCTTGCACTTGCTCAATCAACTCACCCTTGCCCTTATCCAGCAGCTCCACGCCCAGGTCTTCTAATTCGCGCTGCAATTGGGCGTGCTGCTCCGCCGTGATGTCTTGCTTGAACTCGACTTCGCCTAAGTCCACCTGACCGTAATGCAGCCCGAGCTTGTCAAGCTTGGCTTGCACGTCCAGCTTGCAGCGCACGCTGACCATGTATTTGATGTAAAGTTTCATGGGGACTGTATGGGCGCCGGAAGCGGCACTGCTTCGCCCGAAACACCCGGCCACAGGGGTAGGCAGAGCCGCCTACGGGTCAGATAGCAAAGAGTTTATTCCCAACGTGTTTTGCCACCTTGGCGTTGCCGGCCCTTGGCACGTACTACTCAGCGGCACCGCCTGAAACATCTTAAGCACCAATTGCCCAAGCCAACCCGGTGCCATTGCGGCTAATAAGATAATAGATAAGCGGCAGGGGCAGAAGGAGCTTCGAGTTGCTTCTTGTTTCTGGTATTTTCTACTCCAGCATAATGCCAAACCGCTCTCTATGAAATCAAAAGGCCTGATTGCTCCTTTCGCTTTTCGGACCGTTTAGGTGAACGGTCCGTTACCGGGGTAGAAATGCCTCCTGTCGTTGATTCGTGCCAGCAACGGCCACCTGTTGGGTCCGCGCGGTTCATCTTCGCGGGATGAAAGACCAGTTGATTAAGCGCCTGACGGAGTATTACAAACTGGAGCGCTTCCACGTCGTCTGGCTTTCGCTGTTTGGCCTATTTCTCAACGTCAAGTACGGGTGGCGGCCCACGCTGTTGTTGACGTACGGCATCGGCTTGGTGCTGCTGGTGCTGGCGCAAGGCACTTATTACTGGCGCCAAAAACTGGCCACGGTGCAAGGGGAACGCCGTCGACCCGAACGCATCCTGCGGCACTTCCACGGCTTCCAATGGGTGAACGTGTGCGTTATCGTGGCCTACCCCGTGCTGGTAATGCTGTTGAACGCCCGGTTTGCGCACACTTGGGCCGCGCAAACCCACACGGAGTGGGCGCTGTTCGCTTACCTGTTTGGCGTAGCCGAACACGTGAACTACTACCACGTGCAGCTGATGTATGACAACCGCAACGATTGGCGGTATCTGCGGGCTTACAAAAGGTTAAAAATGGCTGCCCTTCGAAAGGATTTCAAGAAGAACACTTTGTAAACGCTCCTTCAATTGAACGGGCCTAGTTTACTTCGCTACCGTTTTCTTGAACGGATAGCGCAACAGGTATTCCTTGCTACTCTTGAGTAAGAAGGGTAGCGCACCGCACACGACTTGCTTTTGGTCCACCCTTTCTCACCAGGTCACCTCACACCCGGCGCGGAGCACGCCCGTCGTCAGTGCGCCAGGGCCGGTATCGCTTTCGCCTGAAAGAACTCGTCCACCTTTTGGTTGAACTCGTCGGCATGCTCCCGGAGCGTGGCGTGGCCGCTGTTGGGCACTATCCACAGCCAGGCGCGGCGCAGGTGGCGGTAGATGGCCACCGTATGGGCGTGCGTGATGATGTCCCGGTCGCCGGCGATGATGAAGGCGGGGGCCGTAATCTGCCGCAGCGTCGCCAGCGGAATGTTGGGCTGCAACACATCCAGTTTAAATACCTTCCATTTATTGCGCTGCACCGGGTCGGGAAAGGCCTTGCCTTTATTCGCCTGGTAGACTACCTGTTGCTGTTTCCACACCGCCGGTACTAGGGCCGCGGAGTCGGGCGACAGGTTGGCCCCCGTGGACGCCAGGCGCCGCACTTTTTGGGGTGCCGGAGTGCGAGTGCCAGGGCGTTGATGCCGCCATCACTCCAGCCCAGCACGTTCACCGAATCCAGGCGCAACGCGGTGAGCAGGCCGGCAAAGTCATCGGCCATCATCTCAAAGCTGAGCGAGTCGCCCGGGTCCACCGACTTGCCGTGCGCCCGGCTGTCCACGGCAATCACCTGGTACCGTTGGGCGAAGTAGGGGATGTTGGCCTTGAACTTCTCGATGCTCCCGCCATTGCCGTGAATCAGCAACAGGGGTTGGCCTTTGCCATACACTTCGTAGTAGAGCTTGACTCCCCGCACCAGTTGGTAATGGCCCGCGGCCGGGTTATTGCCGTACGGCACGGGCTGGCCCACGGCGCGTAGGCCCGAGAGGAGGATGAGCAAAAGCAGCAGGTAGGGACGCATCGCGAGGCAGCTAATCAGGTGGCGTTGGTGGGGGCGCCGACGTCGAGCCGGCCCGCGTTTACACGAAGCTGAGCGGGCGCTGCCAGAGACGAAGCCTCTTGCTCCCCGCAAAGCGCCCCTTCCAGCGAAGGTGCAAGCTACGTTTAGCGCCGCGTTTTGAGCACGCGAGCTAAGCCCCTGCCAGCGGCTTGGCTCGCCTTCCCGCTGGGGCAGCACAGCCCCACAAGGAAAGCAAATTGGTAAGCCTCCTTCGATTGAACAAAGCGAGTGCACGCGAGTACCGTTTTCCTGAACACGGCTCGCAAGCCGGTGGGCGGCCTGCAAGGGCGAGCGCCGGGTTTCTGGAATAACTTGCCCCTGGAAATCAGTCGGGTCCGTTTAGCGCCTCTTTGGTCGAATGAAAAATACAGTAACCTGTGCGGTCTCTTTTCGTCTGGCAGTTACTTGTAAATTTTAACAGGCTCTACGTGCCTTAGGATATTATCCGACCTATCATTTTTCCCAATTCGAGTGATTCCATTGTTTACTTCTCGTTCCCTAGCTGCGGTTACCCTGGTTTTGTGCCTGTTGAGCGGCCGGTTTTGTTGGGCGGGTAACGGGCCCGCATTTATTCAGAATCAGCGGCAGTGGCCGGACGCTGTCCGGTTCAAGGCCGAAATTCCCGGCGGCAGCGTATTCCTCACGGCCACCGGGTTTGTTTACAACTGGCGCAGTGCCGCCGATTTGCAGCGCGCGCACGAGGCCACGGAAAAAACCGCTTCCCGCCCCCGTGCTGCACTGCCCGGTCTGACGTTGCACGGCCACGCGGTGTTTGTGGACTTTGTGGGGGCACGCGCCGCCGTCGCTTTGGCCGGTCAGCAGCAACTGGCCAGCTACCACAACTACTTTCTGGGCAACGCCCCCGCCGCTGGGCCAGCCGGGTGCCCCTGTTCGAAGAGGTGCGCTACGCGGGGCTCTACGCCGGCACCGACCTGCGCGTGTACGGCACGGCCGACGGCAGTTTGAAATACGATTTTGTGGTGCAGCCCGGCGGGCAACCGGCCGACATTGCCCTGCGCTACCGCGGGGCCGAACGCCTGCGCCTGCGCCCCGACGGCACCCTGCTCGTGCATACCTCCGTGACCGACGTGGTGGAGCAACGCCCGTACGCCTACCAGGTGGTAGGAAAGCAGCGGCGCGTAGTGGCCTGCCGCTACCAGTTGGAGGGCAACACCCTGCGCTACGACTTCCCTATGGGCTACAACCCCCAGCTGCCGCTGGTCATCGACCCCACGGTAACGGCCTGCACCTATTCGGGTTCCGCAGGCGAAGTGTGGGCTTCCTCTACGGCCTACGACTCCCAAGGCAACCTGTACTCGGGCGGCTGGGCCTTTGAGGGGGCTACCCGGTGACGCCGGGGGCGTACCAAACGGCCTTCCGGGGCACCGAGGACGTGGCCATCAGCAAGTTCAGCCCCGACGGCCGGCAGCTGCGCTACGCGTCCTACCTCGGCGGGCCAGGCCGCGACGACGTGCTTGCCCTGGCCGTTACGGGCGCCGACGACTTGGTGCTGGTCGCGAGCACCAACGGCGCGGGCTTCCCCACCACGGCGGGAAGCTTCAGCCCGGTGTACAACGGGGGCTCCAGGACCTGGTCGTAAGCAAGCTCAGCGCCGACGGCCGGCAGCTGCTGGGCTCGACGTACCTCGGCGGCAGCTCCGACGAAACCTTTGCAGACGTCGCCGTGGACGCGGCTGGGCGCATCGTCGTGGCCGGCACCACCTATTCTTTCAACTTCCCCACCACGGCCGGCGCGTTCGACCGCACCCGAAACGGGCTGCTGGACGGCTTTGTGACGTGCTTCGCGCCGGACCTCACGGCGCTGGCCTGGAGCACGCTGCTGGGCGGGCAAGTCAACGAAATCATCAACGACCTGGCGTTGGATAGCAACGGGGCCCCCTGCTGCTGGGCACCACGTCCAGTCCCGATTTTCCCATTTCGGCGGGTGCTTTTCGGCCCACTTACGTGCCCAACACCAACAGCGGGTTTCTAACGCGCTTGCGGGCCGATGGCTCGGCCGTCGTGGCCTCCACGTTCCTGTTTCGGGATAACTTAAGCGGCACGGCCCCGCACCTGGCCCTGGACGCGGCCGACAACCCGTACGTGCTGGCCGCCACGTTCGACGCCCTTGCGCCCACGCCCGGTTGCTTGGCGGCGGGGGAGGTGTTTGTGGCCAAGTTCGACCCGTCGCTGCAACGGCAGCTGCTGCTGGCGCGAACCGAGCTACGCTTTGGCTTGGGCGTGAACGCGTTCGAGGTGGACGAATGCGAGAACGTGCACCTCGCCGGGGTCAGCTACGACAACATTCCCATTGTCAACCCGCTCCCCAACAGCCCCACCACCATTACGCCCAACTCCAGCATCGCCCGCATGTTCAGCCTCACCTTGGATGCCCGCTTGGCGCGCTGGACGTTCGGCTCGTTCTTCGGCAGCCTGGGCCATGCCCACGGCCGCGCCCGGTTCGACAAGCAGGGGCGCTTGTACGCGAACGCGTGCGTGATCAACGGAGCGGGGTTTCCGACCACGCCCGGCGCGTACGCCGCCACCACCCGCAGCGGCAATGCCCGCAAGGACGTGGTGGCCTACGTCCTGGACCAGGGCACCGGTCCCGGCCCGGTCGTGCGGGCCGTTACCCCGGCGGTGCCCCGGGCTGTGCCCCGTACCAAGTAGCGTTGGCGAACGCCAGCCGCGGCAGCACCCGGTTTCGCTGGTTTTTCGGCGACGGCACCCCACCCGATACGGCCCGCACCCCGCAGCACACCTACTCCCAGCCCGGCACCTACCAAATCCGCTTGGTGGCCTATGGGCGGGGCACCGGCTGCTCACGCAACGACACCGCCACGGCGCAGGTGCAGGTAAGCGCCCCGGTGGCCGCCGTGTTGCCGCGGGCCGTGGTGTTGTGCGGCAGCCAAGTCACCGTCGATGCGGGCAACCCCGGCGCCAGCTACCAGTGGAGCACGGGGGCGAGCACCCGGACCCTAAACATCAACCAGCCGGGACGCTACCGGGTGCGCATCCAAAACGGCGGCTGCGCGGTGCGCGACAGCGTCGACGTTCGCCGGCTGCCCCTGCCGGCGCTGGGACCGGAGCAGCCCCTGTGCCCGGGCAGCCCCTGACGCTGCGCCCCAACGCCGAGCCCGGCAGCGCCTTCCGCTGGAACACCGGCGCCCTCACCCCCACGCTGCTCGTCACGCAGCCCGGGCGCTACAGCGTGCAGATCACGGCCAACGGCTGCACCGTGCGCGACAGCGTGCTGGTGCGTGCCGTGGCGCGGCCGCAGCTAGGCCCCGACACGCTCGTGTGTTCCAACGCGGCTGTCCTTTTAGCCCCGCGCGGTGTCGCCGCCAACAGTACGTTTCTATGGTCAACGGGCGAAACCACTCCCGCCATCACAGTGCAAACGCCGGGTACCTACTCCGTCCGGGTTACCACCGCTGGCTGCACCCAGACGCTCAACCGCCTAATCGGGACAGCTCCCACTGAGTTGCCACCTAATATTATAACGCCCAACCACGACGGCGCGAACGATACTTTCCGGCCTACCGCGGCCCTTCCCGGCACGCGCTTGTGGGTATACAACCGATGGGGACGCGAAGTGTATCATAGCGACAATTACGCCAATGAGTGGTCAGCCCCTGGGCTTCCGGCTGGTGAATATTTTTACCGGCTGGTGAATGAGCGCCTTTGCGAAAAGCAACTAAAGGGCTGGCTTCATATTGTCCGGTAGTAGCCAACGTACCGTTAAAGTGAACTATCGTAGCCCATTCATTTCGAGAGGTCGGGCTTACGTAAAGGAAATCATGGCCCCCTTGTTAACTCGTTGGCTATTGAGGTTTGACTTGTCCTTTTGCCTGCGCCAGCAGCCGGCGGGTGGTTACGTGTTGGCCAGCAGGTCAAAATACTCATCGTCCTCATTTTTGCCGCCGTAGCCTTTGCCCACGGTTTGGTGGCTTTCCACGAACTCAATGGCGCGAATCCACTTCACCATCTTGTAGCCCAGCCTGGTTTTCCACCCGCAGCCGCAGCGGTGCGCCGTAGATGGCGGGCAGAGGCGCGTAGTTCATCTCCCACGCCAGAATCGACTGCGGGTGCAGGCAGTTTTCCAGCGTGTGGGTGTCGTAGTAGGCCCCGCCAAAGGGGCCTTCGCCAAAGGAATAGAACACGACGGTGGCGGCCGAGGCGTGGGGCCTGACCAGTTGCACAATCTCGCGCAAGGGCACGCCACCCCACTCGGCGATGCCCGTCCAGCCCTGGATGCAGTGGTGCATGGTGATGTTCTGCTCCTTGGCCAAGCCCTGCAGCTCGGCCAGGGACAGCTCCACGGGATTCTCCACCAGCCCGCTGATTTTGAGCTTGTAGCCAGCGAAGCCTTCCGCCGCCAGCTGCTTCCATTCTTCCGACACCGGCAGCTTGCCATTGGCCCAGAAGTAGGGCGAGATGTCTTTCTTCTGGTAGAAAGCACGGGGCTGGAACCGGTTGAGGGTGGCCCGCCAGAGCGTGCCACTCACTGCCGCCTGCAGGCCCTGCAGGCCGCGCTGCCGGCGCCAGGACAGCCAGTGCGCCAGCCCGCCAAACGCGACCGTGACCAGCACGATGCCGATGCCCCAATACAGCCCGGCCGGGCTCGCCGCCTCGTCGGTGCCCCGGGTGATGTGGTTCATATTGCGCAGCAGCCCGGTGGCCGCCACCATGCTCACGTGGATGACGAGGAACACCACGTAGGCCACCAGCACCAGAAAGTGCAGGGAGCGGGCGCTTTGCCGGTTTCCAAACAGCCGGGGGTACCAGTGAAAGCGGTTCTCGATGGCCGGCGACATGGCCATGCCCGTGAGCATGGCCAGCGGCGCGAGCAGGAACACCACCGCGAAATAGGAAACCTGCTGCAGCGCGTTGTAGTGGTAAAAGCCGTTGGGCTCCAGCGGCAGGTGCAGCGTGGCGTAGTACACGAACACGCGCCAGGCATCGGGCAGCACCTGCCAGGAGGCGGGCACCAGCCGGTGCCCGTGGCCCGTAGTGAACAGCAGAACCACAAACACGACCCCGTTCAATAGGAAAAACGGCACCGTGAGAAAGTGCCAGACCCGCGCAATGCCCACGGTGTGGCGGTAGCCTGGCAGCCCCCACACGGGCCTGATGTAGCGGTTGTCTTCCTTGGCGGTCCACATCCGGTCCAAGGGCACCACGATGGGCGTAAACCGGACCCATTCGCTGGTGGGCGTGCAGCCGTTGTTCCAGTACAGGCGCGGGTGGTCGGCCAGGATGGAAAGGCCGCTGCGCATGAGCAGGGCCAGGAAAAAGTTGGCCCAGTGGCTTAGGTTAACCCACCACGGGAAGCCGGCCGGGTCGCGGCCGGCTGTGGCGGCGGTAGCCAGGGAAGGGTCCAGGGCAAGCCCCAGAGCAGGTATTGTCCCCAGGCCAGGCCCACCGCGCCCAGCAGCAGGCCGCCCAGCAGGACCACCATGTAGGGCTTGACCGCCACGAAGGACCGGCGGTCATCAGGGTAATGAACGGCCTGCTCGGCGGCGGTGAAACGGGGAATCATGCGGGCGGGTTAGGTAGGCAGGGATGGCAACCGGTTTTTCTCCGGGGGCCGGCCGGTTGGCTTGAGCTACCTGAAAAAGCGCAATCGTTCGGGGCGGCGCGGGCTACTTGCGGGCGGCAGGCGAGGCCAGGGTAAGCAGAAATACTGACTCTTGTCGGGCCACTACGCTGTGCGGCAGGCCGGCGTGCAGCGTCAGCAGCTGGCCGGGGACCAGCTCGGTTGTCTGCTCCTGCGACCGAAAACTGACGTGGCCTTCGAGCACCTGCACGCTGATGGGGCCGGGAGTGGTGTGCGTTTTCAACTCCGCGCCTTCGTGCAGCGCTATCAGCACCAGGCGTATCCCGTCCGACTGAAGCAGCGTGAGCGAGTTCCGGTCGCTGCTGTGCCAGGCGGGCTCCTGCTTGATTTGGGCCAGGGCCTGCGGCAGGTCGAGCACCAGCAGCGGGGCATCCAGCGGGCGGGTGCCCGCCGGGCGCTGCGGCGTGGCGTCATTCGACTTTTCGGCCGGGGCCCGGGTTTCGTCCGGGGACGCGCCGAAGGCGGAATTATCCCGCAGGGCCTTCACCATGTCGGCCCCCATCGCCTCGCTCGAAACACCGTAGCCGTTCACCAGCGTGCCTTTTACGTTGTGCCGGGCGGAGGAAATGGCGTAGACCACGGCCTCGTCGCCGGGGTCCGACTGGCCTTCGAAGCGGTAGTGCCGGTCCACCCGAAACTCGTCGGACGCAAGCTGCAGGGCGTTGCCGTGGCAGACCAGGCAGTTGTCCTGCAAATTGAAATCGATGGTGTAGCCCTCTTTTTCAGGGCATTCAGCACCTCGGAAACGGTAGTCATGGGTTCCATAGCAAGTGCGGGAAAAAGGCCGTCAGCAGTCTTCGAAAGCGGAATATCCGCCCGAAGCATCAGGCCAGGTGGTTGGAGGTGGCTTTGGCCACCAGGTATTCGCGGTTGAGGGTGGCAATGTTTTCCAGCGAGATGCCCACCGGGCACTCGGCGGCGCAGGACCCGATGTTGGAGCAGGAACCAAAGCCCTCCTTATCCATCTGGGCCACCATGTCCTCGGCGCGGGTCTGGCGCTCCACCTGGCCCTGCGGGAGTAGCGCCAACTCCATCACCTTGGCCCCCACGAAAAGCACGGCCGAGGCGTTTTTGCAGGCCGCCACGCAGGCCCCGCACCCGATGCAGGTGGCGGATTCAAACGCACGGTCAGCTATTTCTTTGGGAATCAGGATTGCGTTGCCGTCGGGGGTGCCGCCGGTGTTCACGCTCACGTAGCCGCCCGCCTGGATGATGCGGTCGAACGCCGACCGGTCGCAGCTCAGGTCTTTGTTGAGGGGAAGGCGTTGGCGCGCCAGGGCTCGATGGTGATGGTGTCGCCGTCGGCGAAGGTGCGCATGTGCAGCTGGCAGGCCGTGGTGAGCCGTTGTGGCCCATGGGCGCGGCCGTTGATGAACAAGGCGCAGGAGCCGCAGATGCCTTCGCGGCAGTCGTGGTCGAAGGCCACGGGGTCCTGGCCTTGGTGCAGCAGCTCCTCGTTGAGCACATCGAGCATTTCCAGAAGCGACATTTCCGGGGAGATGTCCTGCACCACATAGGTCACGAGTGCCCCGCCGCCGCCCGGTTTTTCTGCCGCCAGATGTGGAGGGTTAAGCGGAGCGCGTCGGGTTGCTGCTTAGCAGGAGTCATCGTCGTAGCGGGTTTACGGTTACTGCTCAAGGTACGGCTACCTAAATTGGGCCCCCACCGGGCCTGTGACTCAAAGGAGGGCTGCTGAAGCAGTTGGCAATAACCGGCCGCCGCGGTGGGGCGGGCCCGGGCAGCTTTTACAGTACCGACAGACCGCCGCTGGCGCGGGCCGAAGCTATTTTGGCCTGAAACATCTCGCCCATTTTCAGGGCCCGCACCTTCATTTCGGCGGCATTCCCGCCCGCAAACATCGCATCCACGGTTTGGCCGAACAGGGCCAGCCAACGCGTAAAATGCGCCTGTTCGATGGGCAGGTACATATGCTTGGCCCCGGGGTTGCCGCGGTAGCCGGCGGCCTGGCTGAGCAGGGCCGCCGTCCAGAAGCGCGTCATGGTATCAAGGTGTGTGGGCCAGTGGCCGTCGGGGATGCGCGCGGCAAACACCGGCCCGAGCAGGCTCGTCGCGGCGGACCAGCGCATAAAAGGCATCAATTAGCCGGCGGATATCGTCCTGCTCGCGGATGTCGGTTTTTTCGGAAGTTTCCATGGACGGAAGAGGAGGTAAAGAATGCCGACGCTAGCTGGCGGGCACGGAAATGGCGGTGAATAAGTAGTACGCCCCCAGCCCATAAACGCCAGGATGCCGGCCCATACCCAGGCCGGCACGCCCTGGGGCGTTTCCGAGGCCGTGATGACGAACGAATCGGCCCGCTCGCTGCCGTAGGCCGACACGGTAAGGGGCACCACGTCGGAAACCGTGTCGTTTTCGCTCAACCCCAGCACTGTAATGGCGGGGCCATTGCGTACCACGAATGAAATGCGCTGCACGCCCTCCACCCCGCTGGTGGAGCGGGCGACCACGCGCAGGCTCGTGGGGGCCATCCACCAGCTTCGTGGTGTCAAGGTCGATTTTCACCGGCGGGGCGTAGCGGGCAAACGGTACGGGGTTGTCGTCAAGGAACAGCAGCACCTGCTGCGAGTCGTCAGAAGTAGGCATGGGGCGGGCGTTAGCGGAAAGTGAGCTGCTCCCGCCGCGCCTGGTTGCGGCGGTTATCAGGCCGGAGCAGGAAGCGGAAGAACAGCATAAGGGTGACCACGACGACGGCAATCGAGCCGTAGAGCATCACATAATCGAAGGCCCCGCCCGGCCCCACGCCGTGCGTAACGCCGGCAAAGCCTTTCGGCTGGTTTTCTCGCACACCGGGCAGGCCAGCGCGGGCAGCGCCAGCAGCAGGCAGCTGAGCAAGGCAAACAGGTTCCTTTTCATGAGTACAGGATGGAAAAGTTGATTAGAGGGCCGGACCGGGTTTGACCAGGGCCCGGAGCTTTTGCACGAACTCCGCCGTGACGGGCGCGCCGGTATTGCCCCAGGCTGCGGCGCTCGTGGCTGACGATGGCCGCAATTTCCGCGTCGGTGAGCTTGGCGGCGAAACCCGGCATGGCGGCGTACTCCGGGCGCGGGTCGTAGCCCTGCAGCACGATGTTGACCATGAGCGTCGCATCGGCATTGTTGGCGACCGGGCTGCCTTTCAGGGGCGGAAAAGCGCCCTTCAGCCCTTCGCCGCTGGCCTGGTGACAGGCCTGGCAGTTGGTGGCATACAGGGCGGCCCCGTCGAGGACCGGCAGGGCCGCCGCGTCGGGGGCTAGGCCGGTGGCCGTGGCGGCTTTGGGCGGCGACACGTTCAGGAAGGCGGGCGCCGTTGCGCCGGTGGGCAGCTCGGCTTGTTTCAAGGACATGAGGTAAGCCACCAGGCGCTGGGCGCGGCGCGTGGGCACGATGGTGTGGCTGCCGGGCTCGCGGAAGCCCGCCGGAATGCGTACGGCCAGCCCCGCCGGCGTGCCCGCCACGCTGTCCTGAAACAGCCACGGAAAGGCCGGCATGATGGATTCCTTTACCACGGCGCGTGGCTGGTAGAGGTGAATCAGGTGCCACAGGTCGCTGGGCTGCCGCTCGCCCACTTCGGTCAGGTCGGGGCCGGTGCGCTCCGAGCCCAGGACGGACGGGGTGGCGCGCCACACGTCCAGGCGCTTGCGCCAGGCGTAGTCGGCCGGCAGGCCGGGCCGGCCGCCCCACATTTTGTCCATGTCGATGTTGCGCACCTGCTGGGTGTGGCAGGCCACGCAGCCCTCGCCGATGAACACGCGCAGGCCGGCCTGCTGCTCCGGCGTGAGGGCCTCGGCGGTGGGCAGCGGGGCATTCTCGGCCTGAATGCGGGCGGCCGGCTGCACGGCAATGAGCACGCTCAGGCCCAGGAACCCTAGGAACACGGTGCCCGCAAACAGGCGGTGGTTTTTATACAGACTCCAGGATTTCATGCGCTTGGACTTGGGGTTCGGGAGTGACAACGGGCGGGGCCGGGGCCACTTTGCCCAACAGCATATCGGCCAGATTGAAGAGGAATACGAAATGGGCCAGGAGCATAAACGTGCCGCCAATGGCCCGCCAGAGCCAGTAAGGGGCCATCAGCACCACCGATTTCATAAAGGGCTCCCCGCCATCCAGCTCTGCCCTTTCAGGGTGCCGCCAATCATCAGGGCCATGCTGTAGCCCAACAGCCCCAGGAGGGCAAACCAGAAATGCATCCCCACCAGGCCCTGCCGGGCTCGCGCCCCGCAGCCGCGGGGCCAGCGTGTAAATGCAGCCCCAGAGCATGAACGCCACGATGCCGTACATGGTCAGGTGGGAGTGGGCCACGTTGAAATCGGTGAAGTGCCACACCAGGTTGGTGTAGCGGAAGGCCTGCAGCGAGCCTGAAACGAGCCGGTGAAGTAAAACAGCACCCCAATGAGCAGGAAGGGCAGCGAGTAGGAGTCGCCCACGCGCTTGCGGCTGCCCCGAAAAGTCATCAGGAAGTTGATGGTGCCGGCCAGCACCGGAATCACCATGCCCACGCTGAACACGATGGCCACCGTTTGCAGCCACCACGGCAGGGGGCTGAAAATGAAGTGGTGGGTGCCAATCATGGTATAAAACAGCAGCTGCGTCCAGAAGGCCAGCACCCCGAGCGAGTAGGAGTAAATGGGCTTGTTGAGCGACATGGGCAGGAAGTAGTACATCAGGCCCAGCGTGAAGGTCATGAACCACATGCCCACGCCCATGTGCATGTAGTAGCCCTGCGTAATGGTTTCCCCCATGCCATTCTGGTAAAAGGGCAGGTAGGCAATAACCGTGAGCACGATGCCCCAGATGGTGGCGGCCAGGATGTACCAGTTCGAGATATAGAACTCTTCCGTGGTGCGCCGCGCAATGGTCTGGTAGAAGTTGGCGAACGTGAGCACCACGCCCACGGCAAAGAGCAGCATCACGGGCCAGGTGTACTCGCGGTACTCGCCGCCGCCGTTGTTGATGCCCGCCAGCAGACAGCCGGTGCCCAGAATCACGCTCGCGTTAATCAGCCCCAGCGACCACCAGCCCCAGCGCAGGCTGTAGATGGGGATGTTGTTGGTGCGCGGCACCACGAAGTAGGCCAGCCCAATCATGGCCAGCGACGTCCAGCCCCAGAACACCATGTTGGTGTGCACCGGTCGCAGCCGCCCAAAGGAGAGGGCGGCCAGGTGGTCGAGGTCGGGGCTCACGAACTTCACGCCCACGTACCAGCCCACCGTGGTGCCGAGCACCAGCCAGCCGGCCGCGCACAGCAAAAACGCCGATACCAGCCGCGTCAGCCGGGGGTCGAGGTCGGTGAACGGAGCCGTGCGCCGCTTCTCGTGAAACCAGGGCGAATGCACGTCCACGGCCACCTGCTGCACCAGGCCCTGCGGGTCCCGCGCGGAGCTGGCGCTGCCCAGGCTCGGCCCCGCTCAGCGCGAACTGCCGGGCCTGGTGCCGCGCCACAATGGCCGCCAGCTGCGCCGGCGTCAGGTTCGTCACCGTCTCGTCGTAATGCTCCAGCTCTTCTTCCAACGTCGGCTTCTGGCTGCCGCGTACCAGCGAAGCGACCCGGCTGACCAGCACGGCCGCCGCCCCGAGCACAATGACGAGCAGCAGGGCCAGCATGCCCAGCACGGCCGGCTGCGTGAGCATGGGGGCCTCGGCCGGAGCCGGGGCCTGCGCCTGCCCGGCCACCGGCAGCAGCAGGGCCAGCAGCCCCGGCCCCAAAGCCTTATCCAGATAAAAATATCTCATTGCCGGTTTATGAAATACAGAGTGAAAAAGCCTCGCATAAACAACTGACTATAAATGGTCTTTATGCTGGTTATCAGCAAAAAGACCACCATTGCAAGCCAACCGCCCCGCCCCGGCTTAGCGGTAAATCAGGATGCGGGCGGCCTCCAGGCAGGCCAGCGAATGCGGCGCGCCGGCTGGGAAGATGACGTAGTCGCCGGCCGCCACGTCCACGCTGGTCGCCTCCTGCGTGATGGTCAGCCGGCCGGCGAGTACCGCCACCAGCACGTCGCCCGCGTCGTGGTGATGTGTGGGCATGGTTTCGCCGGCTTGAAAGGTTTTGAAAATGATTTTCTGACCGGCTTTATCGAGCAGCACGAGGCCTTTCTGTTCGCCGACGGACGGGTGCTGCCCGTGGAGCAGGCTGCCGCATTTTAGGGGAGGATACATAGGGTGGGCAGTGCTCACGGTAGCCGTGACGAGGGCTTTCTGGTCGGAGGTCATGGAAGATAAGGGTAATTGCCGGATAAATTTGTCCGGTATTTGAATAAAAAAGGGGTTAGCTGAATTGCTTTAAAAAGCCCAGGCCCTCGTGCACCTTGCCGGCTAGCTCGCCGATGGTGTGGGCGCGCAGCAGGCTCGTTTAGCTGGTCGCGGATCGGCACAAACTGGTAATGCATGGGGCAGGGCTGCTTGGCCGAGCACTGCCGCAGGCCCAGGGCGCAGCCCTGCAAAATGTCGGGCCCATCAATGGCTACTACGATTTGCTTCAGGGTGACCGTGCGCAGCTGCTCCGCCGTCAGCGCGAAGCCGCCCGTGGGACCTTTCACGGAGGTGATAAGCTGGGCCCGCACCAGCAGCTGAAGCACTTTGGCCGTGAAGGCTTCCGGCGAATCGATTTCCGCGGCAATGTCGCGCAGGCCTACCCGCCGGCCAGCGTCGGCCGACTGCTGCCCGATGTAAATCGCAGCCCGAATTCCGTACTCACACGCCTTGGAGAACATTGCCATGATGGCACAAAGGTAGTAGTAAATTTAATAGTGGACAATTTTGTCCGATATGAATTGTGCATGCTCTAGCCCGCCACGCGCACCCACAGCCCGTGTCGGTCTTGGTACACTCTCGGGTCCGTCACGCCCCTGCTGAAATCGGAGCTCGTCGCCGCATGCTTCACCAGGTCCTGCCCGTTCAGGGCCACGGCCACGGTGTCCGCGCGGAAGCAGCGGCCACGGCCAGGCTAAAGGCCACGGACCGGCCCTGGGGCGGTACCGACGCGGCTACGCGCCCGTCAGGAAGCAACCAGGGAGGGGAACTAGGGGCAGGTTCATAGAAGGGCGGGGTGTTCCACCCGAAAAGAACGGGAGAATGCAGGCGGTTAAAGTAACGCTCCTTTCGCTGAACAGGGGCTTTTTCGAGTAAAGGCACGGCGTCCTGTCGTTCGGGCCGGGCGCGCGTCCGGCGGCCGCGGGGCACCCCGGGCCGTTTACCCGGGCGCGGCGTCGGCTTCCAGCCGCGGGCGGGCCCGTTCCCGGGGGCGGGCGCCGGCCAGCGAGGCCAGCTCCGCCGCGAGCAGGGCCACGGCCCGTTGCGCGGCGGGGCCGCCGCGCCACAGGGCGAGCAGGCGGGCGCCGTCGCTGGCCGCGGGCCGCGGCACCAGCGCCACCAGGGCCAGCGCCCCGGACATCAGGCCGCTCACGGCCAGGGCGCCGCCCAGCACCCGGCCCGCGCCCGCGGCGGGGGCAGCAGGGCGCACACGCCCCAGACCGCGCCGGCGTACACCCCGCTGGCCAGGGGCCGCCGGCGGCAAAGGCCAGGAAGCGCCACCGCAGGCCGCGGGCATCGGGCGGGGGACGCACACGGCCAGGCCGCCGGCCGCGGGCTGGTCCGGGCGCCACGTCAGGCGCCCGCGGCCCCGTTCCCGGGTCCAGCGGAAGGGCCCGACGGCCAACCAGCGGAACCCCAAGCCCTGGGTCCGGCCCGCCAGCACGTGGCCCAGGCTCGTGGGCCAGCACGGCCAGCCCCCACGCGGCGGGCAGCAACAGCAGCAGCCCGATTTTCTGCCCGCTGCTCCAAAACGGGTCGTTCGCATAGGCCCAGCCATACTTCGCACCCAAGGCGACCAGCACCGCGCCCGCCAACGCTTCCCCCACCAGCCGGCTGAATTTGCGTAACCGCTTCATAAGAAATTAGACCGTTTTGCTGAAAAGAGCGGTATACTTCTTTTTCAACCTCCCCGCACTACTTTTTTATGGCCTTGGATTTTCTTATTCTGCCCGCGCAAGGACGTGTCCAGCACCTGATGCACATCGGCCCGCAGCGTAACGGCCCCGGTAATTAAAAGGGGCGTTAGGGTAACTGGCTGAGAAAACAACAGTTAACCGCGCGAATGGTGATCATCGCCGCGCGGCCCAGCAGATCCAGTGCGCGGCGGAGGGAAGGAAAACCAGTCATGGGACGGCGGGAAAAAAGTGGAGTAAGGCTGTGGTGCAAGTTTTGGCCGGAAAAAGAGCCGGCGACGGCCCAAGTTAAAAAAGGCGTTTCAATCCCAAAATACTGACAAAACACCTGTTAACCCGACGAAGATAGAGCGATGGGCAACAACCGCCGGATTACCTTCCTTCTATTCGCTCCTTTGCCGTTCCGACCGTTTCGCTGAACTTTATTCGGATTCAAAATGGGTTAGGTGACGCACTATTCCCTGGCTAGGTGTATCATGCGTTCATGGCAAAGCTCCGCTTACGTTCTGCGTGTATTTTTTGGGTGGTGTTAATCGGCTTGTGCGGCGTCGCAACGTCCGGCTATGCACAAGTCGACACGATTCCCCCGGACGCGCAGATTATTATCGACCCGGTCGAGCCAGTAGCCTTTAAGCTGGAGCGCAAAAAGCCCCACGCGACCTTACCTGCCGCCTTGCGGCGCAAAGGCATCACCGGCTTTGCGGCGGTGCAAGTGGCCATCACCCCCGACGGTGGCCACCGGCTGGTCCGGGTGCTCAAAGTGAGCGTGACGGAGCTCGGTCAAGCCACGTTGGAGGTGAACTTGCTCAATTATCAAGCCGAGACGATTCCTTATTCGGTGCAATCCTTGCCCTATTACCCACTGTTGGTCGCGTACGTCAAACGCGACGTGTCGTTTCGCCCCACCCACCAGGGCCCGGTGAGCCCCAGCACCTCCATGGTCTTCAAAATCGGGTTCCAGTAGCGAACAGGAAACCCACCCGAACACGATACCTTGTTGGGCTTACCTACCGTGGCTGTTGCAGAACCCGGGTTCGTAGCAGGAAGATGCAAGGCAAGAAGCTGTTTCTCGACAAAGAGGTAGTTCGCTTTCGGCTCAGTGAGCGGGTGCCCCGCCATAATCTCTACCGCCGACTCGCGGAACTGGTCGACTGGTCGTTTCTCTACCAGGAAACGCAAGGCCTGTACAGCCACACGGGGCAGCCCTCGCTCGACCCGGTCGTGTTCTTCAAACTCGTGCTCGTCGGCCGGCTGGAAAACCTGGTCAGCGACCGCCGCCTGGTCGAGCACTGCGCGCTCCGGTTGGACATCCTCTACTTCCTCGGCTACGAGGTGGACGAAGAATTGCCCTGGCACTCGACCATCAGCCGCACCCGCCAGCTGTTCCCGGCCGCGGTGTTTGAGCGCTTGTTCGACCACGTCTTCGCCCAGTGCGTGGCCCGGGGCCTGGTCGCCGGCGACACGCAGGCCGTCGATTCAGCCCCGGTCAAGGCCAACGCCTCCTTGGAGGCGGTGCTCGAAAAGCACGTGGCGGGCACGCGCGGCCCGTTTCTGGCCACCGCAGAGGCGGCGGCCGTGGCCCCGGCCGCGTCGGTGGTGACGGCCCCGGCCCACCAACTGCGGAATCTGGCCGCCCGCCAGGCCCGGCTCGCCGTCCACTCCAGCGTGCCCGGTTCCCGGCACCCCCAGGCGCGGCTACTGAGCAACAAGACCCATTATAGCCCCACCGACCCCGACGCCCGCATTTCCCTCAAGCCTGGCAAAGCCCGGGCCCTCAATTACCTCTGCAGCCTGGCCGTGGACACGGCCCACGGCGTCATCAGCCACGTGCAGGCCGATTTGGCCGATAGCCGCGACAGCTTACACCTGCCCCGATTGCTGCTGGGGCTACAGCGGCGCTTGCGCGCCCACGAACTGCGTTTGCGTGATCTCTTGGCTGACGCGGGCTACGCCAACGGCTCGAATTACGCCCTGCTCGAAGCCCAGCACCTCACGGCCTGGATACCCGTCTTTGGCCAGTACAAGGCCGAGATTGAGGGGTTTACCTACGACGCGCAGCAGGACCTTTACCGCTGCCGGGCGGGCAAGGCGCTGCCGTTTCGCAAGTACGACACCACGGCCGACGGCAACTGGAGCAAAATCTATTGGGCCACCTGCCAAGACTGCCAGCAGTGCCCGTTGAAGCCCACGTGCGTGCCCGGGGCCAAGCGCAAGCAACTCACCCGCACGCTCTACGACGCCCCCTACCGCCGGGCGTGGCAGCGCCAGCAAAGCCGGCGAGGGCAGCACATGCGACGGGTCCGGCAAAGCACCGTCGAGCCGGTCTTCGGCAACCTAATTCACCACTACGGCCTGCGCCGGCTCAACGTGCGCGGCTTGGCCGGTGCCCACAAAACCATGCTGCTCGCAGCCGTGGCCTACAACCTCAAAAAGCTCCTCAAGCACCGGCTCCAGCAGCAAGTGGCCGCCGCCGTGGCCCTGCCACGGCCCCTGCTGGCCGCGAATACCCGCACTTGGCGGCGCAACAGGTGTCCCAGTTAGGCTCCCACTCGGGCACTCGCCAAGCAATTGCTCGGTCTAGCACTCCTGAACCGAGTTCTGCAACAGCCACTACCGTTTCCGTAAACTCACGTCCCTAGTCACCGCTGGCATTTCCGGTATTTTGGTTGTCACCCCGGTGACGGACAAAAAAGCGTCACATTGAGTCGTAGCTTGCTCGCCTAAAGCTCAATTTTGCCTTTATTTAATTCCACTTCCGCACAGGGTTGGCGGCGTGGTTCCGTCCCCATGCGCTACGTTCTGTTGCTGGCCGCGCTTTGGCTGCTGGCCCTGCCCGCCCGGGCCATGCCGCCGTGCCCCGCCACTGCCCAACGCATCGTCCGCCTGCCGCCCGACGGTCTGCTGTTGCAACAAGGCTGGCGCTACCACCCCGGCGACAACCCCGCCTGGGCCCGGCCCGACTTCGACGACGCGGCCTGGGACACCATCAACCCCACCCGGCCCCGGCGCGAACTGCCGGCCGATTTCAGCAAGGGCATTAGCTGGCTGCGGCTGCGTTTCCGCCCCGGCGACAGCTTGCGGCTGCGCGAGGTGCTGGTGCAGGCCCGGGAGCTCGGCGCGGTCGAGGTGTACCTCAACGGCCGGCGGGTGTTGCAGCACGGCCACGTGAGTGCCAATGCCGCGCGGATGCGGCCCCGGGGTAGGTTTCCCCAGCCGGGCCTGTTGTCCGCCGGCGGCCCGGCCGAGCAGGTGCTGGCCGTGCGCTACGTGGCCTGGCGGCCGGCGCTGCTCCAGGGCGAGGACCACAATCCGGCGTTGCGAATATACTTGTATGGCCCGATGCAATACGCGGAAAGTATTGCCCGGGAGCGCGACAGCGCCCGGGTTTACCTGGTGAACCTGGGCTTTATGGTGCTCTTGGCGCTCTTGCACCTGGCTTTTTTCGCTACAACCCGGCCCAGCGCGCCAACCGCTACTTCGCCCGCTATGCCTTGTTGGCGGCCCTGGCGTCGGTATTGGCCTACTATGTATTCGCGGTGCCGTTCGCTTCGTTCACGACGTATGTGGTGTTCAGCGTTTTAACCGCTGCGCTGGCGGGTATGATTGGGTTGTGGGCAGTACGTGCCTTGTACGACCTGTTTTACGTGCGTCCCGGTCGGGTGTATGCGGCGCTGTGGGTCGCCTACGGCGGGTTGGTGTTGCTCTACGCCGTGTTCTACCTGCATCCCGCCGGAATTCTGCCTTTCGTCCTCTTGCTGGTCTTGCCCCTGGTCGAGCAGTTGCGCCTGACCGGGCGCGCCCTGCGCCAGCGGCAGCGCGGGGCCGGCATTGTGGCAAGTGGTTTTGCCGCCGGCCTGCTGGTCACGCTGGCCTATGCGGGTGTGGTGGTGTTGCTACCGGAGGAATTCGTGCTGCGGCAGTTGCTGACCGCCTGCAGTTTTGCGCTGCCGGCGTTGGGCATTTCGCTGCACCTGGCCCGCGAGTTCGCGCTGGATGCGCAGCTGCTGCAAGTGAAGCTGGGCGAAGTCGAACAGCTCTCGGCCCAGACCCTCGCCCAGGAACAGGAGAAACAAGCGCTGCTGGCCGCCCAAAACGAAACCCTGGAAACGCAGGTGGCCGAACGCACCGGCGAGCTGCAACGCTCCTGACCGACCTGCGCGCCACCCAGGCGCAGCTGATTCAGAAGGAGAAGATGGCGAGCCTGGGCGAACTCACGGCCGGCATTGCCCACGAGATTCAAAACCCGCTCAACTTCGTCAACAACTTCTCGGAAGTCAGCACGGAGCTGGTGGCCGAGCTCAAGGAAGCCCAGGCGGCCGGCGACGCAGCCGAAGTGGACGCGCTGGCCGACGACCTGGCGCTGAACCTGGGCAAAATCAGCCACCACGGGCAGCGGGCGGCGGCCATTGTCAAGGGCATGCTCGAGCACTCGCGCCAGAGCACCGGCGAGCGCGCCCCCACGGACGTCAACCAATTGGCCGACGAGTACCTGCGCCTGGCCTACCAGGGCCTGCGGGCCAAAGACAAAACCTTCAACGCCACGTTGGCCACCGACTTTGCGCCCGGCCTGCCGCTGGTCGAGGCCGTGGGCGCGGACGTGGGCCGGGTGCTGCTCAACCTGTTCAGCAACGCTTTCTACGCCGTGCGCCAGCGCCAGCAGTCCGGCGAGACGGGCTACGCGCCCACCGTCGGCGTGGCCACCGCGCGCGTGAACGGACACGTCGAAATCCGGGTAACAGACAACGGCCCGGGCATGCCGGCCGCGGTCAGAGCCAAAATCTTCCAGCCCTTCTTCACCACCAAGCCCACGGGCGAGGGCACGGGCCTGGGCCTGTCGCTGAGCCACGACATCATCGCTCAAGGCCACAGCGGCACGCTTAGCGCGGAGAGCCGGGAAGGACAAGGCACGACATTCTGCGTCGCCTTGCCCCTGAACGGGGCCGCGCACTAGCTGGCAAGCCAAAGGCTCCTAAAGCTAAACGAACTTTCTAGGCAAACCACTTACGCGATGTCCGTGAGCCTATGGTGAGCCCATTGCTTCGCCGCAAAACGTGTGTTTAGCGGTCGGTGAGTGGGTTTTGAGGCTTCATGCACCGGGGCTGTGAGCCCATTGCGAGCCCTTTCGCGGTGATCGATGCGGCATGGCACTTAACGGGCTTCTGTTTCGGGCGCCAAGCAATAGCTGGTGCTGCGCCCGCCGGCGCCTTCGTGCTCCAGCACGCCCTTGGCCACCAAGTCGGCGATGTCGCGGCCGGCCGTGTCCTGCGAGCAGTGGGCCATGCGCGCCCACTTGGCCGTGGTGAATTTGCCCTCGAAGCCGTCGAGCAGGCGGGTGAGCAGGCTGGCGCTGCCGGTCAGTGAACAGGGTCTGCCGGTGGCGTTCCCAGAAGCGGGCCTTGGCCAGCACCTGCCCCAGCGTCTGCTCGGCCGCCTGTAGGGCTCGGCCCAGGCACTCGAGGAACCAGGTCAACCACGGCGTGACGTCCAGGGGCCCACGCTGGCTGCTTTCCAACAGGTCGTAATACGCCTGGCGTTCGGCCTGGATCTGCGCGGACATGCTGTAGCAGCGCTGCCCGTGCCATCGGCCCGGGCCAGCTGCAAATCCGCGATGGCCCGGGCAATGCGCCCGTTGCCGTCGTCGAAGGGGTGAAGCGTCACGAACCAGAAGTGCGCCAGCCCCGCTTTGAGCACGGGGTCCAGCCCCTGGTCGGCGTTGAACCAGGCCAGGAACTGCCGCATCTGCGCGTCCAGGTCCGCGGCCGGGGGCGCCTCGTAGTGCACGCGCTCGCGGCCCAGCGGCCCGGACACGACCTGCATGGGGCCCGTGCGCCACGCCCCCACCTGCAGCGGGTAGAGCCCGCTGTAGCCGGTGGGGAACAAGGCCGCGTGCCAGCCGAACAGGCGTTCGGCCGTCAGCGGCGCGGTGGCCTGCTGGGTGGCGTCGAGCAGCATGGCCACCACGCCCTCCACCCGCCGGTCGGCGGGGGCAAGGCGGCCTGCTCCAGCCCCAGGCGCCACGCGATGGAAGAGCGCACCGACGCGGGGGCAACAGCTCGCCTTCGATTTCGCTGGACTTAAGCACGTCGAGCGTGAGCGTGCGCAGCGTGGCCTCGGCCCGCAGGTCCACGCCCAAGGCCTCGAGCCGTCCCAGCAGGCGTCCCTGCTGGTGGCGCACGGTGCCGAGCAACGCTTCCAGAGCCGCCGGGTCCCAGGTGAAGGCCGGCCAGTCCGAGCGTTGGTGAATGTAGGGACCTAATCTCCGCATAATGTGCGGCGAATATACCCGTTATTCGCCGCATCGGGTCGTGTCGAGCGCCGTTATGGAGCCGGGGAGCTCACGGGGCTGGGCAAGGGCTGGGCGTGCAGGGCCACGCCGCGGTGGTGGAGGTACTTGTAAAAGGTGGCCCAGCTCTGCACCTGCTCCAAGAGCCAGTCACTGTCGTTTTGCATCGGGGTACGTTCGCTTGTGAGGAGTTGACGCAAAGTATTTGGCAATCCTTCAGACTTGCCATCAGACTGCAAGGACCGTTCATAAAAACGGTGTATTGGAGTTGTACTGGGAAGTAGAGCTGCTCGTGTTGTAGCAGAAGCCAGCATTGGTCCCCGCACCTGGTAGTGGGTTCCGCGCCTTCAGCGAACCAATTGAACCCAGCCTTTTACCTCCCGTTCCGTAGGTTCGCAGGCCGTGGAGTAGCGCCAGAGGTAGAAGTACACGCCTTCGGACGCGCCGCTTCCGGTCCAGAAGTCGCCGTAGGTCGCACTGGCGAACACTTGCTGCCCCCACCGATTGAATACCCGCAGGCTGGAGGTGCGGGGATCCTGTAACCGCAACTCAAACTGGTCATTGATCTGGTCGTGGTTAGGCGTAAAAATGTTCGGGATCACGGCGGCCTGCAGGGGGCGGCGGACGCTTCCACCGGGCTGGAGGTCGCCGCACAGGTGCCTTGGGTGACGCGCACCCGGTACCAGCCCACCTGCGTCACGGGGTACGTGGGCTGGCCATTGGCCGCGGCCAGCGATTGCCAGGCACGCGCAGTGTCGGCGGCGTACTGCCAATCGTACCGCGTGCCGGCTGTGGGGAAGCCGAGACGCTGAGCAGCCCGCTCGCCGGCCCGCAGCGCGCGACGACCACGCCCCGGGGACTCACCACCGGCATGGGCACGGGGCGGATGGCAATGGTGAGCGAATCGGCCGCGCGGCTGGTCCCGCTTCCCACCTCGTAGCGGACCACGTGGTCTCCGCGGCCCGCGGCGGCGGCGGAGAAGAGGCCCCGCTGGCTGTCGGTGATGCCGGCGCCCCGCCAGACGCCCCCGCAGGGCGGCCGCCAGGCGCAGCACGGTATCGAGCCGGCAGAGGACCGGGGGGCGGTTAGGATGCGCACGGGGCTCAGTTTGACGAGCCAGTAATCCAGCCCGCCCCGGCTGGCTTGGGTCTTGTCGCCGCCCGGGCCCGAAGCCGAATAGCCCCCAGCAAGTAGCCCCCGTCCCCGGTTTGCGCCAAGGCATACAGGTAGTCTCCTCCCGGGCCGCCGACGACCTGGTCCCACTGCTTCGCCCCGCTGGCCTCGAGCTTGACGAGCCAGTAATCGTAGCCGCCCTGGCCGGGCTGCGTCTTATCGCCCCCGACGGGCGAGTTCGAATAGCCCCCAGCAGGTAGCCCCCGTCGCGGGTTTGTTCGAGCGCGTACAGGTAATCGTAGTTTGTGCCCCGAAGGTGCGGTCCCACTGCTTCGCCCCGGTGGCGTCGAGCTTCACCACCCAGTAGTCGCCAAGCCCTTGGCCGGACTGCGTTTTGGTGCTGCTGCTCGGCGAGTCGGAATACCCGCCCAGCAGGTAGCCCCCATCGCGGGTCAGGTGCAGGGCCGTGACGTAGTCACTGGTCTGGCCCCCAAAAGTGCGGTCCCATTGCTTGTCGCCATTGGCGTCGAGCTTTACCACCCAGAAATCGCCACTGCCGTAGTGGGGCTGCGTCTTGTCGCCGCTAATCGGCGAGAGGGAACCGCCGGCGAGCAGGTAGCCGCCGTCGGGGGTTTGCTGCGCGGCCTCGATAAAGTCGTTGTCGCTGCCCCCAAAGGTGCGGTCCCATTGCCTGGTGCCATTGGCGTCAAGCTTCACCACCCAGTAATCCATCCATCCCCGGCTGGGCTGCGTCTTGTGGCCGCTGACGGGGAGTAGGATTGGCCACTGAGCAGGTAGCCGCCGTCACGGGTTTGGTGCACCGCTTTCAGCATGTCCGTACTACTGCCCCCGATGGTACGGTCCCACTGCTTGTTACCGTTGGCGTCGAGCTTTACTACCCAATAATCGACAAGCCCCGTGTTAAGCGCCGGTTCCGTTTTATCGCCGCTAACGGGCGAGTCGGAGTAGCCCCGAGCAGATAGCCGCCGTCACTGGTTTGCTGCACGGCGGTGAGGTTATCATTCCCGCTTCCCCCGAAGGTGCGGTCCCACTGCTTCGCCCCGCTGGCGTCGAGCTTGACGAGCCAGTAATCCAGCCCTCCCCGGCTGGGCTGCGTCTTGTCCCCGCCGAGACCGGAGGGCGACGTGCCGCCCAGAATGGAGCCCCCGTCACTGGTTGGCTGCCCGGCACGGAGGACATCGTCCCCGCTGCTGCCAAAAGCGCGGTCCCATTGCTTGATCGGCACGAACGTTTGGGCGCCGACCCGAGGGGCACACGTGAGCAGGCCGGCTACGGTCAGCAAGAAAGGGACGAGCAAGCGCCGCATAGAGGAAGGAGAAAGAGGCGCACGAAGCGTACGCGACCCAAAACTACAGGGCAAAACTCAGGTGGTCTAGCCAAGCCGGACACAACTGGGACGTGGGTTGGAATTAAGTTTCGAAGTAGTTAAAGGGCAGCAACCGAGGACCGCGTGGCGGCACTCCACCACTGTCGAGGTAAACGTGCTTTTAGTAGCACTTTAGTGCCTGGCTGGTGTCCACTGAAACGGTCGTGGCTGTTGCAGAACCCGGTCACCGGCCTGGCGTCCCAAACTATTGCACTGAACGAGCATCCAAAACAGCTGTTTTAACAACTTATGCGCTCCCTGACGCCGCCATCAGCAGGATTTCAGGCTCAGCACAGGGGTTCTGCAACAGCCACGGTCGGAAAAGTAAAAGGAGCGCAAAAAACAACGGTCCTCCTTAGTTTAGACAAATTATTGACGAGGTGCTGTTTAGACGACCTGCCCTGCTACTACCAATGAAAAAATTGCTACCCCTGTTGCTTTTCTACGCATCTCTCACGGCCTGCCAGAAGGACAAGGACCCAGCGGCGCCCACCAAAACAGACCTTTTGACGGCTACAAACTGGCGTTTAGCGGCGTATACAGTCGTTTCGGTCACGGCTGGTAGTAGCACTACCGTCGACGCCTATGCTGCTTATCCTGCGTGCCAAAGGGATAATTTCATCCGTTTTCGTCCAGACAAGTCGATACTCTACGACGAAGGTCCTGCCAAATGCGACCCCGCCATCTCCCAGACGGAAACCAGTTCGTGGCAATGGGCTGACAACGAGCAGACCCTAGCCGTGGCCTCCCGCGTGGTGAACGCCTCAATTCCATACGAGGTAGTAGAGCTTACTAACAGCACTTTGCGGTTGCGCTACACCCGAAAGCAATACTTCGGCGGCTCGGATTTGTCTACGGATGAATGGACTTACCACGCTTTTTAGTCTGCTTTGATGGCTGACATCATTCAGCGAAACGGTCCAACGAACAGAATTCACAGGTAGTAGGTCGACAAACGTTTAGATAGCCGTCAGTAAGGTGGCCACGTCATCCGGACTCTCCATAATGCATTCATCTAGGGCAATAAAGGCCAGCAAGTGGATGGGCTTCTGAAGCAGACTGGCGGCGTACATTTTATGGTGACCGTCCAAGAGGTAGTGGGCCAAACACCAATGCTCCGTGTACGGCGGGATTGTCCCACTCTCGTCCAGCCAGGCCGGTCCTTTGACATCCAGCACACTTAAGGCCACCGCCGTCGGCGTGCCGCCTTTTTCAATTTCCGTTCGGTAGTGCGCCACCCGTTCGGTATCCAGCCAGCTGGGCGGGAACATGGGGACCAGGAACTCAAAGGCTTTTGCTCCTTTTGCAAGGGCGTGTCCGTGCCCCGGTAATAGGGCACTTTGGGGTGGTGGGGCAGGCCGTAAAACCCGTCCACGCCCCATAAGGCCACTTGTTCCTGCGCGAAATAGTCCTGCGCGCCCCCAGGGTCACCAGTTTAGGGAATACTTCGAGCAGCGCGACGTGGTAGCGACCGCTGGGAATGATGGGCAACACCGACGCCACGGCGTCCGGCGACAAGGCCCCCAGCCCGTGATTCAGGTGCTCAATGATGGCGTGGGAATGGATGCTCTGGCTGGCCCCGTCCAGCCGCTCAAAGTAAAAGGCACACGTGTTGCAAATGTTGCCAATTTCATACGCGGGCTTGCCCTCGATGCAAAGGAAACGGTTCCAGGCGGGCCAGTTCTCGGTTCCTTGGGTAGTGAAGGAAACGACGGTGTTGGAACCGGCCTGTTCGAGGGTATGCTGTCCTAATAAGCGAGTCATCGCCCAAGTATAAGCGCTGGAAAACCGGAGCCACTGCTCAAGGACAATTCTGGTCTAGAAAAACGGTCGGAATCGCTTAAACGAGGGTCATTGCTTCTTCTTTCTCAACTCGTGCACTCCGCAAGCGATGAGAATGAGAAGCGCCAGGAACAAGGGAAAGAGTCGGCCCCACAGGGGCAGATTCGTAGGCGAATGAGGAAAGGCATTGCCGGCTTCCACGGAGGTCGGCAGTACCCAGAGCAAGGCGAAGAGTTTAGTTGGCCAACCGGCGAGACGTTTTAGCATTTGGCCAAAGTAGTTCTGTTCACGCAAAGGGTGGTTGAGGCAAAGGAGACTTTTCTTGGTGTCCGATACTACTTGGCTTTTCGGTCTAGTTGGGCAAAGAACTTGAGCGCAATCAGTAGCGGACTAGCGACCATTAACAACCACCCAATCAGCCTTAAGGTCATAAAAATGGTGCCCATCGTGTAATCTCCTATATACTCCATCTGCGCAATTCCTCCCCGATTGACAAGACCAAGCCTGTTACAAACAGCAAGAAAAGTTTAACGAAAGAGGGTAGCCACCGCATAACGAGTTTGTGTTTAGGAAGGAAGAAAACGCTAAGGTATGTGTTAACTAAGGGCTACTAAAATGGTCGCAATAGCAAAACGAGCCTTTTGCCTTGTACTCGCGGCGGGACAATAACCGCAGCCCCTGTCAGTTTAGGGCCGGGGTGTTATTCCGACCCCGTAGTTTATGAAGAATTATATACGCGTGCTCTTGGCTGCGCTGGCCGGGCCCCTGCTGGGCGCGGTGCCGTGCTTGGCCCAAGCCCCGGCGTTCGCCCCTGCCCCGATCCCGCGCTTTTACGTGGGGGTGCACTGGCTGGCGCAGAGCCACTACCAGGTCTTTTTCCCCGAGGCCGCCCGGGCCGGGGCCCGCCCTGGCAACTCACGTTGGGCGGCGAGCTGACGCCGCGCTGGGCCCTGCAAGCCGGCCTGAGCTACCAACGACAACGCGACCGCCGCAACCCTTCCTACACGGGCACGATGCTCAACGGGGATTACGTGGACGGCACCTCCGAGTCGCTCGTGCGCACGTACTGCGTGCCGGTGCTGGCCCGCTACGCCGCCTTGGGTTTGCCCACTCCCGCGGGCACCTGGACGCCGTGCTCGGGGCCACGCTGGTGGGCGCCAAGGTCCACTTCGACGAGCAGGACCGGGTCAACGGCCAAGCGGTCCGCCAAATCAGCCGACGGTACCAGGCCACCAACGGCTTCCTCACGGCCGGCATCGGGGCGCGGTACGCCTTGGGCCGGCACCTGGAAAGCGTGGTCGATTGGACGTACAACCGCAACGTGCGCTTTGCCTCGTCGATGACCAACCGCTACACCACGGGCAACCGCTACGGCCTGACGCCAGCCGTGAGCGTCGGGCTCCGCTACCGCTTTACCGGCCACCCCAAGCCCGCGGCCTTCTAAGCACCCCCGGCGCCCCCTGGGCGTTCATCAAAACGGTGCCATTCGCAGGCGTGGCCATCCGCCCCCTGCCTCCCGTCCGCGCGGGCGACCGGTCCGGCACTCGGGTGCCGCTGCCCCGTTCAGTGCCTGCGGGACGTCCGAGCGGCGGAGCGCTACTGCGGACGCTCGGCCGGGCCCGGGCCGGGTCGCTTGGCTTTTAGGGCGTGCAGGCGCACAGCTTGTTCTTGCGCGGCGAGCGTGGCCCGTTGGCCGTCGGCCTCGGCCTCGTCCTGCAGCCGGCCCTTGATGGCGGCCACGCGCGTGGCTTGGGCGGCCACCGGGGCGAGGTCCGGGCTCGCTGGGGCCGGCGGGGTCAGGGCCAGCAGGGCCTGCACCACGGCCTCGAGGTCGGCCTTGCTGGGCCCGGCCGCGCGGCGCCCGGTGCGGGCGTAACTGGCCAACACGTTGCAGGAGTTGCAGCAGTACTTGCGGCGCAGGTGGCGCGCGGCGAACAGGCTGGCCGCAGTGGGCGCAGGCCTGGGTGGTTTCGGGGCGGGGAAGGTAGGGCATGACGGGCAGGAAAGGACACCGCTAACCCCGGCGGTTAGCGCAACGCTGCGCTAACGCCGGGCCGGTTAGCGTAAGTTTGCACTAACCCGGCGGGAGTTAGTGTAAACCTACGCTAAAAAACAGCAGTTAGCGCAAATTTATCCTTCGGGCAGCGCGGGTGCGCGTTCGGAAGCCGCGAACGAGCTGCCGGAAACCATGGAAGTCACTTGATTGGCTGTTAAGACGTTGCATCTGAACGGAACAGCGTTCTCTAGCGCGAAGGGAACCGGCCGAAAACGTGCCCGTTCTGCCGCCGGCGATCGCTGCCCAATCCATTGCTGGCCAGCAATGGGTGCGCCCGGTCCGCACGGGTTGTTCGTCTCCTGAGTGCCTGGGCCTCAGGCGGGTGAGGGCCTTGGTTAATGCCCCGGTTGTGAGGCTTTTTCACGCGGTCCGACACGCGCGCAACAGGCCCGGCGCTGGGACCGGCCGTCGCCGACGCGGAGGGCGCCCGGCGTACGCGCGGAATGGGAGAAAAAGCCGGCACCGGCACGGAACTTCAGGCTCGGTGTGTAACCCTGCTTACCTCTCGCGTTCCCGCCCCCCAGCGAGTGACCCGGTCCGTGGGTGCCCCGCAACACCCCGGCGCAGCACGGGCGCCACCCGCTGCCACCCCACCCGTCGCGCTGCCTTTTTCAGGCGCTCGCCGGGCGGATCGCGCGTCCGTGGTGCCGCGGTTCCGGGAGCGGGTGGGGCCCCGTGGCGTGCGCTTCCCGCGCAGCCCCTGGCCGGGTCCGGGCACGTGGCTCGGGGTGTTTCCGATCGCCCGGGAAAAGTGCCCCCTTTTGAGCCGGCAGCGCTAAAAGAAGCGCCAGTGAATGCGAAGTTTTCGCAGTACCATTGTGCGGCCGCGCGGCCCCGTCGCGTGTTTCCCGTTCGCGGACGCGTTCCCCACCGGCACAGGAGGGCTCGCCGGGGCCCGCCTCGGTTCCGTTGCTGGCCTTACTCCTGCTTTCGTGGCCGGCGCTGCTGCTTTCCCTGTGCTGCCCCCTGGGGCCTTTTCGATCGTCGGGTGGCCCCCTGGCGGGTCGTTGCGGTTGGAGCCCGCGGGCGTTCGTTCCGGGCCAACCGCTGCGCGCTCACCCGAAGGCCCCCGCGTGGCACGGCTTGCGGGCAACGCGTCCGCTGCCGTCCCTGGGGTTGCCCCCGCCGCGGCCTTTCCCGCTCCTTTTCGCTACCACCCCTTCCCTCTCGCAACCATGCCCTCCCTCCACCCCCACGGTCGTGCACCGGCTGATCGCGGCCACCGTGCGCGCACGCCTGAAGGCGTGCTTGGATGCCTACTGTAAAGCCCGGCATTCAGCGGCACGGCGGGCGCAGGCCCGGCGCAACTGGAAGCTCGCTGCCCGCACCCCGGGCGTGCCCGTGCCGGCGGCGCCCGTGCCGGCGGCGCCCGTTCCCCGTGCTCCTGAGCGCCGGCAAGCTGGTTACGTTGCGGAACCTCTACCAGATGGTTCTCTACCAGGCCGGTGCCTACCGGCACGCGCCCTACGACGCCGGCATGGGCTATCGCCCGGCTTCGGCGCACAAGTCCGGCGGCCGTGCCGCGCCGCCCGCCCCTAGCTCGCTGGAGTTTCCGGCGCGTGAGTTCCACTTGCGCACCACCCTGTGGGATCTGGTCGAGGAGTGCCACTGCGACGAACGTACCCTGCGCCGCCACCTGAAGGACTTCGAGACACTGGGCTTGGTCAAGGTCCGCCGGCAGTTGGGCGTCGCCACGCCCGGCGCGCCCAGCTTCTACCTGGTGCTCAACGCCGACTTCTTCGACTGGGAGGAAGTCCCCCTCCCCGGGGCCGCGGTGCCCCAGCCCGCACCCGCGGCCCCGGAGCCGCCCGTGCCCGCCGTGGGCGCCGCCCGCATCCTCCAGCGCACGGCGCAACTCCGGGCCACACACTCCCCAAAGCCGGGGGCCTAACCAGAGGCCCCGCCGGACCCCAGTCGGACAAAATGCCGACTCTGTTAATTACTGTTCTAACGTAAGTTCTATGGAAGAATAAGAACGCCAAAAATCGCGTGACTTTTCCCCAGGTTATCCGCCGAGTTGTCCCCACCCGGGGCTGACTGAAAAAAAGAAGGGCCGCCGGCGCGCCTTTCCGCCCCCCTCTACCCCCCGTCCTTCGTGAAAAAAGACCACTTTTCGGCCCTCAAACGGTTCCCCATCGTGCAGTTTCTGACCAAATGCAACCTGGTGGCGGTGCACGGCCAGGGGCGGGAGCTGTACTACCTGAGCCCGCTGCGCGAGGAGCGGACGGCGTCGTTTGCCGTCAACACCCGCAAAAACTGCTGGTTTGACCACGGCCTGGGCGAGGGCGGCAACCTGCTGGACCTGGCCATGCGCCTGTGGGGAATGAGCTACGCGGACGCCGCCGAGTCCCTGGGCCAGGCGGTGGCCTGCCCCGCCGCCTACGACGACGCCGACGAACAGGGCCGGGCCCGCAACTTTGTGCCCCTGGTGGCCGTCCCCGGCGCGGGCCGCACCGTGCTGCGCACCGGCGAGCGCGCTCGGGCGTGTTACGCGCCTACCTGGTGAGCCGCGGCATTGCGGTCGAGGCCCTGCAAGCCGACGGGCGGGTCTGGAGCCAGCGCGGGAAGTGCACTACACCCAGGCGGGCAAGTACGCCGCGGACGGCCGGCTGCGCGCCTACTTTGCCATCGGGTTGGTCAACGAAAGCCAGGGCCTGGAAATCACGGCCCGAAACTTCCAAAGCCACCTCGGGACCAAGGACGTGACCTTCATCAGGGGGCCCAGCCGGGCCTGGCCGTGTTCGAGGGCATGCTGGACTTTTTCGGCGCTGACGCTGCGCTGGAAGGCCAAAAAGGGCAAGGGCGCGGCGTTTCAGTGCTCGGTGCTCGTGCTGCATTCGGTGACGCTGGCCAAACAGTCCCTGCCCTTGGTGGCCAAAGCGGGCGGCAGCCTGTTTTACTACGGCGACAACGACCAAGCGGGCATCGACTTGCAGGCCTTTTACCAGGCCCACTGCCGGCAGCACGGGGCCGGGTTCTACGCCCAAAACGAAGGCTACCGCGGCTACAAGGACCTCAACGACTCGCTGTGCAAGAAACTCCCCGCCAAGCCCCTGCCGGCCCGGGGCCAGGCGCCCAGCCCCCAAGCCGAAACGGCGAAGTGGTGGCTGTGGGTGCTGTTCCGCGGGCCCGCGGGCGCGGACCGGCAGCGCACGTTTTACGCCCATGCCAACACGTCTGCGGGCAAAGCGGCCCTGTTGGCCTTGCGCGCGCGCCTAGCGGGCGAGGCCGTCCTGACCCGGTTCTGCGAGCGCGTGGGCAGCGGCCGCCGGTTCCGGTTCGAGCAACAGGGCGGCGGGCGCGCGGCGGGCCACTGGCCGCTGCCTGGGGGCCGGCGGCGAATGCCCACGCCCCGGGCAGCTGCGCCCGCTTGCCCGCCGGCAATCCGGGCAGGCGGGGTCGCGCCTAAGCCCAAAGTATTAAAAGGCACAAGGAGCCAGAAGACAGTAGTTTATTGCTATTAAAGACTAATATAGTACAACTATTTATTTTATACCACTGCTTGATTCCCTGGTATTTACGCTACTTTAAGACACCTCAGTGACTTGTACTAACGCCTTTTTTACATCCTCACTCCTCCCCTACCCCAACTTAATGCATCTAAAGTTAAGATGACAGGGTACTGCTATTACAAAAAGCACGATTTTGGGACGTCTTCAAACAGATAAGCGCTTGATTACGTGATGTGAAATTCGTGCTTTCTGTAATAGCGCCTAATATTACCTGCCTCGCTTCCCATTCGTGCTTTTTGTAATAGCGTTTGCTTTTGTCAAAAGGCAGTATCAGCGGTAGTCATAATTAACTCTATAATAATTAAGGCGTTAAATAAAGTCTAGATGAGCTAAGTTCTTTTCTTTCTATTACAACAAGCACGAATTACAGGGGCCGGCCAAGCAGACCTATTTTCTTTTCCTGCCCAACCATCTCTTATACAAACCTTTGATTTTCATTAATATAAAAAAACTTCTCAATTATAAAACGTCGTTTTTAATTATTAACCTTATTACCTATATTATAGGTTGCGTAAGTAATTGGAAAACAGTGGATTAAAAAGGTTTTGTATTACAAGAAGCACGAGTCATGTATTACTGAAAGCACGAAGACCTATTACCGAAAGCACGAAGGCCTATTACCGAAAGCACGAAAGCCCTGAGCTTTCTTATTACAACAAGCACGAAGACCTATTACAAGAAAGTTTTTGTAATACTATTGCGCTATCAGTCGGCCATGGACCCTCTCCTACCCCTTTTATGCAAGCAACCTTATTCTCTCAACCTAAGCCAGAAACGGTTAGCAAGCTTGTCGTCCAGCGCAACGATTTAGTGAATGCCAGGTTCGCGCTCACTACCCTTGAGATGAGGTTGTTCATGGCCATGCTTTCTCGCATTCACAGGGATGACACGGAATTTAGTGAGATGCATATTCCTGTAACAGAGGTTATAGCGCTTTCTGGACGCCGACCAAGCAGCAACGACTATCAGCAACTCAAGGACATGTGCGCACTCTTGGCTTCCCGAGTTCTCTACATTGAACGGCCCAGCACCAAAAAAAGGGCAAACAAGATTGGAGAAGACGCGCCAAGTTTTTCAAATACACCTCTGATGGCCTATGCGGACTACAGTAGTGAAGAGCGCGCACTAGTCGTACGGTTCAACGATCGAGTACGCGAGCATCTCCTTCAACTCAATGAAGGAAATTTTACGCAAGCTCAGCTCATGCAGCTGCTGAAACTTAAGAGCGCCCACTCCTATCGGATCTATTGGTTGTTAAAGCAATATGGTGGGTTTGGCTCGCGCATCATAAGGGTAGATGAACTCAAACGGCTTCTCGACTTAGAGGGCCAGTACAAACAATTTCCCTTGTTTAAGCTACGGGTGCTCGACCGTGCGCAGCAGGAGCTATCGCAGACTAACCTGGCCTTCGAGTATGATCTCCTCCGTGGCAAAGGCAAGAGTGTAGAACAAATTCGCTTTCGATTTGCTCCGGTTGCTAGCGAAGCTATGCTACCAGCTCTTCAGTCTCCGAATGAGTGGCAAAAAGCATTAATGGATGCAGGTGTTTCGGCTAACAGCATCCTTGCCGTGGGTGAGCTTATCAAGCAAGGCGAGATCGAGCCTGCCTATGTGCTTTTTGTAATAAACCAGCAGCGTGGCAAAAGCACGCAAGGGAAAATAAGCAGCCTAGCAGGGGCAGTATTTACGGCCATCACTAAAGGTCATTCTTTAGAAGAGTACCGAAAGTCCCTTGTTGTGCGAAAGAAGGCGGCCGTTAGGAAAAGCGAAAAAGCAAGCAATGAGACGCTACGATACCGGCTCGATGAGGTGAAGGAATCGTATGAAGTTATGAGCAAAAAGAATATAGCTAAAGGCTCTACTTTCGAAGAAAACCTGCAGTTGGTATACTTATCGCAAGGTTTCCGCCGCGAGGAAGATGCACAAGGAGTAGAGTGGCTAGTTAGAGATTAAAACCCCAATGGGCATTTAACCTATGGTACATGCGTATGACCTTGTTCATATTTATAATAAATATGAACAAGTTATATTTATGACATGTACGATATTGTTGATATGCCCTATATTTACTGCCGTACTTAATCCCACTCGTTCATGCACATTCTCTCATTCGCAAACAATAAAGGAGGTGTGGGCAAAACCACATCGGCACTTTCGGTAGCACATGCTCTGGCAGAACAAGGCTTTCAAGTAGCCTTGCTTGATTGCGACCCTCAAGCGAATGCGAGCAAAACGTTTGACGTACCAGTTGGGACTTCGCATATAGGTGAGGTTCTCGAGGAAAAGCAAACGCTTTTTAAAGCTCTTTATCGAGTTGGCCCTAACCTGCAGGTCGTTCGCGCTGAACGTTCATTGGCCCAACAAGAAAAGGTGTTTGGCACCCAGCCAGACTATATTTTCTTTTACGCGATCAATTGAGCCAATTCACCGGGGTTGATTATGTCGTAATCGATACTCCTCCTTCGCTTGCTGCACTAACTGTGGCATCACTCGTTGCTAGTGATGCTGTGTTTGTGCCTTTGCACCCAGAATTTTTCGGAAACGAAGGGATGACTGCACTATTGGATATGTGTTCTCGGCTGCAAAAGAACTTTAACCCCAGGCTTCGGGTGGGGGGATATTCTTCACGGAGTACGCGCCCTCATACCGTCGCGCCTTGCACCACCAGGTTGTCCAGCAACTCCGTGATGACCCAACACTCGGGCCGCTGGTTATGGAAACTACCATCCGAGAAAATGTAGCACTGCCTGAATCTCAAAGCATGAGGCAAAGCATTTACTCTTGGGCACCACATTCTAACGGTGCTATTGACTATCGTAACCTGACAACAGAAATAATGCGCAGGGCATTTCACCCATCAGTATCATAATTATCATAAATATGACAAATGTGAAAAAGTCGGCCAAGGTGAGCATGATCGGCAATATGGCCAAGGTGGAGTCGGTTCCTGCGTTAGCAGCTGATGCTCTGCTGTATGATTTGCCTAGTCAACCAACGACTTTATCTACCTCAACTGTAGTCACGCAGCAACCAGAGGTTGCTACAACAAAGGTCCCATTCACGAATCAACTTACTCCTGATACATTCCTACGCTTGAAGCAATTTGAATGCTGGGGTGGAATGGAAATTCAGGATATCCTGGAGGAAGCATTGACTGCTTTTTTCGCCGGCAAACCAGAAGCCGATCGTGAGCTGCCCGCAAAAGTGAAAGAGAAGCTACGGAAGAAACTGCCAAATTTGAGATAGCTTATTGGTCAGATGCCGTGCTCGATATACTGACATTAATAACAGAAACGGGTGTAGCTCTGACCCATCAGAGTTTAACATAAAACGGCTTCTCGGACAACTTGTAGCCCGAGCAGGAAGCCTTCTGACAACCATGGTGGATAGCCGCCTAAAGACAGGCGCGCTAGCCCAAATATATATGCGGTCGGCGGGGTAACGGTTAGTGGCGGGCTTCCTCGTTACGGCCGATTTGCGGTGGCTCTGCTTCCGAGGGTAGGATCGTCCTGTATCTGCTCACAAACAACTGCTCGGCCACGCCCGTGGTGGAGTAGCGCGACAAGGCGTCGTTCTTCTGCGCCGCGCACAAGCGGAGGCGGCGTGGCTGTGTAAGCGCCGGCCCCCGTAGGTTGGTGCAACCAATGAAAAGGGTTGCCGGAACTGCACATGATGGAACTGGAAAGGGATGGAAAGAGGGCCGACCACGGAGTGAATCGCCCGAACCGAAAGCCTTGCGAGTTGTTGCGGGTCGCAGTTTGCTTCGGCCACGAGTTCACGCCGCGGAGCAGTGAGCCAGGCTAATGTGCTGGCCCCTTCGGCTCCTCAGGCGAGTTCAACGCGGGTGCGCAGGTGTCGCTGCGTTTGCCGTTACGCAACGGGAATGGCGTGGCTCCATGGACGGAGTATTCCGATGCACCACATCGTTGTTTTGTCGACCTCTGACGGTTTCTCTTTGCGTCAGGGTCGCCTTATGCGTTGCCACAATATTTCTCTACGGCATCCTCCACCTTCTTCCCTGGATAAACTTCAATCGTTCGCCAAAACGTGAACCCCAGTATGTGCACGGAGCGCTGAATGCGGATGGTGTTATTCACCTGAGTAGCACGGTAAGAATATTTTCCAGGCATTAGCATGGCCGAAAGAGGTATGGGATGCCCGTTTACTTGGTCGTCGTGCCCTTGGCGGGCGAGGAAGCCGCACGCACTTGGGACATGGCCGCAAAGGAGTACAGGTGGGCTGCGAAAAAAACATCTTTTTTTAGTAAGCTAACTTGAATAAGCTTCCCTGAAGGAACCAAAACTACCGGGTCAACATGATGCCAACATGATAAGGTATCGGCTGTGGTGCTCGAAGCCGAGCACTAGCATTTTTTAACGGCACGTCAACCGTCAACTAGCCGTGATTAAGGCGCCGGAGGTGTTTTTCCGGAACTAAAAAAGTGGAGACGCGCCGAGCCTGAGCGACCGCAGCAGTCTGCGGAGCCGCTTGCCTGGGTACTGGGGAAGTAAACAGGGTCTTTTATTCCTGATACAACAGCTTGTGGTAGATGGGCGCCTGGGCTTGGCTGCTGCAGCGGTAGTCTAGCTTCGCCTGTACACAGGATCCATCACCACTAAAGGAGGTTTAGTGAAGGCGCTAAGGGCTAAAGAGGGGTATTCCAACCGCGCTCGGAAGGGCCTCGTTCCTTTCAAGGGTCGAAGCGTTATTATGCCTCTAATCCGTTCGTTGGTTGTGGACCCTATTCATGGCCGGTGGAGATGAGTGATTGCTTTGGGGTGACCAGCGTCAGGCACGGTTGTGGAGCACTTTGGCCATTGTCAAAGATTTCAGACGTCTTTACAACCCCTGACACTCACACCAGAGCGAGCGTACGCCACCGAATTAGCAACCCCCTTTATCTTATTGCAGAAACCAATGCTGTAAGTGCCTGCTAAACTCTTCCCCACTCCAATTTTTAACGTGGAAACGACCCAACCGGTAGGGATCAGACCAACGGGTTACGGTTCGTGCTTCGGTAGTGAATGCTGCATCAAAAGCTAACCGGGCTGCGAGAACCGGCGTTTCAGCCCCGTACTCTCCGTAAGGGTAAGCCAATAGCTTTATTGGCCTATTCACGGCTCGCGTGAGCGTTTCTTTGTTCGTCTGCAATTCATGCTCTTGAAACATGAGGGAATGTCGGGCCAGCGCTGGGTGGGTCATGGTGTGAGCACCAATGGACAAACCAGGGGGAGCCTTAACTGACGGAGATCCTCCAGCGGTAGACGCGCGTATTCAGCCGGACAGGAAGAAGCAATCCCCGCCCATGCGTTGATGTATTGCAGTTCTTGCTGTTGCGCAGGGTGTGCCAAGGGCTTCAGAATCTGCCAAAGCCGGTAGTATAAAGCCGCTCGTCTAGTAGGGGGGACCTCACTGGCTTTCCACTGCCGGTGCTTTTGCCTTAAGTCGTCACTCAATTGCTGCTCACTGCTAAGATCGAATTCCAAGAGCTTTCCATCGACAAGGCGAGAAAAAAGCGGCGGGAGCTGGTCCGCAGCCAAGAATATATACTCCAGGACGTCCCACCAAAAGGCGTTGCTTCCTGCGACAAGGCCAGAGGTAATAAAAAAGGCAGCGGGTAATTTGAAGTCTTCCAGCAATGGTTGGGCCGCCGAAAAATTGTCAGCATAGCCATCGTCAAAGCTTATGACCACACTCCGCCGCTTAAGCGTGCCCGTCTTGAGCCGTTCTACTAGTTCTTCTACGGGGATGACCTGCCCAGTTTTTCTTAGAATTTTCAGGTGGCACTCAAAGTTTGCGGGCGAAACGGCCAAATCCCAGGCGTCCGTTTTCAATTCGGCCACCCGGTGATACATTAATACGAGGGCCTTGGGCTCCGCATAACGTTGAACAAACCGTGCTGCTTTGCTAAGCAAGGGGCGCGCGCTTTACCGCTTTGACAGAGTTGATTACTTGAAATTGGGGGTCATCGTAACTCAGTTTTTCCTGGCTGATTTCGGGTAGCCCTATGCCGTATAAAAATGCGGACGCGACGAATACATTTCCAAACGAGTGTATTTCGAGGCTGGCACCGGGGAAGACCTCGCCCAGTAATCGATGCAACGCCTTATCGGTGAAAGACCAGTACCACGTTTCTTTCCATTCCCCTTTGTCGATCGGAGTAATTCCAGGCACCGTCATCAAGAACGTGCCGCCCGGCTTTAGAATACGGTAGCAGGTACGAAGCGCCGCTTTAAAGTCATAGATTAAATGCAGAGTTTGCGTCAAGATAACGCAATCAAATGCCTCACTAGGCAAGTGGGGCGCGGCGCTTAAGTCGCCTATAAATGTTGCCGCTTCATTGCTGCCATCGATGTGCAACACATCACTTTTGCTCACTTTCCCGGCGCCGTACTGCAGGGTATAGGCATTGTCGCCAATTTCAAGCACCCGGCCCCGGATGCTAGCCGCTTCCCTTTGCAGGAAACCTTCAATATAGTACCGGTCTATGGGACCGCCGCGGTCGTACCCAAACCCGCTGCTGAACGGGGTGAGGCGGTTGAAGTCGCCGGCCGTAATCTGGCCAATGCCAAGCGGTCGCTGGCCTAAAAGCCCTGTTTTGCGGATCCATCGTCTTGCAGCCGCCGGAAGAAGAGTTTTAAGTACGGCCTTCGCCATGTTTTTCATATATCTCAAAAGGTAGCGAAGTCCCAGAGCAGGAGCATGCTGGAATAAACAGCCTAGAGCATTTCGGGAGAGGGTAGCAGGAGTAGTTACCAAGGCGGTGTACAATTCCCCGCAATAATACCGTGTCCAAAAGTCTTCTCCCTGGCGAAATGACGCGAGTTCTCGCGGGCTTCTGAGCTTCTTTTTTGTCGATGCAATACGATTAATGCCCCCGAAAGCATGCGCGGAATGGCGGCGGACATCGCAGCGGGGTGGATACGATAGGCGGCGAGTTGGTGTTCGTGTTGGACGATGGGGTATTGTCGGGTGATAGTTAAATACAAGTCATAATCCTCGCAGTTTGCCAGGGAGGTGTCAAAAAGCAGTTCAGAAAACACCCACCGGGCAAATAGGACAGCAGAAATCATGCTGATGTAATTCCCACTCGACAGCAATGTCTCATAGGGATTACCTGCGATAATGGGAATTTTCTTTTCCGTCTTTGGGCTCTCCGCATAAACCCGGGTATGGGCGCCCGCGACAAATGCGGCTTGGGGATGTTGCTGTAAGTAGGCGACATTGATGGCCAGCGCCTCGGGAAACAGCCAGTCATCGGCATCTAGGAACACCAGGTAGGCTCCCGTGCTTTTTGGATGCCGGTGTTACGGGCTGCCGAAAGGCCCTGATTTTCCTGATGGACATACACCACTTCCGGGTAGCGTGCGACAAGGGCTTTGGTGTGGTCCGTCGAGCCATCGTCGACCACCAGGATTTCTTTCGCTGGGTATGATTGCTGCTGTGCGCTTTCAATAGCTTCCGACAAAAAATGCCCGTAATTGTAACAGGGGATGATAATGGACACCAGCGGGTAAGCTGCATTCGAGGCAAGTTCCATGGTTAGCGTGGCGTCTTGGCCTTCCGATGGGAATAGAAATAGACCATGCCCGCGACCAGCCCTTTCATCTCTGCCCACAACGTCCGGCTGCGAAAGCGAAAGAAAGGGAAGCCCCTGACCAGGAGGTAAGCATACATTTTGGGCATGGTCCAAAAAACGCGACGGGCATAGCCCTCTTGCGGCTGCTGTTCGTGCTGAATTAAAGCCGCCACTGCGTGGCCCCGGACATAGTAGAAAAGTTGGCGCTTTAAATCAGCCATTTTCTCACGGTGTTCGTGAAATACCACGGCCCGGGGAACGTAACGAATTGAATGCCCGTGGGCCAGGATGCGGTGCCACATCTCCGAGTCGCCGCTGCAACCGGCCGCTCCCGCATCCAGCAGTTCATCGAAGTACCCCACCTCCTCAAAGACTGATTTGCGAAACGCCATGTTGGCCCCCGCCCCAATTTCCCATACTGGGGGTGCCTGTCCGCGAGTCGCTTGTAGGAATCCAGGAGAATACACTTTGTCAACGTACCCTCGGTTGAAGCTCCAGCATTGCTCAAAAATCAATTGCGCCTCCGTTTGCAACGCCAGGGCAATGACCAGACCCGTTATGGCGGCCGTGGTAGGCTCCTGAAAGGTTTCCCAGACACTATAAAGCAGCCAGGGATGCACTATCACGTCATCGTCCACAAAAAGGACCACGGGCTGTTGGGCCATGGCAATGCCGGTGTTGCGGGCGATGTCCAACCCCGCCCTGAGTTCTCTTACGTACGCCACTCCGCTGAACGCTTTGGTCGTTTCGTACGTGCTGGCATCCGTGGGAGCGTTGTCGACCACCACTATCTCTGCGGGAGCGCACGGCAATGCATGCAGTTGTTGTAAGCACCGCCACAATTGGGCCGCCCGGTTGCGGGTACAAATAATGACCGAGACCGGTACCTGTGGGGGAATCGCCACCGGGAGCCAAGACGAAAGAAGGACCTCCATCCACGCACCCCAGCGCTCGTAATCCTGTTCGGGAAGCCATGCCTGCCACGGCGTCCCGCTGGCCTGTTGGAGGCCCGCATAATGCTCAATTGCGGGTGAAATCGCCGCCGCTAGCGCCGTATGATACGCTTCGGCAAGCAGGGCCTGGTTGGGCTTGATAAACAAATGCCCCAGGGCAATTGCCTTCCACCAAAACACCACGTAATTGCCTTGGCGGACGCGCGCAGGCGGTAGCCAATCGGATTGCCGATCCAGGTAAACATGGGTGATGTGATACGCAGGCTGAAAAGACATGGGGTTCTTACGAAAGCGGCATTTCCATTTGGGTGAGAGAGAAAGGGAAATGCGGGCGCACGGCCCCCACCATTTGCCGTACCATTTTATTTCCCCCGGTAGTCCTCTAAATCGAAAGACAAACACCCCTCGTAGTCGAAGAGCGGCGTGGTAGTATCCCTCACCACGTACAAGGAGATGTAGTAGGATCCGTCGTTGAGAAAGTTGCCGGGGATGGTGCATTCGCCGGATACGATGCCCTTGTTGCACTGCGTTGCGGCCGAGGGGATATCGAAAATGCACTCTCCGCTATAAGAGAACAGCACCAGATTGGTGCTGATTAAAATGTCGTTGGTGAAATTCCAGAATTGAAACTTCACGGTGAGGGGAGTACGAATATCGACGGGGGCATCAGGGAGCAGCTGGGGGACTAATTCAACGTGTTTGAACCGGATGAGGTCGTTACCGGGCGCTTCGGCCGGATGGGCCCACGTTTGCTTGAGTTGCAGGTGTTGCGCATCGGCCACATAGCGGTTCACAACGGTGGAAACGTCGCCGAGGGCCTTGACTTGGCCCTGCTGAAGCCACAGGCATTTTTCGCAAAGGTTGGTGACGGCTTGCATGCTGTGGCTGACGAAGAGGATGGTGCGGCCGGTACTCCGCGAAACTTCGCGCATTTTGCCCAAGCATTTTTTTGAAATTCCGCATCGCCGACCGCCAGCACCTCATCCAAAATCAGGATATCGGGCTCTAGGTGAGCCGCCACCGCAAACGCGAGCCGCACATACATGCCCGAGGAATAGCGCTTTACGGGGGTGTCCAAGAACTTTTCAATCCCCGAGAACGCAACAATTTCGTCGAATTTCGCACGGACCTCGGCTTTGCTCATGCCCAGAATGTACCCGCTCAGGAAGATATTTTCCCGGCCGCTCAGTTCGGCTTGAAACCCGGTGCCTACTTCCAGCAGACTGCTGATTCGGCCGCGCCCCCGCACCGTCCCTCTTGTGGGGCGGACAATGCGGGAAATGATTTTAAGCAGGGTGGACTTTCCGGCGCCGTTATTGCCGACGATGCCCCAGACCTCCCCCTGCTTTACCTCGAAGCTGACGTCCTTCAGGGCCCAGAGCGATTGCTGGGGTGCCGTGGTGGGCTCTGGCAAAAAGAAGGGGTCCTGTTTCTGCCGAATGGCGGTGGTCCACCAGCGCTGCACGTCCTGGCGCAACGAGCCGGTTCCGGTGGCGCCGAGCCGGTACAACTTGGACAATTGATCAACCTGAATAGCGACTTCTGACATGAGGCTTAGACGACGTCCACTAGCTTGTCGCCCTGCTTGTTAAACGTCAGCAGCGCGGCCGTGAACAGAACCAAGGTGAAGCCGGTACTATAGGCGATTTGGCCGGCCGTTACCGAACCTTGGCCGAAAAGACACCAGCGGAACAACTCGAAGAGCGGCGTGAGGGGGTTGAGTTCTACTACCCAGCGCCATTTTTCCGCTACATACTGCACCGGATAAATAACGGGCGTCAGAAACATGAGCAGCCGTACGCCAAGGCCCACCACAAATTTAAGATCACGATACTTGCCGGTGAACACCGAAAACAGCAATCCCCACGCCAAACTCTGGGCTCCAACGAGCGCAGTAACGAAGGGAACTAATAGCATCCAGCCGAGAGGACTCGCGTGCCAAGAGTTGAAAAGAGAGTAGTAGCCCAAGACCAGCAATAAAAATAGGAATTGAATGCCATAGCTTATCAGATAAGTGCTGAATTGGGCAAATGGCAGGACCAGACGGGGAAAATAGACTTTGCTAAAAAGGTGGGCATTGTCCCGAAAAGTACCGGAAGTGCCCATGAAACTGTCATTAAATAGATTCCACAACACAATACCTGCCAAATAGAACAGCACCGGCGGAACCTGGCCGGTGGATACCCCCACTATTTTTCCAAATACCAGCACATAGGTAACCATTGTCATTACGGGCTGTAGCAGTACCCAAAAGGGCCCCAAAATGGTTTGCTGATAGCCGAGTAAAAAGTCCCGTCGAATCAACCCGACCAGCAAGTGACGATAGGACCAGAGCTCCGCTGGACTTGAGCCCCACCAGCTGGTCCTGGCCTTTATTTCCCAATCCCAAACGGCGTTCTTGCCCGTTGCCATGCGTAAACTATTGCGTGTTGTAACCCTTCCTGCTTTTATTCGACCCTGAAAAAAAATCGATTATTGCCACAACTTCTTAAGCTGTTTGTAACCAATTATATGCTTCACGTACAGTTTTAGAACCAAATAAAGCACTTTCAGATCCTTGCTCATATGTAAAGCGCCGCTCGTCTGTACAAAAGCGGCATCGTAGTCGGCCTCCTGCTCATAGATGGTGTGGGCCAGAGAAGCACAATACCGGGAATAATTACGCTGCGCCATCATCTTTAGCCTCTCCCGCTGCTCAACGGGTAAGTATTGTTGCATGATATCGATGATTTGCATTATATCAGTTATGTTCTGTCCGTTTTTAATGGAGCTGTAACTGATACTGGTACGGTTCAGATACCGGTAATACGCCAGGCACCTGGGAGAGTAGGCAATTGGGAAATGCGCCGCGATTCGCGCCCACATTTCCCAGTCTTCTCCGTAATGAACAGCAAAAAAACCACCAAGTTGCTCATAAACAATTCGTTTAACGACGACCGAAGGAGTGGAGATTTCCTGCCGCTCTGCTATCATTAACAATGCATCTTGCAGCACACCGGCCTGATTTGCAAGTGGAGATCTTGCCCTTATTTCCTCCTCCTCTTGCAGAAAGTTGAAGTTATTGGTAAAAGCAGCGCCCGCTTCAGGATGCTTGCAAAAAAGCATTTCAATTTCCATATAGAAACCGGGCGCAACCCAATCATCTCCGTGCAGAATGTGCACCCACTTTCCAATTGCCAGATTAATGCACGTCTCGAAGTTGCGCAAACTGCCTACATTTTTTCTTGCCGGAAATATTCTACACGGTTATTACTTATTTTCTGCACTAATGCCAAAACGTCGCCGTCCGTACTGCAATCGTCCACCACCACGATTTGCATGTTGTCAGGACCTATGCCCTGGGCAAGCACGCTTTCTAATGCTTGTTGCAGATAGATTAGGCAATTGTACGTAGGCAGCATGACGGACCACAAGGGGCGTCGAATATGGCCGGCAAGAGGGGCAATTACAGGTGGTGAGGTTGGGGTTCGCTCACCCATGACTTCCATTGCTGCAGGAGAAATCTCATCTGTTCGGGTTAGCTTCATAAGGGTACCAGCGTCAGGTTGTACCGTTTCTGCCAGTGGGATAAATGGACATCTTAAGCTCAATACGGGAAAATTTATGATTCTATCAAGACATAAATTTAGTGCAACCTAAGGAATGTTGAAGCAAGAAACAGCTTGCGACTCAGATTATAATTTTCCTGTTGTTAAATCAAACTTTAAACAGTCTATTACTAAGGGGGCTAACTGGCGAATAAGTCCACCTTAGAAATGACATAGGGTCGCGTATAAAGAACCTCATAATAGACTGGGTCCGATCGACTATTCTTCGCATGCCATGTTTGGTGGCGGTATATATAAGTCAGCATCTATTGGCACGAGCCGCTTACGACACCGGTAGAGGCCACAAGTGGTGCCGTGAGCAACGCCGCGAACCGCTGAAATAGCTTGATTATCAAAGGATGGCAGAAATTATTCTCTCCACATTGGCTCTGGTCATACGGGCCGATGCCGGCGCGCTTCGGCTGGTGCGCAACGAGCCGTTCGTTGACGCATCACTTTCAGTAACTGCTTGTAAAACAGCCGAATTGGGCTATTCGCGGCCGCCGTGACCGGTGCCCGCGAATAGCCCAATTCGGCTGCGCGGGCCTGATAAGCGCTCAGCCCGCGTGGACCGACTAGGCGATCCAGTGAGCTTGTCCCTATCTGTTTGAATGCAAGCCGAAACCGGTACTTGCCTCGGCCGTTATCTGCTCGTTTTCGGGATTGCTAGCACCGTATACGAAGCGATTTTGCCGCGGCGGACGCCCGTGTTCGCGGGCCGGTCCCGAGTTCCGGTACCGGCGGGCACAGCCCTCCACCGCCTCGTGCCCAGCCCCGGCAGTTGTCTGGTTAGACGATTGGACGGACCACGAACGGTGTGTCGTTGCCGACGAATGCCGCGTGCGAGCCGCTCCTAGCGGCCTCGCAGCGCGGGTTATGGCCCGCGATTCGCACAGAATTTGACTAATCACCAGGGTGTTATGAACGTCGAATTGGTTCGCCGGGATAATTCATGAAGATAAGGTGTTGATAATAAGTCGCATTTGACAAAGTGCAAGGGCTATTTTCGGCTCAATGTCAATGCGTTGCCGAGTAGAGTCTGCCGATGGGTGGCGGAGATGGGTCCTGGCAAAGGGCAGGCGTGGCAAAAAAGGTGCTCCACGGCCGGCAATCGCCGAATGCGCCGCCGCACGCGGTGATTGCCAGCCACGTTTCGCGTTTAGAGAATGGGGGCAATCCCGATGGTGAGCACCGCGCTGGGGACGTTCGAAAAACCTTGCCTGGGAAGGCCCCTACAATTGACTTTCTATGCACCAGTGGGGTCGGGGAGAGGCGCGTTCGAAAACTGGTGGTTTTTCGAATGAATTCTTCAACAAGGTCAATTCCTGCTATTCAAACATCACACTTTGGCTCCGCTCCGCTCAATGAGCTACTTAGGAACTGTAAGTGGTATATGCACTTGGCGACACCTTGTTGCCTGGGATTATGCAAGCCACCACATAATCTGGCCGGGTGTTGCCAAGGTTGTAATAGGGAGCCAAGTGCATCAGCTTGAATAACTCCCGAAAGTTATTGACCGGAGCCCCACCCCTTTTGGGGCTGATATCAAAAACAACCAGCAAGCCTAGTCGGTGGTAGGCATGCACGTAGGTTTGAGCCTGCGCCAGATAGTTTGCCTCTATCACCGACCAATCAGGTTTGCTGTCGTCCTTTTTGATTTCTATCGGGAAGACCAAGTTGTTTTCTGAATACACGATATCCATTCGGCCACTCCCGATTTTATCGGCCGGTTCGTAACTATAATATTCGGCCCGGCTACCGGATGTCAGGGCAGTGAACAGGTGGTTTTGGAACGTTTCCTCCTTGTCTTCGCCAGGGTCGTACAGGTGCGGAAAAAACCGCTTAGGTTGCCTTATTGACCGGTAAGCATAGGAAATAACGTCCGCAAGGACGCGGAAAAATGTGCTCTGCTGCCGAGGCCTGAGCGTAATCAAGGCGTTCTGTATTTCCCGCGCGATATCAGCCAATACCTCGTCACCCACCTCAAACCCCGTTTCGTAATCAACGAAGCTCCCTTGTTGCGTTTCGGGCAGGTAGCGAAAGGCAAGGTCTGCTAGTAACTGAGCGTCAGCCGGTCCAGCCGCGCTCAGAGCTGCTACGTCGCGCATTATCCGAGCGAGCTCAATTTGGGGAAAGGCGCGGATTAATTGGGCTGTCAGGTCGGTAGTATCTACTACGCTTTTTTCAAGCGTATTCTCTACCTGCTGCAGAAAGAGCGTCAGCTCAGCATTGTGCTCTCCTATCTCGGCTATCACTGCACTGATTTTTAACCGGCAAGCGGATAGATTCTGAACGTAGTAGTGGCGAACCAGCCGGCTGGCAACCCCGTCGGCGAACTCCTGGTAGGAGTGTTGCAAGGAGCTGCTGAGGGAATCTAGCAGGGCAATATCATTACATAGTTTGCTGAGCTTAGCAAACTCTTGGTGATAGTCGGTCCACGACGACTCGGCCGCCGTTCGCTCGCCGATTAGCCGCAGGTTACCGAGGCCATGCAAAATATGCCACTCCAGCAAGTGAGTGGGCTGTTGCCAACTCCATAGCTGCCGCTGCCAGAGCAGAGTGTTAAGAGCCAACAGTAACGGCTCGTATTGTTCGGGCCGCTGCCCAAGCAGGGCAATCAGGCAGTCGGCAACCAGACCGAAAAACTCAGCATCGACCCGATTTTCAGCAAGCATCCGGGCCTGCCGAAAACACTGGTTTGCCTGGACTATTTCTTCAAAGAATTGTTGTTCGGTAGCCTGGCCGGTGCGGTAAAGCAGGTGTACCAGCCCTTGCCGGAAGTAGGCCTCCGAAGCAATTTCATCGTCCGTATTGCCGAGCGCACTCGTGAACGCCAGATACACATCGGTGTCATCCCCGCACAGCAGAAACAGGTACTTGAGCTTGCAGATGCTGATGTAGCGCTCTTCGGTCGCAGCCACATCGAGCAGAAAATCTCGGGCAAAATCGACTCGTAACACATCAGCCAAAGCCAACTCGCCAATCCATTCCAACGCTTTCTTGCGCACATGCTGGTTGGGGTCCTGCTCAAACACGGCGCTCAAAAACCGCTTGATGGCGCGCTGCTCGGTGGGCACGGCAATGCTGTCCCAGGCCAGGCTCATCGAACCATTCAATCCGATAATCCAGGGGCTGGGTGCTGAATTGGGCGTAGTCGAGCGAAGCAGGTAAGGGCATTAGAAAAAGAACTCGCCTCGGGCGCGCACGTCTGCTTTTTCCGGGGCTACGGCAGTCTGCAGTTCTCGCTGCGCTGTACCTACGAAAACCTGTAGCTCGCTACCAAGAGCCGATTCAATGTAGGCCAGCGTATCCTTTAGCCCATCCAAATAATCCTGATCGGCCTCTTCGCCAGCTGGTGAATCAAGCATAATGAACCGCGGGTGCCGGCCGTTTTGAAACTGCACGTCCATGTCTATCAAGGCGATGTAGAGCCCCAACTTAACCCGCAGCTTCTCTCCAGGCGAAAGCTTGTCAAATTTGAAGTTCCGCTCGTGTTTGGTGAAGTGAATGCGAAAATCTCCATCGATGCCCACCTTTTTATAGTGCAGCAAACCAAAAGCTTGCAAGTGTTTGAGGTAAAGCCCTTCTAGCTGGTGTAGCACGGTCCTGCTACGTTCGGCCTGCATCATCAGCAGCTCCGTCCGCGCAATTTCCAGCAAATTTACCTTTAGCCCCATCTCCGCCAACTGGGTATCGGTGCCGCCGCCTGGAGTAGTCAGGGCCTTCACCTCGGCTTCAATCGCCGCTTTACGCACATTGAGCGCTGTCATCTCGGTTACCGTGGCCAACACATCGACCACCACGGGCGGCGGTGCGCTGGCGGCCTTTTCCAGTTGCTCTATCTCGTCAATTACGGATTGCAGCGAAAGGCCGGCCAAGCGCTCTTTTTTCGTCCAACTGCTTTGTTAGCAGAGACTGCTGGTGGCGCAGGCCGGCCAGTTTGACTTTAAAGTTGTACTCGTCAACCTTGAAGCCTTGCGCCTCCGTTTGCAGTTGGGCTATCTGCTCAGCAAAGGCTTCCGGCTCGATAGCCTGGGCCGGCACCTGGTGGTCCGTGCACAGCCGGCAGCTGCCGGTTTTCTTTTCCTGCACTACCCGCGCGGTGGTCACGTCGTGGCTGCAGCTAGGGCAGGTTTTGACCTCAAGCTGTTGAAGAATTCGCCGAACTGCTCGTATTCGGTCAGGTCGTTGAGGCGGCGGTTTCGCTTGTTCATCTCCACCGTGCTTTCATTCATGCTACGGTAGGCGCGAGTGGCATGCCTCTCCAACTCGTTATGCTCGTTGTTACCGCTGATAATCTCGGCGTTCAGCGTATTCTGCAATTGCGACAGAGTATTGTAACGATTACGCGCTATTTCTATCTGGCGTAGGGTGCTGGCCTGTGCGGGCGGGGAAGTAACGGTAAGGGCTTCGGTAAGCACCAAACCCCTGCGGTGAATCTCCTGCAATTCAGCTTGCAGCTCCGCCAAGTGAGCAGGGTCAGCCGCTGCTTGTAGTGGTGCTTGTATTTTATGCAGGCCAATGTCATTTTTCAGATTGTCGGCCTTTACTTTCAATCGATTGATGGGATACGTCAGTTCCAATCCCAACAGCATCTGAAAGACCAACTCCGACTGATTGCCATAGAAGAATGAGTTGTCGTTGGCTTCGAGAAAAATGGCCTTGAAATAGGTTTTCCAGCTTGCCGGGACGGTCAGCAAGTTAGGGTTATCTTTTTGAGGGGCCCGTTGGGTTCGTTGCAACCGGTAGTAGTCAAACTCGCGGAAAAAGAGGTTTTCAATAAAATCCGCGTAGTTCGTCAGCACCCCTTTGAAACTCTGCGCAGCCTCTACCTGCTCTGCGCTGAAGGCTTTCAAAGCCTCCCGATTGGCGTTGTAAAACCGGTAGATAGGGCTGCGGTCATTCTCGCCCTTGGTCATGTTCACTGAATAGGAATTGCTGCCGATTTCAAATTCGACCCAGACTTCCCTCAACCAGCTCATAATCTCTTCGTCCAGGTCGTCGTTGCCAGAGAGCGCCAGCTTCAACACCTTAAAAATGCTGGTCTTACCTTTTAAATTGTCAGCCACCCACAGGTTGACGCCGTCGGCCATCGTGCGGGCGTACTCGATTACTTCACCCGTGTTCTTGACTCCGGAAAAAGCTACTGATCTCACCCGAAGCGTTTTGCCGACCGACCGGGGCTGTCGCGCTGGTAGGCGTCTTCGTCGAGCGTTAGCAGCTCCTGAATCTGGGGCAGCGCTATGGTGCCGCCCGTGCGTTTGGCCACCAGCTTGCTGAGTTTCTCTAGTTCGGTGGCGGCGCTCATAGCTGGGTATTAAACAAAGTGAAGTATTCGGTGCGAACCATTGCCTCGATGTCTTGGATGTAATCGCCGAGTGGCGTTTCCCGATACTCTTCAATCGCGTACTGCCGATTTTTCAGCTGGGTGCCCGAGGCATCGGCAAAGTAGCGTTTGATGAGCTGGCAACGGTCAAAATACCAGGACGCCGAGGGCACATTGGCTAGGCCACGCTCAATACGCTGAATTCCGTCTTGCGTGAGGAAGTACGCTTTGCGGATGTCCTTAAGCCCCATGCTGGTCTGCTTCCTAAACTCGACCAGCCCCACTGATTTCAGAAAGCCGATGATGTCGTCCAGGTCCTGATAGGCTCCGAAAAAGAACCGCTTCATTTCGTCGGTGCGCAGTTCCGGTTCCCCCTTAGCAAAAATATTGCTGACAATCAGTTGCACATCAGCGCCACTGGGTACTCCGGTTTCCTGGTGCAAGCGTAGCAGTTCGAAGCACAAGTAACTAGGGTAGCGCAGCAGGAAGTCTATTTTTTGGATTTTTACTTCGGAATAGAATACTCTGGCCAGTGTTGGCTCCAACGGTTCTGCATAAGCCTCAGAAAAAAATAGAGGATAAGCAGAACACGCAACCGTTCTCTGTGTGGGGCTATTTTCATGGTAATGCGATGGGACAGGCCTTGAGCAAACTGCTGTTTTCACCGCTGCCCTATTTCAATCCGCAAAGTAGCGTGGTTTTATTCTGATGCATTTCGCCAGCTTCGCAGTGACTAAGGCACGTAACTAAATTCGGCAACGCATAGTCGCTCGTGCAAAGACAGGTCTGTTATGCAGAAGGGCTATAACCATTTTACACCCGTCCTTCTGCAACGCATCTTATAGAAGCTAATATTATGTAATCGGGCGGTTGGAAAGCGCTATTGCTCCTTGGACTGCTGATAGGCAGGAATAGTGATTTTACATATTGTAAACGAGCCCCTGCAATCCGTTACAACCGGGTAGAAAGTAGAGATGAATGGCAGCAGAGGCTCGTCAAATATGCCGACGAAGGGGCCCTTGTTTGCCGCTTTTCGCCCGGGCGATCTAGCGGTTGCCCAGGCGCTCTTGCTCTTCGCGCACCAACTGCTGCAGTTCCGCTTCCGATGGCAGGTTCACTTGGTACTTGCTAACGAAGAGCTGCTCGGAGAGCCCAGCGGTCGCGTAGCGCACGAGCGTGTCGTTCTGCTGTGCGCACAGAATGAGCCCCACCGGCGGGTTGTCGCCTTCGGTCATCTCCTGCTCCCGGTAGTAATTCAGGTACACGTTCATCTGCCCCGCGTCGGCGTGGCTGAACGCCCCAAGCTTCAGGTCCACCAGCACGTGGCATTTCAGGATGCGGTGGTAAAACACCAGGTCAATGAAGTAGTGCTCGTTGTCGAAGGTGATGCGCTTTTGCCGGGCCTCAAAGCAGAACCCCCGCCCCAACTCCACCAGAAACGTCTGCAAGTGGGCAATAATCGCGGCCTCCAAGTCGCTCTCGCTGTAGCGGGCCCGCTCGTCCAGCCCCAGAAATTCCAGCACGTAGGGGTTTTTCATTACATCGGCAACCGCCAGTGGCTGGGCGCCGGCATGACCGGCCAGCACCGCGGCCTTGTCGGCCGAGAGCCCCGTGCGCTCGTAGAGTGCCGAATCAATAGCCCGCTTCAACTCCCTTACCGACCAGCTGTTCTTCACGGCGTGCACCTCGTAAAACGCCCGCTGCACCGGCCGGTCCAGGGCCAGCAGTTCCAGAAAATGCGAGAAGCTCAGCCGCGTCAAGAGCAGATCGGGAGCAATGCCCGGCCGTGCGTCCGTCCCGACCAGCTGCTCGGAGGCCACCGGCGCGGGAAGGCCGACCGTGCTCAACAAACCCGCCCGGTGCAATTCTCCAGACACTGTCTGGAGAATGGTCGGATACGCCCGGTAAAACGCTCGGCAGTCATAGAGGCGTTGGACGGCGAGGCCCTTGACGCCGCGCAGCTGCCGGGCCAACTCCGGCAGCACGCGCTCGCCGTATTCGGCCCGGTCGCTGCCGCCCTGCTCGTACTCGGCAATGTGCCAGCCGATCAACCAGTTGCGCACCGTCAGCCAATAGTTGATTTGTTGCGCCGCCGCCCGTTGCGCTTGGGCGTGCAGCTGCCCAATCTGTTCGGCCAGCGTCGAAAGCGTGGTTTCTGCCATGGGTGCGAAGGTACGCCGGGCCCAGGGGTGCGCCCAAGCAGTCGGCCTAGAGGAAACGCGGCAGCGGGAGGAAGAGAATCGCCTTCGCCTTGTCAAAAAATGTTCTGTTTCTTAACAAAGAGGCGCGGCCTATGTAAAGGAAAGGCCCCTTTCCTTTACATAGGTTGGCCAAACGTCCCTAATGGCGGTGGCGCGATGGCCCGGGTGAGCAGCCGCTGCACGGACATGGGCAGGAACAACTTCCCCTTCGCGTGCGGTAGCCCCCTGGTTTAACTCCTGGGCAATCTGTTGCAAGGTGTGCCCCTGCGCGTGCAGCAGCCCCCGAGCCGGGTGGCCTGCTGGTTCTGTTGATTCGTGCGCGCATTTTCCTGCCGAAGGTGCCGGCTCTTCACGATGGCTGCGGGCGTTAGGTTGGCCGGCGTACCGAGTACGGCTCCGCGAGCCTTCTTCGCTTTCAGCGCCTCTTTAGTCCGTTTCGAAATCGTCTCCCGCTCGTGCTGGGCGATGACGGCAAAGAGGCCCACCGTTAAGGTATTGGCGTCGGGCATGTCGCAGCAGACAAACGCTACCCCGGAATCGCGCAGGGCGAAAATGAACCCCGCATTCCTCGACAGCCGATCGAGTTTCGCAATGAGCAGCGTGGCCCCGACCCGCCGGGCCTCGGCGATGGCGCCCAGCAGTTGGGGCCGCTGGTTCTTCTTGCCGCTCTCGATTTCGATGTACTCGGTCAGCAGGCTGGGCCGGGTCCGCGACGAAGGCGCGCACCGCGGCTTGCTGGGCTTCGAGCCCAAGCCGGACTGGCCCTGGCGGGCGGTGCTCACGCGGTAGTAGGGCACATAGCAGGGGCTCACGGGCAGCATAAAAGGCGGGGGTTGGTACAAAAGTAGCGTTTATAACGTTTATTAAACGCACGTTTAATAAACGTTATAGGCGCAATGCTGCCAGTCCTCCCGATGGAGTAGCGACTGGTACGGGAAAGTATCAGTCCCTATGTATTTCAAATGCGTAGCGGTCTTGCCATATGCGGAGATTCCTTTTACATAAGATTGGTTGCAGTAAAAAGATCTCTCGGGGCCTAGCCAGCTTGAGAAAGTGATTTGCTCATCCCGGAATTGTCTCTTTACATAATGTAGCTTATATCCCCGCTCTTGGAATCGTGGTAGATTTCAGCCCGGTCCTGTTGCTTCAGCCGGCGTGGTACTTTGGCGGGACGGGGCCCGGCCCTACCCAGCGGGGCGGGCCCCGTTCAGCGCCCCCGCCGCGCGGCCAGCACCCAGTCCGTTCCGGTTCGGCCGCGGCAGGGAGTCCTGGAAAACGACTAGGGTACTGGCGTAGTTACCTTACTTCGCCCGGTAAATATCCTACTTGGCTGAGTCACCGGGCCGGGTCAGACCCGCCTACTTTTGCTCCGCATATACCCCATAACGGGCTTGCAATTGCATTAATTATGCATATATTGGGACTAATTGCATAATATAGAATATTCTCATTTTCTTATGGCTCCTCTGTCCCCTGCCTCCGCGCTGCCCCGTTTCGGCTTCCTTCTCCGTTTCCGCACCGGCTTCGTGCTCGGGCTGCTCGCGCTGCTGGCCGGGGCTTGGAGCCCCGCGTACGGGGGCAGCAGCTCGGCCGGCAGCAACCACAGCCTGGCCGTGCGTCCGGACGGCACGCTCTGGGCCTGGGGCGGCAACGGCGGCGGCCAACTCGGCGACGGCACCACGACCCAGCGCCAAACGCCCGTGCAAATTGGCACGGCCACCACCTGGCAAAGCGCCAGCGCGGGCGGCGGCTACAGCCTGGCCGTGCGCACCGACGGCACGCTCTGGGCCTGGGGCAATAACACCTACGGCCAGCTCGGTGACGGCACGACCACCACATCCCTGACCCCGGTGCAAGTCGGCACGGACACGAATTGGCAGAGCGTATCCGCTGGTTTTTCACAGCCTGGCGGTGCGCACCGACGGCACGCTCTGGGCCTGGGGCAACAACCAGTTCGGCCAGGTGGGCGACGGCACGACCACCACGCGCTTGGCCCCCGTGCGAATCGGCACGCTCACCACGTGGCGAAGCGTCAGCGCCAGCACCGCCTTCAACGAGTTCAGCTTGGCCGTGCGCACCGACGGCACGCTCTGGGCCTGGGGGCCAACGGCAACAACCAACTCGGCGACGGCACCACCACCCAGCGCAACGCCCCGGTGCAAATTGGCACGGCCACCACGTGGGCCAGCGTGGAGGCGGGAGACTCCCACAGCCTGGCCGTGCGCACCGACGGCACGCTCTGGGCCTGGGGGCCAACGGCCAAGGCCGGTTGGGCGACGGCACGACCACCCAGCGCAACGCCCCCGTGCAAATCGGCACGGCCACCACCTGGCAAAGTGCTAGTGCTGGCAGCGACTACAGCCTGGCCGTGCGCACCGACGGCACGCTCTGGGCCTGGGGGCCAACGGCAACAACCAACTCGGCGATGGCACCAACCTGCCACGCAACGCCCCCGTGCAAATCGGCACGGCCACCACCTGGCAAAGTGCCAGCGCCGGAGGAATCCACAGCGTGGCCGAGCGCACCGACGGCACGCTCTGGGCCTGGGGTACCAACCGGAGCGGCCAAGTCGGCAGCCGCACCTTATCCACCAACCCGCAGCTGCTCCCGAAGCAGGTCGGCACGGCCACCACGTGGCAAAGCATTAGTGCCGGGCAATACCACAGCCTGGCGGTGCGCACCGACGGCACGCTCTGGGCCTGGGGGTCTAACGAGTATGGTCAGCTCGGCGACGGCACGTTGACCAACCGTTCAACCCCGGTGCAAATCGGCACGGCCACGAACTGGCAGAGCGTGGCCGCCGGTGACATCCACAGCCTGGCGGTGCGCACGGACGGCACGCTCTGGGCCTGGGGCGAGGAAGCGCCGGCCGGCTCGGGGACGGCACCAACACGCAGCGCACCGCCCCGGTGCAAATCGGCACGGGCACGAACTGGCGGAGCGTGGCCGCCGGATGGCTCCACAGCGTGGCCGTGCGCACGGACGGCACCCTCTGGGCCTGGGGGGCTAACTACGTCGGGCAGGTCGGGGCCGGTTTTGGCGGCAGCAACAGCACGTTTTACGCTCCGGTGCAACTGGGCACGGCCACAACCTGGCAGAGCGTCAGCGCCGGCCGCGACCACAGCCTAGCGGTGCGCACCGACGGCACGCTCTGGGGCTGGGGCAACAACAACTACGGCCAGCTCGGGCCCGCCCCTTTCAGCCCGCGTTACGTTCCCACGCAAGTCGGCACGGCCACCACGTGGCAGAGCAGCGGGGTGGGGCTCTCGTACAGCCTGGCCGTGCGCACCGACGGCACGCTCTGGGCCGGGGGCAACAACGACTACGGCATGCTCGGCGACGGCACCACGACGGTGCGCACCGCCCTGGTCCAAATCGGCACCGATGCAACCTGGCAGCGCATTGAGGCGAACTACGGACAAAGCCTGGCCGTGCGCACCGATGGCACGCTCTGGGCCTGGGGGCTGAACACCCAGGCCCAGCTCGGCGACGGCACGTTGACCAACCGCTTAGCCCCGGTGCAAATCGGCACGGGCACCACCTGGCAAAGCGCCAGCGCGGGGGACGGTCACGGCTTGGCCGTGCGCACGGACGGCACCCTCTGGGCTTGGGGCAGCCAGGGCTCCGGTCAACTCGGCATCCCTTGGCAGAGCGCGGTGCCCTTGCTCATCTTCACGGCAAGCGGTCCATTACCCGTAGAGTTGGTCAGCTTTACCGCCCGCCGCACGGGCCCGCGCACCGTGGCCCTGGCCTGGCGCACGGCTTCGGAGCAGAACAACGCCGGTTTCACCATCGAGCACTCCCCGACGGGCGCCAGTTTGCCGCCCTGGGCACCGTGGCCGGCCACGGCACGAGCAGCGCCCCCCGCGCCTACGCTTTTACCGCCGAGCCCGCCCCGAACGCCGCGTACTACCGCCTGGCGCAACGCGACGTAGACGGCGCGGTGGCGTACTCGCCCGTGGTGTTTGTGCCCGCGGCTGGCGCGGCCGGGACCTTGCAGCTCGTGCCCAATCCGGCCCGCGGCCGGGTACAGCTGCCGGGGTTGGGCGCAGTGGCCGCGCTGCAGCTGCTCGACGCGCAGGGGCGCGCCGTGCGCACCGGCACCGGCGCTTCCCTTTCCCTGTCGGGGCTGGCCCCGGGCCTGTACCTGCTGCGGGCCGGCGCGCCCGGCCAGCCCCTCGCACGGCCCGCCTCGTGGTCGAATAGCCCGGTGCACCGGCCTGGCAAGCGCTCCGGTGCCCCGCTCTGGCCGGGGCGCCGGAAGGGCCGCGCGAGGATTGTTGGCCTCGGTTAAAAGTTTGGTGCGAAGGTTAAACGACGAACTGGTTATCGTTCTCAACTTGGCTATAAATACTTCCCATACGTCAACTGATCGGTCATTAACAGGATTTCCAGATAGGCCGAACTCGCTCTGAAGATTACGCAATAGCCAGCTTTTCAGTGAGCCATTACCTGGTTTATCCCAGGTCGGCCTATCAGTCATTGGCCCTGCTGCTTGCAGTACCGGATAGGTCAACAAGGTGGGGCCATCACGATGCATAACTGGTTCCACTTTCTGGCCCCCTTCTACCTGCTCATCTCCCACCAATTGGTTGGGGCCAGCAAGGCGTGGCTTTTTGAACCACGGCAACGCTTAATGAAAGGCAGATAAGTCAACGTTATCAGGCCCTATCATTTGAAAGTAATGTCGCTCTATTAACCCCCAACCTAGGGATAAGGAAAGCTTATCGTACCTAAAAAGGTAACGCCTGCCAGTACTCCTGCCAAAGTGACTTGACGCATCTGGCCCGCCTTGCGAGAGGGCATCGCGCAACGGCCGCTTACAGGATCACCACGACGGAAAATCCGGCGGTGCCGCTTTGGTAATAAGGCAGCACGACGGCCCGGTTCGGCAGGCCTTTGACCAGGACGCGCTGCATATAAGGATACACCCAGTACGCGAGCTCCGTCGAGAGCAGGCCCACGCCCGCCCCCGCCAACACATCGGAGCACCAGTGGTTGTCCTTCGCCACGCGCAGGGTGGCGACCCCCGTCGCCACGGCGTAGCCTCCGACGCTATACCAGACGCTACGTTCCCCGTACTCCCGGTCCAACAAGCGGGCGGCGGAAAAGGCGGCGCTCGTGTGCTGGCTGGGAAAGGAATCAAAGCTGTTGCCCTGGGGCCGCTCGACGTGCGTGAGCCGCTTTAGGTTGCTGGTCAGCGCGTTGTTAAGGGTGTAGGTCAGGGCAAAGAGCAACGCCTGGTTGCCGGGGCTGTGCGTGCCCGTGACGCCCATCAGGCTGAGGCCAACGGCCGCGTAGGCGGGCACGTGGCGCAGCTGGTCGTCGACGGAGGTGCGGAACGGCTGGAGGTGCTCCCGCAGCTCTTCGCGCAGTTCCTCATCGGATTCAACGAGGGCCACCCGGTGGGTGGTCAGCGCGCCGGCACCCAGCAGCAGCACCGGCACCAGTACCCGCCGTCCCGCCGGTTGAAGGACCCCGCCCGCCCGGCGGCGAAGCAGCGTCGGCCGGGCGGGAAAAGCCCCGAGTCAGCGGCCACAGGTTGCTGGGCCCGACCGGGAACCGAGGCCACGAGCAGCCCGCCCACCAGCAACTGCGGAAAGAAAGAACGCCCCATGCGCATGGTAATGGCGAAGAAGGATAGCGAAAAGAAACGGGGCCGGGAACCGGCACGCGCCGGGTGTGGCGGTTCCTGGCTTTAGCGCCCCGTCGTCCTGCAACACGGGGGCTTGGCGCAACTGTTCCCGCTTGGCCAAGACGAGGGCCCGCCGCGTCTGGCAACGGCTACGATAACGCCCGACCGGGTACGCCCCCCGACGAATCGTGTTGGCGTCGGCTCAAAACCGAAGTGCTCAACGGCGGCCGCTTCGCCAACCTCGCGGAAGCGGGACTGGAAATCAGTCATGACATCGCCTACTACCATGCCGAACGACGTGATTCCGCCCGCGGCGATCGGGCGCCCAACCACGTCGAAAGCCACCTGCAACCCAGGTCCCAACGCTGTCCGGCGTAGCTATACCACCTCACTTATTCCCTGACCCAGCACCGATTTGCATAAATAATTTAACCATCCTCATGAAAACCGCGTTCGATATCGCGTGCGAAGCCTGTCAGTTGCGCAAACAGGCCGAGCACCAAGCCCATTTTCGGCAGTTGCAGCGCGAAGTAGCGCGCCTGCCCCAGGCGCCAATGAGTGGCCCCAACACTCCCCGTGCGCTCCCCAAACGGGCCCGAATCTAAGTAACTCCTTTCCGGGTGAGCCGAATCGGAGCCAGTCGGCTCCTTTCATCCGAAGGGTATTGTTCGCCGGTACGGGCCCCCTCCCCCCCTCCACGGGCGCGTTGGCGAGCCCACCCGACGCGGCCGCCAACTGGTGGACGCCGGGCCGGCCGCGGGCGAACCACCCGCCCTGGGGTCAATTGGGCGACCAGGTGCCTTGCTGCAAGGCTAGGCGGAAGTACACCAAGGGCCGGAGTTGCTCGGGGTGCTTCAGCACGTGCGTGAGGTACGCGCCCTCGGCGGGCGTCAGCGCAATCCAGGCCACGGAATAGCCGTTCAACACCACCGCAATTTTCCACGGGTTGGCGCGGCGGACGAGCCGTCCTTCGAAGTCATCGTCCTCAAAGGCCTCCAGTTGGGACAAGGCACTGCTCATGTACAGTGAACGCACGAACGGCCCGGGCGTTATGGCCCAGTTGGGCCGGCGGGGTACGCGGGCGCCGTGCTTTTCCCGTAGCTCCGCTAGCGGCCTTGGTCACGAGAAGGCTGATGCGGGCCCTGGCCGGCGCGAAGGGTCGCGGGCGGCGCCAAGCCCGGCGCCCGGCTTCCCCTCCACCCAAGTACGCCTCGGCATTGGGCCAGCCCCAGGAGTTGCGCGTGATGGCGTTCCCCGGCCGGCGTGCGGGCCGGGCACCGGGGCCGGAAATGGAGATCACTTCGGTGTTACCTTAGGCAACCCCTTGCCCCCCGCGATGAACGAAACAGAACGCTTGCTGGCGCGACTCGTGGAAGGGCGCCAGACGCCCTCGGTGCAGTACGTGTTTTTCGACCAGGACCGCACTATTCAACACACGCAGCTTGGGTATGCGGATGTCCTGCACCGCCGCGGAACGACCGCGCAAACCACCTACCAGGCGTACTCGGTCACCAAGACCTTCACGGCGTTGGCCCTCCTGCAATTGGCCGAACAGCACCGGCTGGCCCTGGACCAGCCCGCCTTGTCCTATTTGCCCGACTTTCCCTACGGGCTGGACATCACGGTCCGGCACCTGCTCACGCACACGGCCGGCCTTCCCAATCCGCTGCCGCTGGGGTGGATCCACCTGGCCAGCGAACACCCGACCTTTGACAGCCGGGCCTTTTTCCAGCGGATTTTTCGCCAGCACCCCACGCCCCGGACTCCGCCAAACCAGCGCTTTGCGTACTCCAACCTGGGCTACGTGCTGCTGGGGCAAGTCATCGAGCACGTGTCGGGCCTGCGCTACGAGGACTACGTGCGCCAGCACATTCTCGCCCCGCTGCAGCTCACCGCCCGCGAGTTGGGTTTTGCCGTGGCAGACGCCCGCTGCCACGCCAAGGGCTACCACAAGCGCACGAGTTTCTCCTACCTACTCCTGGGATGGCTGCTGGACAAGGACAAATACATGAACCCGGCGGAAGGGATGTGGAAGCCGTTCAAAACGGTGTACGTCAACGGCGCGTCGTATGGCGGTTTGATCGGCACCGCCCCCGCCTTTGTCCGGTACCTGCAAGCGCTGCTCACCAGCCATTCGGTCCTGCTTTCGGACGAGTACAAACAGCAGCTCTTTGCCGAAAACCGCACCAATGACCACCGTCCCACCGGGATGTGCCTGGCGTGGTTTCGGGGCCAGCCTGCAAGGGACCGACTACGTGGCCCATGCGGGCGGCGGCGGCGGGTATTACTGTGAATTACGTCTCTACCCGGCTCTAAAAAAGGGCAGCGTGCTGCTGATGAACCGCACCGGGCTGAAGGACGAACGGTACTTAGACCAGGTGGATTCATTCTTGCTGGGTACCGGCTAGCCCACCGGGGCCATCCCCTACGCCTTTTGGATGCCCGGCGGGGCCAGATGCCCTAGCGGAGCTGGCGCAGGGTCGTGTGCAGCACGCGCACCAAGCGGGCGTGCAGCTCGGCGACGGGCACCTGCTCCCGCTGGCGGGCCCGGGCCTGCAGCCGTTCCCGCACCACGGGCAGGCCCGGGTGCCGCCCGGCGTCCAGGTTGGCCAACGCTTGGGTCAGGCCGTGAAACCGCTCGTGCAAGCCGGCCGCGCCGGCGGGCGCGAGCGCCACCGAGGCCACGCACTGCCCGTCGCGCAGCACGACCAGCACCCAGGGGTGCACCGACTGCACCAGCAGGCCGGTGTAGGACTGGCCGTGGAAGGCTTCGAGTCGCTGAAATGGCTTCGAGTTGGAGCATTATCATTCTACTATGTTTACACACGCCGGCTGTACGGCCCCGACCTTGGTGATCAGGCGCTAGGCGGATCAGTCGACGCACGCCCCCCGCCGGGTGGCCCGTGGCCCACCGTGCTTGCCGCAAGGCCAGCCGGAAGTACCCCAACGGCCGCCGCTGTTCGGACCCGCTCAAGGCGGGGTGAGGTCCTGCCGCTCGGCGAGCGGCAGCGGGACCGAGGCCACGGACTGCCCGCCCCGCAGGACGGCAATCGCCCACGGCTCCCCGGACCGGACGAGCAGGCCCGGGTAGCGGGGCCTGGGAAAAGTTCGAGGCGCTGCAAGGCCGTGTTCCTCTTTACTATTGCGCCTAAGGGTCGTATTTCAACCATTCCGGGCGGGCCGTGCTCCGCTGCGTGCGCCGCCCTCGTCCGACGGGTGGCGCGGCCCTGCCCGCCCGCTACGACCGCGCCGGCGGGCCCTGCAAGGCCCGGCGGAATGCCTCCAGCGACTGCAGGTGGTGCGGCGCGGGCAGGGCCCGGCGAATGGCTTCCCATTCGCCGGGACGCAACGGGACGGTGGCCACGCACCGCCCGCCTTGGAGCACGGCCAGTTCTTCCGGGGGCCACACTGGACCACCAGGGCTTGATACTCGGCATGCCGAAAAGCGGCCAAGCGCTGCAGGGCGTTGTTCATGGCAGTTTAAAAACAAAAGATAGGGTTTATTTAAGCATATCCCTGCTCTTTCGTTAATAAATAATCCGCCCGCGGCCCAGTGGTCCTGATTTCGCGGCTCCGCCGGGCCCAGGCCTGCCGCCGGTCCCGGGAGGTTACGACAAGCTCATCATTATATAATAATTTAATTAAATAATTATAGTATTGCTTGCAATTACCATTCCGTCTGTATAAGTTGGCGTATCGTTTACCCTTTTCCTCTTTTTTCACCTCCCCCAGCGCGACCCCTTGGAGACCAGCGATGGACTTCTGGGCGAACCGCTTGCCCTCCGACGCCGGGGCCCCGCCACCGGGAGAATACAAGAACGCCACGGCCGCTCTGGTCGTGGCGTTCTTGTATTCGCTATTCCAGACGATACAAATTGAACGTAACTATCGGAATGCGCTACCTATTGTTCCGCTCCGTCGTTTAAGGCGGTGGCCTTTTTCCGTTTGCTTCCCCGCGATGGGCCTGTACCTGCCCCATTGGCAGGCCGTTGTGTGCCGACGTTGGCCAGCGCGTGCGTCGGGCAACGGACCCGGACGCCCAGGCCGGGGGCCGGCACCGGGCGGGGTACTCCGAGTCGCTGGTGGCCCGTGGCCCGAACCGCGGCGGTTGGGAAGGCCGGTCTCATGGGCGCACACGAGTCGCCCCAGCCGCCCCTGCGCGGGAATCGCACGCCCCTTCGTCGCTAAACGTTAACCCTTCGGGCGCTTCCGACCTCTCCCATCGCGGTGCGCCGGGCGAAAACGTTCCCACCCCTGGTACGGAGGGAAATGGCCACCCGGAGGCGCCAAACGGGAAGGGCTCCGGTTCGCCGTCCAGGGGCTACCCTTTCCGTCCTATGGCTCGTTGAAGCAAAGCACAGGGTTTCTAAGAAAAAACATGCTCGTTCTGAAAGGAATGGGCTTTTTTTAGTTCATTCAAAGCGAATGTTAAAATAGGTGAACAGAAAATAGTTACATTTAGGGCAGTGTAACTATATGGCAAACGTTATATTTCGCTGATTATGCACAAGACCCTGCAAAAATTAGAGGCCTACCTGAGCCGGGACTACACCGCGTTACTGGTGCAATCGGTTTACCCCTGGGACCTGGTGATCATGCGCGCAGGACGATGCGTGGACTCGGTTTCCCTGACGGCCAAGGAGGGAGAGTTCCTGCTCAACGCCCTGGGCGACGCCTCCCCGCTGCAGCCCATTGTGTTTTTTATTAGAGCCTTGCACCAGGGCTATTGGCCCAGCCAGAAAAGCAGCGACGCCAAGCCCACCGGCGCGTTTGCGGGGGAGCTAATTAGTTCTTCGAGCAGCCGCTGAGCATGCACGGCAGGCAGAACTAGGATTTTATTTAAAATGTCAAGCTCCTGCGCCAGCCGCTTGTTGGCGGGCCCGCAGGGCGCGCACCTCCGGGTCGCGCGCCACTGCTTCGCTGCCCACTTCGGCCACGAGCTGCGCCTGCTGCCAGCGGTGGAGCCGCTTAGGGCGGATGCCCTACCGGGTACGACCCAACTGCTGCGCGGCGGCCTGCGTGCCGCGGCTTTCCGAGGCCAGGCGCCAGGCCTCCGCCTTAAACGCCTCGTCGTATTTACGCCGTTGGTTGGGCGACGATCCGCTTGATTTTGCTGCCATCACAGAAGAAATAGACGTCCTTCTTCTGTCCTCCTTGCCTAGACCACCTCATGACTGTTTAGACTATAATACCCCTAACCTTTTAGGCCGTTGGTGCAACGCAAAAAGAGGCAGAAGCTACTGGAGCTTCCGCCTCTTTTATTTTCTGACGCAGGGCAGGGCTTTACATGTGAATGGCCCGGTCACCAGTTGCAGCCAGCGGAAGGATACCTGCCGCCGACGGCAATGCTGTATGAGCGCTTATTTGGTGGACCGGCGCGCTAGGCGGCGCGCGCGGAGCTGCTTGATACCGAAAGCGACACCGCCAGCCAGCAGCAGCGAAACGCCGCCATCGATGGGCACCGCTGTCGGGTCAAGCGGGGTGGCGGGCGCCGGGCCGCCCGAGCCTGGGCCAACGCCGGCAGGCTGGTCAGCACAGATAAGGCCAGCAAGCCTATGGCGGAAGAAAAAAGGATTTCATAGAATTGGGTACTTTAAGAGCAATACAGAACCGGCCCCGTACAGGGGCCGGCTCTGTATAATTTATTGAATCACGACGCGCTTGGCCAACGTGGTAGCTCCTACCTGCAGGCGCAGGGTGTAGACCCCAGCGGCCAGGCCGGTAGCGTCCACGGCGAGGCGGGCACCCGCGGCAGACAAAGCAGTATTCTGGCGGCGCATTACCTGGCCCAACGAGTTGAGCAGGTCGGCGTGCACTTGCGTGGCCCCGTCTATGGCCGGCACTTGAACGGTGAAGGCGTTGTGGGCCGGGTTGGGGTAGAGCGTCACCTCGGCGGCCGTTAGGGCCTGGGCATTGGCGAGGGCGGTGCGGGCAGCAAAGTGCAGCGTGAAACGGCCCGTCATCGAAGCGGCGGCTTGGGCGCTAGTTACGCTGAACGAGTAAGCCGGCTGCAAACGCAGGTTCACGGTTTGGCCCGTGGCGGCATCGGTGAGCAGGGCATCGAGGCTGGCGGGCAGGTTGACGATGGTGGCGGCAGCCAGCGTGTAGGTGCCGGCCGCGGGCACGCCCACGGTCAGCGGGAGCACGGTGGAAGCAGTGAAGGCCGGGCGGCCATCAATGGCCAAGGCTTCGCTGGTGGCGGCTACGCTGGCCAAGTTCAGGCCCGACGGGTTGGTCAGTTTCAGGGCGTCATAGAGCGCATCGAATCCGGAGGTGGCGCTGGTCTGGGCATAGGCATAGAGCATGTCGGCGGTCCCATTACCGGCACGCAGGCTCGAGCTGCACCACGGGCCGGCTGTCGGTTGTGGAGCGCTGAAATGCGGTGCTGTTAGGCGTAGTCAGGCGCTGGCTGTTGCGGAAGGTGAGCGAGGCCGCAGTCTGGCCGCTGCTGACGTGGGCAAAGAAACCCTGGGCAACCGGCAGCACGGGGTTGCCGATGCCAGGGTTGGTACCCACGGGGGCAGGTAAGCGCGGTACTGGCCGGCATAGGGGCCGGAGCTAGCGTAAACGGAGATGGCAGCGTCCAGACCCGTGCGGTCGCCTTCAGCTACTAAGCTATAGTCGAGCGGCGCGGGGTAAGGATTGCCGACCAGCTGCCAGCCGGCGTCGGCGGCGTTGGCCGAGGCGGCCGCGTTGCGGCTCAGGTTCAGGCTCTGGTTGCCGTTGGTGAGCTGGCCTACAAAATCAACCAGCGGCGAAGCGCTGATGTTGACCGCGTAGCCCCGGCCCACGGCCAGCGGAGAAGCCAAGCTGGCTGGAACCACGAACCCTTTGTCGAAAGCCGAATAATTGTTGGTAACCGTAGCCAGGCGGCTTTGGTCGTAGGCAAATACGGTGGGGAACGGGGTGGTGAAGCCCGGCGTGGCCGAAGTGTTGTAAACGCTGCCCTGGCTGATTTCAGGCGTGAAGCCGGCCGTGGCCAGGTCGCCCACCGTGCTACCCGAAACCGGGGCGCTGTAGTGGCGGTAGCCCAAGCCGCTGTTGGTCGAGGCGATGTAGCGCTGTACGGTGGCAGTGCCGTTTACTACGCCCGTGCCGTTGTTGTTCACCAGGGCCGTACCGGCCGCATCGGAGAGCAGCGTTAGCGTCTGGCCGTTGGTGGAAAGGTTGCCGCTGGCCGGGGCCAATACACCGTGGATGCGCACGGCACCGCTTTGGATGGCGCCGTTGGCGTTGGCAATGGTCAGGCTCCACAACTGGGTGATGCCGCTCCCGCCAAGGATTTGCGTTGCGGTACCGTTGCTCAGGCTCATAGTACCAGCGGTGGCGCTGATGGTGCCGCTGTTGCTCAGGTTGCCTTTCAAGTCGAGGGTGCCGCCGCTTTGTGTGAGGCTGGCGCCGGTGCCAATGGTTAGGTTATTGGCGGCCGCGTTGCCAGCGGCAATCAGCGGGTAGGGCGACGTGTTGGAGGGAATACCAGCATCCAAGGTGCTGCTGGGCACGCCGGCCGACCAGTTCGTGGCCGTAAACCAATCGGTGGTGCGGTTGCCCAACCAAACGGTTGATGTCACTACTGGCGCTACAACAAAGCTCGGCAGGCTGGCCGTATTTGTGTCAATCGTAATGGCACCCTCGCGCGAAAGGCCCCGGCCTATCAGCGAAGCGCCGGCAATCATGTTGATGGCGCCGTTCACGAGCAGCGTACCCCGCATCACCGAATTTCGGCCCAACGTGACCTGCCCGCCTATCTGCCAGTACACATTGCTGGGAGTAGCACCGTTTTGCGTCAACACGAGGGAATTTTCGCCCGTGGTCAAGGCCCCGGTTACCCGAAGGAAGAACTTCGCGTTTGGGTCGCCGCCGCCGTCCAGAATCAGGGTGCCGGCCAGGGTGCTCGCCCCGCCCACGCAGTAGGAGCCGGGACCCATCGTGACGGCCGGGGTTCCGCCGTATACGGCCACCGGCGTTACGCACGGAATGGTCGACATGTAGCCGTAGGCCGTTTGCACATCCGTGGCGGCTTGCGTCGCATAAGCGTCGGCCACGTGAATGTTGCCGTTCACCACGCCGAGCGGAAAACCGTTGAAGGCGCCGGCATTGGTGCCAATGTCGCCGTTGATGATGGTGGGGCCGGAATTTTCGACGGCGCCAACCGCCGTAAATAATGCAAAGCTGGAAGCGGCCCCTAGAGCCGGGGCAACCTGCCCACTACTTGTCTTCGGGGAGCCCAGCAGCGCGGCAACGGATAGCAAAAAGTAAGCGATTTGTCATACGGCGGAATTGAAGGATAAATGGATTTGCATACTGCAAAGCTCCTCTTCCTACACCCCGTTCGTCTTACACAATTTCCGAAATGATTTACATCATTCGCAATACCTTATACCGGCCGCTTCTTGTGCTTAAGTTGCTTGAAGAAGGTCGGCGTCAGCCCGGTTTCTTTTTTGAATTGGCCGGAGAGGTGCGCTACGCTGCTGTAGTTCATCTTCGCAGCAATTTCAGTCAGGCTCAACTCGTCGTACAGCAGCAATTCTTTCACCCGTTCCATCTTGTGCCGGATGATGCTGCGCTCAATGGTGACGCCGGTAGATTCCGAAAACAAGGTGGCCACCTGGCTATATCCCGCTTCAGCTGCTGGCTGATGTAGTCGGAGTTTTTATTTTCGGCAGCGCATCGGCATGGTGCACCAGTTGGATAATGAGGGCTTGCACTTGCTCAATCAACTCACCCTTGCCCTTATCCAGCAGCTCCACGCCCAGGTCTTCTAATTCGCGCTGCAATTGGGCGTGCTGCTCCGCCGTGATGTCTTGCTTGAACTCGACTTCGCCTAAGTCCACCTGACCGTAATGCAGCCCGAGCTTGTCAAGCTTGGCTTGCACGTCCAGCTTGCAGCGCACGCTGACCATGTATTTGATGTAAAGTTTCATGGGGACTGTATGGGCGCCGGAAGCGGCACTGCTTCGCCCGAAACACCCGGCCACAGGGGTAGGCAGAGCCGCCTACGGGTCAGATAGCAAAGAGTTTATTCCCAACGTGTTTTGCCACCTTGGCGTTGCCGGCCCTTGGCACGTACTACTCAGCGGCACCGCCTGAAACATCTTAAGCACCAATTGCCCAAGCCAACCCGGTGCCATTGCGGCTAATAAGATAATAGATAAGCGGCAGGGGCAGAAGGAGCTTCGAGTTGCTTCTTGTTTCTGGTATTTTCTACTCCAGCATAATGCCAAACCGCTCTCTATGAAATCAAAAGGCCTGATTGCTCCTTTCGCTTTTCGGACCGTTTAGGTGAACGGTCCGTTACCGGGGTAGAAATGCCTCCTGTCGTTGATTCGTGCCAGCAACGGCCACCTGTTGGGTCCGCGCGGTTCATCTTCGCGGGATGAAAGACCAGTTGATTAAGCGCCTGACGGAGTATTACAAACTGGAGCGCTTCCACGTCGTCTGGCTTTCGCTGTTTGGCCTATTTCTCAACGTCAAGTACGGGTGGCGGCCCACGCTGTTGTTGACGTACGGCATCGGCTTGGTGCTGCTGGTGCTGGCGCAAGGCACTTATTACTGGCGCCAAAAACTGGCCACGGTGCAAGGGGAACGCCGTCGACCCGAACGCATCCTGCGGCACTTCCACGGCTTCCAATGGGTGAACGTGTGCGTTATCGTGGCCTACCCCGTGCTGGTAATGCTGTTGAACGCCCGGTTTGCGCACACTTGGGCCGCGCAAACCCACACGGAGTGGGCGCTGTTCGCTTACCTGTTTGGCGTAGCCGAACACGTGAACTACTACCACGTGCAGCTGATGTATGACAACCGCAACGATTGGCGGTATCTGCGGGCTTACAAAAGGTTAAAAATGGCTGCCCTTCGAAAGGATTTCAAGAAGAACACTTTGTAAACGCTCCTTCAATTGAACGGGCCTAGTTTACTTCGCTACCGTTTTCTTGAACGGATAGCGCAACAGGTATTCCTTGCTACTCTTGAGTAAGAAGGGTAGCGCACCGCACACGACTTGCTTTTGGTCCACCCTTTCTCACCAGGTCACCTCACACCCGGCGCGGAGCACGCCCGTCGTCAGTGCGCCAGGGCCGGTATCGCTTTCGCCTGAAAGAACTCGTCCACCTTTTGGTTGAACTCGTCGGCATGCTCCCGGAGCGTGGCGTGGCCGCTGTTGGGCACTATCCACAGCCAGGCGCGGCGCAGGTGGCGGTAGATGGCCACCGTATGGGCGTGCGTGATGATGTCCCGGTCGCCGGCGATGATGAAGGCGGGGGCCGTAATCTGCCGCAGCGTCGCCAGCGGAATGTTGGGCTGCAACACATCCAGTTTAAATACCTTCCATTTATTGCGCTGCACCGGGTCGGGAAAGGCCTTGCCTTTATTCGCCTGGTAGACTACCTGTTGCTGTTTCCACACCGCCGGTACTAGGGCCGCGGAGTCGGGCGACAGGTTGGCCCCCGTGGACGCCAGGCGCCGCACTTTTTGGGGTGCCGGAGTGCGAGTGCCAGGGCGTTGATGCCGCCATCACTCCAGCCCAGCACGTTCACCGAATCCAGGCGCAACGCGGTGAGCAGGCCGGCAAAGTCATCGGCCATCATCTCAAAGCTGAGCGAGTCGCCCGGGTCCACCGACTTGCCGTGCGCCCGGCTGTCCACGGCAATCACCTGGTACCGTTGGGCGAAGTAGGGGATGTTGGCCTTGAACTTCTCGATGCTCCCGCCATTGCCGTGAATCAGCAACAGGGGTTGGCCTTTGCCATACACTTCGTAGTAGAGCTTGACTCCCCGCACCAGTTGGTAATGGCCCGCGGCCGGGTTATTGCCGTACGGCACGGGCTGGCCCACGGCGCGTAGGCCCGAGAGGAGGATGAGCAAAAGCAGCAGGTAGGGACGCATCGCGAGGCAGCTAATCAGGTGGCGTTGGTGGGGGCGCCGACGTCGAGCCGGCCCGCGTTTACACGAAGCTGAGCGGGCGCTGCCAGAGACGAAGCCTCTTGCTCCCCCGCAAAGCGCCCCTTCCAGCGAAGGTGCAAGCTACGTTTAGCGCCGCGTTTTGAGCACGCGAGCTAAGCCCTGCCAGCGGCTTGGCTCGCCTTCCCGC
>NZ_JBHTEK010000006.1:0-175317 GCF_042665855.1 Hymenobacter humi | reverse complement strand
GGCCGAGAGCACCGGCGAGGTGTTGGGTAGATTCCTGAAGATGTCGGATTCGTAGTCGGCCCGGAACCAGCCGGCGTTGGCCCGCACAAAGGGCTGCACGGGCGGCGCAGCCGGAACAAGTAGGCCCCGGACACGAACACCTGGTCTTGTTTGATGGCATTGGACCGGAAAGCCGAACCCAGGCGGCTGCTGAGGTAAGTAGCTCTGCACTGCACCCGATTGTGGGCTAACGCCTCGTGGCGGTAGTGCACCGTGGCGCCGTTCTCGTAATACAGGTTCAGGGTTTTCAGCGCAGGCCCGCGTCCAGCGTGGCTCCCTGGCCGCGCGCCGCCACCGCGAGCAGCACCAGAGGAAGCAGGAAGAGCACCCCACGGGCCGACAAACGGCGAGGAAGCCGGCGGGAGGAGCCCGGGGAAACCGGGCAGGCAGCAGTACAGGTCGGGGTCATGGCAAGGGACAGGGAAAGCGGCAAAAAGCGGTGGAAGAAGGCGCCCAGGTGGGGCAATGGCTAAAATTAAATAGGCGAATTGCCCATGCAAACTCAAAACAAGCATGCCCCGGACTTTTATTAAATATCCTTTGCTTTATAAGTTATTGTATATCATTTGTTTAATTAAGTTTTAAAAGACTTTATAAACGAGGCTTTAAGCCTGTTTCGGCTGGCCCCGGGCAGCTGCCGCCCGCTCTCGCGCACTGCTTTTTCCCGGACCCTCTGGCCCGCACTTTTCCACCCTATACCTCAACGGGCGGCCAGTCATCCCCTCACCACCAGGCGCTTTTATCCGGCGCAGGGGCGGCAAGGCACAACCCTAGGCCGCGCTACCCGTTAGCCCTGCATCGTCGTTTGCCAAAAGTCGCGCGCAGCCAACCGCCTCTCGATTTGGTTGCCCCACTCCGCCACTTTTGCTCATGCTCCCTTACGCCGCTGCTTCGTCCCCTGGTTTCCACGAGCCTGCCGGTGTTCAACGCCCTGCCCGGGGCCTACCTGCTGCTCACGCCCGAAGGAGTGATTGAGGCCGCCAGCGACGAATACCTCGCCGCCACCCTCACCACCCGCGAGCAGGTGGTAGGCCGGTCCCTCTTCGACGTCTTTCCCGACAACCCCGCCGCGCCCGAGGCCCACGCCACCCGCAACCAGCGTGCATCCATGGCCCAGGTGCTGGCCACGGGCCAGCCCCACCAGATGGCGCCGCAGCACTACACGTGCCCGACCCGGCTCGTCCCGGCACCTTCGTGGAGCGCCACTGGCTGCCCACCAACCGCCCCGTAGCCGACGCCGCGGGCCGCGTCACCCACCTGATTCACGCCGTCGTCGACATCACGGACCAGCGCCGGGCCGAGCGCGACCTGCGCGCCAGCCAGGCGGCCGAACAAGCGGCCCGGGCCGATGCCGATGCCCAGCGCGAGCGCCTGCACGAGGTGCTCATGCAGCTGCCCGCCCACGTGGCTGTGCACCACGGCCCCGACCAAACCTTTGCCCTGGTGAACCCGGCATACCAGGCCGTGGTACCCAGCCGGCCCCTGCTCGGCCGGTCCCTTCGCGAAGCCTGGCCCGAGCTGGCCAGCCAGGGCATCATCGACGTGCTCGACCGGGTGTATGCCACCGGCGAGCCGTTCGTCGGCACGGAAGTGCCCCTGCAGGTGGACCTCACGGGCACGGGCCGGCTGGAGCAGCTGTATTACAACGCCTTTTTCTGCCTTTGCGCGATGCCCAGGGCCACGTCAACGGCGTCCTGGATTTCTCTTACGACGTGAGCGAGCAGGTGCAGGCCCGCCAGCAGCTCCAGCAGGCTCAACCAAGAACTGGAAGCCCGCGTGCAGGAGCGCACCCGGGAGCTGGACGTGGCCCGCGCCCAAGCCGAGGAGCAGCGCAACCGCCTGCTGCGCCTGTTTGGGCAGGCCCCGGCGGAGATTAACCTTTTTGCCGGTCCCGAACACGTCTGGACCCTGGTACACCCCCGCACCCGGGAGCTGCTGCAAAACCGCCCCCTGCAGGGCCTGCCCCGCCGGCAGGCCTGCCCGAGCTGCCCGAGGCACAGCACGAGCTGTTTGACAGCGTGTACCGCACCGGCCAGCCCGTGCACGCCCTGGAAACCACCCAGCGCTTCGACCGCTTCCACAACGGGGAGCTGCACGATGAGTATTTTGACCTCACCCTCCAGCCTAAGTTCGACGCCGGCGGGCGGATAGAAGGGGTGATGAGCTTTGCCATCAACGTCACCGAGCGCGTGCGCAGCCGCCAACGGGCCGAGGCCCTGCAGGCCGACTTGCTCACCGCGGCCCGTCGCCAGGCGCAGGAGCGCGCGGCTTTCCACAACGTTTTCGAGCAAACCCCGGCCCTGATTGCCCTGCTTCGCGCCCCCGGCCACCGCTTCGAATACGTGAACCCTGCCTACCAGGCGCTGCTTCCCGGCCGCCCGCTCTTGGGCCTCGACATGGCCGTGGCCGTGCCTGAGTCTGAGGAGCAGGGGTTTGTGGCTCTGCTGGACCGCGTGTACCAAACCGGCGAGACATTCTTTGGCGCAGAGCTGCCCTTCGCGCCGGAGCCGGTAGACGGCGGACCGGCCCGTACCTGGTACTTCAATTTCACCTACCAGGCTTACCGCGAAGACGGCCAGGTTGCAGGGGTCACCATTTTCGCCTTCGACGTGACCGAGCAGGTGCTGGCCCGCCAGCAGCGCGAAGCCGAGCGCCAGCAGCTGCACAAGCTCTTCATGGAGGCGCCGGCCCCCATCGTCATCCTCGATGGGCCCGACCTGGTGTTTCAGCTCGTCAACCCCGCCTACCAGCGGGTATTCCCCGGCCGCGCCCTGCAGGGCAAGCCTGTGCTGGAAGCCATGCCCGAGGTGGCCGGCACGGCCATTTACCACAGCCTGAGGGGTGTACGACACCGGCGAAACCTTCGTGGAACAAGAGCTGCCCCTGATGCTGGCCCGCTATGACGACGGCCCGCTGGAAGAGATGTTCTTCACCTTCACCTACCAGGCCCGCCGCAACGCCCAGGGCGAAATCGACGGGGTGCTGGCCTTTGCCCACGAAGTGACCGACCAGGTGCAGGCCCGGCGCGTGGTGGAAGAGGGCGGCGCCCAGGCCCGCGCCCTGGCCGAGCAGCTCCACACAGCCAACGAGCAGCTCACGCGTACCAACGTGGACCTGGACAACTTCATCTACACGGCCTCGCACGACCTCAAAGTCCCCATCGCCAACATTGAAGGCCTGCTGCAGGCCCTGACCCGGAGCTGCCCCCGGTGGCTTTGGTCGGCGACGTGCCCGAAATGCTTGGGCTCATGCAGAAGGCCACCGAGCGCTTCCGGCGCACCATCGAGCAGCTCACCGACGTGAGCAAGCTGCAGCAGGCGCACGGCCAGCCCGTCACGGAGGTGCAACTAGCCGCGGTGGTGGAGGAAGTGCGCCTCGACCTGCTGCCGCTGGTGGAGCAAACCCAGGCCCGACTCATCGTCGATGTACCGCTCACCGCTCACCTGCCGTTCTCCGAGAAAAACCTACGCTCGGTGGTATACAACCTGCTCAGCAATGCCCTCAAGTACCACCACCCCGACCGCGCGCCCCACATACAGCTCAACTACGAGCGGCAGGAGCAGTACCACGTGCTGCGCGTGCAGGACAACGGCCTCGGCCTCGACCTGGGCAAGGCCGCGGGCAAGCTGTTCGGCATGTTCCAGCGCCTGCACTCCCACGTCGACGGCTCGGGCATCGGCCTCTACATGGTCAGGAAAATGGTCGAAAACAGCGGTGGGCGCATCGAGGTAGCCAGCCAACTTGGCGAAGGCAGCACCTTCACTGTCTTTTTCCGGTACACCCGGCTTCCTGATTCCTTTCCCCGCCTGTCTGCATGCCCAATCTGCCCCGCATTCTCCTCGTCGACGACGACTACACCAGCAACTTTCTCAACGCCAAGCTGCTGCAGCACCTCGACCCGGCCGTGCAAGTGCTCACGGCCCTGAACGGCCAGGAAGCCCTCGACGTGCTGCGCACGCACTGCCAGCCGCCCACGCCCGGCTGCCCGGCCCTCGTCTTCCTCGACATCAACATGCCGGTGATGAACGGGTTTGAGTTCCTCGAAGCCTACCAGCACCTACGCGGAGCCCAGCCGCAGGACGTGGTCATCGTCGTGCTCACCACCTCCGTCAGCCCCCGCGACATGGCGCGCATCCATGACCTGCCCATCAACGGGTTTCTGTCCAAGCCCCTCACCGAAGAGAAAATCGCCCAGGTGCTGGCCGACAACTTTTAGAACCGCCTGCTGCGTCGTTGTCCCACCGGGGCTCTTTCGGGCGTGGTTTCCTGGACCGCTACCAGCGCGACCAGCCTCAGCAGCCGGCTTTTTCATAGCGCCTTGGGCCAGGCCTGCTTCGTCCTGTCTTCCCGAGCCAGGCAAACGCCCTCAGGCTTGCTCGTTTCCTTAACACTTTGTGTATGAAAAGCTGGACGGTTTTTAAATCCCGTTCTTTGCGGATAGATCGCTTACACCCAACACACTGTTCCCCGCTACATGTCGAACGCGTCCACTCCCGACCAGCCTGCTCCCTCCTCAGCGGCTGACAACGCCGCGGCCCTGCGCGGAAAGCCGGCCGACCCCGGCCAGCCCCTCGACCGCTACGAGCAAAGCCAGGTCCGTTTCCGCACGGTGTTTGAAAACGCCCCGCTCGGCCAGAAAATCATCACCCCCGACCTGACCATCCGGCAGGCCAACCCGGCGGTGGTCAAGATGTTGGGCTGCGCCGGTGTGGACGACCTGGTGGGGCGCAAAATCATCGAGTTTGCCCACCCCGAGCACCGCGCCGATTGGCAGGACCTGCAGGAGCGCCTGTGGACGCACAAGATGCCGTCTTTTACGCTCGAAACCTGCATGTTGCGGACCGACGGCTCCTCGTTCTGGTGCAAAGTTCATTCGGTACTTTTTCCCGACGACGACGGCGAGTTGGGCTACACTATCCTCGAGGACATCTCCGACCGCAAAAACCTCGAATCCAAGCTCAAGCGCGTTTACGACGCCCAGGAAACCATCCTGCAGCTGGCCACCCACGACATCAAGGGACCCATCGCCCACATTGAGCCTGCTCACCGACCTGCTGCAGCGCGAAGTGGACAGCCGCAGCGGCGAAGCCCCCGCCGCCGGAGATGGTGCACTACCTCGACCTCATCAAGGCGTCCTGCGCCCACGCCCACGCCCTGCTGCAGGATGTGCTCTACGTGGGCGACCTCGACGAGAATGGCCTGCAGAAACGGCCCACCGACTTACCCACCTACCTCGCGGCGCAACTGAACCTGCACCGCCTCGCGGCCCAGGAGAAAGGCATCGCGCTGGCCCTGGACCTGGCTCCCGAACCCAAGCAGGTACGGCTGCACCCCGAAAAGTTTGGCCGCGTGCTCGACAACCTGCTCCACAACGCCCTGAAGTTTACGCCCGCTGGCGGCACGGTGACCGTCGGCGCAAGCGAGTACGAGGGCAAGGTGCGCTTCACGGTGCAGGACACCGGCGTGGGCATCCCCGGCAAGCTGCACAACAACCTCTTCGATAAGTTCAACCCCACCCGCCGCGCCGGCCTGCACGGCGAAACCACTACGGGCCTGGGCCTGTTCATCGCCAAGCAAATCGTCGAGCTCCACGGCGGCCACATCTGGCTCGAAAGCCGCGAGAAGCACGGCACTACCTTTTTCATCGAGTTAGCCTGAGCGGTGGGGGTGGCTAACTTTGTGCGGCCGAGGTGCAGCGGGCAGCTATTGTCTCCGGCCTGCCATTCCTCCTGGTACAGTGTATCGCTTCACTTATGATAAAACTCTCCAGTGTGCTGCTGGTCGATGATGACCCGCGCACCAACGACCTCAACGAACGCCTGCTCAAGAAGCTCGGCGTTGCCGACCGCTACCTCGCCGCCACCGACGGCCTGACCGCCTTGGCGGCCCTGGAAGACCTCGCGGCCGATGCTAATCCCAGCAGCCCGGTGCTGGTGCTGCTCGACGTGAAGATGCCCGGCATGGACGGCATGGCCTTCGTCGATGCCTACCAGCGCCTGCCCGCGGACCGGCAACAGGCCGTGGTCATCGTCCTGCACACCGCGTCCATGAGCTCCGTCGACCTGGGCCGCATCGACTCCCTGCCCATCGCCGGCCTGGTCAGCAAGCCCCTCACCAAGGATAAGCTCGACACCATCCTCAAGCTGCACTTTCAGCGCCAGTTCCTGGCTTAGGACGGTACTGGCCGGCCTCCATTCCAGCAAACCACAACGAGCGGACCATGCGGCCCGCTCGTTGTGGTTTTTGCATAAGCGCGTGATTGAGATTCTCTGAAAATGCCGTTTCCGTCATGCTCATCTGGCGTCCGCATGTCGAACCGAAGGTCGGCGTAGCCAAGCATCTGGCGTGTAGCAGTAATCAAGTCAGCTCAACGAAGCTGGCGAGGTGCTTGGCTCCGCCGACCTTCGGTTCGACTAGGGGACGCCAGATGAGCATGATACAAAATCAGATTCCCAAACACGTTCTAAGAAGGCGGTGGAGGTCCAGGGCGTGAAGTTTTGACGACTTTTGCCGACAGTTCCATCCTGCTTGTTCCTCATTAATGGAAGTAAAACCATCTCCCACTAACCGCGAGCGGGCCGAGCGCGGCCAGACGTCTACGCTCTGGGGCATCGGGGCCAACGTGGCCCTGGTGCTGGGCAAGGGCACGGCCGGCGTACTCGGCAACTCCTACGCCCTCATTGCCGATGCCATCGAATCGGCCACCGACATTGTCAGCTCCGGCATCGTGTGGCTCGGGCTGCGCCAGGCGGCGCGGGAGCCCGACGAAAACCATCCATACGGCCACGGCAAGGCCGAGCCCTGGCGGCCATCCTGGTGGCTGTCGCGCTGATGGGCGCGGCCGCCTTCATCGCCTACGAAAGCATCCTGCACATTCAAACGCCCCACGCCCTGCCCGCCCGGTTTACGCTGGCGGTACTGGCCGTCATCATTGCCATCAAAGAAACCCTGTACCGCCGGGTGCTGCGCGTGGGCCAGGAAGTGGACAGCGCCGCCGTGAAGGCCGACGCCTGGCACCACCGGGCCGACGCCATCACCTCGCTCACGGCGTTTGTTGGCATCAGCATCGCGCTGGTGGGCGGCCCGGGCTACGAGGGCGCCGACGACTGGGCCGCGCTGGTGGCCTGCGGCTTTATCGTCTACAACGCCTACCACATTTTCCGTCCCGCGTTCGGGGAGATAATGGACGAGGCCCCGGAAGGCAACTGGACCGAGGACATCCGCGCCCTGGCCGAGTCCGTACCAGGCGTGGTGGGCACGGAGAAGTGCTACGTGCGCAAGATGGGCCTGGAGTACTTTGCCGACCTGCACGTGATTGTTGACGGCGCCATCAGCGTGCGCGAAGGCCACGCCATCGCCGGAGCCGTAAAGGCTACCATTAAGCAAGCCCGGCCCGCGGTTTACAACGTGCTCGTGCACATTGAGCCAGCTGAGTAAGCCGGCCCTTAGCCGTTATCCTGCCGTCATGAAATTACCCTCTTTTGCTTTCGCTATGATGATGGCCGGCCTGGCCTGGTTTGCATTTGCCTGGTTTACCGTGGCCGCGCTGCTGGTGGCTCAGGCCTAGATGCGCACCAGGCGGACAGGAACGGAGTGATATCCCCTGAAAACGTCAGCGTGAGCCGGTGCATGGCCCGGGTGCAAGCCACGTAAAGCATGCTCTTATCAACGTCCGTTTTGTAAGTGCGCGCACCGGCAAACGGCACAATGACTTCATCGAATTCCAGCCCCTTCGCGAGATGAGCCGAGGTGATGATGACCCCTTCCTGGAAGGTCGTGGACTCCTCGGTGAGCAAGTGGACGCCGGGGCCTTGCAGCGCCTTGTACGCCTGTTCGGCCTGCCGGAGCGTCTTGCAGATAACCCCCAGGGAATGATTGCTCGAACTCCGGAAGGTCGAAATCATCTCCTGGATGGCCCGCAGCTCCTCTTCCGGGTTGCCGAAGCGCGCGACGACGGGCTCGGGCCCGTGCCGTTCCAGGGGATGATGTCCGGATTCGGGGTGATACGCTGCGCAAACGCCGTAATCTCCATGGTCGAGCGGTAGCTGCGGTACAGCCGGACCACGTCGGCCTGCGGGAACACCCGCTCGATGGCTTCGGCGGAAGACGCGCTGTAGGGATTCACCGTTTGGCTCACATCCCCGAGAATGGTTTTGCGGCAAGTGAACAGCCGCGACAGCACCGCGTACTGCACGGGGTATAGTCCTGCATCTCGTCCACGAGCAGGTGCTTGACGTGGTCGTAGGCACTGAGGCCTTCCAGGCGTATCCGCAGGTAAATCAGGGCAAAGACATCGGCGTACTCCAGGTTTTGGCGCTGGTCGATGCGCAAAAGCCCGGGTTGGCCAATCCAGCGGTAAAAGTCCCGGTAGAGGTCCAGTACCTGGTTGAATTTGAACAGGCGGGGAATGGCTTCCCCAATTGTTCCTTTCTCCTGGCCGGTCAGCTTGCGGCGCACTTTGTCGCGCACGTAGTTCCTCACATCCTCGGCCACCAGCGCGAAGCGCTTTAGAATCGGCACCCGGTGGTAGCCTTTGAACTTGCCCAGGATAAACGCCCAGGGAACCACGGTTGCGCCGACGCGCAGGTCGCGGCCGGTGAAGTAGTTATTCTCTATGTAAACGAGGTACTGGTTGAGCTGGCTCAGGAATTCAAACGAGGACTTGAACCGGATGCGCTCAATGAAGGCGGGGTCGTGGTTTTCCAGCAGCGCAGACACCTGCTCGAAGAAGGTCTGGAAGGGGTACTGGGTGCCGAGTAGGTCGGCCGCCGCTCGTCCATGCCCAGCTCGGGGATGTGCTCTTCCCCAAGCTCGGGCAAGACGTTGGAGATGTAGTCGGCGAAGACCTTGTTGGGCGAGATAATGAGGATGTCCCTGGCCGCGATGGTTTCGCGATACCGATACAGCAGGAAGGCAATGCGGTGCAGGGCAATCGATGTCTTGCCCGAGCCGGCCACCCCTGGATGACCATCACCGCTGCCGTCTCGTTGCGGATAACCGCGTTCTGGTCGCGTTGGATGGTCGCGACGATGTTCTTCATCTTGTCGTCGGAGGACCGGGCCAGGCTCGCGCTGCAGCACGTCGTCGTGGATGTTCACGTCGTTTTCGAGCATAAACTCCAGGCGCCCGTCGCGGATTTTGTATTGCCGCTTGAGGGCGATGGTGCCCGCGATGGTGCCGGACGGGGTGTTGTAGGAGGCTTCGCCGAGCTCGAAGTCGTAGAACATCGAGGCGATGGGCGCCCGCCAGTCGTAAATCAGCCCCCGGCGCTGCCGCTCGTCCATGAAGGAACCCACGCCGATGTACACCGTCAGCGGTTCCTGCTTCCGCGAAACGAAATCAATGCGGCCAAAGTAGGGAGACTGCACCAGCTTGAGCAGCCTGCGCTTGCGGGCCACCGCGCCTTCGCCCGTAAAGGCCATGCGGTCGATGGACTGGCCGGCGGCGACCATGTCGGCGTCGTCCATGCCAGACTGGTGCTCGTGGATGTACTGCTTTTTCTCGCGCAGGCTCGTCGGAAAACTGCCGGACGGTGTCGTCCACCCGCCGGATGGCCAGTGTTAGCTGCTCCTTGATTTCTTCCAGGTACTCTCGCTCTTCCTGCTCCGTTGCGTTCATCCCGGTCGGCTCGTTGATATGAACCACAAAGGTCAGCTCAATTTCCGTTTTGCCGAAGCATCGGGTCTATTTCATGAGCGTGGGGCGCAAGGCGCCCGGCGCAGGGCAATGGTAGGTTTCTTAGTCCACCAGCATCACTCCGTCGTTTTGCCGTCGAAGGGGGCCTCATTCTGCGTGGCCTCCTGCTTGGTAGCCCGAGTTATGCCGTCGCGGTGCTGGGGCGGGGCGTACAGGGTATAGAGCCGCAGGGGCTTGTCTGTGCTGGTGTTGATGACGTTGTGCGTGGAGCCTGCAGGCGCGACAACGGCGTCGCCGGCCGACACTGCGAAGGAGCGGCTGTTGATGACGCACTTGCCCGTACCGCCCTCGATGCGAAAAAACTGGTCGTGCGTTTCGTGCACTTCGCTGCCGATTTCCTCGCCGGGCTTCAGGCTCATGAGCACCGCCTGCAGGTGCGGGCCGGTGTAGAGCACTTGCCGAAAGCTGGGATTTGAGCGCGTGGCCTGCTCGATGTTGATGTGAAAGCCCTTGAGCTGATTGCCGGGCGTAGCGGATGTAGCGGCCGTAACGGGGCGGCTGGATTCCTTGGTCTTGGCTTGGCCGGCCGCCTGGTTGTCGGCCGTGGAATCGGTGGTGCAGGAGGCGAGGCAGGCCAGCGCTAAGCCGGCTGCCACGGGGATGAAAGCATGCATGGGAATGGGCGTTAGGGGTTAACAAGCGAGGGAAAGTGCAAGCGGAGCGCCGCCTCAGTCGTCGTCTTCATGCGCCTCCCCGGCGGGAGCCACGAAAGTGCTGCGGGCTTCGGGGTGCATAATCTGCCCGCCCAGGTAGCCGGTGCGGGCCATCAGCCCAAAGCTGGCCACTGCGCCGGCCAGCGTCAGGTAAGTCACGCGCCCGGATTGGCGGTGGCCGCGGGAGAGCAGCAGCAGGCTGACCACGGCCAGGGCTCCCGTGGCTTCCATGGCCCACAAGCTCACTCGGCGGCTTCCTCGTGCTCGTGAATGAGCGGCTCCGACACGCCGGGCTGGTCTTCGACCACTTCCTCGGCGCCGTCGCCCGTCAGCTGGGTGGGAATGGTGAGCAGGGCTGCGACAATCAGCGTCACCAGGCCGGTGCGCAGCAGCACGGGCTGCAGGCGGAGCGCCACAGCCAGTAGCAGCAGCACCAGGCCGAAGAGGCTCCCGAGAATGGGAGCGTGGTTGAGGAGCAGGTGCCAGTGAGCTTGGTTCATGGGGTTTGCAGAAACATAAAAAAACCGGCCTTGGCTCCCAAGTGCAGGCACCCGGTCTACCTAGGGATAAAGCTAAATGTACTTTTAGGCTTATTAAATGCATATTAACAAGCTTCCTTATGACTTTCATCATTGCTATCCACCCGTATTTGCGCAACCTGGACTACTGCTAAGCAGCACCCTCTGCACCTTTCCAAGGGGCTGCCGGCCTCGGAATGGAGGCAGTGAGCAAATGCTGGCTTGAGCTTTAACAGGAACCGCGAGGCGTGAATCCGGACTCCGCTTTAGCAACTTCACTGAGCTGCCATCAGGACATGCCTTTGAACAGTAGGGCACCATCGAAGCAGTAGGGCATGATATTCCAGCCACGGTTTAGCCGACGACCATCAGGCCGGAGCCTTGGAATCGGTGTTTTTGCGTTCCAGGCGGTCCGCCGTCTGCCCGTACCAATAGAGGCGCGTCTCTCCCCACATCCTGCGCAGCTCCACAAAGTAGCGGGAGTATAACAGGTGCAAGCCGCCAACCCAGCCCAGGGAGCCCAGCCAGCCGGCCAGCACGTCGGAAGGAAAGTGCACGCCTAGGTACATGCGCGACCAGCCCATACCCAGCGCCCAGAGCATGCCCAGCAGCACGGCCAGCCAGCGGGCCCGGGTATTCCAGAGCAGGATGCCAATGGCGGCGGCCAGGGCGGCCGCGGCCATGGCGTGGCCGCTCGGAAAGCTGTAGGACGGTTCCGGGGCCGGCGACTCCCAGAACGCAGGCCGGGCCCGGCCCACCATCACCTTGGCAAACAGGTTGAGCAGGCCCGAGCCCCCAACGGCCAGCAGGAAGTACAGGGCGGCCCGGCGCTGGCGGCTAAGCAGCAAGCCCAGGCTTAGCAGCCCTTCCAGCGCCGGCATCACCCACGGCCCACCGGCCAGCGCGAACCAAAGGGCTACGCCATCCTGGCCGGGCGTGGCGTGGCCATGCAGCCATTCAAGTATCATCCGGTCGCCGCGAAAGCCTTCGTGCTCCCACACCTCCCCGGCTAGCTTCAGAAAGAGCAGCCACGGCAGCAAAAAGCCAAAGACCACGCCCAGCAGCAAACCCAGGTGGTTGCGCAGCACGCGGCGTGCTACCATCCAAAAGGAAAGCAGCAGCGAGGTAACATAAGACCGAAATATTTTGCCAGGAGCCTTCATGGCAAAGAAAGTCAGGGAGTTACTGATAACGATTCCACACCATTACGGAACGGGTACGAGCGACATTGCATCGGAGGGCAATTGACTTTCCCAGCCGCGCACAAAACCGAATCAGTAAGAAAGCCGGTGCGAGAGGCCTGCACAATTATTCGAAGAACTTTTTGTGGCCCGCAGGAGAAAGAGTCCTGGCTGTCAGAAGTTGAGCTGAATTCCTGACATTAAAATAAAATTAAAATCGACGGAATTTCTCTCTACTTTTTCATTCGGGCTTCCGTAGTACCTGCAATCGCGCCGGGCCGGGAATCTAACTGATTCGGCGGCCGGGCTGGCCGTTGCGCGTGCCGGGCTACGTACAGCTGCCATTCACTTCTGCCCCTTGCCAGCATGGAAGAAACCCGCGACAGCATCCACGACATCTGGGGACCCCGCACGCCGCACCAGGGGCACTGGCCCGTGCGCGTAGACGAGCGCACCACCGAAGAGCCCGACAACTGGGTGCAGTCGGCCTGCGTGCTGTGCTCGAACTGCTGCGGCATGGACATCGGCGTGAAGAACGGCCGCATCGTGGGCGTGCGCGGCCGGGCCGTCGACCGCGTCAACCACGGCCGGCTGGGCCCCAAAGGCCTTCATGCCTGGGAAGCCACCCACAGCCCCGACCGCCTCACCACGCCCTCATCCGGCGCAACGGAAAGCTGGAGCCCGCCACCTGGGACGAGGCTATGGCGCTCATCGTCGACAAGTCCAAAGAGCTGCTGGCCGAAGGCCACAGCAGCGCCATCGGCTTCTACACCTCGGGCCAGCTTTTTATTGAGGAATACTACACGCTGGGCGTGCTGGGCAAGGCCGGCCTGGGCACCCCGCACATGGACGGCAACACCCGCCTGTGCACGGCAACGGCCGGCGCCGCACTCAAGCTCTCCTTCGGCACCGACGGCCAGGCCGGCTCCTACGCCGACCTCGACACCACCGAGGCCGTGCTGCTGGTGGGCCACAACATGGCCTCGCAGCAAACCGTGCTCTGGGCCCGCATCCTCGACCGGCTGGCCAGCGTGAACCCGCCCCTGCTCGTCGTGATTGACCCGCGCCTGACTTATACCGCCCAGCACGCCACCGTGCACCTGGCCCCGCGCGCCGGCACCAACGTGGCCGTACTCAACGGCCTGCTGCACTTTTGATTGAAAACGAGTACGTCAACTACGACTTTGTGGGGGAGCACACCGTTGGCTTTGAGGAGCCTGGTGCGCACCGTGGGCAAGTGGACGCCCGAGAGGGTAGAAGCCCTCACCGGCGTGCCCGCCCACAAGCTGCAAGCGGCGGCCGAAATCCTAGGCACCTGCGAGTCGCTGGTATCCACTGCGCTGCAGGGGTGTACCAGTCCATGCAGGCCACCGCGGCAGCCGTGCAGGTCAACAACATCAACCTGATTCGCGGCCTCATCGGCTCCCCGGGCAACGCCATTCTGCAGATGAACGGGCAGCCCACCTCGCAAAACACCCGCGAGTGCGGGGCCGACGGCGACCTGCCCGGCTTCCGCAACTGGGACAACCCCGACCACATCAGGGAGCTGGCCCGCCTCTGGAACGTACACGAGGACAAGATTCCGCACTGGGCCCCGCCCACCCACGCCATGCAAATCTGGCGCTACTGCGAAACCGGCTCAATTAAGCTGCTCTGGATTCAGGCCACCAACCCGGCGGTGAGCTTGCCGGAGCTGGCCCGCATCCGTAAGATTCTGGAGAAGAAAGACCTGCTTGTGGTGGTAGAAGACGCCTTTATGACCGAAACCGCCCAGCCTGGCCGACGTGGTGCTGCCCGCCGCCATCTGGGGCGAAAACCGGCACCTTCACCAACACCGACCGCACGGTGCACCTGTCCTACCAGGCCATTGAGCCGCCCGGGCAGGCCCGCTCCGATTTCGACATCCTGCTGGACTATGCCCACCGCATGGATTTCCGCGATAAGGACGGGCAGCCGCTCATCAAGTGGCGCACGCCGGAAGAGGCATTTGAGGCCTGGAAGGTGTGCAGCAAGGGCCGCCCCTGCGACTATTCGGGCATGAGCTACGCCAAGCTCACCGGCGGCTCGGGCATACAGTGGCCCTGCAACGAGCAGCACCCCGACGGCGCCGCCCACCTCTACACCGACCACGTCTTCAACACCCATTTCGACTACTGCGAAACCTACGGCTACGACCTGGAAACCGGCGCCGAAAAGCAGCCCGAAGAGTACCAGGCCAACGACCCCAACGGCCGCGCCGTGCTGCTGGCCGCCGACTACGAGCCGCCCCACGAAGCGCCCGATGAGGCCTACCCGCTGTGGTTTACCACGGGCCGGCTGGTGTACCACTTCCACACCCGCACCAAAACCGGCCGGGCCCACGCGCTCAACCACGCGGCCCCCGAGGGCTTCGTGCAGCTGTCGGAAGAAGACGCGGCCCGCTACGGCATCGCCACCGGCGACCTGGTGGAGGTAACCTCGCGGCGCGGCCACGCCACCGAGCCCGCCCGCGTGGGCGGCATCGAGCCGGGGCTGGTGTTCATGCCCTTCCACTACGGCTACTGGGACGAGGCTAAGGACGCCCGGCCCCGCGCCGCCAATGAGCTCACTATTACCGAGTGGGACGCCGTCAGAAAGCAGCCGCACTTCAAGTACGCCGCCGTTCGCATCCGCAAAGTCCACGCCTAGCCCAGGCCCCGCTTAATCCTCCTCCTCCGCCATGCACCTCAGCAATTACCTCGGCCTGCTCGAAAACAGCGAAAAACAGCTCACCGACGCGTTCGAAAAGGTTTCCAGCAAACACAAAGACGAGCCCGATATCGAGCAGATGTGCCAGAAGCTCTCGGCGTGGTCGCGCGAGCACCGGGGCCGGGTCATGGGTTTCGTGAATAAGTATTCGGAAGAACGGGAGTCGGAGCCCAAGGACCTGAAGCGCGTCTTGTTTTCGGAAAAGCGCAGTGGCAGCCTGGCCCTGATGCGCGACTTGCATGACCTCTGGCTGCTCACCCAGGAAGTGCAGCTGTGCTGGACGGTAATCCGGCAAGCCGCCCTGGCCCTGCGCGACGAGGACCTGAAAGCCGCTTATGAGTTTTGCAATGCCCGCACCAAACGCCAGACCGAGTGGCTGCTGGGCCGCATCAAGCAGGCCGCTCCCCAGACGCTGATAGTCGGGTAGGAGGAGAGCGTATCTTCAAGGAACATGCTCAACAAATAACTTAGATATCTGCCAATACTATATTGACAATCAGTATTTTATTGCGATGTTTAAAATTTTAATCATCGAACCATTCGCGTAGTTCCCACCGCCCTATCCGGTGGCGTCCCTGGCGAAACCGCCGCGCCCCTCGAATACCCCGGCCCGGCTGCCATATACCCTTTGCTTAGCAGCGTACCATCCTCTTAACCCTTTAGCCATGGATAAGCTTCTGCGTTTTCTCGCCTCACCCGCTGGCCGCCTCACCCGTGTGGCCGTGGGCTCTTCGCTAATAGCAACCGGCCTGGCACAGGACCGCAAGAACTGGGTTCTGGCGACGGTCGGCTTGGTGCCGCTCACCATGGGCGCGTTTGACTGGTGCCTGCTGGCCCCTTCATGGGCCTGCCCTTCGACGGGCCCCGCCTGCGCGCGGTTCTGGGGCCGGGGCCCGCCGCCGGCCTTCAGGGTGCGTTGTAGAACCTTGTATGAGGCGGAAGCTGAAGTCAAAGATGAACTGCGATTATACATACGCTTGCTTATCAACCGTATATATAGCAAACAGCTCAACCGGCAAACTCGGTGTTACTAACCCGACGGCAGTGCCCGCGCTTGGGCTGCGGAAGAAATTATGTCCCAATTCAGGTAAAAAGGTTGTTGAAGTAAACGAACTTGGCTGTTACTTTGTCTGAAATTAACCAAATGGTTAATCCGTCATGTTAAAACCTCCGCCGGCCGCCTCTAAAACCAGCACCGAAGAGCTCATTCTGTCGGCGGCGCAGCAGGTTTTTTGGAAAAGGGAATGAGCGGCGCGCGGATGCAGGAAATTGCCGACCGGGCTGGCATCAATAAAGCCTTGCTGCACTACTACTTCCGCAGCAAAGAGCAGCTCTTCAAGCTCATCATCGGGCGGGCCGTGGGCAACCTGCTGCCCCGGGTGCTGGCCCTGCTGGAGGCCGACGTGGACCTGTTTGAAAAAATACGCCACTTGGTAGGCGAGTACATCACCTTTGTAAGTGCCAACAGCTTCCTGCCGCTGTTCGTGGTGAACGAGATAAACCGTGACCCGCAGTTTTTCTTCAAGTCCATGGTCAGCAGCGAAAAACCCCGGCTCGCCGGGTTTCGGCGGCAGGTCGACGAAGCGGTAGCGCAGGGCCGCATCCGGCCCATCAGCGCCACGCAGCTGCTGATGAATATTATGTCGCTGGCCATCTTCCCATTCATGGGCAAGCCAATTTTCAAAGCCGTTCTGGAGCTTTCCGAAGCTGATTTCAAGCGGAAGTTGCGCGTCGCCGCACCGAAGTCGCTGAATTTATTATCCGGGCCATTCAGCCCTGACATTTTTTTACCTCCTGTTTAACCAAACAGTTAAATCGCATGGATAAGTCCCGAGGCATCCTGCTGGCCCTGCTGCTTTTGGCCCGCGGGGTGCTGGCCCAGCCCGCGCCCGCCGGCGGGCCGCCCCTCACGCTGGCGGCCTGCTACGAGGAGGCCCGGCAGCACTACCTGCTGCTGCGCCGCCTGGCCCTGCACGACCAGCAGGCTGCAATCAGCGTGGCCCGGCTGAAAACCCTGGAGCAGCTCCCGCAAGTGGCCCTCGGCGGCCAGGCCAGCTACCAGAGCGAGGTCACCCGCGTGCCGCTCGAGCTGCCGGGGCGGGCCCTGCCCGCTATCGCACGCGACCAGTACCGCCTCTCCCTGGACCTGAGCCAGAACCTCTACGACGGGGCCTCACCCGCCGGCAGCAGGAGCTTGAAGAACTCGGCCGCCAGACTAGCAATCAGCAAGTGGAAGTGAGCCTGTACCGGGTGCGGGAACAGGTGGAAAGCCTGTTTTTCGGGGTGCTGCTAGCCGACGAAACCACTCGCCTGCGCCAAAGCCTGCGCGCCGACCTGCGCACGCGGCGCACGGCCCTGGCCGCCCGCCGGCGCTACGGCACGGCCACGGGGCAGGACCTGGCCCGCCTGGATGCCGAAACCCTGAGCCTGGACCAGCAGCCTGCGCGAGCCTGGCCCTCACCCGCGGCCGCCTGCTGGCCCAGCTCGGCGTGCTGCTGGGCCGCGCGGTGCCGCCGGATGCTGTGCTGGAGCTCCCCGTAGCGCTGCCCCCGGCCCCCGCCCGGCCCGAGTGGGCGCTGTACAAGGGGCAGCGCGCCCAGCTCGCCGGGCAGGTCCGCCTGCTCAACGCCCGGCTGGCCCCGCGCCTGAGTGCCTTCGGGCAGGCGGGCTACGGCCGGCCGGGGCTAAACTTTTTCGCAACGACCTGCACGCCTACGGCCTCGGCGGTCTGCGGCTAAACTGGGCTCTGAGCGGCTACAGCACCCGCCATCAGGACCGGGAGCTGCTGCGGCTGGGCACAGAAACCGTGGCCGTGCAGGAGCAGCTTTTCGAACAGAGCCAGCGCCTGGCCCTGGCCGGCCAGCAAGCCGCTATTGACCGCTACCGCAGCCAGCTGGCCACCGACCAGGAACTGATTGAGCTGCGCGAACGGATACGGGCCACGGCGGCCGTGCAGCTGGCCAACGGCATCATCGGCTTTGCCGACTACTTCGCCGATGCGAGCCAGCTCAACCAAGCCCGGCTCAACCTGCAGCTGCACCGCCTGCAGCTGCTGCAAGCCCAGGCGGCCCTGCTCACCGCGCAGGAGCCGCCACTGCGGCCCCTCAACCTTAACCTTTACGCTACTCAAGCTATGCGCCCCGCCTTGTTTACGCTGCTCCTGCCCCTGCTGCCGGCTCTGCTCAGCGGCTGCCAGCCACCCGCCCCCGACTTCGATGCTTCGGGCAACTTTGAAACCACGGAGTACGTGGTGGCCGCACAGGCAGCTGGCCCGCTGCTGCGTTTGGCAGTGAGAGAAGGCGACGAGCCTGCCGGCGGGCCGGGTAGTGGGCCTGGTGGATACGCTGCCCTTGTTTCTGCGCCGCGAGCAGCTGCTCGAAAGCGTTCAGGCCGTGCGCGCCCAGACCCCGACGTGCCCGCCCACTCGTGGCCCTGGAGCAGCAAACGGCCAACCTGCGGCGCGAGCGGCAGCGGGTGCTGAACCTGGTGAGCGCCGATGCCGTGCCCGCCAAGCGCTCGACGACCTGGACTACCAGATTGCGGTGGCGCGCAAGCAGGCCGCCGCCCAGCGCGCCACCCTGGGTACCCAGGCCCGGGGCACCGCCGCCCAGGCAGCCCCGCTGCGGGTGCAGCTGCGCCAGCTCGACGACCAGCTGCGGCGCTGCCGTGTGGTGAACCCCGTGGCCGGCACCGTGCTCACGGTGTACGTGGAGCCCAGCGAGGTGGTGAGCTACGGCCAGCCCCTGTACAAAATCGGCGATACCCGGCAGCTGGTGCTGCGCGCCTACGCCGCCGGCGACCAGCTTACCCGCGTGAAGCTGGGGCAGGCGGTGAAGGTGTTGGTGGATGCGCCCGCCGGCGGGCAGCGCGAGTACCCCGGCCGGGTGCAGTGGGTATCCAGCAAATCGGAATTCACCCCTAAAGTTGTGCAGACCAAGGAAGACCGGGTGAGCCTCGTGTACGCCCTGAAAATCGCCGTGCCCAACGACGGCAGCCTGAAAATCGGCATGCCGGCCGACGTACGGTTTTAAGCTCGGCAGCACCCGCTTCTTCTTTTGCTTTTCCCACCATGGACGCCCTTGTACTTGACCACATCAGCAAAAGCTACGGACCCGTGCGGGCGGTGCGCGACGTGAGCCTGCGTGTGCCGCGCGGGGAACTGTTTGGTCTTATCGGGCCCGATGGGGCGGGCAAAACCACCCTTTTCCGCATTCTGGCGACGCTGCTGCTGCCCGACGCGGGTACGGCCACCGTGGCCGGCCACGACACGCGCACGCGCCAGGGCATGCGGGCCATTCGGGAGCTGCTGGGCTATATGCCGGGCCGGTTCTCGCTGTACCAGGACCTTACGGTGGCGGAAAACCTGGACTTTTTCGCGGCCCTGTTCCGCACCACGGTACCTGCCAACTACGAGTTGATTCGGGACATCTACGAGCCGCTGGCGCCCTTCCGGGACCGCCGGGCCGGGGCGCTCTCGGGCGGCATGAAGCAGAAGCTGGCTTTGTGCTGCGCCCTGATTCACAAGCCCGAAGTGCTGCTGCTCGACGAGCCCACCACGGGTGTGGACGCGGTGTCGCGGCAGGAGTTCTGGCAGGTGTTGGCGCAGCTCAAGGCCCGGGGCATCACCATCCTCGTCTCGACGCCCTACATGGACGAGGCCGCCCGCTGCGAGCGGGTGGCCCTGATGCAGGAAGGGCAGGTGCTGCGCGTGGATACGCCGGCCGCGCTGCAGGCCGCCTACCCGGGGCCGCTGTACGCGGTACGGGCCCGCGGCGGCCTGTACCCGCTGCTGCTCAGCCTGCGGGCTTACCCCGACACGCGCACAGCCTACGCCTTCGGAGAGGAGGTTCACCTGAGTTTGCGGCCCGCCCCGCCCGCCGCGGCCGAAGCAGAACTGCGCGGCTACCTAGCCCGAGCGGGCCACGCCGGGGTGCAGGTGCGCCGGCTGATGCCCACCATCGAAGACACGTTCATGGAGCTGCTGGGCACCCGCCCGGCCGCCATTGCCCCCGCCGCCCCATGAGCCAGGCCGAAGCAACCCGGGCGCCAGTGGCTGGCGCGGCGGCCCTACCGGTCATTTGGGCCGAGGGGCTGAGCAAGTCCTTCGGGGCGTTCACGGCCGTCGACGGCATCAGCTTTCAGGTGGAGGCCGGCGAGATATTCGGCTTTCTGGGGGCCAACGGGGCCGGCAAAACCACGGCCATGCGCATGCTCTGCGGCCTGCTCACGCCCACGGGCGGCGCGGCCACAGTGGCGGGCTTCGACGTGCGCCGCGAGCCGGAGGCCATCAAGCGGCGCATCGGCTACATGAGCCAGAAGTTTTCCCTCTACGAAGACCTCACCGTGCGCGAAAACATCCGCTTCTACGGCGGCGTGTACGGGCTGCGCACGGCCGCCATTCGGGCCAAAACCGGGGAGCTGCTGGGCCGGCTGGGCCTGGCGACCGAGCGCGACACGCTGGTGGGCAGCCTGCCGCTGGGCTGGAAACAGAAGCTCGCCTTTTCCGTGGCTCTGCTCCACGACCCGGCCGTGGTGTTTCTCGACGAGCCCACGGGCGGCGTGGACCCCATCACGCGCCGCCAGTTCTGGGACCTGATTTACGAAACGGCCGCGCGGGGTGTCACCGTCTTCATCACCACCCACTACCTCGACGAAGCCGAGTACTGCGACCGGGTATCCATCATGGTCGATGGCCGCCTGGATGCCCTGGGCACGCCGGCCGGGCTGAAGCAGCAGTTTGGGGCGGCCACCATGAACGACGTATTCCTCCACCTGGCCCGGGGTGCCAAAAACCGCGAATGAGCCCGCTATGAAAGCATTCATCATGTTCGTGCGCAAGGAGTTCTACCACATTTTCCGGGACCGGCGCACCCTGCTCATTCTCTTCGGCATGCCGGTGGCCCTGGTCACGCTGTTCGGCTTCGCGCTGACGAACGAAATCAAGAATGCCGACGTGGCCATTCTCGATTTCGACAAAGGTCCTCACGCCCGCCAGGTGCAGGCGCGGCTGCTCTCGTCGGGCTATTTTGGCCTGCGCCACTACCTGAACTCCTACCGGGAGGTGGAAGCCGCCTTCCGCCAGGGGCAAGTGAAGCTGGCGGTGGTGTTTCCGGTGGGATTTTCGCAGGACCTCGACCACCTGGGCCACGCGCAGGTGCGCTCGTGGCCGATGCCTCGGACCAGAACACCGCCACGAGCCTGGTGACCTACGCTACTAGCATCGTGCGCGACTACGCCCGGCAGGAGCTCGCCCCGGCTCCCGGCGCGGCCGGCCCGCAAGTGGAGGCCGTGACCCGGCTGTACTTCAACCCCAGCCTGGAGGCGTCCTTCACCTTCGTGCCGGGCACCATGGCCTTGATTCTGCTGCTCGTGTCGGCCATGCTCACCAGCATCACCATTGCCCGCGAAAAGGAAACCGGGACTATGGAGGTGCTGCTCGTGTCGCCCATGCGGCAGGGGCCCGTCATCCTGGGCAAAATAGTGCCCTACTTCTTGCTTTCCTTCGTCAATGCCCTCGTGATTCTGGGTTTGGGCGTGTGGGTGCTCGGCATGCCGCTGCGGGGCAGCCTGGCGCTGCTGCTGCTCGAAACCCTGCTTTACATCTTCGTGGCTTTGGCGCTGGGCGTGTTCATATCTACCCGCTCGAGCACGCAGCAGGGGGCCATGCTTTTCTCCATTCTGAGTTTGCTACTGCCCACCGTGATGCTGAGCGGCTTCCTGTTCCCGCTCGAAAGCATGCCCGCGCCCCTGCGGGCGGTGTCGCACCTGATTCCGGCCCGCTACTACATCAGCATTCTGAAGGGCATCATGATTAAGGGCCAGGGGCTGCGCGACCTGTGGCGCGAAACCGCCACCCTTATGGCCCTGGCTGCTGGGCTGCTGCTGCTGGCCTTCGGCTCGCTAAAAAACCGGCTGGAGTGAAATTAATGAGTGAATGGGTGAATGAGCGAATGAGTGATTCGCTCTTGTGCACGCCACGAACCTTCGACGAACTGCTTCGACAACTCCATTCCCTCATTGCCTCATTCACCCATTCACCCATTGCCCTATGCGCACCGTTTGGTTTCTGCTCGAAAAGGAATTTCACCAGTTGCGCCGCAACCGCACCCTGCTGCTCCTGCTGCTGCTGGCCCCGGTGGTGCAGCTGCTGGTGCTCGCCAATGCGGCCAACTACGAAATCCGCAACCTCAACCTGGTGGTCGTGAACCATGACCACAGCCCGGCTGCCCAGCGGCTTATTGATAAGTTTCAGTACACGCCCTACTTCCGGCTGGTGGCCGTGCGCGCCTCCGTGCGCGAGGCCGAGCAGGACCTGCTACGCGACCGGGCCGACCTGGTGCTGGTGGTGCCGCGCCACTTCGAGCGGGCCCTGGTGCGCGAGCGCCGGGCCGGGGTGCAGCTGCTGGTCAATGCCCTCAACAGCGTGAAGGCCGGGTTGGCTGGTAGCTACGCGGCCAGCATCGTGCAGGCCTACCAGGACGAGGCCCGGCCCGCCACGGTGCAGGCCGCCCTGGCCGGGCGCGGCGGCCTGGAAGTGGTGCCCGCCTACTGGTACAACCCGCACCTGAACTACAAGACCCTGATGGTGCCAGGGCTGATTTATCAGATTATGACGCTGATTGTCATGTTTCTGGCCACGCTCAACATCGTGCGCGAGAAGGAGCTGGGCACCATCGAGCAGCTCAACGTCACGCCCATCCGCAAGTGGCAGTTCATGCTGGGCAAGCTGCTGCCGTTCTGGCTGGTGGGCTTCTACCAGCTCAGCGTGGGGCTGCTGCTGGCGCGCTTCGTGTTTCAGGTGCCGCTGGTGGGCAGCCTGCCGCTGCTGTACGCCATCACGGCCCTGTACCTGACCGTGCCGCTGGGCATGGGCCTGCTCATTTCGGCCAGCAGCCAGACCCAGCAGCAGGCGCTGTTCGTGGCCTTTTTCTTTCTCATCATATTCGTGCTGCTCAGCGGTTTGTTCACGCCCATCGAGTACATGCCGGCCTGGGCGCAGGCCCTGGACCGGCTCAACCCCTGGCCTACATCATCCAGGTGTCGCGTATGATTCTGCTCAAGGGCAGCACCGCACGCGACGTGGCAGGCCAGGTGGGCGCCCTGCTGTTGCTGGCCGGCGCCGTTAATTCGCTGGCCGTGTGGCGCTATCGCAAAACGTCGGGGTAGGGGTCCCCGGTGCATTTGGCAGGCTTTTATCCCGCGTCGCCGCATCCAAAAAGCCCAGCCAGCTCAATCGCAGCGGATTACACCACGAACGTATCGTGCGGGTGCACGACCAGGGAGCCGGCGCTTAGGCCTTGCCCGTCAGAATCTTGTTCCAGTACATCCACGGCAGGCCGTAGCGCTTGAGCAGCCACATGGAAAACCGCTCCTTGGTCTGGTCGAAGGGGAAGGTGGGCGTGGGCTTGTTGTCGTAGTCGAACTCGGCCAGAATGAGCTTGCCGTAGCCCGTGATGAGCGGGCAGGAGCCATAGCCGTTGTAGGCGTTGTCGGGGGCCAGCACCTTGCTTTTCAGCAGCGACAACAGGTTTTTGACCACCACGGGTACCTGCTTGCGCACGGCCGCCCCGGTTTTGGCATTGGGCGTGGAGGTGGCGTCGCCCAGGCCGAAGATGTTGGCGTAGCGCACGTGCTGCAGCGTGTGCTTGTCCACGTCGACCCAGCCCAGGGGTTGCCGGGTACGGCCAGCGGGCTGTTCTTGATAAAATCCGGGGCGCTCATGGGTGGTACCACGTGCAGCAGATCAAATTTCAAGGTTTCCTCGCCCACCACCTGGCCGTCTTTATAAACGTCGTACACCGCCTCCTGCTGCTCCCCGCGGATTTCCTTGAGGTTGTGCAGAAAGTCGGTTTTGATGCCGTAGCGGTTGACCACCTTTTGCAGGGCATCGGCAAAGGACTTCACCCCGAAGATGACGCTGCCGCCGGAGGTGAGCCGCACGTTAGCCTTGTCCAGCACGCCGTGCTTACGCCAGTAGTCGCTGGCCAGGTACATGATTTTCTGCGGCGCCCCGCCGCACTTGATGGGCGTGTTGGGGGCCGAAAACAGGGCCGTGCCGCCCTTGAAGTTCTTCACGCACTCCCAGGTATACGGGGCCAGGCTCGTAGCCGTAGTTCGAGCACACGCCGTTTGTGCCCAGCGCCTCCTTCGCGCCTTTAATCTTGTCCCAGTCCAGCTGGATGCCTGTGCAGACGACAAGGTAGTCGTAGCTCAGGCGCTGGCCGCTCGCGGTGACCACGGTATTGGCATCGGGCTCGAAGCTGGCCGCCGCGTCCTGCAGCCATTTGGCGCCCTTGGGGATGTAGTCCGCCTCGGCGCGCTCGGTGTCTTTGATGTCGTAGGCCCCGCCGCCCACCAGCGTCCAGGCCGGCTGGTAGTGGTGCTTGGCTGAGGGTTCGAGGATGGCCACGTCGAGGCGGTGGTCGGCCCGCAGCAGCTGGGCCGCGAGCGAAAGGCCCGCGTTGCCGCCGCCCACCACGAGCAGCTGATGGTGCCGGGAAACAGGAGATGCAGTCATGGTCGGGAGGGGTTAGTGAGGGAGTGAGCGCAAGGCACGCATGAACGTATTAACACGTGAACACTTATTCATGTAACTTGAGTTCTCTCACCAATTAGTTTCCTCCCGCTTTGTCGCCAATAGGTTGTTAGCTCCGCCAACGCCTAACATAAAGTGTTGGGGAACAGTATTTAGGCAACTCCGGAAGCAAGAAAGCTTCCCTCAGGAGCGGGGCCTTTAAAGAAGACTTTCTCTACACGAATGGCCGCCTCCCAGCTTGATGTTGTGCGGCAAATAGCAGCCGGCTCATACCAAGCCGAACGGCGCCGGCCGGGGCAGCTGCCGGCGCGGGCCCTCGTATCGGTCACGGGCGGGCAGTACATGCGGCGCTGAATAACCAGTGCCGAAACCACCGTCAGCCCCCCAATGGCGGCCAGTGCCGTCGCTAAGCCAAAGGCATCGGCCAGCAGGCCGGTGAGCAGGGCGCCGATGGCGTAGCCCGCGTCGCGCCAGAAGCGGAAGATGCCCACGCTGTGCGCCCGCTGCGGGAGCGGGGCGTACTCGGCTACGGCCGCCAGAAACGTGGGATACACCAGGGCCGTGCCCGCCCCCAGCAGGGCCGCCAGCAGCAGAAAGGCGGGGTAGGCATCGGTGAACAGCATGGCCAGCAGCACCACGCCCTGCAGCAGCATGCCCCAGAATAGCAGGTCTTTCTTGCACAGTCGGTCGGCCAGCGGGCCGGTGATAAGTTGGCCCAACCCCCACACGGCCGGGTACACCGCGGCCACGGTGCCAATCTGCGTCAGCGTAAAGCCCTTGCTGCCCAGCAGCATCGGCAGCAGGCCCCAGACCATGCCGTCGTTGAGGTTATTAACCAGGCCGGCTTGTGTGACCGAGCCCAGGTTGGGCTGGCGCCAGGTAACGTCCCAAAACGAGAGGGCGGCCCGGCCGGAGCGGCCGGAAGCTGCGCAGCCTCCAGCGCGACGTGGTGGCGGGTGTCGCGCACCCCCAGCGAGCTCAGCAGCCCCAGTACGGCGATGCCGATGCCCAGGTAAAAGGGTAGGGGCGCAGGCCGTACTCGGTGGCCAGCCAGCCCGAGGCAAAGGCCGTGGCGGCCACGGCTAGGTAGCCGGCCGACTCGTTCAGGCCCATGGCCAGGCCGCGCTGCCGGGGACCGACGAGGTCAATTTTCATGACCACCGTGCTCGACCAGGCCAAGCCCTGGTTGAGGCCCAGCAGCACATTAGCGGCAATCACCCAGCCCCAGCTCGGCGCCCAGAGCAACAGCAGCGGCACGGGAAGGCCAAATAGCCAACCGATTAGCAACAGGTTTTTCGCCCAATCTGATTCGCCCAGGCCCCGGCGTAGTAATTGGCCACGGCCTTGGTGAGGCCGAAAACCACGATAAAAGAGAGAATGGCCGAGCGAGCCACCAGGTGAAACTCCTGCTCCGCCAGCCGGGGCAGTATGCTGCGCTCCAGCCCCACCATGCCGCCCACAAAGGCATTGACCAGAACCAGCAGGCTGAACTGCCGCCAGTTTTCGCGCAAACCAAGTTGAGGAGTGCTCATGAAAAGAATGGAATGGGGTGTATTACGGATGCACGATGGCCCAGCCCTGGGCCTGCCGGATAATCAGCTCGCCATTGCCGCTGGGCACGAAAGAGAGGAAAGGCCACAGCTCCTCCTTGGTCACCTTGCGCTCGCGCATGGTGTTCAGGCACTGGGCCAGGATGACGCCCTTCTCCTTCAGGGCCAGCAGCTCGGCTTCGTAGGGCTGGTCGCGGCGGAAGACGGTGATGCCGCCGCCGAAGGCTACCACCAACCTGCAGCTTGCCCTTGAGGCGCGGGTCCTGCAGCGCGTTGCTGATGTTGCGCAACGTCATTTTTATCAGCTTGGGGTCGTCGCTGTCGAGCCTGGTAAATGGCGTTGTACTGGGCTTTGTCGGCCGTGGCGCCCTGAAACGTGCCTTTCTGGAAAGCAAGCTGGTCGGCGCTGGGTTTGGCCGTTTGGGCGGTGGCGGCGAGCGTCGCGCCGGTCAGTAGCAGCGCGGTTAGCAGGGGGCGAAGAGTTAGCATGGCAAAGGTGGAATGTGGGTGGATGGGAACAGGCCGGGGCCTAAAAATCGTAATTCAGGATGAAGTTTAGCTGGTGAAAATCAACTTTGTTCACGATGTAGCGGTCATCGCCGTAGGTCTTGCCCAGGGCCCCCTTGTATACGTAGAGCAGCTGCCCCCGCAGGCCCCGCGCCCAGCCTGCAAACGGGTAGCTGAGCGAGGAATTGAGCTGGCGATAGGAAGGCATTCCGTACTTATTCAGGGCAACTTCGCGCACATCGGGCAGGTAGTAATGGCCGTAGCCAACCTCCGCTTTCAGCCCCGGCACCTGGGCAAACGTGCGGCCGGCCAGCAGCGCGGCCGCGTCGAGCCCGCCGTAGCCTTCTTCCCGCTCGCGGGGCAGGAAGGTGTAAAACGCCTCGCGGCCCCATTCGCGTGGAAACAGGAAGCGCCCGGTCCGGGTAATACGGGAGTAGTTGGCGCTCAGGCTCCAGGGCCCTCGCTGGTAGCCCAGGCGGGCGCTTAGGGCGTGGGCCTGGCGGCCGGGAGAGCTGTAGGCCCGGCGTGGGTCGGCGTTGCCGCCATTGCCCACCGTGCGCTGGTAGTGGTACTGCGCGCCCAGGCTGAGCTGGCCCGCGCCCACCGCCCGGCCGGTGGTGGCTTCCGCGAAAGAACTGTTGAACAGGTTGTCGGCGTAGTAGTTCCAGGCCTGCAAGCGGGTGCGCGGCCCCACTTGCCGGCTCAAGCCCACGATGCCCAGCCCCCGGCTGCTCAGGTGCCCGGCGTAGCCGGCCCGCTGGCCGGTTTCGTCCACGCCGGTGGGGTACAGGCCAATGGAACTGGCCGCCGACGCCCAGTCCGAGGTGGAACGCGTGGCAATCTTCGTGAGCCAGCCGGCCGTGAGGGCGGTGCTTTTCAGCTCGTTGATTTCCAGCCACAGCCCTTGGGCATAGTTCGGGCTCAGGCGGCCATCCTGCGGGTTGAGCAAAGGCATCACCAGCAGCTGCCGTCCAAAGGTGGCGGTCGAGTGCCGCCAGCGGTAGCGCACGAACAGCTCCTCGGGCCGGCCCGTGAGCTGGCGGCGCCCGGGGTCTGTCACATCAAACAGGCCCGCCTCGAAGCGGCTCACGGCTCCCGTGGCGGGCTCGGGCGTGGCCAGGTCGTTGGAGGCCAGGTTCGCCCAGAAAACCCGCCTGCTCCCAGCTGAAAGCCGTGCAGCGGCGCCGTCTCAAACCGCGCCCCGGCCCCGAGGCCATTGGCGTAGTAGTCGGGACCGTTGCCCCGATTGACGGTGGCCATGAAGTAGTTGCGCACCCGCCCATGCCACTGGCCGCGCACAAAAGCTTCGGCCAGCGTATGCGCTTTCACGGTATCGGCCGAAGCCGGGGGTAGGTCAGGAGCTGGCTACGCCCGGTGATGGGTCGCGCAGGGGCGGGCTCGGCCTGCTGCGCCCGTGCGGCAACCGAAACCAGGAGCAGGCCGGTCACGCAGTAACGCAGGAGGCGGGTCATCAAAATGGATGGTTAGTTGGCCTTGGCGGGCTGGGGGTGGGCGTCCTCTATGGGCTGATAGGGGCCGTACTTGTGCTGCTGCTCGGAGAAAGCATCGGTATAAGGCCCAAAGGGATGGTCCACCGGTTTTTTGCTGATGTCGGGCCAGTCGTGCGGCGTTTTCAGATGGGGGCGGGGCTGCGAGTTGACGAAGGCCGCCACGTCCCAGGCCTGCTTGTTGGTGAGCTGCGGGTGGTCAAACGTGGCCCCGAAGGGCATGGCCGCTTTCACGTACTTGGCCAGGTTGCTCACCCGAAACAGGCCCGCGCCGTCGTTGTAGCTGTCGGGGCCCCATAGGGGTGGGTACTGGTAGCCGGTGTTATCGGCCAGCTTCTGGCCTTGGCCAGATGGGCCGTGGCAGCTCTGGCACTTGGCCGCAAACACGGCTTTGCCAATGACCGGGTCGGCGGCCCGGTCGAGGTAGGGCAGCTTCACGAAGCCTGTGCCGTACACCTTTTTCCTTTGGGAATGCCCTGGCCCAACCACTTGATGTAGGCCACAATGGCTTGCATCTCGCGGCTGCTGTCGGGCACGGCGCGCCCGTTGAGGCTGCGCTCCATGCAGTCGGCCACCCGCTTTTCAATGCCTTCTACCGAGCCCGAACGAGCGCGCATTTTGGGGTAGGTGGCGGCCACGGCCAGGTAGTTGTTGGCGAAGCCCTGGGTGCCGGCCTGCAGGTGGCAGTTCTGGCAGTTCATGCCGTTGGTGAGCTGGGCCACCGAGCCGCGCAGCCCCAGATACTGCGCTGTGTGGGCAATCAGCTCGCGCCCGTAGCGAATCTGGCGGCCGGCCGCCGTGTGTGGAATGGTGGCCGTGTCCGGCGCCGGCGTGGCCGGGCGGTGGTAGCTGCCCGCCGGGGGCGGCCCCTGCGTCGCTTCATCCTCCACCGCTACCGGCGCGGGCGGGGTCTTGGGCCCGTAGAGCTGTGTGATGACAACCACGACAACCAGCACCACGGCCGCCGTCAGCAGCATCAGCAGGCGCACCAGTTGGGGCAGCTTGAGCCCCCGTTCTTCCGTGGGTTCCATGGCGAAGGCTGTGAGAAGGTTTGAATGTTGAGTGTTGAATGTTAAGTTTTGAATGTTGAATGGATTTCGTTTTTCTCCAACTCATCCCTCAAAACTCAACACTATAAATCATCACTATTTTAGTGGGGCAGTTTTTCGCGCAGGGCGCTGTAGGTCCAGGTGCCGGCCAGCGCGGCCAGAATGAGTATGGCAGCCGAGCCGACGCCGCTGCCCAGCTGGGCAAACAGGGGGCCGGGGCAGGCGCCGGTCAGGGCCCAGCCGAGGCCGAAGATGATGCCGCCTATCCAGATGCCGTGGTTGAACTTCTTGTCGGCAATGACGATGGGCTCGCCGGTAATGGTCCTGAGGTGGTTGCGCTTGATAATTTGGATGGAAATCAGCCCCACCAGGATGGCCGAGCCGATGACCCCGTACATGTGGAAGCTCTGGAAGCGGAACATCTCCTGAATCCGAAACCAGGCTGATGACTTCACTTTTGGTGAGGATGATGCCGAAGAGCGTGCCCAGCACCAGGTATTTGAGGTATTTCATATCGAGTAATTGAGTTCGGGGTTGGAAATGCGGGTGGCCCGCAGGCGCACCACGCTGGCCGGTCCGGCGTGGCAGCGGCCTTCGTGCAGCACCACACCCACCTCGTGGTTTTCGAGCAGGGTCAGACTGGCAAAGTCGCCGGCCAGTGTGGCCGGCTCGTAGAGCAGCTCCGCTGACTTGGGGCCACCCGAAGGCAGGCCCAGCTGCCGGGGCCGAAGGCCTCGAGCAGCAGGTGTCCACCGGGGGCCAGGCTAGCGGCGGCCGCGGCGTGCACGGCCTGGCGGTCGGCCGGCGGCAGGTGGGCGTAAATCAGGCCCACGGCGTCGTAGTAGCCGGGGCGCTGCCAGCCCAGGGCCGTGAGGTCGGCCACCTGGTAGTCGAGGCGCACGCTCTGGGCAATGGCAAGGCGCAGGGCCTTGGCCCGGCCCTCGTCGCTGAAGTCCACGGCCGTGACCTGCCAGCCGCGCCGGGCGGCGTACACGGCGTTGCGGCCCTCGCCCTCGGCCAGCAGTAGCAGGCGGCCGGGCGGCAGCGTATCGAGCCTGCTGGCGGAAGTAGGCGTTGGGCTGGGTGCCGTAGGCGTAGGCTTCCTCCGAGTAGCGGGCGTCCCAGAAATCGACGGCACCCGGGGCAAGAGCTTCCATAACCTGTGATTTAAAGAGTTAAAACATCAAAGGGTAAATGACCCACGTCATAAGCAGGCCGCCGGCAAAAAAGCCAATAACGGCCACCAACGACACCCACTGCAGGTTCGAGAGGCCCGAGATGGCGTGGCCCGAGGTGCACCCCCGGCGTAGCGCGTGCCGAAGCCGACGAGGAAGCCGCCAAGCACCAGAAACACCCAGCCCTTCCAGTTGGCGAGGTTCTCCAGGGCAAACAGCTCGCGCGGGAGCAGGCCGGTGAAGTCGGTGAGATGCATCTGGGCTTTGAGGTCACGCACGGTTTCCGGCGAGATGCCCACCACGTCGGGGTGGCCCATGAGCCGGTAGCCGATGAAGCCGCCCAGCGTGATGCCTAGCACGAACACCAGGTTCCAGAGCTCGGCCCGCCAGTTATAAGTCAGAAAGGGGATGCCGGCCGGCAGGCAGGCGGCGCACACGTGGCGCAGTGAGGAGCTGATGCCCAGGGCCTTATTACCCACGAGCAGCAGGGCGGGCACCGTCAGGCCAATCAGGGGGCCGGCCACGTACCAGGGCCAGGGTTGTTGCAGGAGTTCAAGCATGAAAATTAAAGTCGTAAGCAGATAAGCTGATTATTTGGTCGTTAGTGGCTCCGGCCAGTCGAGCACCCCGCCAAGCAGGTTGGCTACCTGCGCGAAGCCCGCCGTGGCGAGCCTGGCCGGCGGCGTTGGCCGAGCGGGCTCCGCTGCGGCAGTACACGTAGGTGGGCCGGGTGTTGTCCAGCTTCGCGATGCGTTGGGCAAAGTCGGGTGCAGTGACTTCGATGTTGACAGCCCCGGGCAGGTGGCCGGCGGCGAATTCGTCGGGCCGGCGCACGTCCAGCAGCACCGCGCCGGGTTGGCGCAGGCCCTCGGCAAACTGCGCGGACATCAGGTTTTGAAAAGCGGGGGCGGAAGATTTACGAAAACCGAACATGGGTAAAAGCATCAGAAGTGAAAGGGAAAGCGTGAGCAGCAGGCGCCTGGGTCCCGGCACGGCGGCCGGGACCCAGGCGCATACCCATCCGCTTAGTGCACCAGGGCTGCTGGCTGGAAGGACTTCACCGCCTCGCTCAAATCGAGCACCTTGGTGCCGGGCAGGGCATTGGCTACGATGCTGCACCCTGCCGCCGAACGGTAGCCGCCGGCGCAGTGTACCACCACGGGCTTAGCGGTCGGAATTTCCTTGGCCCGCTCGCGCAGCTCCGGAAGTGGAATGTTGAGCGAACCGTCGAACAGCGGCTCGTCGCGGTGTTCGGTGGCGCTGCGGATGTCCACGACGGTATAGTTTTCAGGGTGCTGGCGGAAGGCGTCCACGTCCAGCACGGGCAGCGTCGCCGCGGTGGCCGGCGTGCCGACCAGGGCTCCCTTAATAAGAGCTTCGTAGCCGATTTTGGCAGTTTTCTGAATCAGGTCTTCCCGCGTGGCCTCGTCGGCCGCGATGAGATAGAACGACTCCTGCGGCCCCACCAGTGAGCCCAGCCAGGTTTCAAACTTGCCGCCCTGCTGGATGTTGAGGGCGCCTGCCACGTGGCCTTTTTGAACTCGGCTTCGGGGCGCGTGTCCACGACCACCGCGCCGGCTTCCAGCGCCGCACCGGAAGCCAGACGCCGCACCTGCTGCACGCTCGAAGCGTAGGCCGGCGCGCCGGCTTTGTTGAGGGCCACGTCGTAGCCGAAGTACTTGGGAATGAAGGGCTGGTCGGCGAGCAGGCTCGTTGACAAAGGCTTCCTCGCTGAGCGGGCGCAGCATGGGGTTACCGATTTTCTCGGCCCCGATGGTGCTGCTGTTGGCCCCGCTCAGGGCCTTGCCGCAGAGCGAGCCCGCGCCGTGAGCCGGGTACACCAGCACGTCGTCGGCCAGGGGCATGAGCTTTTCGCGCAGGCTGTGGTACATCTGCTTGGCCAGCTCCTCGCGCTTGGCCATGATGTTGCCGGCCTTTTCGCGCAGGTCGGGGCGGCCCACGTCACCGATGAAGAGCGTGTCGCCGGTGAACACGGCCACGTCTTTGCCCTCGCGGCTGAGCACGATGCTGATGGAGTCGGGCGAGTGTCCGGGGGTGTTCAGAGCCCGGAATGTCAGCTTGCCCACCGTAAAAGAGTCGCCCTCGTCGAACGCCTCGTGAGCGTAATCGGCCCCGAGCAGCTTGCTCACGCGGATGGTGGCGCCGGTGGCCTGGGCAATTTCCAGGTGGCTGCTCACGAAGTCGGCGTGGGGGTGGGTTTCAATAACGCTCACAATCTTGGCGTCGTGGGCCTTGGCGAAGTCGTAGTAGGGCTGCGGGTTGCGGGCGGGGTCGATGAGCACGATTTCGCGGGCGCACTCGCTCAGGATGGCGTAGGAAAATTGGGCCAGGCCCTTGTCTTCAAACTGTTCGACTTTCATGGTTTTCAACGAAAAAAGGGTGAGAGAAGCGGGTGAGAAAAAGCGGGAAACCGGTGGTTAAACGTGGTGAAACAGCAGCTCTTTGGCGAGGATGAACGTGCCCATGGCCAGCGTGAACCACCCGAAGGCCGGCTTGAGCTTGGCCCCGGGAATGAAGCGGGCCAGGTAGGTTCCTAGTACGATGCCGACCAGGGCAAAAGACAGAAAACCAAGCAGAAAGGTCCAGGCAATGGGCGTGCCGGCGCTCAAATCGCCGGTGAAGCCGATGAGCGAGTTCAGGGCGATGATTGCCAGGGAGGTGCCCACGGCCAGCTTCATGGGCAGGCGCGCCCCGAGCACCAGGGCCGGGATGATGAGAAAACCGCCGCCCGCGCCCACGAAGCCCGTGAGCGTGCCCACCACCAGCCCGATGGTGAGAATAAGCGGGTAGTTGAAGGCATGCGGGAAGTGCAGCTCCTCGTCGAGCACTTCTTCGGCCTGCTTGCTGCGAATCATCGACGCCGCGGCCACCACCATGAGCACGGCAAAAGCCACGAGCACGAGCAAGTCTTTGGTGAAGACGATGCTGCCGGCGGTGAACAGCACGTGCGGGATGGCCGGCATGAGCACCTTGCGCACCAAGAACACCGCCAGCAGCGAAGGAATCAGAAAGACCACGGCCGTTTTCAGCGACACCAGGCCCTTGCGGAAGTAACCCGAGGCGCCCACCACCGAGGTGCTGCCCACCACAAACAGCGAGTAAGCCGTGCTCAGCACCGGGCTCACGCCCATCAGGTACACCAGCACGGGCACCGTGAGGATGGAGCCGCCCCCGCCCATGATGCCGAGCGAAAGGCCAATAAATATGGCAGCGAAATAGCCGAAGTAGTGCAGCATGGAAAAGAGCAGAGCGAACGTATGAATTTATGATGGGGTGTTCATGTATTGCGGCAAAAAAGCTGCACCCCTTACAGGAAGGTACACCCGGCCAGGCACTGAATCACGTCGATGACCTCGCGCATCTTCAGGGCATAAAAGATATTCTTGCCCTCGCGGGTGCTGCTCAGAATGCCCTTGAGCTTCATGCCCGAGAGGTGGTGCGAAAGCAGGCTCTGCTCAACGCTGAGCTTTTCGCTGATTTCCGACACCGACAGGCTTTCCTGCGCAGCCAGCAGCTGCACGATGGCAATGCGGGTAGGGTGGGCCGTGGTTTTGAGTATAAAGGCCACCTTCTCCATCTTCTCGATAGAGAGGCCCATATCAACGGAAACGGGGAGGCAGCAGGCATCATAACGGGGTCAAATGTATGAACAACTTTTCATACGTACAATCGTAAGCCCCCAATAAGTTCACGGACTTCCAGCATTTTCTTTAAAGCCTGCTCTTTATAATCAGCATGAAAGACACCCCGCGTTGGGCTAAAAGGCCCTTGGACTGCCTGATGGCAGCTTTCGTGCTCGGGGAGCGAGCCTGCTGCTGGCGGGCTGCGACCCGGCTCCGCGGCAGCAGGAAAAAGCCGCGCCGGCCGCGCGCCGGGCTTCCGGCAGCTTCACCATCCTGCACACCAACGACATCCACGGCCGGCACCAACCCTTCGCGGTGGCCCCCGGCAACGCCACGGCCCAGACCGGCGACCCCGGCCGCCCGCCGAGCTCGTTTGAGCTCGCGGGCACTGTGGGCGGCTTTGCCCACCTGGCCACGGCCATCGCCCGGGCGCGGGCGCAGCGCGGGGCGGCCAACGTGCTGCTGGTGGACGGGGGCGACACCTTCGGCGACGACCTGCTGGGCAACCTCACCAGGGGCGAAGCTGTTATTCGGCTGATGAACGCCCTGGGGTATCAGTTCATGGCCCTCGGCAACCACGACTTCGAGTACACAAGCGCCCGCACCCAGGAGTTGCAGCAGCTGGCCCATTTCCCCATGCGCGGGGCCAACGTGACGGACAAGGCCACGGGCCAGCCCTTCCTCGGCGACCCCACCACGGTGATTACCGCTGGCGGGGTGCGCGTCGGGCTGCTGGCCCTGGCTTACCACAACACCCACCTGACCGGCAACCCCACCAACACCCAGGACCTCGCCTTCGGCAGCGGGCTGGAGGCCGCCCGCCGCTGCCTGCCAGCTCTGCGCAGCCGCGCCGACGTCGTCGTTGTGGTCTCGCACCAGGGCACCAGAGTGGACGAGCAGGCGGCCCGCGAGGTGCCTGGCATCGACCTCATCGTAGGCGCGCACTCCCACGACCGCATCACGCCCCCGCGCCGCATTGGCTCAACGTGGATAGTGCAGGCGCTGTCCGACGCGGCCGTGCTCGGCCAGCTCACGGTGCGGGTGCAGGCGGGCAGGATTACGAAAGTGGAGGGGTGGCCCCCACGCTCTGGGCCACCGAATACCCGGCTGACCCCGCCGTGGCCCGGCTGGTCGATTCGCTGCGGGCCCCGCACCGCGCCCGGCTGGAAGAGGTTATCGCCACCGCCACCGGCCGCATTGGCCGGCATTATAAGTCGGCCAGCCCCTTCGACCAGCTGGCCGGCGAGCTGCTGCGCGAGGCCACCGGCGCCGAGCCTGGCCTTCCTGCCCGGCGTGGGCTACGGCGTATCATTGGAGCCCGGCCCCATCACCCGCGAAATGCTCTACACCCTGCTGCCGCACCCTCCAAGGTGGTGATGCTGGAGCTGACCGGCGCGCAGGTACTACAGCTGCTGGAGCAAACGGCTACCAACCAGAACCCCAGCAATGACCTGGCCCGAGTGGGCGGCCTGCTGCAAACCAGCGGCCTGGACTGGTCGGCTAACCTGAACCGGCCCACAGGCCAGCGCGTGGATGGAGTACAGGTAAACGGAAAGCCGCTTGACAGACAGCGCCGCTACCGGGTCGTCACCCACAACGGCATGCTCAGCGGCATTCACCGCTATGCCACCTTTGCTCAAGGGCAGCACATCCAGAAGCTGAGCCAGGGCGTGACGGAGGTAGTGGAAGCCGGGCTGCGCCGGCGGGGCTCAATAAGCCCGCCCGTAATGGCGCGGGTTCTGGTTGTGCCGGCGAAGTAGAAAAGGTAACTTAGACCAAGGCGCTTTTTATCCCGGGCTTTGGCGCGGCTTGTTAGCTCGTATTTTTCGTACCCCTTGGCATCCGAAATCACACCCCAATTCACTTTCCCCATGAGACACCTGGAGCAGCATCGCACCCATCGGATTGGCTGGCTGCGGGCCGCCGTCCTCGGCGCCAATGATGGCATTATCTCGACGGCCAGCCTGGTCGTGGGAGTCGCCGCGGCCCATGCCTCGCGCGATAGTGTGCTGGTGGCCGGCGTGGCGGGGCTGGTGGCGGGGGCCATGTCGATGGCTACGGGCGAATACGTCTCCGTCAGCTCCCAGGCCGATACCGAAGCCGCGGACCTATCGCGCGAGCAGGAGGAGTTAAAAAACAATTCCGCCTTCGAGCACCAGGAGCTTGCCGCCATCTACGTGGAACGCGGAGTGGAGCCGGCCCTGGCGGAGAAGGTGGCCGCCCAGCTTATGGCCCGCGACGCGCTGGGCACCCATGCCCGGGAGGAGTTGGGCATTTCCGAAACCATGACGGCCAACCCGATTCAGGCCGCGCTGGCGTCGGCCGCCACTTTTACCGTGGGTGCGGCCCTGCCGCTGCTCGTTATCCTGGTGGCCCCAGCAGCCTACCTAAGCTGGACGGTTTCGGTTACCTCCCTGTTGTTTCTGGGCGCGTTGGGCGGGCTGGCAGGTTACGTAGGGGGCTCCAGCGTGCTTAAATCGGCGGTTCGGGTGACCTTCTGGGGCGTGCTGGCCATGGCCCTGACGGCATTGGTGGGTACTTTCTTCAACGTGACGCCCTAACGGGAATGAAAAATGGAGGGGCGGAGGGTCCGGATTACTCTGCCACTTGGTGCTCAACAAGCGGCTTTTTCGGGTAGGGGCTCCCCGCCGGGCGGCCTCTATTCCGTCAGCCTTTGTGCCTTTGGCTTGGTTGCATTTCAGCAATAGGGTGCACCTTTGCATCCAGTACCGCTGTCTATGTCCCGTTTCCTGTCCCATTTGCTGTTGCTGCTCTATGCGGGGTTTACCTGCATTGCCAGCCCCTGCCTGCCCGGGGCGCAGCAACGGAAACGGACTTCGTAGCCCCCAGGGACAGTCCCGCACCAGCTTCTGCCAAAAGAAGCTGCAAACCGAGCAGGTGGCCCCGCAGGCGGCTAAGCAGCAGGTGTCTCAGGAAAAGCTGCCGCCGCTGGATCTGGCCCTTGGCGCTGACTTCGGAGACCTGTATTTCGGCCTGCTGTTTCCGGCCGGGCAGCCCACCATCAACCCAGCCCGTGGCCCCGACTTGGCCCGCGCGCAGGCTTTCGCCAACCACCCCAACAAGGCTCCGCCCGTCCGCTTTTCTTAGGAAAGCGTGAAGTGGAGCCGGGTCTGTACCCGGTTAATTGCCCCAAGGTGTTGGGGTGATAACCGGTTTTTTACGCCCTGACCGGCCCGCCGCCTTGTGTGGCACCCCTTAGTTGTCGCGACTCCCGGCCCGCCGGGCAGCCCCGCCTTTTCCTGAGAGCCCCAGCAAATCTGCCTTTCAACTGGCCGGCTACCCCCTGCGTACCCGGCCCGGATTTCTGTCCTGACTTCTCGCAGCCATGCTTTCTTCTTATCACCTGACCCGCGGGCATATGCCACCTAGCCGCTGGCTGCTGGGCGCCACGCTATTGCCGGCGACGACGCCCCGGTGCCGCCTGCCCACTGCGGCCGTATTTGCCCGCCTCGACTAGGCCCCCAGAGCCAGGTTATCCGGGTGCACGACGGCCGCACTCAGAGTGTGCCACTGCGACGGGGCCAGCCTGCTGAGTCGCTACACAGTGTAAGTTCTCGGCCCGCTCAATCCGGGCGATGCACTGCTGCGCGAAGCCTCCGACCAGGTGGCTGACGGTCAGCCCGTCACCGTGGCCCCATCCAGGCCCGCAGGCCCTTTACAAATGAAACTTTGTTCATATTAACTTTGTCACCCTTTTAAAATCCCCTAACCATGAATCGCAAGACCCTCACCTCCTGGTTGCCGCTGGCATTGTTCGCCCTCGTCCTGCTTACGCCACTGCGCCCCATCGTGCTCGGCGGTGTGCAGCGAGCTCTGCTGGCCACCGGCCTCTGGAAAGCCGAAGTGCCCGCCACTACGCCCCCGCCGACATGCCGGTGATACTTACCGGCGGAGCCTACCCCCACAACCTGCCCCTGGTCACGCTCGACGGTAAGGCCGTGAACCTGAGCGACCTGAAAGGCAAGGTGGTATTCGTGAATCTGTGGGCCACTGGTGCCCGCCCTGCCGCGCCGAGATGCCCGGCATCGAAGCCTTATATAAGAAGGTTGATAAATCGAAGGTGGCCTTCTTAATGCTCTCGCTTGACGACGATGCAGCCAAGGCCCGGAAGTTCGTGCAGGCTCAGGGTTACACCTTCCCCGTGTATATGCGCACCGGCGACCTGCCCGCCCCCTTTGACTCCAACGCCATTCCCTCCACCGTCATCCTTGGCCCCGATGGGCAGGTGGCAGCGCGCCACGAGGGCATGGCGGAGTATGATACGCCCGAATTCAAGGCCTCGCTGGAGCAGCTGGCCAAGTCGGCCCGCTAGGCTCTTTTAAGCAGGAAACTTCCTCAACCGGGCGGGGTGGCAATGGCTGCTCCGTCCGGTTTGCGTTAGGTGGGTGCCCCCCTCTGAAACACGACCCAAACAGCCCGCTGGGCCATTTGCCTGCTCGGAGAGTTAGCGTGCAGGGGGATTGGTAATCCGCGGTTTTGTTGACCGTGGAAGTCCATTTGCCACGCGAAGCCGCTCATTAGTCATCTCCTCCGTATTTTCTGCAGAGTTTTACTTTTCGTCGAAGATGAGCCCAGGCTGGTTTCGTTGCGGGCCACCCGGACCTGCGCCGAGCACCGGGCCACCAAGGCGCCGATGCCGTGCTCCTTGTGCACTACGCCCGCCAGGCTGGCGGGCCAGCGTTAGCAGCCCTTCCTCATCCAGGCTTTGTACGTAGCCGGTGGCCCGGGCCGGAACCAGCTGGCTGCGTAGCACTTCGGCCGGCTCGGGTAGGCTCTGCGCCGGCTCCGGCTCGGCGGCCTGCGTCAACTGGTTGGGGAAAAGGCGGCTAATGGCCGCGGCCACCATGAGCGTCGGCACAAACCACAGGCTGGCGTTGAAATTCTGCCACAGGGTGCGGAGTTGGTTCATGTCTGCATAGGTACTGCCGGGCTCCGAGTAACGTTGTAGCACCCGGCCGCCGGTCGCGGTTTAGTGCCCGCTGTCGGCGGCGTCCTCGCCCGTGCTCAACCCCAGCTTTTTGACAAGCGGCCCGATGGTCAGGCCCTGCACGATGATGCTGAAGACAACCACTACGTAGGTGACACCCACAATCAGGTCGCGGGGCATGGAGTCGGGCAGCGATAGGGCCAGGGCCACGGAAATGCCGCCCCGCAGCCCACCCCAGGTCAGCACCCGCAGGGTTTGGCGGTCGAAGGGGTAGCGGCGGCGCAGCAGCGTCAGCGGCAAACCCACCGACGCCCACCGCGCCGCCAGCACCACCACGATGGTGACCACCCCCACCAGCAGCGTGGTGCGGCTGATGTCGAGCACCAGCATTTCCAGGCCGATGAGCACGAAGAGCACCGCGTTGAGTATCTCGTCGAGTAGCTCCCAGAACTTGTCGAGGTACTCGCGCGTCTCGTCCGACATGCCCAGCTCCCGGCCCTTGTCGCCCACAATCAGCCCCGCCACCACAATGGCCAGCGGGCCCGAGGTGTGTAGAGCCGCGGCCAGGGCTGTGCCGCCCATTACCAGGGCCAGGGTAATCATCACCTCCACCTGGTAGTTGTCGATGCTGCGCAAGGCCCAGAACGTGACGTAGCCCAGCACGGCCCCCAGCAAGATGCCGCCCACGGCTTCCTGCAAAAACAGCTGGCCGATGACGGCGGGGGTGGCGTGCTCCGCCCCGAATTGAGCAATCTGAAACAAGCTCACAAACACCACCACGGCAATGCCGTCGTTGAAGAGGGACTCGCCCACAATGCGCATTTCCAGGCGCTTGTCGATGCGGGCGGCCTTGAGAATGCCGAGCACGGCAATCGGGTCGGTGGGGGAGATGAGCGCCCCAAACAGCAGGCAATAGATGAAGTTGGTGGGCAGCCCGAACAGCGGCAGCAGGTAGTAAAATGCCGTGCCAACCAGGGCCGTGGAGAGCACCGTGCCGGCCGTGGCCATGGTCCCCACGGCCAGACCCTCGCGGCCCAGGGCGCGCACGTCGACGTGCAGCGAGCCGGCAAACAGCAGAAAGCTTAGCATCACCTGCATGAGCACGCTGTGAAAGTCAATGGCCCGCACCAGCCGGCTGGCGGTCAGCACCCAATCCACCCCGAGCTTGCCCAGCCCAATGGCCAGCAGCGACGACACCAGGGCCAGTACCATCAGCCCGATGGTGCCCGGCAGCTTCAGAAACCGGTGGTTGATATAGCCAAAGACGGCCGCTATCACCAGAAGCAGGGCCAGGGTATTGTATAATTCCATTCAAGAGTTACCGATGAGCTACCCGCTAAGACGCGGATAGTAGCAGGAGGGTTGGAAAGTCCCCGCGCGCAGTCCGGCCTCTCAGTCAAAGGCGTGCGCTGCAGCCGAATTTTTGTGCAGATACCGGAAGCGGCCAGAGCCGAAATAACCGGGGCCTGGCACGGAAGCCAAAGCTACCCTTCAGGCGGTCCCGTTAGCTCAATTTATTGCCCTACTCTGCCTGGGGTATCTCCACGGTGAACGTGCTGCCGCTGCCCTCGGCGCTCTGCACCGAAATCGTGCCGTGGTGTCAGTCGACGATGGTCTTGCACAAGGCCAAGCCCAGGCCCGTGGTGGGCTTCCCGCTCAGCCCTGGGCTGCGGGCCTTGCCGAAGCGCTCAAACAAGTGGGGCTGCAAGTGGGCCGGAATGCCTATCCCTGGTCGCGGACTTGGAAGCGCACGCAGCCCGGGCACTCTTCTACCTGCACGCCATCGGGCGTGAACTTGAAGGCATTGCTTACCAGATTGGTCAGCACCTGCACATCCTGGCGGGTTGGCTACCCGCGGGCACGGCAACTTCTTCTGCCAGGAACTGCGCAATCTGCTGCACTATTGCGAACGAGCCGCTCAGGTAGTAGGACAGGATTTCCAGCACCGCATTTTTCCGCGCGTTGAAGGCGTCCGCGGCGTGCTGATGGCGCTTTGCGGCGCTGATGTCGCGCAGGGACCCAATGACCATCGGGCGGCCGGAGCCGTTGCGGCGCTGCAGGCGGGTTTCCAGCGCGAACGACGTCAGGGAACGGTACCAGAGAGCTTCATGCAGCGCCGCCCAGTCGTCGCGGTGGGCGGGGTGGGCGGGGTGGGCAAGGTCCCGGATGGGGCGCCCCACCAGGTCCTCGGGCGCCTGCAGGCCGAGCATGGCGACCAAGGCGGCGTTGGCCTGTTGAATCAGTAGGTTGGCGTCGATGATATTATGGCCGAGCGGCTAGAATGGGTGTGCTCGCCTGGCCTGCTTTCGGAGCCCACCCGAAACACTATAAGGCAGCCTCTACTAATGTACCGGCTGGGCCGGCTTTGCGGGTACTCTGGTTCGGCCAGTAGCCTTGGTGCAGGGCCCTGATAAAAAACACGATGGGCTGCATGGGGGAGGCGTCGCCCAGGGCGTTGAGCAGGAACTCTCCCTCCTTGGCCGTCAGGGAAACCGAATCCACGCATCGTCCGGCCCGGAGGATGACGATGTCCCAGGGGTGAACCGACTGCACCAGCAGCGCGGTGTAGTCCCGGCTGAGGTAGGCTTCTAATTTTTGCAGGGTCCTGTGCATAACCGAGCGAAATATAATGGCCTAAAATTACAGTTCAGCTAGCATATATATAAATATTTCTCATTCTCCGGGCTTAAGGCTTCGTTTACTTGGAGACCATAACATATCACTCGAATAATACAAAAAATGCCCGCTCTTTTGAAGCGGGTATTGCCTTAGAAAATCAGTGTTACTGACTTAATTGAGTCGTACGGCGGCGTATTATATTGCTTGAGTACAGGAACCGATTCTCCCATTGTAGCTGGTTGTTTAGGGGGTTCATGACGCCAAATGCCAGAGTGGTGTATGCTCGCGCGCGGAAGATAAAACGAGCGCTGACCCGGGCCATGGATAGTCGCGAAACGCGCCGCTCGGATTTCGGTCTTTTCAAGCTGATGGGCTGACACCGGTCCATTCCTGAAGTGGGGCGGGAAAACCCGGCCTACCGCGCGCCGTTTCCGCGTGAAATCGGAAAGCCACGCGCGAAAACCGCACCTTACTGGCCCCGCTGCGAAAAAGAGGCCCGGCTGTGGGCTGCCGGTCCGGGCAGGGGCAGGCCCAGTCGGGCGCAGTGCGCGCACTCGAGCCAGCCCCAGGGGATGCCAGCGATGCGTTGGGGCTCGGGGATGGCGTGGGCCACCGGGCATTGGGCGTGAGAGTGATAGACCACTCCGGCGTTGCGGTTGCGCGAATAAAAAGGGTAGGAGCGAGCCATAGCGTCTACTACGGGCGGGGTACTCGTTTAGTTCGAGCAGGGTGGGGGCACCTCCTTGCTTTGTCATCTATCACCGAGTCGGGCTGGGGTCGTGCGGGAACGGTTACACGGCGGCGGGTACAGCCCCGGCTGGGCGCCCGGCAGACCCCTCAAATCAAAACGGCATCGTTTTCCAGCTACCTGCGTATTTCCCTTTCGTTACCTGAAAAAGAGGCGTGCCGATGGACCGCTCCTATTTTGCTCCTCCGGACGCCTCCCTGCCCGAAACTTAGCCAATGGCACGCGCCAGGCGGCAGCGCCATGCCGAGTGGGGCATCGCCATTGCGCGCCTGGGCGGCACCGAGCCTACCCCAAGCTTGCTGGCCGAATTCCAGGCCTACATCGACGGAACCGGGCGCCTGGACGAGTTGCAGCAGGAAAGCCTCAGGTGGGCCCCGCGCAGCGGGTGTACTCCGCCGTGTCCCATCGCGAACAGTTCGCCGGGTAGCACCAGGCTGGTCTATCCGGGAGTCCTGAGATTAAAAGCTGCCCCGGCTTCAGTGGGCCTCAGTGCCATGATAGTGGTGCGGTGCAGGCAATTCTTGGGCAGACGTTGCGGAGGGGTCTTCACTGCCAGGTGTGTGCATAGTCGTGTAAGTTGGTGGGGCATGAAGGGAAGTCAGGGTTTCTCACCAAAATGCCTGTTTTTTATTCAGCGCCTATGAGAGAGTAGCGCTACCTTTTCGTGCCTACGGATAGTCGAAAGCTCGGATGGGATAAAAAAACCCTCCGCTGGGCAAGTTCCGGTGTGAGCCCGGGGCACTTACCTGTTACTTAGCGTCCGCATACAAACTCCGCTAAACGACATGGCATTGCCGCAGTACCCCTATCTGCCCCCTACGCCTGCGGCTGGCAACCCGGCCGTGCTACCAGTCAGTAACAAAATGGCCGCTTCTCCCCTGGAGCCCGGCCAGAAGCGGGTGCAGGCCGTGGATGTGGTGCGGGGCGTGGTGATGGTCATCATGGCGCTCGACCACATCCGCGAGTTTTGGTCGCCCATGTTGATGCGGGCGGAGGATGTGGCCCATGCCTCCGCCGCGCTGTTTTTCACGCGCTGGGTCACGCACTTCTGCGCGCCCACCTTCGTATTTCTCTCGGGCGTGAGCATCTGGCTCTCGGCCCGAAAACACTTATCGAAAGCACGCACAAGCCGGTTTTTACTGTCGCGCGGGCTGTGGCTGGTGGCGGTGGAAGTGGTACTCATCAGCTTCGTGCTGCAGTGGCAGTACAGCCTGATAGTACTGGAAGTCATCTGGGCCATAGGCGAGAGCATGGTGCTGCTGGCGGCCTTGGTCTGGCTGCCGCGCGGGATACTTGCCGCACTGGCTCTGGTCATTATTGCCGGGCACGATGCCCTGCCGGTTATCCAGCCCGTGACGGCGGGCAATTCCATCTGGGCGCTGCTGCACAACCCGCCCTTTGTGCTGCCCATTGGTACGCTGCCTCCGCTGCTCGTGGCCTATTCCGTTGGGCCGTGGTTGGGCGTGATGCTGGCCGGCTACGTGCTGGGCCCCTGGTTTGCCCTGCCGCTACCGGAGCGCAACCGCCGCCTACGCCGGGCGGGCCTGCTGGCGCTGGGGCTGTTTGTGGCCTTGCGGGCCACCAACTGGTACGGCGACCCCACGCCCTGGAGCGCGCAGCCGCGGGGCCTGGGCTACACCGTGCTCTCCTTTCTGAACGTGACGAAATACCCGCCCTCCCTGCTCTTTCTGTGCCTCACGCTGGGCGGGGCACTGCTGTTGCTCAGTGCGACGGAGCAGACGACGAGCCGGGCTGCCCGGTGGGCGCGGACCTTCGGGCAGGTGCCCTTTTTCTACTTTGTTGCGCACCTGATGCTCGTCAGCGGCGCGGCCTGGGTCTGGACGCGGGTGGCCTTTGGCCAGGCGGTGAACTTCTCCTTTGCCTCGGTCAAGGAATGGCCTGTGGCCTACCAGCCAAGCCTGTTGCGGGCGTATGTGGTATGGGCCTGCGTGGTGCTGGCGCTATACTGGCCCTGCCGCTGGTACGGGGATTATAAGCGGCGCCATGCTCATTGGTGGCTGTCCTACCTGTAAGCGAAGGCGTACATTCAGCATCATGAACCTTTTGCAAACCGTGTTTCAGGCCGCTGGCATTCCCGTGCGCCGCGGGGTGTTCTGGGCAATGGCTGCTTTGTTCTGGAGCAGCTTTGCGTTGCTGGGCTACCTGCAAACCTCGGCCTACTGGTCGCTGCAGACCGGCCACGGCCTCACGCGCACCGAAACGCTGGACATGGTGCTGCGGAGCGGCCTCTGGTTGCTGAGCACGCCGCTCATCCTGTACCTGGCGCACCGTGCGCCCCTCACGTCGCCGAGGCAACCGGGCCGCCTGGCCCGCCACCTGGCGCTGCACTTGGGGGCGATGTTTCTGCTCAACCTGCTCATCGCGGGGCTGGTGTATGGCCTGCTGTATCAGGTATTGGGGCTACGCACCGGCCGCGCCTGGAGCCCCGATGGGGTGTGGGCCAGCATGCTGCTGCGGCTGAGCAATTCGCTGGCCATGTACCTGTTGCTCGTGTTCGTGTACAGCGTGGTGGCCTACGCCTACCGCAACCAGGCCCTGCACCACCAAAATGCCCGCTTCGAGCCTGGCCAACGAGCAGGCTCAAGGCCCAGGCTGGCGGGCGCGCAGCTGCAGGCCCTGAAGATGCAGCTCAACCCGCACTTTCTCTTCAACACCCACCACGCCATCGTGGGCCTGATTCTGGAGCAGGAAAACGAGCGCGCCATGGCCATGGTCACTTCGCTCAGCGACCTGCTCCGGGCCGTGCTGGCCAACGGCGACGCGCAGCTGATTCCGCTGCGGGAAGAGCTGCAGTTTGTGAGCAAATACCTGCACATCCAGCAGATTCGCTTCCAGGACCGTCTGCGCGTTGAGCTGGCCATCGACGCCGACGTGCGCGGGTGCCTGTTTCCGCAGTTTCTGCTGCAGCCGCTGGTAGAAAATGCCATGGTGCACGGCATTGAGCAGCTGGCGGGCGACGCCCTGGTGCGCATCGAGGCCCGCCGCGAAGGGCAAGAGCTGCTGGTGGAAGTGCGCGACAACGGCCCTGGCGCCATCATGCCCACCCGCCCCCTCCGCGATGGCTCAACCGAAGGCATTGGGCTGAGCAACACCCGGGCCCGGCTGGAAAAGCTGTACCACGGCGCCGCGCACCTCGAGTTCCGCCAGCCAACCACGGGCGGCACCGTGGTGCGGCTGCGCGTACCTTTCGCCGAGGCCCCCACGCCGGTCCAAGACCTTACTTACGCTGCCCCTGCCTCCGTATGAGATTCCGCGCCCTGATTGTGGACGACGAACAGATTTCCCGTCGCATCATCCACGCTTTTCTCCGCGACGAACCGGCCATTGAAGTAGTGGGTGAGGCCGCGAACGGGACCGAAGCGGTGCTGCAGATTCTGCAGCTGCGGCCCGACCTGGTGTTTCTCGACGTGCAGATGCCGGAACTCGACGGCTTCGAGGTGCTGCGCGAAGTGTGGCCCCACCATCAGCCGTTTGTGGTGTTCACCACTGCCTACGACGCCTACGCCCTGCGCGCCTTCGAAGTCAGCGCGACAGATTACCTGCTCAAGCCCTTCGACCGGCTGCGCTTTCAACAGGCCGTGGAACGCGTGAAGCAGCCCCTGGCCCAACGCCGCGACGCCGTGGCCAGCCCTGCGCTGCCGCCCCTGCTGGCGGCCGTGGGCCCGCCCGCGCCCGCCTTCCTTCAGCGCCTGCTGGTGAAAGAGCAGCGCCGGCTGTTCTTCGTGAAAACGGCCGACATCCTGTATTTCGAGGCCGACCGCAACTACATCAGCGTGCACACTGCCACCCACACCCACCTCATTTACCAGAGCCTCACGCAGCTTGAGCTGCAGCTGGCACCCCTGGATTTTACGCGCATCAACCGCTCCTGCATCGTGGGCCTCAACCACATCGCCGAGCTCGAAACCTACTTCAACGGCGAGTATCTGGTGAAAATGCACAACGGCGAAACGCTCAAGTGGACCCGCAACTACCGCGACAACCTGGCCGCCTTTAACGGCGCGCAGGGCTAGCCGCACTTACCCCTTTCCCTCTTATTTTGAAAGCTACTTACCTGCCTTTGCTCTTCCTGTTCGCGCTCTGCCTGGCTGCCGGCCCGTCGGCACAGGCCCAGGAAGCCCCTGCCCCGCTGACCATCGGCCAAACCTTTACGCTCGCCTCGGCGGCGCTCGGCGAAACCCGCCGCATCAACGTGTACCTGCCGCCGGCCTACGCCGACTCGGACGGCACGGCCCGCCTGCCGGTGCTGTACATGCCCGATGGCGGCATGGCCGAGGACTTTTTGCACGTGGCCGGGCTGGTGCAGGTGCTCACCGGCAACGGCACCATGCGCCCCTTTATCCTGGTTGGCATCGAAAACACCCAGCGCCGGCGCGACCTCACCGGCCCAACCACCGACCCGGAAGACCGGAAAATCGCCCCAAAAGTGGGCGGGTCGGCCGCCTACCGCACCTTTCTCCGCACCGAGTGATGCCCCTCATCCGGCAGCGCTACCGCACGACTGCCGAAACGGCCATTGTGGGCGAGTCGCTGGCCGGCTTGTTTGTGGTAGAAACGCTGCTGCTCGAACCGGCCCTGTTCGATACCTACGTGGCCTTCGACCCCAGCCTGTGGTGGAACAAGGGCCAGCTGGTAGGCCAGGCCGAAAACGTGCTGCGCACCTATGCCGGCCCGGCCAAAACGCTGTACGTGGGCTCGAGCAGCGACGATAAAAAAATAACCGAGTCAAGCCGCCTGGCGGCCCTGCTGCGCGGCGCTCCGAAGCGCAGCCTCACCTGGTATTATCAGCCAATGCCGGAGGAGACACATGCTACCATCTATCATCCGGCGGCGCTCCGGGCTTTTCGCGTGGTCTTCAAGCCCAAGCCACGGCCCACCGGCAAATGATGAGGCCCGGCCGGCATCGCTACCCGTTCAGGACTTCCGCGCCCTGCCTACCCAACGTGTCACTCCTTACTTCTCCCGCTTTATGGATATGAAATTTGAACTGGTGCCGGTGCCGGTCACCGACATCGACCGCGCCAAAACGTTTTATGCCGAACAAGTTGGCTTTGTGCTCGACCACGACGTGCGGCCCAGTCCCACGGTGCGGGTGGTACAGCTCACCCCGCCGGGCTCGGCGTGTTCCATTGTGTTGAGCCAGGGGTTGAGCGGGCTGGCCATGGCCGCTGGCTCGCTGCGGGGCCTGCACCTGGTGGTCGCCGATATCAGCCAGGCCCGCACAGAGCTGGCCGGCCGCGGCGTGCCGATGGGCCCTATCCAGGACCTGGGCGGGGGTATGCTGTACGCTGGCTTTCAGGACCCCGACGGCAACACGTGGACGCTGCAGCAAATGCCCGGCCGGTAATATCCCTTCCGAACAGGAACAGCACCTTGCATTTCGATTCAATAAGCCAACCGTAATATGAAGTCGCTGTTTGATAGCTCTACCCGGGAAGAATTAATAAGCCGGATGCAGGGCCTGCACGAAGGCAGTGCCGCGAAGTGGGGCCGAATGAATGCCTACCAAATGCTAAAGCATTGTGCGTTAGCGCACGAAATGATTTTGCACAACCAAATCCACCCGCGCGCCTTCATGGGGCGTTTGCTTGGGCGAGTGCTGTTAAAAAACGAGGTAAAAGACGACCGGCCCATGCGGCAGGGCAATCCGACAATTCCCGCCCTCAAGGTAAACGAAACGACAGGTGACTTCGGCACGGAAAAAAGCAGGTGCATAGGCTTGCTGCATGACTACGCCCGGTATGCCTTGCCCGATAACAGCTTTGTGCATCCTTTCTTTGGAAAAATGACCCGGGAAGAGATTGGGCGCCATGCCTATAAGCACACAGACCACCACCTGCGGCAGTTTGGCTGTTAAGGAACGTCAGTCTTAAAATTCGCAGCAAGAACTAAACACGTTTTCCCACCGTCCTTACTCATATATAATACGAGTGCCCGGCCGCCGATGTGGGGCGGCCGGGCACCGGCATCTTTTCCTGGTTAGCGGGCGATGAGCACCCGATAATGAATCAGCTTGCTGGCGGTCTGCAACCGGATGCTGTAAACCCCGCTGGGCAGCTCCGCGGCCTGGAGTACAGCTTGCTGGTCTACGCCTGCAGCCGCCGGACCGGAGAACAACTGACGCACCATGCGGCCTTGCATGTCGTGAAGGGTCAAGACGGCCGGACCAGCGACGTCTACTTTGAAACGGACAGTGGTCTGGGTGGTGAGCGGGTTGGGAGCCGCGCTCAGCGTCACTGTTTCTGTAGGAGCGGCGCTGGCCACCAAATCCTGGGCCGTTACAGCTGCGGCCGTGCTGGCCGTACCAGTGGTGGTGGGAACGTACGGGGACAGGCGACTGCCGGGGATGGGGCCTTCCATAGTACCGTTGGGCAGCTGCCAGGCCACGGCCAGGTGGTCTGCGCCCGTGGCTTCTTTATGCAGGGCCTCTATATAATAGCGGCGACCCTGCACCAGATTAATTGGGGCAGACTGCTGCGCCGCATATTTGGTCCATTCCCGCACTCCTGTGCGGCCGGGCAGCAAAGAAATGCGCACTTTGGTGGCCGGCGCATCGTCCGGGCTGAGCCAGAGCTCGCCGGCTTCGTCGCCCGCAATCCAGAAGGTATACGCCCCGGTTAGGGGCGGGCAGAGGTAGCCGCGCACGCGGGCACCGTAGTTGTCGCCTTTGTTCGAGGGCGTTTCAAACAGGGTTAGCTGGCTGGTGCTGGTGGGCGCTTTTAGCGTGGGAATATCGGCCACGGTGCGGCCTTTGGCATTGGCCCATTCTTCCCGCAGTATCGTTCCGGTGGCTGAGCAGGCGACCGGAACCGGGGCCGGCGTGGGTGTAGGGGCTGGCGGGGGAGCCGTTGTTCCAGTCAGCACGAACACGGGGGTTTCGCTAACCTGCAAAGCCAGCTGGCCGCCCTGCAGCGCCACGCGCTGCACCTGCATGGTGCGGCTCCCCACGGTGGGGCGGTACACGTCGGCGTAGGCGGCGCTGCCCAAGTTCAGGGTGTATGAGGCGGTTCGGCCGCGCTCATCGGGCACCACCAGCACGTAGGCCGATTGGCCATTCAGCTCGTAGCGGTCCACCACGGGGTCCGCGTTGAGCGTTTCCCGGTAGATGTAGGCGCCCAGCAGGCTGGTTGGCCTGGCTCAGGTACTGCGCGGCCGGGCGGGGCGTTTTATCAGCATTGATCAGGCCCATGGAGGCAAACTGCGTGGTACTGGTGGGGTTGTCGTCGTAGAGCTGGTAGTGGAACACGCGCTCCACACCCCAGCGGGCGTAGGCCAGGGAGGAGCGCAGGGTCCAGTCGGCCTGCGTTTCGAGCACCGTGCGCGTACCCACGGCCACGGCTTTCAGCGGGCTGCCCTGGTTGAGGTCGTACCCGGCTTCGGTAATCCAGACGGGCATGCCGCCGGCGTACTCGTGGGCCATCTGCACAAAGGCCTGGGCCACGCGGCCGGCCTCAGATACTTCCGGGGCCGCGCCCCGCGTGGAGGTGCCGGCCTGCGAGGTGCCGGCATCGTTGGAGTACAGGTGGTAGTTGATGACGTCCCAGCACAGGTTCACGCTGCCATCGGCCTTGTAGCCGCGGAACTCGCGGCACCAGTCTATCATGCCCTTCACATAGTCCGGGGTGGGATTCGACAGGCCGGCCATCACCACTTGGATACTGGGGTCAGCATTTTTCACGCCCACGCCGGGGCCTAGGGTGTTTTTGTGGCCATCGTAGAATGCCGACAGATGGGCGGCGTGCTCGCGGGCGGTCTGGTAGGCTTTGCGGCCGGCCCACCACTTGTCGCGCTCGTTGTCGCACTCGATGTACTTAATCAGGCCCAAGCCTACTTTAACCTGATTGATGGCATCGCCCGCCCAGATGCTGGTGGTGTTCACGCTGAGCAGTGCGCGGTCCACGTTGGGGTTGGCGCCGTAGCGGGCGGCTAGCTGAAAGGCAGCTTTGGCGTGCTGCACGTAGGAGGCCGGGCTCAGGAAGCTCTGGCCGTAGCGCACGGGTACGTTGTCGCCGGCGCGCTGGTCGAGCGGGTAGGTGGCCTGCAGCCACGGCGGCATGTCTTTCAGGCACACAAGCACTTCCACGCCTTCCTGCTTGAGGCGCTCGTACATGGCGTCGTAGTTCCAGCCGCCCCGGTGCGAGGGGTTGAAGGTGTAACCGCCCTCGGTCCACTCAATCTTTTCCCAGTCGAGGTAGTGGCGAATGCCGGCAAAGTGCTTCATGGCCCGCAGGCGGACAGTATCGACCAATGAGGGCCGGGCCGGGTCTTCCAGGTCCCACTCAAAGGCGTTGACGCCCAGAGACTGCCGCAGCCTGGTTTGCTTCTGCGCGGCCAGGGTGGCGGCGCTGGGCAGTGGGGCCAGGGTGGGGGCCGTAAACGTACCGTACAGCTCCATTTCGGTGGGGAAGCCGCCCGAGGAGGTGATGACCAGGTAACGGGCGTTGCTTACCGCGTTGTCGAGCTGAAACGTGGCGGGCCGGCCCGGGTAGGGCCCTACCCACTGCTGGTACTGCTCGCCCGTGAACGTGGCCACGGGAATGCGCTGCCAGGTGTCGGTGATGACCGACAAAGTTAGGGGCGTGCCGGTGTAGCTGCCGCTGCCGTCGTAGAACTTCACGTTTTGAATAACGAAGGATTCGCCCGCCTTCAGAGCGTAGTAGGAATCCGACGTGGGAATAATTTTACCCCAGCCCGTGGTCACGGCCACGCTGGTGATGCCGTCGAAGAGCTGAGCAATGCCGTCCGGGGCGTTGGTAAGCTGGTACCAGCGCTGGGGGTCCAGGGGTATTTTGCCGGGTGCCGACGGGGCCGGCGCTGGGGCCGGCACTGGAGCGGGGCCGCCGCGGCTGCGAGCACGGTCAGAGGCTGCGTTACGTCGGCGGCGGGCAGGAAGGTGGCGCTGCCAGCCTGCGAAGCCGTGATGGTAACGGTGCCCGCAGCGAACGCCGTGGCCTGCCAGCGGCCGCTGGCGTTCGATACAGTTACCAGAGCCGGGTTGGAAGACGTAAAGCTTATCGGCGTCGTCACGTTGGTGCTGGTAGCCAACAGGTCCGCCGGCGCGTTGCCCACTGTCTGGGTAGCCAGCGCCCGAAAGGTGATAACCGATTGGGCCAGCGTGCCGCCGGCGAGTACAGTGCCGAATATCTGCACTTTTTGCGGCAGGTTGTTGCCATACTTACGCACGATAATGGCATCAGCCGTGATGGCCGGGCTCACGGGGATGTTTACCCATTGCAGGTAGGACTCGCCCGTGAACGTGCCGAGCAGCGTGCGTTGGGTGCCGTTCAGGGCGTAGACGTAGGCCGGGCTGCTGGCGAAAGTGCCCTCGTGGTCGTAGAGTGAGATGCGGCTGATGCTGGTTTGCCTGGTGAGGGCCAGCGTGACGTCCACATACTGCTGGTTAACAGCTGCCCATTGGCTCAACACCAGGTTGTTTAAATCATCGCTCAACCAAGGGGAGTAGTCCTGGTCCGTGTTGAGGCTGGGCACAATGGATGCGATGCTGGCCCGGCTTTCGGTCTGCGCTAAGGCAGGCTGCGCAGTGGCCGCGAAAACGAGGCAACAGCCGATTAAATAAGTTAACCAGGTAAACGAGTGGTAGAGTTTAGTCATAGTCAGCGGCGGGTATAATGAATGATTTCAGTAGGAAATTTTAGGAAGGGCCTCAGCTCAATTAGTAAGGAAGGGCCGGGTAGAACAGCCGGGCTTTGGATAAGCAGAAAATTATCTGAATTAAAGAAGAAAGAACTTGTTAAATTGTCTTTTCAGCTTAAGCACACAGCCCAATCTAGGGCTTCGAGCGTAAACCGCCTGTATGGCATAACGCAATAAAGGACAAACTAACAGCTGCCGACCAGCAAGCTTAGAAGCCGTTAAATCGGCCCGAATAAAAATTAGATATCTAGAATTTGGAATCTAAATTACGGCCAATTAATCAATTACAAAGCTTTTTTCAAAAAAATAAAATTAATTCTCTTGGTTGAGCTGGAATAAACAATTTTAAATTCGCTTAGTGCCATCATGCAGGCACACCCGATTAGTGCAAATAATCCAACTAGTATATAGCCAGCTTCGAACAATAGGCGACTATCCAATCAATTGCACTATGCCATTTTTTATAATACCTCATAATAGAACTTTCAGGCAATAGGCCTTGGGCTGGTTTTGCTACCCCATGAATTGGCCGTCGGCTAGCTGCCGCAACGGTGGAGGAACTGCAGGCGCGGGAACTTTGCCCTAGTGATGCAAATTGTGCCAGGCCTGAAAGGGGACGTTGCCCGGCGGACTAAGCTGTGGGCCGGCGCGCTTGATTGCCCCGGCTGCCTGACTAACTTGGTGCCCATGGGCCTCATGGGCATGGCCTCGGTTGCTTTCAAAAGCAGCCTTTGAGCCATTTTTTATTAAGTGTTACGCCAATGCGTGACCTTGCTCACGCCAACTCCCCGGCCGAATAACAATGACCATGCAGTTGGCTCAGTTTTACAATTAGAAACGCTTTGAGGCGCTGTCTAGCGATGTATTGCCTCACTCTTCACTTCATGGGACGAGGCTGGTTAATCTTACCGCGCTCCGGGCGCCGCCGGGAAAAGGCGCCACTGTTTGCCCCATCCAGAAGTAGGTCAGAAGGGCTCCCATCAGCAACAGATACATGCCTACCAGAGCGCGGCGGGGTACGGCTACCAGCAGAACCACCGAAAAGCCCGGCACCAGAACTCCCATCAGCAGCGACACGCCCACGTAGCCCAGCCCCGTCGCCTGGCCCAGCTTTTCGAGCACGGCAATGTTGTAGTCATAAAAGCGCTGGCTTAGAGGGCCCAGGTGGAAATGCCGCAGCAGCAGCCCCAGGAGCACCAGCAGTTGAGCCATCAGCAGCGGCCAATAGCCAGGCCTTCGCCAGACGACGACCAGCAGCCAGCTCAACGGGACCAGCGCGCAATACACCAGGATGTTGAGCTCGGCATAGGAGAGCCCCGTGACGCGGCACAGCAGCTGAAACAGGGCAACAATAGCAAAGAACAGCTTGCTCACGCGGGGAGAGGGACGTAGGCTCCGGGTAAAGGCCTTGGGGTTAGCAGCGAGCAGCTACCGGTGTTTGATGATAAAAGGAAGCAGCGGGAAGGCAGCCCAACCCGCAATAAATGAAATATTTCTTGATTCTTATGCAAAGCAAGAAGCATTCGGCGGGAAAATCGGTGAGAATGCCCGCAGTCAGCTGTTATTCGGTTGCTCCGATAATGATTGGTTTTTTCGTAATCCTGAGCCGCTGCGCTTCGCGCGATTTCGTAACGATTCACCATGCGCCCTGCCGACACCCGCCACCGCGGCCCGCACCCGGCCGATAACGACTTGTTTGCGCCCCGCTGGGTACCGTTGCTGCGGCGCGCGGTGGCGGAGCTCTCCTGGCTGCTCACGCGCGGGTACCCGCCGGCCAGCACCCTGAAGCTGGTGGGTGACCGGTACGCGCTGACCGAACGCCAGCGCTGGGCCGTGGGGCGTGCTGCCTGTACCGACGAGCAGTACCAACGGCGCAGGGCCACGCAGCTGCCGGCCTTGGCCCTGCAGGGGCGGCCCGTGGCCATCGATGGCTTTAACTTGCTCATCACGCTCGAAACAGCCCTGAGCGGGGCGTGGTGCTGCGGGGCCGCGACGGAGCCCTGCGCGACTTGTCGAGCATTCACGGCACCTACCGGGCGGTGCAGGAAACCGACCGAGCCATTCGGCTCGCTGCCGCGGCGCTGCAACCGCTCTCCCCTGGCTCCGTGCGGTGGCTGCTCGACCGGCCCGTATCCAACAGCGGCCGGCTGGCCGCGCGGCTGCGGGAGCTGGGCCCCGCGCTCGGGCTGCCCTGGACGGTGGAGGTCGTCAGGAACCCCGACCATGAGCTGAGCGAAACCCTGGAGGTCGTGGTGAGTGCCGACTCGGCCATCCTCGACCGCACCAGGGCCTGGCTGAACCTGGCGGCGCTGGCACTGCTGGGCGAGCCGCCGCCCTGGCTGCTCGAATTGGGCGGGAGCGGTCTGGATGTAGAAGGTGGATAGCCAGGCAGGATGGCTACCGGCATATAAACGCATAACCTCCCTTCTGCTAAGCCAAGAGCGCCGGCCCTCCAGCCCTTATTCCCCGGCTGCCCGCCAGGTGGCCGAAACAACTTTAGAAAGAGGTGAGCGAAGTGTTGGGCAAGGTGAGCATCGTGCCCGTTTACAGATAAATGGGTTTATCAAAGCCAATTTGAGCAATAGTGGCCCCTTCATCAGCTCAACCTCATCGAATGCGGCCATATCCTGCAGCGTCAACATTGATTGTGGCTCAGGGTAGCGGGGGCATCGCAGTCAAGGCCAAAAGGTAGCACTTCCGTAGTGCAGAGGGCCCAACGCCTGCGGGTTAGTGTCTGCCCCGCATGGCCTCGGCCGGGGCCTTGTATGTGCCCCATAAACCATACCAGCTACCGTCTGGCACCTGAACAGGGTGGTTTGCACCTGGCTGATGCATCAATCCCTCTGCCTGTACCACGGCGCTGGACGCTTTATTAACTTGACAATCGATCAATTAGGAGGCTTCATCCCCGCCGAGGACACCTCTCCGCTTAGGTCATAGATCTGCTGGATGTCGCGCAGGATATGCTCGAAATCAAGGTTCAGATCCTTGAGCAGGCCCGTTTTCAAGTCGAATACCCAGCCGTGAACCAGGGGCAGCTTGTGGCGCAGGTAGTGCTGCTGTACCACGGCCGACTTGATTACATTGACGCACTGTTCCTGCACGTTGAGCTCCACCAGGCGGTCGTACCGGGCGGCCAGGTCGGCAATGGCATCCAGCTCGACGTGGTGCAGGCGATACACGTCCCGAATGTTGCGCAGCCACGGATTGAGCAGGCCCAGGTCTTTGGCCTGCATGGCATAGCGGACACCGCCGCAGCCGTAGTGCCCACACACCACAATATGCTTGACGTGCAGGTGGCGCACGGCATATTCCAGCACGGACTGGGCGTTCAAATCATTGTTTACCACCAGATTGGCGATGTTGCGGTGCACGAATACCTCGCCCGGCGCGACGCCCATTAGGTCCTCGGCCGTCACGCGGCTGTCGCTGCAGCCGATGTAGAGATAATCCGGCGATTGGTCGGCGGCTAGCCGGTCGAAAAAACCGGGTACGGTAGCCGACTTCTCGGCTGCCCAGCGCTGGTTGTTCTCGAATATTTGTTGGTAAGTAATCATGGCAAGCAGGCGGGGGAGCCGGGGGATTAAGACACAGGTGGCGCCCCATGCTGCACTGTGTATAGACGGCGCCGACCACCTCGGGGCACGTAGTCACTAGACAGCCGGGGTAGAACGACGCATTACCAACCAGTGGTGCGATAAGTACGCGAGCAGCCCCACAGAGTTAACTCTGAAAACCGGAACAAGCAACGAGGATAGCAAGCTTGTGTTGACCACCAAGTTTTTGCGCCTTCGACGAAGTGTACCTGGACTTACAGTTCGAAGAGTCCCGCTCCCGCCTTTGGCCCCCGGCAGGGCTGAGACAATGGCCAAGCGAGTAGCGTAGGACGCCTGGACAATGCGTGACCATTCAGGGCATGCAGCGCAAGATGCCTGAGAGGCGAGCAAACTGGCTCCTTTGGCTAACCTCCCTTTCCGGACTAGCGAGCTACATGATACCTGCGAGCCCCTAGTGAACCCTTTGCACGTGGTGGCATGGTCGACGAAACGCGCATCTGGGGCGTGTGAGGCGATTTTGCACTTCCGCACGGCCTCCCATGAGCTCTTTAGAAGCTCCTTTCCTCGACGCTTACTCCATGAAATGCAGGGCTACTGCTGCTGGTCCTGGCGAACTCTTCAGACGTCAAGCACAAACATTTTTTCGCGGGCCCGTTTCCAGAGGTTCCCCTGATTTTGCTCCAGGAAACGAATCAGCACAGCCACGAGCCTGTCCGGGCTATTAGGGAAAGCTTGCCCGCACGGCTTGTTTCGCCACCCAAAAGACTGACGAGCGCAGCAGGCCGCGGGGCTGGCAAAGGTCCTTACGCACATCGGGGAAGCATTGCGGCATGCTTGTTGTGAGATGCCCTTGTTCTGCTTTAAAATACTAAATTTAATTTATAAATTAATATATTATGATTAATGCCTTACAATCCCTGGAAGCTTACCTGGGCCCCGAATACCAGGGCATCCTGATTCGGTCGGAGGAGCCCTGGAAAATTGCTGTGGTACGGGGCCCCCACCCCGTAGCCTCCATCCCGTTAACACTCACCGAACGCGAACAACTTAGCCAGATGCTCTACGGCCCGCACATGCGGCGCTCGCTGGTGTATTTTCGCTTGGCCTTGCGGCAGGCGCACATGGCCGCGGGCCACGCGCCCACCGATTAGAAACCGGAATGATGGTTTCACTCATGCTCAGCGGGGCCTTGTCCGGGGGCCGTGTTGGCGCGGCCGGCCTTGCCCAGCACGTTTTCCACCTCCGGAAAGCTTTTCAACAACTGGTCCAGCACCTGTAGGATACGCTTGGCCTCGGTGTAAGAAACGTCAGGCAGCGTGGTGGGCATCATCAGCAGGGAGCCCTCGTCGAGCGGGGGCATGAACTCGGTGCCCGTGCGCAGCACCACCGGGATGCTGACCAGCACCAGCACGGTCTTCAGCACCCGAGCGGTGGCTAATGCGTCGGCCTGGGCCACAAGGCTGCAGTCCAGCCCTGTACCAGGCCAGCGCGTGCGGGCCGTGACCTGCCGCACGCTGGCCACAATCAGTACCTAACGCCTGGGCAACGGGAGAGGGAACACGGCAAGCGTGGGCAAAGGAAGCAAACGGCGAAGGGAAGAAATCCCGCCCGCCGGGCCGGAGGAATACCGACCCGCCCCAGCACTCAAAAGCCACGGCCGGGGCGGCCGTGGCTTTTGGTTGTTCTCCGGGGCAGGCCCCGGCGTCGGAGGTCAGGCGATTAGCCTACGGGGGCGTAGGTAGTGGGTACTTCGTAGAAGCGCAGCTGCAGTACTTTCAGGCCAGCATTGTCGTAGTCCCAGTAGTAGCCCTGCAGTTCGTCACTGAACAAGGGGTAGCGCACCGGATTGTCGATGCCGTCGTCGGTGATGTCCACGACGATACTCAGCAGCTGGTTTGACACGTTCTGGAATTTCGAACCGCCCTTCTCGCGCATGGTCACCAGCGACTCGAGGCTGCACACGTCTTCGCCGGTGGCCACGTCGGTGGCGCAGGTCGTTACTTTCACGCTGCCCCCGGGGGTGCCCAGGGCGCGGGCGTAGCACGAGTAGGAGGTCACGCCGTCGCCGTCCGGGTCCGGGCTGGGCAGCTGGAACAAGGCCGGGCCGTCGGTACCGTTGGCGTCGAGCACCTGGAACGTGCCGTCGGTCAGGTCGGCGTTCTGGAGGTTAATGGTCGTTTTGCCCGTCAGGTTGACGAAGATGCGGTGGCCGCTGTTGCCGGTCATGTCGGCCGTCTTGCCTTTGGGCACCCCAATGATGTTGAGGTTGTAGTGCGTTCCGCTAGGCCCGCCGTTGCCGGTGAGGTCAGCCGAGGCTGTGGTAGAGAGAAGCCGGGGCTACGGCCTCCTGCTCTTTCGAGCAGCTGGAGAAGAACAGGGCCGGAGAGAGTAGAGCGGCGCCTAGTAGGGTGGATACTGGTAATTTGTTCATTTTGTGGTGGTTGTAAAGGGTGAAACAGTTCCCAATACTATATTTTATATTAGCCATTGTCAAGTATATTAACAAATTTTAATGTGAATAATTATATTAAACTCCTCGGTAACGTCAGTTCCCCTGGAGCTGGACGGGCCCTTATTTTTACTACTGTAATCTGTTAAAATATTGATGCCACCTTCTTTGACTTCTCCTTAGCAGGAGCTTGAGTTTATCCGGACCTGCCGGACACCTTCCACCGAATTAAATCCATTTGCCCAGCGAAGCCTGTAGGGTCCGGGGCTGCGCCGGCCTGCAGGTGGCGGATAGAGGACGCATAAAAAACGAGACGACGGGGCTAAGGGCGACCGCCCGGGACTTGCCCCGGGCGAGGCCTTTGCCCTACCGCCTGGAAGCGTAGCCTTTTCCAGGACCGGGCGCTAATCCGTTGGCGCGCTGCCATACCGCTTCACAGAACCACCAAGCCGTTCACTCAGGGCTATCGGCCTGCAGCACTGGGGGTTTAAAGGGGCCACGGATGGTTCGGCCATGACCGGCCATCCGTCCTACCCGCGCACCAGGCTCATCGCGGGCGTGGCACTTCCGCCTAACTTAGTGGCCCCGCCGCCTAGCAATCCAAGCCCTCAGCCGGCGTAAGGCTGGAATCGTAATCGTGCGCGATGAAGTGATGGTTGCGGCGGGTATTAAAACGCCCAAAGGAGTTACTTTCTCAGGCGCAACTCCCGCAGCCACCACCGGGCCAGGGTCAGGTCGTTAAACAGCCGATACCTCATGGCCAACACCTGGGCCTCAGCCGTCTGCGCAGGCACGGGGAGCTCCGCGAACACGTCGGGGGCCAGCACGGCCGCCCCGAATAGATTGCCCGGGCGCGGCTGCGAAACATTGAGCCACAACGCGGTCACCCAATGCTGCTCTTCTGCCGTGAAAGGGGCCATGTGCCGCTGGTCGCCCAGCAGCTTGTTCCACCCCGTGACGATGAGCCGCTGCTTGGCGTGCCCCAGCAAGTTTTGCAAGTCCGCCAACCGGCGCGGCCCCGGGTAATACTCAATTTCCAGGTGGCCGGAGCCCAACCAGTGGTGCTCCACCAGGCAGCCGGCCGGGTTTTCATAATGTCGACGAAACGGGGAACGGTCCATTCAGAGAGTAGGCATTAATCTGCTGCAGGAAGTAAAAGTTGGGCGCAGTGGAGAGGACCAGCGCGCCCAGGAGCAGCAGACGGTTGCGGTTGCCACCTACCATGGCATTTTGTGGGTGTGAACGACAAAAGAGGCCCGTCGAAATTAAAACGGCATGAACGCGAGATTAGAAAAGGTTAAGCCGGGCCCGCGGGCAGCGTAACCGTGGCGGTCGTACCGGCGCCCACCACCGAGTCCAGCGCAATGCTGCCCCCGTGCAGCTGCACAATTTTGCGCGTCAAAGCCAGGCCGATGCCGTAGCCGGGACGGCTGCGCCCGTTCGAGGCCCGGAACAGGGGCTCGAACACGCGGAGCAGTTCGTCGGCGGCAATGCCAATGCCGGCATCGGTCACCGTGAGCTGCAGCTGTTCGGGGGTTTCGTAACCGAGGACGACCTGCACCGCTCCACCAGAGTACTTGCAGGCATTATCCAAAAGGTTCAGCAGGGCCGTCGTCAGCAGGTGGGCGTTGCCGGCCACCACAAACAAATCCTCCAGCTCCTCCGGCACGGCCCCGTACGCCAGCCGCAAGCTGTGCGCGGGGTACGTCCCGGCAACGGCCTGCAGGGCCCGGGTCAGGCACTCATCCAGGGGCACCGGCTCGCGTCGAAAGGACGCCTCGTCGGTTTTAGCCAGGGCCAGCAGTCCATTGGTTAGTTCAATGACCTTCTTTAACTCCTCCACCGCGGAGGTCTGGCTGCGCCGGGCTTCGGCCAGGTCCCGGTCGTAGCTCAGGGAGGTTTCCAAGGTGCCCAGCATGGTGGCAAGCGGGGTCCGCAACTCGTGGGAAGCGTGCGAGAGAAAGCTTTTCTGCATCTCAAAGGCCTGTTCTACCCGGCTCAGCATTTGGTTAAAGGTGATGGCCAGCTGGGCAATTTCGTCGGTGCCGTTGCCCTCATCCACCCGCGCCCCCAGGCGGCTGGCCGTGATGTTTTCCACTTGCTGGACCACCCGCGCAATGGGCCGCAGGGATTGGCCGGCGAAGTACCAGCCCGCCAGCACAATGAGCACCAGGCCGCCAATGTTGCCCACCAGCAGAATCAGGCGCAGCTTGTTGAGCTGCCGAAAGCCGTAATTGTCGCGCCCCGCAGCAAAAAGCCGGTAGGGCTGGCCGTCGAACTCCTGGTAAAGGCCCACCGCTTCCAGTGCCCCGTCGCGAAAGCGCACCGGCCCGGTGGCATGCACCCGTGGCAGCTGGGCCGCGTTGTGCTGCTGGCTCAAGGAGTCGGCACTGGTGTAAAGCAGCCGGTCGCCGGGGCCGTAGATGCTCACCCGCTCGTCGGGGATGGTCACCAGGTCCTGCCGGCGGAAGGGCCGCACGCTGCCCGGGGTGAGGGGACGCCTTAAGAGCAGGCGCGCGGTCATCACGGCCTTGCCCGCCAGCCGGTCGGCAAAGCGCTGCTCGCGCGTGGTGGCGTAGAAGTAGTAGATAAAGCCGGAGAGGGCGAGCTGAATAACCAGTACCAGCAGGGTGAAGCGCAGGATGAGCTTGTTGCGAATGAGCATGGCTTAGCCTTCGCGCAGCACGTAGCCCATGCCCACGACGGTGTGAATCAGCTTGATGTCATAGCCCTTATCCAACTTTCGACGCAGGTGGCTCACGTACACGTCGATGACATTGGTATTCGTGTCGAAGTTGAGTTCCCAGACCCGCTCGGTAATTTCTACCCGCGAGATGATTTTGCCGCGGTTCAGCAAGAGGTATTCCAGCAGGGAGTACTCCTTCGTCGTCAGGTCGATGCGCCGCCCGGCCCGCACCACGCGCTTGCGGTCCAGGTCCACCTCCAGGTCGGCGATGCGCAGCATGCGCTGCCCGGCCGCCGCAGCCATGTACCGGCGGGAAAGCACCCGGGTGCGCATGAGCAATTCCCTGAACTCAAAGGGCTTGACCAGGTAATCGTCGGTGCCGGCCTCGAAGCCGGTGACCTTGTTGTCGAGGCTGTCGAGGGCCGTGAGCAATAGCACCGGCTGCTGCGGAGCCTGCTGCTTGATAAGCCGGCACAGCTCAAAGCCGTTGATGTAAGGCAGGTTAACGTCCAGAATGACTAAGTCGTAGGGCTGCTGCTGAGCCAGGGATAGCCCCATGCGGCCATCGTAGGCCACCTGCAACTCGTAGCCTTCGTTTTCAAAGCCTTTCTTGACAAAGGAGGCCAGCTTCGGTTCGTCTTCAACGAGGAGTAGTTTCATAAGCAAAGCGGGGTTTCCGGTGGGTGCAGGCCCCGCGGTGCGTAGCCATACTGATTATTCAGCCATTGGCCTTTCCGGGTCCTTACCCCCAGGCCCGCGGCCGGGAGGGGCAGACGCAGCGGCGGTCCCAGGGTGAGGGGCATTCCTTGCCCGCAAGCGGCTTGGTCTACTTTCAGGAACCCCGCCCCGAACCCGTAGGCAAAGAGCAGGGCGACGAACAACCCGACCGGGCGCCGGCGGGCGTGGCCCGGCGAATATTGCACCATCCAAGCGCTTTCCTCTTCGGTAAAGAAAGACTTCGGAAGGGGAAGCATCAGGTGCTGGTCGTCCGGCATCCGGTCCCGGTGATTGCGCTCCAAGCAGTTGCGGGCATGGGACAACAGGGCCCCGAAGGCCCCACGCTGGCGCTGGCCGGGCAGGGATTGAACCTTCACGTAACCGGCGTGGTGCTCGCTGACGCGGCCCGCTGCTTTCTCAAAATTACGTTTGGGTATGGGGGTAGCCATCAAAAACGAATCGGGGCAGATGAAAGGGAGCGCACATCCGGATAAACAGGAATTGCGTTCTGGCAATAACACGATGGCCCGCCAACGTTCGGTCAACATCGATTGCTGACTGGCAAGTGGTGCGCCGGTGGTGCGCGCAAGCTTACTTTGGGCGCCTGCCCACAAAGGCGTTATAAGGCAGCCTCGGCTAATGTACCGGCTGGGCCGGCTTTCCGGGTACTCTGGTCCGGCCAGTAGCCCTGGTGCAGGGCCCTGATAAAAAACACGATGGGCTGCATGGGGGAGGCGTCGCCCAGGGCGTTGAGCAGGAACTCCCCTCCTGCGCCGTCAGGGAAACCGAATCCACGCATCGTCCGGCCCGGAGGATGACGATGTCCCAGGGGTGAACCGATTGCACCAACAACGCGGTGTAGTCCCGGCTGAGGTAGGCTTCTAATTTTTGCAGGGTTTTGTGCATAACCAAGCGAAATATACGGTCTTAATTATATTCACCTGCTATAAATGTAAATATTTTTTGTCCTGAGACGTTAAGGCTCCTCGGGCACGAGCCCAATAAAAAATACCCGTACCTCACGCACGTGCTGCAGCAGCCCGAGCAACTGCGGCTCCTGGGCTTCTTCCGCCCGGCCTGGCAGCAAGGCACCTCGTCCCCCACCTGCCCCGGGGCGGGTGGTTCGGCCGCTGCCCACCCGGCGTCCACTAGCCGGCGGTGGCGCCGTGTGGACCCGGAGGGCTTGCCAACGTGCCTGTGAATGGGAGGAAGCCCCACCCGTCAAAAATGCCATTCGGATGAAAGGAGCCGACCGGCTCCGAACGGTTTCCCCGGAAAGGGGTTACTTAGGTTCGGGCCCGCCAGGAGACCCAGCAGCTGCGCGAGCAGTAACGCCCAGTAGCCCCGGTTAGCCCAAAGCAAAAACTGCAAAAGGTGGCTTGGCTTGGGAGAAGCGATTCACGTGAGACTTCCGTTAGGCAGACCGTTGTTGGGCCTCAGCCTTTAGGTTCCGCTAAAGCTTGCTTACCGGTGCCTGGAACATGTACCAATGCCTAGGAAGTCATTCTAACAATAAGGTCCGATAAACCTTAGTTATCGGATGTTATACCTGCATTCGTTTTTGCCCTCCAAAAGTCGCGTTTTACTCCTTTATATAGGTTGCATGGAAAACCCGTCCGGGCTCTCGATTCCCGGCAACGCTTAGTCGGCGCTCGCATACCTGGCCGAGCGCACGTCCTGCTAAGTCCAGGCCGGACTCAGCAGCGCGGCGAACACAGCCAAAGCTTATGCAGGGAGTTGAAACGCCTCGGGGCTTGGTGCGCGGAGCACGGGCTTAAGCGGTTGCCTGCATTGGTGAAATATAAATGCATTTGAAGAGATGCTCCCGATTCCCGCTCATCTTAGATAACACACCTTGGGATTCTACACCTATTATCGGAAAGGGCCCGATATCTGTACTAATAATAGCCAGTTCGCCTCTGTATGGAACTGCTCCACTTTGGCCAACAATGATTGATGCACGGAAATGCAGGTCGGAAACGCCGGGCGGGCTGGCTTGCCAGTGTTTTAGCGCCATCTTGCGATTGGTCTTCCCCACATTCCTGATGCTTATGCCTAATACCCGTACCCTACTGCTTTTACTGGCGCTCGTTTCGACGCGCCCTGCGGTCGCGCAGGTGCAGGCCCTGCATTTTGGCAAAGTGGTCACCGGCCAGGGCCGGGTGATTCGCAACGCAGTCGTGCTCGTGCGGGGCGACCGCATCGTACAAGTGGGGCCCGAGCAGGACGTCGCGATTCCCGCCGCGGCCGAGCACCGGGACCTGCGGGCCTACACTGCCATTCCCGGCTTAATCGATGCCCACACGCATATGTCCTTTTACTGGGACCGGGCCCCGGGCAGCAACCCCTGGGGGCAGCTCGGCACGCTGGGGTCCGGGGTGACGGTGTTCCTGGCCCAGGAAAACGCGCGCAAAACCCTGGAAACGGGCGTCACGACGGTGCGCGACCTGGGCTCGTTCGACAACATGGACCTGGCCCTGCGCGACCTCATCAACCGGGGCGCCATGCCCGGGCCGCGCATGCTGGTGGCCGGAAACGGGCTGCACGTGAGCTCGAGTCCCTACAAGCCGGGCGCCATCCCCGACCCCGGGCAGTGCGACGGCGTGGACGCCGTGCAGCGCGTGGCCCGCCAGCAGGCTGGCCGCCGGCGTGGACTGGATTAAGATGTACGGCTCGACCGGCAGCGACAAGGACGTAACCGGCTTCCAAACGTTTACCTACGCGGAAATGAAAGCGGCGGCTGATGTGGCCCACTTCGCCGGCAAGCGCATCGCCATTCATTCCTACGGGCCGGACGGCGCCCGGGACGCGGTGCGGGCGGGGGCCAACTCCGTCGAGCACGCCGTGGACGTCGACAACGCCACGCTGGCGCTGATGGCCAGGCAGGGGACTTTTACGTGCCCACTGTGGAGCACAACCGCTACTACATCGCCCACCGGCAGGAATATGGCTACGACTCGGCCACGGTCGCCGACCTAAACCAGTACGTGGCCCGGAACGTGGCGACCCTGAAGCGGGCCATCCGCGCCAAGGTCAAGATTGCCATGGGCTCGGATGCCGTGTTCACCGGCTTTGGTGAAAACACCCGGGAGCTGCGCTGGTTTGTGCAGGCCGGCATGACGCCGGCACAGGCCCTGCACACGGCCACCGCCGCCGGGGCCGAGCTGCTCGGCAAGGAAAAGGAGCTCGGCGCCATTGCCCCCGGCTACTTCGCTGACCTGGTGGCCGTAGAAGGCGACCCGCTCAAGGACATAAACGTGGTGATTGACCACGTCAAGTGGGTCATGAAAGCCGGCCGCACGGTGGTGGATTACACCAAAGGCCCTGCCACCAAATCTCCGTAAACCACAATGGCCTAGGGGCCCAGCCCGGACCTTATTTTTGACCCGCCAGAAACGCCTCGACAACGGCGCGGTACTTTTCCGGCTCTTCAAACCAGGGAAAGTGGCCGCTTTTCTCGAAGAACACAATCCGGGCCCCGGGAATCGCCTCTTTCAGGCGCCAAGCCGTGAGCGGGGCCACGTTCATGTCGTAGCGGCCGCTCAGCACCAGGGTGGGAAACCGGAAGCTCGCCAGCTTAGGCGTGAAGTCCTGCTTCGCGGCATCCGTGCCGACGGCGTCGGCCACGGCTTCCTCAAAGCCCAGGTTGGCCATCGGCCCCACCCGTTGAAAGTAGCGGTCGCGCTGCTCCAGGGAATAAAAGATGAGGTTGAAGTGGCGGCGCAGCGAGGCCTCCGCCGCTTCCCGGGTCTTCGGTGCCCCCGGCTTTTGCGCTTGTTTCTGCTGCGCCATGGCGTCGGGGAAGACCTGGTCAAAGAGGTGCACCACGTCGTTAAGGCTGCTGCCCGCCGCGGCAGAGAGCACCAGGCGGGCGATGTGCTCGGGGTAGGCGCTGGCGTAGGCAATACTGAGCAGCCCGCCGTAGGAGTCGCCGATCAGGATAATTTTGGGCAGCCCCAGCCCCTGCCGAAGAGCTTCCAGGTCCGCTACCTGGGCCGCCAGGGTTTGGGGCGCCCCCGCCCGCACGGGCCGGGAAGTGCCGGTGCCCCGCTGGTCGTAAAATATCACACGCCGCTTGCGGGCCAGTTGCCCCCACACGTCCGTGGGCAGCAGGTAGGCATGGGACAGGCCCGGCCCGCCATTGACGACCAGCAGCGGCACGGCTGAGGGGCTTTCGCCCAGGATTTCATAGCCCAGGTCCACTTGCTCGGTATGGATTTTTCCCGCGCGGTGCGCTACGTTCTGGCCAGCTGACTTCGCCGGCGAGACCAGCAGGGCCAGGCTCAGGATGCACGCGCAGCCCAAGGGCCAGGTAAGGCGGAACAGGTTCATGGGCAAGACGGGCCGCAAAGGCTGGAAAGCAGGAAGACAGCAGGCCCGGACCCGGGCCCTTCATTGTTGGGAAGTTCGGGCAAAGTAAGTGGGCTTTTTCGTTCGTTCTCGCGCTAGCTCAATTTATTACAGCGCTTACGTTATTGGGCGTCTCCGGCGGTTCCGTATTCGGGCCGGAAGCCGGACTGAAAGTAATCCCGTACCGCCAGCGCCTTCCTGCCGATGCCCTGACTTCCCGTTATACAACACAGCATGCACCGCTTCCGTGGGCCTTCGCCTAAACCCTGAAAGCCGGCTTTACAGCTTATTCGGGACATATGAAGCCGCGCTTCCTCCTAAGTCTGGGAGCGCCCCTGCTTTTAACCCCATTGCAACTATCCTGGGTATTGGGAGGACCAAGGTGGACGGAGTCGTCAACCCGGTCCTTCGGTGGCTTAGAACGTGTTTGGAAATTACTCGGCTGTTGCTCGGCGTAAGGCAGGCTGCGGCACTGGCAGCCGTGCGGCACACGTAACGCGGGGCATCAACGAACTGGCGCACAGGCGGCGCTTGCGTTGCAGGTGGAGCAGTGGCCCAATAACTTGCCACAACGGGTCAATAAGGGGTTGATAGCACTCAACGATAATGCCCACCGCAGCCTAGGAACTCCGGCCGCAACTTACTGTCTCGTTTCTTTTTGCGCTACCCCATTTCCCAAACCCGCTCTAATAAGTGAACGGGCGCGCGGCAACCTCCTGCCGCTGCCACTCTCGCAGGGCCTCGGAGCCATACCACACGCGGCAGCGCGTGCGCAGCATCCCGCTGATACTTTCCTCGAACACCTGCAGCGGCCCGATGCACAGCAGGGGCTCGTCGTCGCGGGTGACGAAGCGGAACCCGGCCCACATCCGCTCTATGAAGATGCGGTCGGTGTAATTCCAGAGCAGTTCCTCTTCCTCGTCCGGGACGTACTCGCCGCGGTCCCGCAGCGCCCGCCGTAGCGCCGTTGCCAGCGGGAATGCATCGTGGTGCAGCAAAGCCTCGGCCAGCAGCTCCATTTCGGCGGTGGCGGCGGGCGCCGTGGGGGCCGGAACCTTTTTCATGCGGATAGGGCCCGGTTGGATGTAGCAGCCGTCCCGGTTCGCGGATCAAAGCCGCGCAGATGACAGGTCCTGGTCGTAGTGACCGGGCGAGCAGCGCCTGTGCAAGGGCACCATGCAGGCAGCGCGGGCCGCGGGTTAAGGACAAACCAATTCATTGGGCAGCAAGGTACGCCAAGGTCGCAAAAGCCGCTGCGTAGCCTATCAGGCGAGGATGTGGAGCGATTGGCCGGGCCCCTCGCGTTGGCAGTCCAGCTCGCTTGCAATTGAGTTAGATCCAGGTTTAAACGTGCTGTAAGGAATTCTATACCCGTTCAGGTATAATCCAGCTATTTTTTGTAACTTTATACCCGAACGGGTGTTAATTATGCTCTGTTAGTCAAATTATCCCCGAACGGGTACACTGTACTGTATGGTTTCTCCCTTGGCTGCCTTTGTCAAGCAGCGCCGCAAGCTGTTGCAACTCTCCCAGCCGGACCTGGCCGCGAAAGCCGGGGTCGGGCTGCGGTTCGTGCGCGAACTCGAGCAGGGCAAGGCCACCCTGCGCCTGGACAAGGTCAACCTGGTCCTGCGTTTGTTCGGCCACGAGATGGCGCCTGCCCCGCTGGACCGCACCCGGCTTCTGGACCCGCAGCCATGAGAAAAGCCGAAGTACACCTGCACGGGCAGCTGGCCGGGCACCTGATACAGGATGAGCACGGCTACACCTTCGCCTACGCCCCGGATTACCTTGCCATGGCCACGGCCGAGGCGGTGAGCCTGACCCTGCCGCTACGGCCGGCGCCCTACCTGGAGCGGGTGCTGTTCCCGTTTTTCGACGGCCTCATTCCCGAAGGCTGGCTGCTGGAAGTGGCCGAAAAGAACTGGAAGCTCCACGCCCGCGACCGCATGGGCCTGCTGCTGGCCTGCTGCCGGGACTGCATCGGCGCCGTGAGCATTCATCCGCTGGAAACCGACGACGAAAGATGAGCCGCTGCCTGTACTGCTACCAGCCCCTGCCGCCCGGCCACGGGCAGGGCCCGGACTACCACCCGGCCTGCAGCCGCCGACTGTTCGGCAAGCCGGTGCCGCCCGCATTTCCCTACACTGAGGCCGAGATGCTGGCTCTGGCCGAAGCCGTCGTGCGCCAGCACATCGCCGTGACGGGCGTGCAGCCCAAGCTTTCGCTAAGCATCGCCCCAGCCGAGACGGCCGGGCAGCCTGCACGCTTTACTATCGTCGGGGCGCTGGGCGGCGAGTACATCCTCAAGCCGCCGACGCCACACTACACCCACCTACCCGAAGTAGAGGATTTGACCATGCACCTGGCCGGGCTGGCCCGGCTGCCGACCGTGCCCCACGGGCTGCTGCGGCTGGAAGGCGGGGCCCTGGCCTACGTCACGCGCCGCATCGACCGAGTGAAAGGCCGCAAGCTGGCCATGGAGGATATGTGCCAGCTCACCGAGCGCCTGACCGAACACAAGTACGACGGCTCGCACGAGCAGGTCGCCAAGGCCATCCTCCGGTACTCGGCCAACCCCGGCCTGGACGTAGTCAACTATTACGAGCCTGGTGCTCTTCAGCTTTTTGACGGGCAACGCTGACATGCACCTGAAGAACTTCTCCCTGCTACAGACCCCCGGGCTGGGCTACAACCTGGCCCCGGCCTACGACCTGGTGGCCACGGCACTTGTGAACCCGGCCGACCCGGAGGAGCTGGCGTTGACGCTCAACGGCAAAAGAAGCGGCTGCGGCAGGCCGACTTCCGCCAGGCGGTTCAACGAGCGGGCATCGATGACAAAGTAGTAACGGGAATGCTCACGCGCTTGACGAAAGCCCGGCCGGCCTGGGATGCGTTCATCGCCCAGAGTTTTCTGCCCGCGCCGCTTCAGGAGCAGTTTCAGGCCTTGCTGGCGCAGCGGTTCGCGCAGCTGGACGTGGCGTAAGGGGCAGCACCAGGCCGGGCCGGCGGGATGCTGGCTGGGCAAGGGCCGCACTATCCGGTGAAAAGCTTAGCTTGCGGGCTCCTTAACCTGACTGTCTTCGCCTTAACCTTCAATCACATGCGTAATCTCTCCTGGCCGTCGCTGGCCCTGGTGTTACTGAGCGCCGCGCTCCCAAGTACGGCGCAGCCCAACCCAGCCGCCCCGCGCGATGCCATTGTGGCCATGGCCAACATCGGGCAGTGCCGGGGCGGCGCTTATCTGTCTAATGGCAAGGAGGTTGTGTTTATCTCCAACCTGAGCGGCTCGCCCCAGGTGTGGAAAGTGCCGGCCACCGGGGCTGGCCCGTGCAGCTCACGGCGTTTCCTGACCCGGTCACGGCCATGGTGCCCTCCCCTAAACGGGACGAGATAGCCTTTCAGCTCGCGCCGGGCGGCGGGCTCAACGCCCAGCTCTACGTGATGAAAGGCGACGGCAGCGGCGTCCGGCAAATCACCAAGGGCGGCAAGACCAACAACTTTCTCGGCACCTGGAGCAAGGACGGCGCCCTGCTCAGCTTCGGGTCCAGCGAGCAAAACCCCACCGGGGTGGACTTCTTCCTCTACGAGGCCGGCACCGGCACGGCCGCCCTGGCCGTCAAGAACCAGGGCACGGGCGGCATCACCGACTTTGGGGCCGGCAACCAGCAGCTGCTGCTCACCCGCCTGGCCAGCCGCGGCAGCAACGACCTCTACCTGTACACGCGAGCCACCAAAGTCGAAAAGCTCCTCACCCCGCACGAGGGGCCCGGCACCTTCTTCGGCGAGATTGCACCGTCCGGACAGGTGTACCTGGGCTCTAACAAAGACCGGGACCTGCTGGCCTTCGGCCGCCACACCCCGGCCGGCATCGAGATTCTGGCATCGCGCAAAGACGCAGAGCTGGCCGACCTGCGCCTCAACCACGCCGGCACCGCGGCCGCCCTGCTGTGGAACCAGAAAGGCAAAAACCAGCTGACTCTTTTCGACCTGAAAGCCAAAAAGAAAGTGCTCCGCTAACCCTGCCCGTGGAACTGGTCAGCGCGATTGACTTCTCCCCCAACGACCAGGCGCTGGTCTTCACCGGCTCGGGCTCCAAAGAGCCGGCAAACCTCTGGGTGTATGCCCTAGGCAGCAAGCAGTTCCAGAAAATCACCGACAGCCCCCACCCCGGCGTGAATCTGAGCGCGCTCCGGGCCCCGGAGCTGGTTTCGTTCCCTTCCTTTGACGGGGTGGTGCTCAGCGGGTGGCTGTACAAACCGGCCACGGGCCCGGGGCCCTTCCCCACGGTCATCAGCTACCACGGCGGCCCCGAGGGCCAGTCCGGGCCTGGCCTCAATGCTACGGCCCAGGCCCTGGTGAAAGAGGGCGTAGCCTTTTTCCTGCCCAACGTGCGCGGGTCCTCCGGCTTCGGCAAGAAGTTTCTGAGCCTGGACAACGGGGCCCTTCGCGTCAACGGCGTCAAGGACATCAAAGCCGTTTCCGACTACTTGGTCACCACTGGCATTGCCAAAAAAGGCGCCCTGGGCATCATGGGTGGCTCCTACGGGGGCTACATGGTGATGGCTGGCGTCACGCAGTACCCCGACATGTTTGCTGCCGGGGCCAACCTGTTCGGGGTGGTCAACTTTGAAACCTTTTTCAAGCACACCGAGCCCTGGATGGCGGCCATCTCCACGGTGGAGTACGGCGACCCCGCCACGCAGGCCGCGATGCTGCGGGACCTGTCCCCCATCCACAAAGCGGACCTCATCAAAACGCCGCTGCTGGTCGAGCACGGCGCCAACGACACCAACGTGCCGGTTGTGGAAGCCGAGCAGGTGGTGGTTGCCCTAAAGAAAAACAACGTCCCGGTGCAGTACACCCTCTTCCCGGACGAAGGGCACGGCTGGCAGAAAACCAAAAACCGCATCACCTCCACCGTGGAAATTGTGGAATGGTTTACCACCCGGCTGAAGTAAACTGGCATCCCAACAACCCGCCTGCGCCCTAGCCCGGGAACCGGATTATGCGCCCTGCTGCCAATTACTCGGAACACCGTTGCCTGACGCGTAAGCTCGAGTCGCAGAGTCTCTCTGAGGCACTTAACAGACTTGGAATAGCCGCATTTTAGCCCAAGCCGGGTGAATACCGGCCGCAGCGAAAACAGCGGGCCGGTCGTGTCCAGCGGGCCCTAAGGCGGGTTGGATTATATCGGATAATTTGGTCCGGTATAACATCGGGCTGTACCTTTGCGCCCGATGGCAATGTTCTCCAAGGCGTGTGAGTACGGGATTCGGGCCGCGATTTACATCGGCCAGCAGTCGGCGGACTCCGGCCGCCGCGTGGGTTTGAAAGACATAGCCACGGAAATCGGCTCTCCGGAAGCCTTTACGGCCAAGGTCCTGCAGGCGCTGGTGCGCGCGCAGGCTCGTGACCTCGGTGAAAGGCCCCAGCGGCGGCTTCGTGCTGACAGCCGAGCAGCTGCGTACGGTGACCCTCCGCCAGATTGTGGTGGCCATCGACGGGGGCGCGATGCTGCAAGGCTGCGCCCTGGGGCTGTCGCAATGCTCGGCCCGGCAGCCCTGCCCGCTGCACCACCAGTTTCTGCCCATCCGCGACCAGCTCAACGAGCTGCTGCGCAACCACACCGTCGGCGAGCTGGCCGGCAAGGTGCACGATGGTCTGGGCTTTTTAAAGCAATTCAGTTAACCTTTTTTTATTTTAATACCGGACAAATTTGTCCTTTACCAATTCGATTTTTAGTATGACTCCTGACCAGAAAGCCCTTGTTACGGCGACTGTGAGCACCCTCCAAGCGCACGGCGTGGCCCTGACCACCCACTTCTACCAGCGTATGTTTGAGCACAACCCCGAATTGAAGAACGTCTTCAACATGGGCAACCAACAGAACGGCAAGCAGCAGATGGCCCTGGCGATGGCCGTGCTCGCTTACGCCGAGAACATCGAAGACCCTTCGGTGTTGGTGCACGCCGTCACCAAAATCGGCCACAAGCACGTGAGCCTCGACATTCGGCCAGAGCACTACGCCATCGTGGGCCGGCACCTGATTGCTTCCATCGGCGAGGTGCTGGGCGAGGCGGCCACGCCCGCGCTGCTCGAAGCCTGGGCCACTGCCTACGGCGAGCTGGCTGGCCTGATGAGCGGCCTGGAAAGCGGCCTCTACCAGAACGCCGCCAATCAACTCGGCGGCTGGACCGGTTGGCGCCCGTTCACGGTGAAGCAGAAGGTGGCCGAATCCGATGAAATCACCTCCTTCTACCTCTACCCTGCCGACGGCGGCAAAGTAGCCGGCTACCTGCCCGGGCAGTACGTGAGTCTGCGCCTGTTTCTGCCCGAGCTCAACCTGTTTCAGCCCCGGCAGTACAGCCTGTCGAGTGCGCCCAATGGCGAATACTACCGCATCTCGGTGAAGAAGGAAGCCGGCAGCCAGCACCCCGATGGCCTTATCAGCAACCGCCTGCACGACTTCGTGGCCGAGGGCGGCATCGTGGAGCTGGCCGCCCCGGCCGGCGACTTTACCCTGGACACCAGCAAGCCCACCCCGGTGGTGCTGGTGAGCGGCGGCGTGGGCCAGACGCCCCTGCTCAGCATGCTCGACTACCTCGTCACGACCGGCAGCCCGCGCGAGGTGGTGTGGGTGCACGGCAGCCGCAACGCCCAGGTGCACGCTTTCCGCGAGCCGGTGGCCGCGTTGGCCGCCCGCCACGAGCAGGTGCAGCACCACATCTTCTACGACACCCTGGCGCCCGGCCTCGAGCAGGAAGGGTACTACGAGGGCATCGTGGACCTGCAGAAGCTCAACGGCGGCACCCTGATGTCCGAGGCTGACTACTACGTGTGCGGCCCGGCCCCCTTCATTCGCAAGCAGGTGCAGGACCTCGCGGCGCTGGGCGTGCCGCGCGCGGCCATTCACTTCGAGGAATTCGGCCCGGCCACGCTGAGCGTGTAGCATACCGCCGGCGGCTTCACGCCGTTAACCAGTGAATTCCCGGGGCCCGGTTGGTCAGGTATTTACCTGGCTGCCCGGGCCTTCTGGCGGTCTAGGCCTGCCCAGCTGTCGGCTGGCGGGCTAGTAGCGACTTATAAAATCTATTACTTCGCTGGAGCATAAGCTCGACCGTGGGTGCGGATACAAGCCAGAAAATAGGTTTTATAAGCCCGCTGGGTTGCTATGAGGGGCTATTTGAGCGGTGGACCGCCTGGAGAAGCGTACTTTTGGGGTCCTCGGTGGCACCCTGGGAGGTGGGGCCGGCTTATTAATAGGTTTTATAAGCTGCTTGGTTGGCCACCGGGGATGGTACAAGGAATAGAACATACGTCACGAGCAATTCACGTAGTAATAAAAGGTAATTAATTATTGAAAAAGTGCAATCCGATTTTGTGCTTATTTGGACTCGCCCTTTTGTTGTTTTCGTTCGGGTTCCGGCCCAAACCACCATTTTGAAAGCTTTTGTACTCGAACTTCAACAAGTTTGTGAGTATTTTAAGTATTTTAAGTATTTGCAGTGCTTACAATATTTTGTACCTCAGTCACTTAAGCGGCTTTAGTAATAGGTTTCATAAGTTAACTAATAGGTCCTATAAGCTGGGTAATAGGTTTCATAAGCGGACTAATAGGTTTTATAAGTTAAAGTAATAGGTTTCATAAGCTGATTAATAGATTATGATTGGCGTGACTATTAATTGGTCTTTGGCGCTAATTAATAGGTTTTATAAGCCGCTATCCAGAGGCAGTTGCTGGTACCAATACTTGCCTGGGCTGAACTAATAGGTTTTATAAGTCGAACTAATAGATTTTATAAGCCTCGTGGAAAACTCACCCCTGGCTAACTAATAGGTTTTATAAGTCGAACTAATAGATTTTATAAGCCGCCTCTGCGGCATAGCTGATAGATTCGGTATTTGCTTCTATTACTTCACATTCTCTGCCGTATGTTTGCTATCTACCCCTACCCTAGCTGCTATGGCCGCGACCGAATCCACCGTCCCGATAGAAATCCGGCAGCACAACGCACTGACCACGGCCCGCTACGAGATGAGTGCCTGCGAGATGGACATCGTCTTTTCGCTGCTTTCCAAGCTCACCAAGCAGGATAAGGCCGGCACCATCTACGAAATCCGGGTGCAGGAGCTTATGGAGATGACCGGCCGCACCTGGAACTACAAGCAGCTGCTCGAGTCCACCGAGAACCTCAACAGCCGGGTGTACCACATCGAAAACGGCAAGACCCTGCTGCAGGTGAGTTTGCTGGCCTCGGCGCTCTACCGCAAGGGCGAAGGCACTATTGAGCTGGAAATCTCCGAGCGCATGCGGCCCTTCCTGATTGATTTAAAGAGCAACTTCACCTCTTACCGGCTGCAGGCCGCTTTCAGCCTGTCGAGCAAGTACGCCAAGCGCATCTATCGGCTGGCCTCGCAGTGGAAGGACATCGGCGAAACCAAGACCTATTCCCTGGACGAGTTCAAGGCCATGCTCAAGCTCAAGGACCCCTCGGGAAAGGAGCCCGAGCAGTACGCCCAGATTTCGGCTTTGCAGAAGTACGTGCTCGACGTGGCCACCACCCAAATCAACGAGCACACCGACCTGCAGGTCAAGTATGAGCTGGTTAAGAAGGGCCGCTCGTTCCAAAGCATCAAGTTTTTCGTCAACACTCAGGTGCCCCAGCAACTGCCCATCCCCTTCGAGCTTGAGGCGGAGGACGCCAAGGGGCAGCTGGCGCGCAAGCACCTGGAAACGCTGGGTATTCAGGAGACCAAGCTGGTGCAGGATATCCTCCAGTCGCCCAAGCACGTGGATGCGCTGTTTGCCTTCATCTACAAGCTCAAGACCGATAAAATCAAGGCGACCAAAAACCCGGGCGGCCTGTTCCTGAAAATGCAGGGACTGCGCTAAGCGCGGATGCGGCTCCGGGCCGGCCTCGCCGGGCTTTTTAACTGCGCTGCCGAACCCGGCGCTGCTCCCACCCGTTCCGTGTTCCTCCGCCCCGCTATGAAACCTATTACTTCCGCTTCCGTGCTGCTGCTGGCTTTGGCAGGGCTGGCCGCCTGCAACGGCCCCGCCGAGCAGTCAACTCCCGCCGCGGCTACCGCGCCGGCTGCAGCCCCAGCTCCCGCTCCGGCGGTTAGGCCCGATACCACCGCCCCGCGTCGGAGCCGCACTCCCGCGCCGGCGGTCCCGTTTGTGAACGGCACAAAAGCCGGCCGGCTCCTGGGTCCTCGGAGCCCTTCGCCACCAGAAAGTCGCAGGCGCTAGCTAAAGGCGAGAGCGGACCAGGGGTTGTAGTCGAACAAGTCAAGCCTCAAAATTCAACTGGGCGGGTCGAACGCAGGCCGGCATTCCCGACCAGCTCCGGCGGCACCACCGCTTCCGCGCGGGGTGAGCCTATCTGGGCTACCAGCAGCAGCACCGCCCCGGCCGGCAGCAGCAGCGAGGCCAGCAGCAGCAGCACGTAATAGTGCGGCAGGAAACTCCAGCCGACCCAGAACATGCTGCCCTGCACAAACAGCAGCGCCTCGGTGAGCAGAAAGCCCGCGAGCAGCAGCCCGGCACCCAGTCGCGCCAGCCGGCGCTGCAGGCGCAGGGCCCCTATCTGGTGTAGCAAGCCCAGCAGCGTGAGCGTGGTCGCGCCCAGGGTTACCACGTGAATAAAGCCGATGACGTAGTTGCGGACCGTGAAGGCCATGACGGCTACGTAGGGCACTGCCACCGCGGCGTGAATCAGCCCCTTAAACGCAAACGAGCCGAGGCCCACGGCCCACAGCGCCCGGAGCAGCGGCGAGAGGCGCGGCATCAGGGCCAGCCAGGCCGGCCACACCGCCCGCAGCCAGCAGGCCAGGCCCAGCAGCTGCAGCACCACCCCCACCCCCGTGACGGCGTACACCAGCGGGTGCCGCTCGGCCCAGGCCACGGCCAGCCCGTAGGTCAGGAAAGTGCTGGGCACCAGCAGCCAGAAGGCCAGCCGCAGTAGCCCCCGGTGCAGTGGCAGCCCCTGCGTTTCGAAGTAGCTCAACACCAGCCCCAGCACGCCGAAGGCAAACCAGCCGTTGAGCTGGAAGTGCAGAAAAACTGGATGGCCAGGTAGTACAGCTCAGTGCTGGGATGGGGGCGGCTCATGACCACGGCCAGGGCCCATACCCCCAGTGTCGCAACCACCACGCTGCCCAGCCCCGCCAGTAGATAGGGCAGCGCCGCCCGGCCGGCCAGCTGCCGGCGCAAATCGGGCCAGAGCAGGGCCACGGCCCCGTAGGAAAGCAGCAGGTGCGCGGTGCTCAGGCCAATGGACACCGCCCCGTAGCCCTGCCAGCTAAAGGAGACCATCATGCCCAGCACGGCCACTTCGGCGGCCCAGAACAGGCGCCGGTACCAGCGCAACCGCCCGGCCGCGGGTTGGGCCAGCTGCGTGTAGCTGGCAAACAAGGCCAGAAACACCCAGCCCAGCATGGCCCCGTGGCTGTGCGCGTGCATCACGTAGCGGTACTCCACGCCGGGCACTTCGTGCAGGAAGACATAGCGTAGCAGCGCGCCCAGCGTGGCGGCCAGGGCCAGGTTGAGCAAAGCCACGGTAATCCAACGAGCAGGTATAGGCATAGGGGAAGCAGAAAGCAGCGGCGAACCCGGGCGCGGGCCGCCGGCGGCCAAAGCTACCTATACCGAAAACGAGTCCCTATGACTTACGTCATAACCAGGCCCTGAGGGGGCGCTCTAGCTTTGAGAAAAACTTTTCAAAAGCCATGAGCCCCAACGTACTTGCCACCCTGACCACGGCCCCGCTGCGCGAGCTGCTGCGCGCCGACATCCGCCTCACCGACGTGTTTTACCGCCACAAGCTGGACTTCTGCTGCGGCGGACACCAGACCGTGGCGCAGGCCGCCAAACGCGCCCAGGCCCCGCTCGAGCGCGTGCTCGAAGACCTCGAACAGCAGCTGCGCTTCGGCTCGGGCAAGCCCTGGGCGCCGAAAAGTGGCCCCTGCACTTCCTGGTGGAGTACATCGAGCCTGATTCACCACGCCTACACCCGCGAGGCGCTGACCACCCTGGCCCCGGCCGTGGCCAAGGTGCTGCAGAAGCACGGCAACATGCGCCGCGAGCTCGACACCGTGGCCGAGCTGTTCGCAGCCCTCAACGAGGAGCTGCAGGCCCACCTGCAGAAGGAAGAGCGGGTGCTGTTTCCTTACATCGTGCGCCTGGAGCAGGCCGCCCAGGGCCTCCCCTACTCCCCGGCCCCCTTCGGCACGGTGGAGAACCCCATCCGCATGATGGAGGCCGAGCACGACGACGCGGGCCGCCTGCTCGAGGAGCTAGCCGACGTAACCGGGCAGTTCACGCCCCCGGAAGAGGCCTGCAACACCTACCGCTTCGTGTACCGCCGCCTGCAAGAGCTCGACGCCGACCTGCGCCTGCACATCCACCTGGAAAACAACATCCTCTTTCCGCGGGCCCTGGCCCTGGAGCAGGAGTTGCGCCCCACCTGCCAATAGGAAAGATTAAGAAAAGCAGTTGCCTCTTATGTATAATATAGATAATATGCAATTGTTTCTTATCAAGTGAAACCATGATTTAAATCATTCTCTGCCCATGTGAGGCCCCGCACCTTTACCGGACCTTCTTCTTACCCCACCGCTATTTGCCGGTCATGCTTTCTGCCGAACATCTCGCCGCCGCCCACGCCCGCCTGCGCCGCTACCCGGCCAAGCACACCATCTATTGGGAAGGCGAGCCGGGCAGCTTTTTCTACCAGCTCCAGGCGGGGGCGGTGCGGCTGTACAGCTGCGGGCAGCGGCAGGATTTTATTCACAGCCTGGTGTTTCCCGGCGAGACCTTTGGCGAAACCGTCATCGGCACCAACCCAGTGGCTTTGAGCTCGGCCGAAACCCTGACCGATACGGTGGTGTGGGTGGTGCAGCGGGCCGAGCTGCTCGAGCTGCTGCGCCAGCACCCGGCCCTGCACGCGAAGTTCACCCGCCGGATGGTGGACCTGCTCAGTTTTCACACGCATATGCGCAGCAACACCACGCTGCTGCCGGCGGCCGAGCAGATTCTGCAGCTGGTAAACTACTACGCCCACAAGATGCTGGCCCGGCGAAACGAGGGCAGCTGCCAGCCCGACACGGCGCAGCAGTGCAGCTTCTGCGAGCGGCTGTCCGAGAGCGCCGATGGCTACCTCTGTGTGCCCTTCACGCGCCAGCAGATAGCCGACATGCTGGGCTTGCGCGTGGAAACGGTGATGCGCACCGTGAAGGAGCTCGACGCCGCCGGCCGCCTGCGCCTGCACGAGCACAAGCTGTACTACCGCCTGAGCCAGCCGGCGCTGGCCGGTTCGGATTCTCCGGCCTGACAACCTACGATTTCACCTAACCCTTCACCTAACCCCTTCTTTGATGAAAGTTCTATCCCTGAAACTGCGCGGCCTGGCGGTCGCGCTGGCCACCAGCACTTTGTTGCTGGCCGCGGCCTGCGGCGGCAACGACAACACTGCTTCCGAGTCGGCCGGCACGACATCGGCGTCGGAGACCGACCAGCGTGACGAAGCCGCGGTGAATGGCACCGCCGCCACGCCGGCCACCCCGGCGGCGTCGGACGGGCCGGCCCTCATCACCAAGGCGGACCTCAAGCTCAGCCCCACCGTCGACGCGTCGCTGGCCGCCAAGGGCAAGAGCATGTACGAGCTCAAGTGCCAGTCGTGCCACAGCCTGGGCGAAAACAAGGTGGTGGGGCCCGGCTGGAAGGGCATCACCACCCGCCGCGAGCCCGAGTGGATTATGAACATGGTGGTACACACGGAAGCCATGCTCGAGAAAGACCCCGCCGCGCAGAAGATGCTGGAGGAATGCCTCGTGCGCATGCCCAACCAGAACCTCTCGCAGGATGAGGCCCGGGGCGTGCTCGAGTTCATGCGCACCCTCGACAAAAAATAGCCCTTCACTGCCAAAAAGTAGCACTTGCCGCGGGCCCGAGCCTGCGGCGCGATTCCCCTTCCCTTCAATCTCAGATTACCATGAACTCTTCTAAATTGCTGCTTACCCTGGCCGGAGCCGGGGCCACCGTGGCTACCCTGCTGTTTGTGCCGCAGGGGTGCACCCCGCACAAGTCGGCGGCGGCCGGGGCCGATACGCGCGCAGCCGAAAAAGTGTACGTCGCGCCGGGCAAGCACGATGAGTTCTACAACTTCGTTTCGGGCGGCTTTTCCGGGCAGATGTCGGTGTACGGCATTCCTTCCGGGCGTTTGCTGAAGGTGATTCCCGTGTTTTCGGTGAACCCCGAGAACGGCTGGGGTTACAGCGAGGAATCGAAGCCCATGCTGAATACCACCCACGGCTTTGTGCCCTGGGACGACAGCCACCATGTGCAGTTGAGCCAGACCGAAGGAGCGCAGGACGGCCGCTGGGTTTTCATCAACGGCAACAACACGCCGCGCATCGCCCGCATCGATCTGAAAACGTTCCGGACCGTGGAAATTCTGGAAATTCCCAACAGCGCCGGCAACCACTCCTCGCCCTACCTCACCGAGAACACCGAGTACCTCGTGGCCGGTACCCGCTTCAGCGTGCCGCTGGGACAGAACCAGGACGTGCCCATCGCCTCCTACAAGAAGAATTTCAAGGGCACGCTCTCCTTTGTGAAGGTGCGCCCCGAGGACGGCCGCATGAACGTGGCCTTCCAGATTATGACGCCCGGCGTGAACTTCGACCTGAGCCGGGCCGGCAAGAAAGGCTCCCACGGCTGGTTCTTCTTCTCCTGCTACAACACCGAGCAGGCCTTTAACCTGCTGGAAGTGAATGCCTCGCAGAAGGACAAGGACTATATCCTGGCCGTGAACTGGAAAAAGGCCGAGGAGTACCTGAAGGCCGGCAAGGGCAAGCGCGTGAAGTCGCCCCACGCCCACAACCTGTGGAACGAGAAAACCCACTCGGGCACGTCCACCATCGAGCAGGACATCGTGCAGGCTCGACCCCAAAGAGCTGCCCGGCCTGTGCTACTTCATCCCCTGCCCCAAGAGCCCGCACGGCACCGACGTGGACCCCACCGGCGAGTACATCGTGGGCTCGGGCAAGCTGGCCGCGGTGGTGCCGGTATTCAGCTTCCGCAAGATGCTGGCGGCCATCGAGAAGAAGGACTACGAAGGCCAGTACGACAGCATTCCGGTGCTTCGCTACGAGAACGTGCTGCACGGCGAAGTGAAAAAGCCCGGCCTGGGCCCGCTGCACACCGAGTTCGACGCCGAGGGCAATGCCTACACCAGCATGTTCGTGTCGAGCGAAATCGTGAAGTGGAACGTCAAGACGCTAAAAGTGCTCGACCGCGTGCCCACCTACTACTCCATCGGCCACCTGAGCATCCCCGGCGGCGACACGCGCAAGCCCCACGGTAAGTACATGATTGCCTACAACAAGATTACCAAGGACCGCTACCTGCCCACCGGCCCCGAGCTGGCGCAATCGGCTCAACTTTACGACATTTCAGGCCCGAAGATGAAGCTGCTGCTCGACTTCCCCACCATCGGCGAGCCGCACTACGCGCAAAGCATCCCGGCCGCGCAGGTGGCGCCCAACTCGCTGAAGGCCTTTAAGCTGGAAGAAAACCAGCACCCCTACGCTGCCAAGGGCGAGAAAGACGCCCGCGTGGTGCGCAAAGGCAACCAGGTGCACGTGTACATGACGGCCATCCGCTCGCACCTCAACCCCGACATCATCGAGGGCGTGCGCGTGGGAGACGAGGTGTACTTCCACCTCACCAACCTGGAACAGGACTGGGACGTGCCCCACGGCTTCGCCATCAAGGGCGGCGCCGAGAACGCTGAACTGCTCATCATGCCCGGCGAAACGCAGACGCTGAAGTGGTACCCCAAGCGCGTGGGCGTGTTCCCCTTCTACTGCACCGACTTCTGCTCGGCGCTGCACCAGGAGATGCAGGGCTACATCCGCATCTCCCCGGCCGGCAGCAAGGTGGCCCTGGCCTTCAGCGGGGGCCAAACGCAGCCCGCCGCGCTGCAATAGGGTCGGCTTAGCTTTTAGCTGTTGGCTGCTAGCTGTTAGCTCTTCGCTGACGACAGCAGCCAACAGCTAATTGCGGCTTCGCAATGGGACAGATGGTCGCCCTTGGGATTGGATATCCGCCGACCTTAAATCTGATATAAAAGCTAACGGCTAATAGCTGACAGCTAACAGTTAAGAACCACTGCCATGTCCCCTCCTACCCTTACCCCGGTCATGCGCCTACTGCTGGTGCTGGGGGCGCTGCTGCTGCTGGCCACCTATTGGGTGCCCGTGTGGCGCATCGACCTGTTTGCTCCGCAGTACCCCGAAGGCCTGCAGATGACCATCTGGCTCGACCACCTGAGCGGCAACATCGACTCCATTAACGGGCTCAACCACTACATCGGGATGCGCACGATTGAGGAGAAGATGTTTCCCGAGTTTCGGGTGCTGCCTTACCTGATAGGGGCCCTGGCCGGGTGGGGCCTTCTGGCGGCGGCGCTGGGCCGGCGCTGGCCGGTGGGGGTGTGGTTCACGGCGCTGCTGGTGTTTCTGGCCGCCGCCATGGTGGACTTCTACCGCTGGGGCTACGACTACGGCCACCACCTCGACGAGCATGCTGCCATTAAGATTGAAGGCATGACCTACCAGCCCCCGCTGATTGGCTACAAGCAGCTGCTCAACTTCGAGGCCTACTCCCTGCCATCCTACGGGGCTTACCTGATAGCCGGGGCGACCCTAATGGCGGGGCTGGTGCTGTGGCTCAGCCGGGCGCGTCGCGCCGCTGCGCACCCCGCGGCCGTCCCACTGCCGGGCCGCGCCGGTGCGCTCAGCCACTAAGCCGGGGCCGGTCGGCTTTTGCTACTCATCCGCTAAACTATTCGTCGTGTTTAGATTTTCATTGCTATTAATCCTGCTGACCGCGGGGCTCGGGCTGGGCAGCTGCCAGTCGGGCCCGCGGGCAGTGCGTTTGGGCCAGGACGAGTGCGCCCACTGCCGCATGACGGTGGTCAGGCCCGAGTTCGCGGCCGAGCCTGGTGACCGGCAAGGGCCGCCAGTACGTGTTCGATGACCTGCGGTGCATGGCCAACTTCCTACGGGAACACCCCGAGGTGGCCGGCCCGGGGCCCCGCCTGCTGGTGGCCGACTTCAACGAACCCGCCACCTGGCTGCCGGTGCAGGATGCTCACTTAGTGCGCAGCCCCGCGTTTCATACTCCCATGAACGGCCAGGCTGGCCGCCTTTGCCACTCCAGCCGCCGCGCAGGCGGCCCAACGGCAGCTCAGCCAGCCCCATCAATTGATTTCCTGGCATGAGGTGGCTCAACTTCCGGTACGCTAAGCGCCGCCTGGCCTTCTGGCGGGCGCCCGGGCTGGCGCTGGTCCTGCTGCTGCTGGCAGTAGGCGCGCCGGCGCGCACGCTCCACGTCGGGGCCGGGCAGCCCTACCCCCGCCTGCGCGTGGCCCTGGCCCGCGCCGCCGAGGGAGACACCGTGCTGGTGCACCCCGGCGTGTACCAGGAAGGCAACCTGGTGCTCAACCGCCGCGTGGTGCTGCGCGGGCTGGGCTGGCCCGTACTCGACGGCCGCCACCGCGACGAGCTGCTGACGGTGAAAGCCCACGGCTTCGAGCTCAGCGGCTTTGTGCTGCGCCGCTCCGGGCAGGGCAGCATGATAGACTACGCCGGGGTGAAAGTCTATGACAGCCGCGACGTGTACATTCACCACAACCGCCTGCAGGACTGCTTTTTCGGCATCTACCTGTCCGGCTGCGCCCGTGGCCGCGTGGAGTACAACACCCTGCAGGGCGACCCCGACCACCAGACTCAGAACGAGTCGGGCAACGGCATTCACCTCTGGCGCTGCGCGCAGATGCACATCCGCAACAACCGCATCAGCGGGCACCGCGACGGCATCTACTTTGAGTTCGTCACCGACTCGCACATCGAGCGAAACCTGAGCGAAAACAACCTGCGCTACGGGCTGCACTTCATGTTTTCGCACGACAATACCTACCAGCGCAACACCTTCCGGGACAATGGCGCGGGCGTGGCCGTGATGTACTCACACGGCGTGCGCATGCAGCGCAACGCCTTTATCGACAACCGCGGGGCCTCCAGCTACGGCCTGCTGCTCAAGGACATCAGCGACAGCTACATCTCCGACAACACCTTCGAGGGCAACACCGTGGGCGTGCGGCTCGAAAGCGCTAGCCGCTGCATTCTGCGCCGCAACCGCGTGGAGCGTAACGGCTGGGGCATGCGCCTGACCGCCAGCTGCGACCAGAACTACCTTACCGGCAACGCCTTTATCGGCAACACCTTCGACCTGGCCACCAACGGCACGGTGATGCTCAACGTGCTGCGCGGCAACTTCTGGGACAAGTACCGCGGCTACGACCTCGACGGCGACGAGGTAGGCGACGTGCCTTATCACCCGCTATCCGCCTTTAGTTACGCCGTGGAGCAGCTGCCGGCCGCCATCATCTTTTTCCGCAGCCCCATGGTGGAAGTGCTCGACCGCACCGAGAAGCTGGTGCCCAGCCTGACGCCGGCAGCCCTTGTTGACCTTCGTCCCCGCATCCGCTTATGATACGCATCGAAAACCTGACCAAGAAGTTCGGCAAGACCGAAGCTCTGCGCGGCGTGAGCGTGCAGCTCCAGGCCGGGCGCGTGGTGGTCATCATGGGCCCGAACGCCTCCGGCAAGTCAACCCTGCTTAAGTGCATTCTGGGCGTGGTGCAACCCAGCAGCGGTGAAATCCGCGTGCTGGGGCAGCCCATAGCGGGCCAGTGGCAGTACCGGGCCGACATCGGCTACATGCCGCAGCTCAACCACCTGCCCGAAAACCTGACCACGGCCCAGCTGTTCGAGATGATTCGGGCGGTGCGAAAACCGCAGCCCGGGCAGCCGCTGGACTACGAGCTGTTTGACCAATACGAGCTGCAGGGCTGGATGGATAAGCGCCTGGGCCAGCTTTCGGGCGGCACCCGGCAGAAGATAAACGCCGCGCTGGCTTTCCTGTTCTCGCCCCGCATCATCGTGCTCGACGAGCCTTCCGTAGGCCTCGACCCGGTGGCCGTGGAAATCCTGAAGGCAAAGATTCGCAAGTGCCGGGCCGAGGGCCGGCTGGTGCTGCTCACCTCCCACCTGTTTGCCGAGGCCGAGGAGCTGGGTGACGACCTGCTCTACCTGCGCGACGGCCAGGTGCAGCTGGACACGCCCATCGCCGATTTCCTGGAGCTGACCCAGCAGGCCTCCCTCGGCGATGCCGTGCTGGCCTACTACCACCGTCCCCCTGCCGCTCCCGTAACTTGCTGATTGTATGCTGAACCTGCTGGCTTTTATGCTGCGCGACTTGCTGCGCAACCGCACCGTGCTGGCCTACGCGGGCCTGCTGTTGCTGCTCACCACCGGCCTGTGGTGGCTGGACCCGGCGCCCGACCGCCTGGCCCTGAACCTGGTGAACGTGACGCTGCTGTTCGTGCCGCTCTACACGGTGATTTTCACTATCACCTACTTCCACAACTCACGCGACTTCACCGAGCTGCTGGTGGTGCTGCCGCTGCCCCGCCGGGCCGTGCTGCTGGGCCAGGCGGGCGCCGTGCTGCTGTCGCTTTCCGGCGCGCTGCTGCTGGGCCTGGGCTTGCCGCTGCTGCTACTGGCGGCCAGGCTGGCGCACGCTCACGCTGGTGCTCACCGGCGTGGGGCTCACCTGGGTGTTCGTGGCTTTGTCCTACGCGCTGGTGCTGTTCGTGCCCGAAAAAATCAAGAGCATCGGGTTGGGCCTGGCCATGTGGTTTACCCTGGCCATTCTCTACGACGGGCTGGTGCTAGCCTTGGTGTACTGGTTTAGCGACTACCCCGTGGAAGCCTTCGTGGTGCCGGTGGCCAGCCTCAATCCCCTGGATTTGGCCCGCATCGTGGTGCTGCTGCAGTTCGATACGGCCGCGCTCATGGGCTACACCGGCGCTGTGTATCAGGACTTCTTCGGCAGCTACCTGGGCATGCTCGTAGCCAGCGCGGTACTGCTGCTCTGGGTAGCCGTGCCGCTGGTGGTGGCCGTGCGCCGCTTTAAACGCATGGATTTGTAAGTCGGCGCGCCTAATCTGGGACGCTTTGGGTAATGCAAGAATCGCTGGCCCGGACAGGACCCTGGTGGCCCGCATTAACCAGGAATTCGAACCCGGCCACGGAAGGAAATGGCAGCGAGGCATTAGCCCGGCGGGCGTCCCCGGCGGGCCGTTTCGTGCGAAGCGCTTAGCGGCTCAGTCCGGCATACGGGCATATGTTCTCAGGGAAAGTCCGAAGTCCGCTGAGCGTTTACCTTTACCTGCTGTCGCCCTGCTTATGCTTCGCTTCCACCGCGCCACCATCCGCCTGACGGCCACGACTCTGCTGGTCATCTTCCTGAGCGCCCTGCTGGGTCCGGTGGTGGCCCGGGCGCAGCTGCGGCGCGCACATTCCAAAGCCCGAGCACACCTGCACTTACCGGGCATGCCGCAGGCGCATCACCATCACGGATACGACGAGCACGACCAGAACGACGAGCCTAACGGGGACAAGCATCACGACCAGGACGAGCACCACGCGCCGGCCCTGCACGCCCCCAAGTCCCACCACGCCCACCACGGCTGCACAAGCCGCGACGAGCAGCAGCTCACGGGCCTGAGCCCGCTGCTCAAGCTGCTGGCCGCGCCCGCGGCGCCCGCCTTGCTGGCCCTGCCGCCGGCCCTCAGCTTCGCTTTCCGCCCGTTTCAGGCCTGGGACCGCGAGCAGGCCGTGGCGCTGGTGCCGCCCGGGCACCTCAAGCCCAAAATCCCCGACCTGCGCATCTTTATAGGCGCGCTGGTAATCTGATGCCCCGCAACCCTTAAGGTCCACGCTGGTATGGCTATGCCGTGCCCGGCGCGGACCTTTTGCATGCCCGCTTCCCTTTCTTGGTTTCTGGTTTTCTCTTTTTCGTTCAGCAGCCATGCTCGACCGCATCATTCACTTCTCGATTACCCACAAGCTGCTCGTTGGCTTGCTCACGCTGGCGCTGGTGGCCTGGGGCGGCTACTCGGTGGTGCACCTGCCCATCGACGCGGTGCCCGACATCACCAACAACCAGGTGCAGGTCCTCACCCAGACGCCCTCGCTGGGGGCGCCCGACGTGGAGCGGCTTGTCACTTTCCCCATCGAGCAGGCCATTGCCACCATCCCGGGCGTGGAGGAAGTCCGCTCCTTTTCCCGCTTCGGCCTCTCGGTGGTCACCATCGTGTTTCCCGACGACGTGGACGTGTACTGGGCCCGCACTCAGGTCACCGAACGGCTCAAGGACGCCGAGCGCCAGATTCCGCCCGGCGCCGGCACGCCCGAGCTGGCCCCCGTGACCACCGGCCTGGGCGAAATTTACCAGTATGTGCTGCACGCAAAAAAAGGCTATGAAAAGCAGTACTCGCCCACGGAGCTGCGCACCCTGCAGGACTGGCTGGTGCGCCGGCAGCTGCTGGGCACGCCCGGCGTGGCCGACGTCTCGTCGTTTGGGGGCTTTGTGAAAGAGTATGAGGTGGCCCTGGACCCGGAGCGGCTGCGCTCAATGGGCGTCACCGTGGCCGACGTCTACCGCGCCCTGGAGCAGAACAACGAGAACACCGGCGGGGCCTACATCGACAAAAACCCCTCCGCCTACTTCATCCGCTCGGAAGGGCTGGCCGGCTCGCTCGAAGACGTGGGCCGCATGGTGGTGCGCGCCCCCGCCGGCGGCGTGCCCGTGCTGGTGCGCGACGTGGCCCAGGTGCGTTTCGGCCACTCTGTGCGCTACGGCATGATGACCCGCAACCAGGAAGGCGAAGTGGTGGGCGCGCTGGTGCTCATGCTCAAGGGCGCCAACTCCTCGGCCGTCATCAAGGCCGTGAAGGCGCGCATGGCCACCATCCAGAAAACCCTGCCCGAGGGCGTGGTCATCGAGCCCTTCCTCGACCGCACCAAGCTCGTGGACCAGGCCATCGGCACCGTCACCAAAAACCTGGCCGAGGGCGCCCTGATTGTGATTTTCGTGCTCGTGCTCTTCCTGGGCAACTGGCGCGCCGGGCTGGTGGTGGCCTCGGTCATTCCGCTGGCCATGTTCTTTGCTATTGGCATGATGCGCCTCTTTGGCGTGTCGGGTAACCTGCTCTCGCTCGGCGCCATCGACTTCGGGCTGATTGTCGACGGCGCGGTCATCATTGTCGAGGCCATCGTGCACCGGGTGGCCACGCTCGGGCGCCCGGCCAGCAGCGCTGAGCTCACCCGCCCCGAGATGGACGACGAAGTGTACCATGCGGCGAGCAAAATCCGCTCCTCGGCCGCGTTTGGCGAGATTATTATCCTGATTGTGTACCTGCCGCTGCTGGCGTTGGGCGGCATCGAGGGCAAGATGTTCCGGCCCATGGCCCAGACCGTGGCCTTCGCCATCCTGGGCGCTTTTCTTCTCTCGCTCACCTACGTGCCCATGATGTCGGCGCTGGCCCTGAGCCGGCGCACCGACCGCCACGGCTTCTCGGACCGGGTGCTCGGCCGGCTGGCCGGGCGCTACCAGGGCGTGGTGGCCTGGGCGCTGGGCGCCAAAACGCTGATTCTGGGCGCGGCCCTGGCTTTGCTGGTGGGGGCCGGCCTGCTGTTCGCCACCCTGGGCGGCGAGTTTATTCCCACGCTGGAAGAAGGCGACTTCGCCGTGGAAACGCGCGTGCTGCCCGGCTCTTCGATAACCTACACGGCCGAGAAAGCGCAGCAGGCGGCGGGCATCCTGCTCAAAAACTTCCCCGAAGTCAAGGAGGTGGTGGCCAAGGTGGGCTCCTCCGAGATTCCCACCGACCCCATGCCCCCCGAGGCCTGCGACCTCATCATCGTGCTCAAAGACAAGCAGGACTGGACCTCGGCCGGCAGCCGCGAAGAGCTGGTGGACAAGATGTCGGCCCAACTCAGCCGCATTCCCGGCGTCACCTTCGGCTTCCAGCAGCCCATTCAAATGCGCTTCAACGAGCTCATTTCCGGCGCCAAGCAGGACGTGGTGATTAAGATTTTTGGCGAAGACCTGCAACAGCTTGACTACTACGCCCAGCAGGTGGGAGCGGTGCTCAAAGGCCTGCCCGGCGCCACCGACCTCTACGTGGAGCGCGCCACCGGCCAGGCCCAGATTGTGGCCCAGGCTCAACCGTGACAAGCTGGCTCAGTACGGCCTCTCGGTCCAGGACGTGAACCGCACCATCCAAACGGCCTTCGCCGGCCAGGTCGCCGGCCAGGTGTTCGAGCAGGAGCGCCGCTTCGACCTCGTGGTGCGCCTGCAGCAGAGCTACCGCCAGGACATCCGCAACCTGCGCCAGCTGTTCATCGCCACGCCCGACGGCCGCCAGATTCCCCTGGAGCAGGTGGCCCGGGTCGAGGTAATTTCCGGCCCCAGCCAGATTCAGCGCGACGACGCCCGGCGCCGCATCATCGTCGGCTTCAACGTGCGCGGCCGCGACGTGGAGAGCCTCGTCAAGCAGGTGCAGCAGCGCATCGAGCAGCGGGTGAAGTTCGCCCCGGGCTATTACGCTACCTACGGCGGGCAGTTTGAGAACCTGCAGTCGGCTCGGGACCGCCTGCTGGTGGCCGTGCCGGTGGCGCTGCTGCTCATCTTTTTGCTCCTGTACGCCACCTTCAACTCTATCAGCCAGTCAGTGATGATTTTCACGGCCATCCCGCTCTCGGCCATCGGGGGCGTGCTGGCGCTGTGGCTGCGGGGCATGCCGTTCAGCATTTCGGCGGGCGTGGGCTTCATTGCCCTGTTCGGGGTGGCCGTGCTCAACGGCATCGTGCTCATCGGATACTTCAACCAGGCTCAAGGAGGAAGGCATGACTGACCTGCGCGCCCGCATCCTGGAAGGCACCCACGTGCGTTTGCGCCCGGTGCTGATGACGGCCGCCGTGGCCTCGCTGGGCTTTCTGCCCATGGCTTTGTCGGGCTCAGCCGGCGGCGAGGTGCAGAAGCCCTCGCCACCGTGGTCATAGGCGGGCTGGTCACGGCCACTTTGCTCACCTTGCTGGTATTGCCCGTGCTCTACTACCTGGAAGAAACCTGGACGGCACAGCGAGCCCGGCGCAAGGCCGCAGCCTCAGCGCCCGTGCTGGGGACGACAACCGTACTGCTGTTGGCACTGGGCCTGGCGCTGCTGCCCGGCCAGGCCCGTGCCCAGCAGCCCGGCCCACCCGCCGGGAGTGCGCTCAACACCACGCAGGTGGTGGAGGCCGCATTGGCCCAGAGCGGCACGGTGCTCGGCGCCCAGCAGCAGGCTCGAAGCCCAGCAGGCGGCCGTGCGCATCGCCCGCGACATCGGCCGCACCACGGTGCAGGCCAGCTACGGGCAGTACAACTCCATCCATCAGGACAACCTGTTTACCATTACCCAACCCCTGGCCTGGCCGGGCTACTACCGCACGCTCTCGGCCCTGGCCCGGGCGCAGGTGGCCACCAAGGAGCAGCAGGCGGGGTTGGCCCGCGCCGAGGTGCGCCGGCAGGTGCGCCGGCAGTACGAGGCTGCCGTGCACGCCCGCCACCGCCTGCGCACCCTCCGGGCTCAAGACAGCCTGTACACGGCGTTTGTCCGCGCCGCGCGGCTGCGCTTCCGCGCTGGCGAAACCGCCCGCCTGGAAGTGGCCACCGCGCTGGTGCAGCAGGGCGAAACCCGCACCCGCCTGGCCCAGGCCCGCACCGAGTACCAGGTGGCCGTGCGCCAGCTGCAGGCCCTGCTCCAGCGCCCCCAGCCCGTTGCGGTCGCCGACAGCACGCTCACGGCGCTGACCCAGAAAGCGAGTGTGGCCCCAGGCGACACCACCTTCTTGGCCCGCAGCCTGCTGGCTCAGGTGCTGCGCCAGCAGGTAGCCGTGGCCCGGGCCGAAACCCGCCTCACCCAGGCCCAGGGCAAGCCAGGACTGAGCGTGGGCTACTTCAACCAGTCCATCATCGGCCCCCAGGTGGTGGACGGCACCACCCGCACCTACGGTGCCGGCGACCGGTTCCAGGGCGTGCAAGCCACCGTGGCCGTGCCGTTGGTGCCGGGCCCGCAAAAGGCGCGGGTACAGGCCGCCCGCCTTCAGGAGAAGGTCGCTCAGACCGGGCTGAGCCGCTACCAGGCCGAGCTGGCCGGCCGCGTGGACGAGCTGCTGGCCCTGCGCGCCGAGCTGCGGCAGCGCCTGCAGTTTTACCAGCAGACGGGCTTGCCGCAGGCCGTCGTCATCACCCGTGTGGCAACCAAGGCCTTCCAGGCCGGCGAAAACGGCTACACCGAATACCTGCTCAACCTGGACCGGGCCCTGCGCCTGCGCACCGACTACCTCGACGCCCTGCTGCAGCACAACCAGACCGTAATTGAGCTGGACTACCTGCTGAGTGACGACGAATAGACCGGCCCCAACTTCGCTTTTAGAAACTGATTTGCCATGAAAACCACGTTTTATAAGCTGGCCGTGCTAGCCCTGCTGCTCGGCGGCGCCGGCTGCAGCAGTAAAGAGACCACCGCTCCCGAAGCGGCCGACGCGCCCGGCTCGGACTCCGAACGCCCCGCCGCGCCGGCCGACCAGGTAACGCTGAGCGCCGACGAGCAGCAACTGGCCCGGGTGCGCACTGGCGCGCTCACCCGGCGCGTGCTCGGCGGCGGCCTCAAGGTTAATGGCGTGCTCGACGTGTCGCCCGACCAGCTGGTGTCCATCAGCGCCCCGCTCGGCGGCATCGTCGAGCGCACCGCCCTGCTGCAGGGCATGCGCGTCCGCAAAGGGCAGGCGCTGGCCACCATCCGCAACCCCGAGTTTATCCAACTCCAGCAGAGCTACCTGGAAACCCAAAGCCAGCTCACCTTTGCCCGGGCCGAGCTCGAGCGTCAGCGCGAGCCTGGTGCGAGAGGAAGTAGCGCCGGCCAAAAACCTGCAGCGGGCGCAGGCCGAGTATAGCGCCCTGCAGGCGCAGGCGGCCGGGCAGCTGGCCCGGCTGCGGCTGGCCGGCCTGCCGGTGGGCCGCCGCCCGTTGGTGAGTACGGCCACGCTGCGCGCCCCCAAGGATGCATTTGTCAAGTCGGTTCACGTTACGGTGGGCCAGAGCGTGACGCCCACCGACGCCCTGTTTGAGCTGGTGGACCCCGCTCACCTGCACGTGGAGCTGACCGTGTTTGAAAAGGACGTGCCCCTGCTCCGGAAGGGCCAGCGCATCCGTTTCACCCTGCCGAACGACAGCAGTGCCGAGCGCACGGCCACGGTCTACCTCATCGGACGGGCCGTGGAGGAGGCGCAACGCACCGTGCGCGTGCACGGCCATCTCGACCGTGAAAATGACCCGGCGCTGCTGCCTGGCATGTTCGTGCGGGCCGTGGTGGAAACCACGAATCGCCGCGTCCTGGCCCTGCCCGACCCGGCCGTGGTCGACTACGAAGGCCAGCAGTACGTGTTCCGGCAGGAGCCCACGGCGGGCGGTCGGCAGGTGTTTAAAATGATTGAGGTTCGCCGCGGTGAGCAGGCCGACGGCTACAGCGAAGTGTTTATCCCGGGGGCGGCGGGCGCCGACAGCACGGCCCGGTACGCAACCGAAGGAGCGTACTCCCTCCTGAGCAAGCTCAAGAACCCCAGCGAGGATTAACACTTAGCCAGGGTGGCTTGCTATTCCCATTTTTATAACCAGGGTTTTGCTCCAGTGATTACTACGACGCTTCCTGCTGCAACCAGTGGCGCCGCAGGCCACAGGCGTGCACCCCATCAAAAACTCGGTGGCGTGCGCATAGCGTACCAGCACCTCCACGCGGGCGTGTAACCTTTCATGTCCACAGGTAACACAGGGCAGCAGCTCGCTTGCCTCAAGTTGCTCCTGCAGGAACCGTAGCTCATCGTCCCTAATATGCGGCAAGGTAGCGAGGGGCGCGGCTCCGCCAGAGGCTATGATGCACCTGGATAGAGTCTGTTTGCGGCGGCTCCAAGCTTTAGGAGCCGACCGCTTAACGAGCAGTCAGGCTGCAGCCGCTACTTGACGGTGAGTTTCCAGTAACCCGTGCCCGGCGGCGCCTAACGGGGCCGCATCTTCGGCTAAAGCAGGCAGCTTTGCCGCCCGGCTCACGGCATCGCCGACTGTTTGTAGATTGCCCCACCCAGGCAGGCCGTTTTCTCTACGGCTTTTGCAGCACGCAGCGGGTTCACGTACTCACTGCATTTCAGGTCATTAAAGTTGATGACGCGTAGTGGGACTTCCGGCCGGTGCCCCTCCCCTGCCGCCGCAGACTGGGCATCCGCGAGCACAAAGGCTTTCTGAGTACCCTCAGCCAGTACCCTAAGCTTAAAGTCGTAGTTGAGCCCAGCAAACCCTTTGGACTTGACCTGCTTAATCAGTAGCTCCCCTATGGAGCAAGGCTTGCCGGCTACCTCCCCGCAAATCACCAGCGTGCCGCGGAACGGGTTGGTTATGTTAATCGAGCCACCGTCCGTAGTGACCAAACTCAGGTTGTGCTCTTATGCCTGCTGCAGGCGCTGGTTGCGCAGCTCAAACCGAACGGTGTTGGGCCAGCGCTACCCCCGCTACCATGCCGCCGGCCATGGGTAACACCGCAGCCAGTGGCCCATCCTGGCCATTACGCCAGCCGAAAACGAGGCCAGAGCCAGCAGCACCCAGCCCAGCAATCACAGAGCGCCGGCCCCGAGTTAAAACCGCCGCAGGCTGAAGCTGCTTGGGCTGCCAGCGCCGCTCCCCAAGGCGCGTGGGCGGAACCTTCAATAGCAAGCGCATCGCCCCCCTCCTACCACGATTGTAGCCCGGACCAGCAGCCCCAAGAGTTGGTAAATGACTAGGGGCAGCCTGCTGGTTGAGCTGCCCTACGCGCTCAGCTATCCGCTCATTGTGCTGGGGATGGGGCTCGGTCATAACGGGGGCAGCCTTTCGCCTCAGAGACAGTTTCTTATACAAAAGCTACCACTCAAATACCTGCCGGGCCTGTTCCTGCCAGTTGCTCAAACTGATGCGGCTCACGCGCCCGCCGGGGTTGAGCGTGATGCGCTGTTTCCGGTCCCGGGCCGAGACGACCACGTGCACGTAGGTAGACCCGCGGGCCGGGCGTGCCTGCCCAGTCCCGGCGGCCCCGGCTCTCACAGCCGCATCCGTGCCGCGGTAAGGGCGCGTGTAGAATGATGCCCCCACACCGGCTCATCCCTGCCACGGTTCCACCGTCTTTCAGGCGGAACCCTGCGGCGTAGGCATCACCTTCCGGGTGAAGCCCGCAGCTTCTGCTCGTTGTCCCCGTAAGCACCGATATCTGCTAGCTCTGCAGGGCTCGGGGTAAGCACCAAAGAGTAGAATCGGGTCTCGTTATTTCGCAGCCCTTTCACGTTGTAGTCTAGGGACGCCAGCACCGTTTCCTTGTAGAGGATGTCACGCTGGACGTCAAATAATTGGGCTTCTCGCCTGCTTTTTCGGCCTTCGTATGTGAAATAATTCTGGGCTTACGCTGCATTTATTTGGTTATCACAGCCCTTGTTTTTGTGGATTTTGGGGTTAATCGGCATCGCATGCATCGCCCTTATATTGCTTTTATTGTGTTTAATAAGGCGCCTTTATTTGTAGTGCGACAGGTCCGGATTCAGTCACTTTGGTGATACGCTCCCGATTTAAACGCCGTATTTTGTGCAGAGCCTCCCCTCCTGCTAGTGCCAGCGAGTTCTCCTCCAACTGCAGCTTCTGCACCTCCTTCGCCAGCTAGTGCAGCTGAGCGTGCAGCATTTCCAGCAGTAGGCCTCGCTCCTGCTACTGTAGAAAAGTCTGTCTGGGGTCGCCCAGCTTTTTATTTCACCATGCTTACCTACCCCTCCCGGGTCTATGGTTCGACCAGGCTCAGGCTGCGCTCGGCGAAGTCGCGAATGGCCGCATCGGCATACTCCATCCGTGTAAGGCCTAGCTAGGCTGCCTCTGCTCCTACCATCCAGTAAGCCGGACCACTGCCCTTAGGTGCTTGACCGCGGGGCTGCTGCGGGGCGGTGGCGAGGAATGGGACTCTAGGTGCCGCAATTTGCAGTTTTGAATCGTTAAAATCTGATTTTCAGGCCACTAACAGCTGGGCTTAAGCTTAAGCAACTCTGACGATTACCAACCGTCAATTTACCAAGGCTTTATGGCAGACAAAATGTGATTTTCTTGCTACTTCCATACCGATGGAGGGTGGCGATTGGCGGTCTGTTAAGTGTTGCGCAGGAGCGAAATGCACTAAGTATATTTATTTCTTAATAAATCAAGAAACTTAGAAGTCTGTTTGCCTTTCCCTGGCAGCTTTACGCCCTTGCCGGGGCTTCGTTTCTTAATATCTCAGCAAATAAGTTTAATAGGTACTTGAGATGAAATTTCGCAGGTAAACCAGTTAAGCGCCTTTCTTATTTACAAAGTGCTTTAATTACTGCTTGCTTTGTAAACTAGTTGATTTATTTTCTAGAAATTGATATACCTGCTTTTATATAATTTAGAAGTCCATCATAAGGAATTAATTGGTTATTTGTAATATTGTTTACTTGTATTTTTATTTCCTAAATATTTTATTTTCTTGTAAATTAATTTTTCTATTTCCTGAATATCTTACTTACTAATTTCATTGTTTGCTCGTTTTATTATTGACTTGTTATTTTGTTTACAAGTATTTTTATTTACTTGTTGACTTAATTGCCAGTTACTGTTTTTACATGTAATCTTGTTTCCTATTATTTTTATTTACACGTCAATTTGTTTGCAAATTTATTTATTTACCCTATATCAAGTATGGCATATTCCTGTTTTATTTGTTTATACATAAATTAATTTATCAGGAAATAATAAAATAAGTTTACAAGTAGCTTGGTAATTTAGGAAACTAGCTATTTACTTTACAGCGCCGCTTTCCCCACGGCCTGTCGCTTTAGTTCCCCTGCTTTATGAAAATCATTTGTGTTGCCAACCAGAAGGGCGGCATTGGTAAGAGTACCCTCATCACCGTGCTGGCCGGGGCCCTGGCCGCCGACTATGGCTACCGCGTGCTCGTGGTGGACGCCGACTCCCAGCAAACCCTCGCCGGCGTGCGACTGACCAACGACCAGCCCAGCGTGGAGCAGGAGCGGGAGGCCGGCACGCTAGCCGAGCCGGCCTTTCCCTACTCGCTCGAATCCGTGGGCATGGGCCAGGTGTACGACCGCCTTGACGAAATCAGCGACGACTATGACGTGGCGTTCATCGATGTGCCGGGCCGCTCCGATGACACGGCCATGATTGACGTGCTCAGCGGCGCCAACGTGGTGCTCGTGCCCCTCGGCGCCTCCGACGCCGAGCGCTTGGCCACCATCTCCTTTATGCAGTTGCTGCAGGAGATTGCCCGGCTCTCGCGGGAGCAGGCCCTGGACTTCCAGTTCTTCGGCGTGCACTCGCACCGCACCAACCTGAAAGAGGAAAAGGACATGGACGAGTTCACCGATGCTCTGGGCCTACCGCGCTTGCAGGCCTCGCTGCGCCAGCTCGGCTGCTACAAGCGCCTTTCTACCCGCTACAGCTACCTCAACCCGGCCTTCCGCCGCGCCGTGGGGGCCGATGCCACCGTGGAAGCGGAAGTGCGCGCCCTTTGCGACGAGCTTATTGCCCGCGCCCAACTCACCTCTGAACTCGTAGCATAATGGCCAAGATTCAACGCCTGAAAATCTCCACGGACGAGAAGATGTCCATGCTGCGCGGGCAGCCCGGGCACATGCCCGCGGCCCCTGCGCCAGTCGCCACGGAGCCCGTGGCTTCCGCGCCTGTCGCCACCAAGCCGGCGGCCCCAGCACCCGCCGCGGTCGCTGCTGAGTCCGCTGCTCCGGCAGTGGCGCCCGCACCTACGCCGGAACCGGCCGCAATAACTCCGGCAGTAACCGCGCCCCTGGCCGCAACTCCGGCTGCCGAGCCAGCTGCAGTCGCGCCGCTGGCGGCGCCTGCCCGGGCCGTAGCCCCCGGTGGTGCTGGCCGCGAAACGCGGGAGGGGCAGGCCGCCGAAAGTGGAGTCGCCGGCGCAAACTGAAGCAGCTGTTTCAGGCCTGCAGCCCTCGCTGATTCGCCTGGAGGGGGATACGCAGCGGGCCGCCCTGGCTTATATCCACGAGGAGCTCATGCGGAACAGCCGCCGCGTGTACCTCAAAGAGCTGGTCGACGAAGCGGTCAACTACTACCTGCAGCACGGCCCGCCGGCCCAGGCCCGGTAGAAGAGTAGGGTAGGGGAGGGGCCAGGGGAGGAATTTCCTTGCCTTGGCTCATCCATGCCCCCAGCTTTGTCTTTCATTACGGCGTCTTCCTGTACGGCCGCCCAACTCCCGCTGTATGCCAGTTACGCCGGTCCCTCTTCCCCTCCGGGCTTTGCCTGCCGACGCCGTGCTGGCCGACCTGCTGGCCGTGTCGATGACGGGAATCATCTACTACACCCCCATCTACGACCCGGACGGCTCCGGCGAGGTGGTTGATTTCACCTTCGTCTACCTCAACCCGGCGGCTCAGCGCATGATGAGCATGCCGGAGGTACCCAGCGTGACGCACAACCAGCAGTGGCCCCACAGCCGGGAGCAGGGCACCTTCGGCTTCCACGTCGACGCCTTTGTGAGTGGCGAGCCGCGGGAGTACAACATCAACTACCAGCACGACGGCTACGACAACTACTACCGCCTGGCTGCGCGCCGCTCGGGCCCGGGGCTGCTGGTGAGCTTCACCGACACAGCCGACCAGCCCCGCTCGCCCGTGGAAGTGGCCTTGCGGGAGGCCCAGGCGCGCGAGCAGGCCGCCCGCGCCGAAACCGAAGCCCAGCGCCAGCGCCTGCAGGACATCCTCATGGAGCTGCCCGCCAGCATGGCCACCCTGTCTGGTCCGGAGCTGGCTTTTACCCTTGTCAGCCCCGGCTACCAGCAGCTCTTTCCGGCCCGGACAATGCTGGGACTGCCCATTCGGGAAGCAATGCCGGAGATGGTCGAGCAGGGCCACATCGAGCAGCTGCGCCGGGTGTACCAGACGGGCACGCCTTTCTACGGCACCGAGCTGGAAACCTGGATGGACTTTGCCGGCACGGGGCAGCCCCAATGCCGTTATTTCAACGTGTTTTTTCAGGCGCTGCGCAATTCGGAGGGACTCGTTGATAGCGTGCTCAACTTTGCCTACGACGTTACGGAGCAGGTCGAGGCCCGGCAGCAGCTCCTCCAGCTCAACCAGGAGCTCGAAAGCAGGGTGCGGGAGCGCACCGCTGCACTGCAGGAAAGCGAGTCCCGCTTCCGCATCATGGCCGACGCCGCCCCCAACCAGGTGTGGGCCGTGAACCCGGATTCCTCGATACGCTACGCCAACCAAGCCTTTCTGGACTTTGTTGGCGTGAGCCTGGAGCAGTACGTGGCCACGGGTTGGGCGGCCTACCTGCCGCCGGAAGAGCTGGACCTGGCCCGGCAAACGCTGGAAGAGGCCATCCGCACGCGCACCATGTACGGGCTTGAACACCGCATGCGCCGGCACGACGGGCAGTACCGCTGGCTGCTGGCCCAGGGCGCGCCCAGCTTTTATCCCAACGGCGACCTCTACGGCTACGTGGGCTCGGCCATCGACATCACCGAGCTCAAGCAAACCAACGAGCAGCTGACCCGCACCAACCAGGACCTGGACAATTTCGTGTACGCCGCCTCCCATGACCTCAAACAGCCCGTCAACAACCTGACGGGCCTGTTCGAGGAGCTGCGTCACAGCACATCCTTCGGCAACCCGGCTGATGAGCAGCTGCTCGTGCCTCTGATTCAGGACGCGCTCCAGCACCTGGCCCTTACCATCGAAGACCTGGCCACGCTCGGGCAGGCCCAGCAGGTCAGCGAAGATGCCCCGCGGGAGGAAGTGTCGCTCGCCGACCTGACGGAGGAGGTAGTCAATACCCTCGAGCCGCAGATGCGGGCCGCCCGGGCCCGCCTCACGGTGGACTTCGCCGCCCGGCCCACGCTGGCTTATGCCCGGGCCAACCTGCGCACCATTCTGCTCAACCTGGTGGGCAACTCCCTCAAATACGCCGACCCGGCGCGGCCCGCGCGAATTCACGTTGCGGTCTGGGTGGAAGACGGGCAGCCCGTGCTGGTGGTCGAGGACAACGGCCTGGGCTTCGACGTGCAGCGCCACCGCGGCGAGCTGTTTCATCTCTTCCGCCGTTTCCACGACCACACCGAGGGCACGGGTGTGGGCCTCTACCTCGTCAACCGCATCGTGCAGGCCCAGGGCGGCGGCATAGCGGTGGAAAGCCAGCCCGGCGAAGGCGCTACCTTCCGCGTCCGACTGGGACGCGGATAAGCCGGGACCTGCCACCACCGGAGCCGTACCGCTGGCCGATGTACCGCGTGAGGTCCTAGCGCCCGCGCAAGGGGTGGGGTAGGGGAGGTGTCTTTGGCACGGAATTGAGCTATTTATCTGAGCGGCGGGGCTGGTGATTGACGGGCACTCCAGGCCCGGCTGGCGGCATCACCGGCTTGTTGTCCACACGCGCCTGCTGATAATCGGAACTTTAGGCCAGGCTCGGGCCGGGGTCCTGCTTGAGCCGCCCTAGCTCAAATCCCCGCAGGCCCATACCCGCGCCTGCTCCGGGTCGGTGAACGAGCGCAGGCTCGAAGGGCAGCTGCTGTTCGACGATTTCCTGGACCAGCCCGACCACCCGCTGGATTTGCGGGTCCTCGGCCTCGAGGCGGGCAAAGCGCCGGACGCCGCCCTGAACCAATAACGGAAACACGTAGGTAGAAATCCAGGACAGGTCCTCCGGTCGCAACGGGCCCAGTTGCCGGTCATCGGCTATCCAGCCGCTGGCACCGTGCGACCGGGCGAGCTGGACGCATTCCAGCGTGGTCCGGCGCAGCCTCGCGCTGCTGGGAGTGCCCATCCACTGGGCTTCAAGCGCCCGGCCGGCGCCCTCGTGCAGGTAAAGCGCTAAAAAGGGTAAGACAACAAGAGTTGCATCGGAAAACTGTGGAGCTGGGACGAATTAGCTGACGGGAGGGTGCAAGGGGCAGGGGCAGGGCCGGTTTGTTGTGGCAATCAACCGGGCGCCGGGCAGCCGCCTGGCGCGCTGCGCCGGAACGGCTCCTACTCCACCGCCCGAACATACGCATTTGCCGCTAACTACCCTACAACCGGGAAAGGCGGTAAATGCCACGGGGGCATCAGCGTTGTTCGGGCCGCGGCCCAAGGTTGCCACGCGGTAAAGTTGTCTCAGGTGTTGGCCAGCAGGTCGAAATACTCGTCGTCTTCGTTTTTGCCGCCGTAGCCCTTGCCTACGGTCTTGTGCGTTTCCACAAACTCAATGGAGCGCACCCATTTCACCATCTTGTAGCCCACTGGTTTTCCACCCGCAGCCGCAGCGGCGCGCCATAGGTGACGGGCAGGGGAGCATAGTTCATCTCCCAGGCCAGAATGGACTGCGGGCGCTGGCAGTTTTCCAGCGTGTGCGTGTCGTAGTACTGCCCGCCGTAGGGCCCTTCGCCAAAGGAATAAAACACGACGGTACGGGCATTGGCGTGGGGCTTGACCAGGTCGACGAGCTGCTGCAGGGGCACTCCGCCCCACTCGGCTACGCCCGACCAGCCCTGGATGCAGTGGTGCATGGTGATGTGCTGCTCCTTGGCCAGGGCCTGCAACTCGGCCAACGACAGCTCAACGGGCGTTTCTACCAGCCCGCCGATTTTCAGTTTGTAGTCCGCGAAGTTGTTGGCCGCCAGGGCCTGCCACTCCGCCGAAACCGGGATTTTGCCGTTGGCCCAGAAGTAGGGCGAGATGTCCTTTTTCTGGTAGGAGGCGCTCGGGGTGAAGTGGTTGAGCGTTGCCCGCCAGAGGGTGCCGTTCACTGCGGCCTGCAGGGCTTGCAGGCCGCGCTGCTTGCGCCAAGACAGCCAGTGCGCCAACCCGCCAAAGGCGATGGTGACCAGGACAATCACAAGGCCGAGGTAGAGCCCGGTGCGGCTGCTGGCATCGTCGGTGCCGAGCACAATATGGTTCATGTTGCGCACGAGCCCGGTGGCGGCCACCATGCCCACGTGAATTACAAGGAACACCACGTAGGCCACCAGCACCAGAAAGTGCAGGGAGCGGGCGCTTTGGCGGTTGCCAAACAGCTTGGGGTACCAGTGGAAGCGGTTTTCGATGGCCGGCGACATGGCCAGGCCCGTGAGCATGGCCAGGGGCGCGAGCAGAAACACGACGGCGAAATACGAGAGCTGCTGCAGGGCGTTGTAGTGGTAAAACCCGTTGGGCTCCGGCGGCAGGTGCAGCGTGGCGTAGTACACGAACACCTTCCAGGCCTCGGGCAGCACCTGCCAGGAGCCGGGCACCAGGCGGTGCCAGTGGCCGGTGAACAGGAGCAGCAGCACAAACCCGGCCCCGTTCAGTAAAAAGAGCGGCACGGTGAGCAGGTGCCAGACCCGGGCAATGCCGATGGTGTGCCGGTAGCCGGGCAGGCCCAGCACGGGGCTGAGGTAGCGGTTGTCTTCCTTGGCGGTCCACACGCGGTCCATGGGCACGACGACGGGCGTGAACCGGGCCCATTCAGTGGTGGGCGTGCAGCCATTGTTCCAGTACAGGCGCGGATGGTCGAAGAGAATGGACAGCCCGCTGCGGATGAGCAGAGTCAGGAAGAAGAAGTTCGCCCAGTGGCTCAGGTTCACCCACCAGGGAAAGCCGGCCGGGCCCGCCGGGGCAGAGGCCGCAGTCAGCCCAGAGACATCGGGCAGGCCCCCGAGCAGGTACTGCCCCCAGGCGGCGCCCACCAGCGTTAGGGCCAGCCCGCCGGCAACGAGCAGCACGTAGGGCTTCACCGCCACAAAGGCCCGCCGGTCATCGGGATAGTGTACCGCCCGCTCTGCTTCGGAAAAATGAGGAATCATAAAGCGAAGCGGAGGTGGTGAAAGAATCAGAGCAAAAGTGTAATCGGTAAAAGTATGGGGTGGGAAGTTTGCGCGCTCGGCCCGCCATGTTGCGACTAGGCGGGGCGCTCCAGCCAGCGCAGGAGCCACCCCACGCGGACCGGTAGCCTGTTGTGCATATTCCCTGCAGCCTGAACCCGTGAATAGCTTTACGCTCTTGACCGGGCGGTTGAGCCAGTAGCTCGCTGGCCCCCAGAAGGAGCCGCAGGGATTCGGGCGGCAGGGGAGTAGGCCGTTCGGCTAGCTTTTCGTTCGGGTGGCGGGGGCATGCGCTGCGGCTCGCCCCCGCCTGCGGTCGGGCTGCTTGCGGGGCTGGCAAAGCTGCTGCAAGGCGTCGATACTATCGGTGGCAGCCAGGACTCGTTCGTGGTTCGCGCTGTGAGTGGCGGGGCAGGAGAGAAAGGAGCCGGCCGCAGCCTTAGCCCCCGGCGCCTCAACCGAGGGCGGGCGGGAGCTGCTCGGCAATGGCCAGGGCCAGGGTCCGGCGGAAAGCCTCGGTGAGCTTGCGGCGCTCGGTATCGGTCATGTTCTGGAGCACCTGCCCGAAAGTGGCGCGGTACACCCGGCCCATAAATACGCTGCCGTGGGTTGCCAGTAGCCCGTCGTGGGCGATGTCAAAGGCCTGCTGCTCCGCGGCCGAGATGGTGTGCGAGAGGGCCAGCCATTGCTTGGCGTTGTCGTCCAGGCTCCGTTGGAGGTCTTGGTTCATAGGGAGGGGGAGCGGCCGGGCTGTACGGGTTTCTCGGGAGAATAAGCAGCAGAAATACAGAGCACTTGCTTCGTCAAAGGTCCGCGGCGGTTGAGCTGCAATGCATGATGCGACTCATGCCCGGGCTTGATACATGTCATCAAAAAACAGATTGGCTAAGCTCACCTTTGTCCCACTGCCACCCGCATTTTTTAGCTGGTTTGCGGGATTTACTACGGGCCAGCCGCTCCTCATTCCCGCATTTGTTTGCACTCCATCCCATGGCCTCCTTTTCGACTCCTTCCCGCGACACCCTCATCGTCACGGCTTTCATGACGAGCCTGGTGGCGCTCGGTGCCCTGTACCTGGGCCTTTGGTAGTCCGACCTATAAGGCCCGGTTTCCTGGCCCGCAGCAGACGAGTTGCCACGCTTTCCACCTTGGCCGAGCTGACTGGCCACGCCTGGGTGAATTGAGCAAGGTATGTCGACGTGTCGGGCTACAAGTGCTTGCGCGCCAAGAGTAAACGCTGCAAAGCCAAACTCAACAGCGATTATGGGGTGGATATGCCAGCCGTAACAATGGTTAGGCCCGACCTGGGGCGGATGTTGCTCAACCTGTTCATCAACGCCTTCTACGCCTTCCGCCAGCTCACCGAGGAGCCCCGTGGGCCACCTTGGTGCTCGTGCTGCCCTACGCTTTCATTATGGCCCTGGTGGGGCTCACCGAAAGCCTGCTCACGCTCACGGTGGTGGACGAGATGACCGACACCCGCGGCCGGGGCAACGAGGACTGTGTGGCCCAGGGCCTGGCCAACGTCACCTCCGGCCTGTGCGGCGGAATGGGCGGCTGCGCCATGATTGGCCAGACCATGGTCAACCTGGAATCGCGGGGGCGCGGGCGGCTCTCGGGCTTGGTCCGGCCGTGGCGCTGGCTTTGTTCGTGGTGGTGGGTGCCCCGGTGATTGAGCGGCTGCTGCTGGCCGCGCTCGTGGGCGTGATGTTCATGGTGGTCATCGGCACCTTTGAGTAGGCCAGCCTGCGCATCCTGCGCCGCATGCCACGCAATGACGTGGGGGTTATGCTGCTTGTGACGGCCATCTCGCAGAACCTGGCGCTGGCCGTGCTGTTGGGTGTCATCGTCTCGGCCCTGGCCTTTGCCTGGGAAAATGCCAAGCGCATCCGGGCCAAAAGTACGTGGACGCGGCGGGCGTGCGCCATTACGAAATCTACGGGCCGCTGTACTTCGGCTCGGTGCAGGCCTTCGGCGAGAAGTTCGATGTAGCCGGCGACCCCGCCGAAGTCATCATCGACTTCCGGGAAAGCCGCGTGGCCGATATGTCGGCGATTGAGGCGCTCAACAAGCTCACCGAGCGCTACCTCCGGGCAGGCAAAACCGTGCACCTGCGCCACCTCAGCCCCGACTGCCGCCGGCTGCTCGGCAAGGCCGATTCCATCATCGATGTAAACATCCTCGAAGACCCCTTCTATACTGTAGCCGGAGCCAACACAACTTACTAACCGAGGACCAGCGTGGTGACGGAACGGCTGCCGCAGGGCCCCACCGCGGCGCGCCGTGCCCCACACCCGCTTAAGTCCCTGGACCGCTACGACTTGGTGATATGCTACCGGAAATCAGCTAAAAGGAGGCCGTGGGCTTGCGCTGGACATATAAAGCGGTATCGCAGCTCAACGGTCACGGCCCGCGTCAGGCCATCCAATGGCTCGAATAGGTCTGCTAATTCGCGCCCCTTTTTCCCGGGGAGCATCAATAAATTCCTCAACTATGCCCCCAAGTGGGCTTTGCGGAGCCAGGCCTGGGCCTCTTCGATGTTGCTGAACATGCGCATTTGCAGTTTCTCGCTCAACCCAACCTGCATGGCCTCGGCCGAGAGGGCCGCCAGGGATTCCGGGCTGACGACGTTGGCGAAGTGCGTCAGGCCCTGGGCGGCGGCCCGGGGTGCCCAATCGGTGACAATCCACTCCACGGCGTGGTCCCAGGGGCCGATGACCTGGCGGTTGTCGTTAAGCAGGTAGGCGCAGGCGTGTTCGCGAAGAGGGCGCAGGCAAGCATTGGCGCCTGCCGCGATGCCCACGAAGGTCTGGTACCCAATCCAGTTATTGTACACCCACGGGCCGGCGGCCTGGTACTCAATGGTGAGGTACACTTTCCCGAAACCGTTGGTAAGCTCTGTGCGCATGGGTTGAAGATAAGGGCAAGTAGCTAAGCGCCTGCTTTCGAGTTGCTAGCACCCGTTACGTGAAGGTAGAAAATCTTTCGATGCCTAGGGGTTGCAAACCCTGGGCAGCCGCTGCATAACAGGAATGTCCCATTCGACGGTGCTTAACTTTCACTTACCATAGGGCGCGTTTGGGCTATTTATGAAAATGGCGTTTCCGTCATGCTCATCTGGCGTCCGCTTGTAGACGCCAGATGAGAATAACACGAAAATCAGATTCCCAAACAAGCTCTTGGTACACGTGTAGCCTTAGGATCAAAACGAGGCTGCCATTCAGCTGGTGGCACCGCGGGTAGCTGCTCCTTTTTGCAACTCGCGTTTCCTTAATACGTCCCAAAAAATAATAATATAATCACCAACGCCGGAAGCTGGAGGTCGCAGTAACGTGAATGAGGAATAGACCGAATATAGGGCGAGCTCACCTTAGAGCGCTACATAGCTGGGCGTGGCGGTCAGTTAGGCAAGCAATTGCTCGCCAACGACACTTTCCTGCTTGGCTGTCTATGGTTGAATCAGCACGCGCAGGTGCTGTACATGGTGCTTGCTTTGCAGCCGCACGGAGTACAGGCCGGGGCTCAACCCGTTCGTATCCACGGGCAATTCGCGCGGCTCGCCGGCCTGCAGACTGCCGGCGAAGAGCGAGCGTACCCGCCGGCCCTGCACGTCGAACAGGTCCAGGCTGGGCCGGGCCCTCGTGGCCGGCAATGACCTGCACCCGAAAGAAGCCGGTGCTGGGGTTGGGCACGGCCCGAAGCAAGGTCGGCTCGGTGCCGGCCGACGAAGCGGCTAAGGTATTCAGGCGGGCCTGCTGGGAGGCGGGGCCAACCGTGAGGGTGACCGTGCCGGTGGCGTACAGCATCGGCACGCAGGCTTCGAGCCCGCCGTACTCGACCACGTAGCCATCGATGGAGTTGCCCTCACCACAATTCCCCTGGTCGTTCCACCACCCCGAGCTGCCGTAGAGCGCGCCGAAGTCCTCCCCTGGCGGCGCCACTCGTTTGTGTAGTCGTCGGGCTGGCCCGGTTGCCAGTTGCTGTAGCCTGGGCTAACGCCGCTGGCGGTGCCGCGCCAGAACACCTGGCCTGCCTCCGGACCGGCTTTCCAGCGCCACTCGCCTTCGACTTCATCATCGGCCGCCCCGAACCAGTATTGGCCCGGCGCCCGGCCCAGCAGAAAGTTTTTTCACTTTCCAACGTGATGGTTGCCAAGTAGCCGGCCATGCCCTGGTAGCGCCGGGCCGCGGCCGCAGCCTGGGCCTCGGCCCAGCAGATGCCTGGGGCACTCACAAACTCGTAATAGTGGCCGGTGACCGCCGAGGCCAGCACGGGCCCCGCTTCCTGCACCAGGTAGGTGAAGGTGGCCGGGCCCACATACCCGGCCCAGGGGTGTAGGTGAAGCTGCCGTCGGGGTTGCGCACCAGCGAGCCCGCGCTGGGCTCCCCCACGCTGGCCACCTGCAGCGGCCGGCCCAGGGGTCCCGGTCGTTGGCCAGCAGCCGGGCCGCCGTAAACGTCCGCGGGCCCGCGCCCCGCTCAGGCGGTCGGCGGCGGCCACGGGCTGGTTCACCGTGCGGTCACAGGCCGGCGGGGGTTCGGAAACCGACTTGCCATATTTGATGGTCGCAAAGTCGGAGGTACCGCTGCTGCCCACGGACGCGCCCGTTACGTACACGTTGCCGGCCGCGTCCACCGCCAGGGCCATGGCCCGGTCCGCCTGGTTGGCGGGCCCGTCGTAACGGACCACCCACAGTTGCTGGCCGGTGGGCGAGTACTGGACCGTGGCGTAGTCGGTGGTGCCGTTGCCGCTGTCGGACACGCCCGTCACGTACACGTTGCCGCTGGCGTCCACGGCCAGGGCCTGGGCAACATCAAAGAGGTTTGCGGGACCGTTGTAGCGCGCCTGCCACAGCCGCTCGCCGTTAGCCGAGTACTTGAAGGTTTCATAGTCCGCGGAAATGACGTCATAATCCCAAGGAGCGCCCGAGGCCGCCGTGCCCGTCACGTACACGTTGCCCGCCGCGTCCAGGGCCAGGGCGTTGGGCCAGCCCCTTGGTTGGTTGGTCCGGTGTAGTTGCCCGACCAAATGCCCTCGCCGGTAGGCTTGTACTTCACCAGGGCGTAACCACCGGAAGAATAGCCCGCGACGTACACGTTGCCGCCCGCGTCCACGGCCAGGGCCGTGGCAACGTCAAAAGCGGAGCCGAATTCCGAGTCTTCGTAGCGGGCGGACCACAGTTGCTCGCCGGTGGGGGCGTACTTGACCGTGGCGTAATCGGAGGTGCCGTTGCTTCCCACGGACGCGCCGGTCACGTGTACGTTGCCCGCCGCGTCCAGGGCCAGGGCGGTGGCATAATCGTACCCATTCGCGGGCCCGTTGTAGCGGGCCACCCACAGTTCCTGGCCACTGGGCGAGTATTTGAGGGTTGCGTAGTCCGTGTTGTTGCTGCTGCCAGCAGAAGCGCCGGTGACGTACACGTTGCCCGCCGGGTCCACGGCGAGCGCCGCGGCGTAATCGCTGCCACTGCCGGGCCCGTTGTAGCTTGCAACCCACAACTGCTGGCCGGTAGGCGAGTACTTAATGGTGGCATAGTGGGCGTTGGCCCGGTCGCCGGTATCCGCAGTGCCCGTTACGTACACGTTGCCGGTCGCGTCCACGGCCAGGGCCAGGGCATACGCTTCGGAGCCGAAAGCGCCGGATTCGCTGTAGCTGGTCCTCCACAATTCCTGGCCGGTGGGCGAGTACTTGATGGTGACATAGTCCGCGCTGTTGACGTGGGGGTAATAGATATAGCCCGTGACGTACACGTTGCCGGCTGCGTCCACGGCCAGGGCCGTCGCGCTTTCAAAATAGTTGGACGCGCTGCTGTAGCGGGCCACCCACTGCTCGGTGAGCGATTCATCCGAGGCAGTGAGTGGTTGAACGGCCCCGGCCGGGGCGGCCAGGGGCCCACTCGCCCGCTGGGCTGCCCGGTGGTTTGCCGGCGCGGGCCGTCCCGCGGCTGTCCGCAGAGCATGCCATTCCGGCGTTCCCGGCAGCAGGCCCCGGGACGCGGCCGCAGGCCGCTCCCGGCGCTGGGCGGGGAAAGCGGCCCGAGCCGGCCGGGTTGGGCCAGCCCACGGGGCGGCAGCACCAGCATGCCGCCGGCCAGGAACAGGAGGCAGATAAATAGGTTTTTCATGGTGATAGCGCATAAATAGTTGGGATATAAAGAATGGAAAAGCCAAGAGCCCTAGGGGCTTGGTGGAGGGTGCGGGGCGTCTGGCGCCCACCTTCCCGGCAGGGTTCGACGGATCGGGAAGCACTGTCCGGGCCCCGTACGCAGCAGCCGGAACGGCGCTAGAGAGTGTCGTACTCCCCAGGTGAAGCGGGCCGCCAGGCGCCCCTTGCCCGCCGCATTGGTGGCCGCCGCTGCTACCGTCCTGCAGTCGAAAGCTTGGGCGCTGGATGCCGCCCGGGTATCTTACTCGTCCGGCGCCCGCGCCCGGACGGCCGCCCCACGCAACAGGGCCCAATGGAGAAGCAGCTGGAACATGCGTGGCCGGGATAGGGGAGGAAAGTCAAAAAGCGGACGTCAATGCCGGAGCCTGTACTCGGTGGTGAAGGACAGTGGCGTTTCCATGTTGTCGGCGTAAAAGGCATCGTAGAAGACCGCCCGTTTGATGTCATACACCCCATCGACAGTGTAGTGGCCCTACACGTAGTACCCCAACCCGGGGCCCATGCCCGGGACCGCCGGCACGGTCACCGTCGCCAGCAGCAAGGTGGTCTGGCCCGGGGCATACGTAGTCAGGTCGGGTAGCTTGACCTTCTTCACGTCCGTGGACACATCCTGTAGCCGGAGCAGGGTTTGCTCGGGCTGGTAATTCGCAAACCCGCTCGGGCCTGGCAGCACCGGGCGCAGCACGACGGTAATGAGCGGCGCCGTGGCCGGCAACTGTGAGGCGTCGCCGTAGGAGGCCAGCCAATAGCTCAACTCGAGCGTGTGCGTATGCGCCTCCGGAGTCACCGGCGGCGCCGGCGCGGGCCCATTCCCTGGGTCCCCGCAGGCTACCAAGCCCAACAGAAAGGTAAACAGGGCAACTTTCACATTATAATTTACACTATTTATCGCTATTATGCAAATAAGCCCATCATACTGCGCCATGCCAGCTTACCTTTTTGTACCGGTGTTGTTCTCGAGACTGTGCTCGTTTGCTCTAGGATTGGCCCCTGTCCGGCTCAGGCTTAGAAGCACAGCGGAGTTGTTGCCTCAACTAGTGGCCCGCGCCGGGAAGGCCTTCTTCGCGCAGGAACAAGCCCGTATTGCTATTCCAAGCACAGCGATTAGTGTACTCGCATTTGGCCATTTACAGGTTTCTCTGGATAGCGCGGCAGCTGTGAGGCGTCATTCACAACTGCAACGAGACGGTCCTTTAACTAACCGGCGACGTCAACATTACGGCCTACGACGCCAGTGTCAGGCTGGTGAGCAGAGCCTGCACCTTTCAACTGGCTGAACCCCGTTCACATCCGGTAGAAGGTCTCGGGCACGGCTGGCATTACCGGCGCGGGTTCGCCCAGTAATTGCCGCAGGTTAACTTCCACGGTGCGGGCCAGGCTCGTGACCGGCGTATCGGTGGGCTTGTTGCTGAAGGGGTCCTGGAGGTAGCGGGCGGTGCGCTCCAGCAGGAAAAACGAGGAAGACATGGTGAGCAGCACCGGAACTTCCCAGAGCCCGATGGTTTTGACCAGCCCCAGCGAGAGGGTCATCAGAAACAAGTAGATAAAGCTGTACACCAACAGCCGGTAGCTCACGGGAAAGACCGTGGTTTTGATGCGCTCGGCCTGCCCCATCGCATCGGCCAGGCGCGTCAGCGTGGCATCGAGCTGCACCTGCTGGTAGGCATTGAGGGCCCCCTGCTGGTAGAGGTCGCGGAGCTGGTCGGCGTGCAGGGTCAGGAGGGCCAGTGGCTTGTGCGCCTGCGGCAAGATGCTGGCGTGCTCGGGCGGCGTAAGGTAGGCCCCCAGTCCGGCCATGGGGTCGAGCCCGCGCAGGCGTTGGCCCAGGCAGTAGCACCAGGCCATCTGCCGATATGCCAGCGCCGGCAGCGGCGCGCCGGGCCCTGCCTGCTGCCGGTAGGCATCGGGCAGAAAAGTGCGCGCCTGTAGCACCAGCGTGCGCGAGTCGTTGACGATGGCTCCCCAGATTTTGCGGGCCTCCCACCACCGGTCGTAGGACTGACTGGTTTTAAAGGCGAGCAGCAGCGAAATCAAACTCCCCAGGATAGCGGGCAGCTGCAAGGGAATTAAGGGCAGATAGGCACCCAGTGCCAGCTTCAGCAGATGAAAAAAGATGGAAATCAGCAGCACTCGCACCACATCGGCCCGGATGTGCTTGAAAATGTAACCGATGGGGAAAGACTTGTTGAGGAGCATAGCCGGGGAGGAAAGAAGCCCGCATCGGCCTGGTGCAGTCGCCGCAGCGTAATTATATGGAACAAGCAACTGAGCAGCTGCAAAGAGCTCAAAGCGCTAGCAGGGCCCGGGCGGCTATTCGTAGTGCAGGGCCTCGATGGGGTTGAGCCGCGCGGCCTTGCGGGCGGGGTACCAGCCGAAGAAAACACCCACCACCGAGCTGAACAGAAAGGCCAGGGCTACCGAAGCCACCGAAACGGTAGTGGCCAGGTGCAGCGCCCGGCCCGCCACCTGAGCCAGCGCCAGGCCCAGCGCGATGCCCAGCAGGCCGCCGGCGACGCTCAGCACCACGGCTTCGAGCAGGAACTGCCGCAGCACGTCGCGGCTCCGGGCCCCGATGGCCAGCCGGATGCCGATTTCGCGGGTGCGCTCCGTCACCGATACCAGCATGATGTTCATGATGCCGATGCCGCCCACCAGCAGCGAAATGCTGGCCACGCTGGCCAGCAGCGCCGTCAGCGAGCGGCTGGTGGTGGTGGCCGTGGCCCCGATGTCGGCCTGGGTGCGCACCGTGAAGTCGTCGGCCGTGCCCGGCGCCAGGCGGTGGCGCTGGCGCAGCAGCGCGCTGATGCTGGCCACGGCTTCGGGAATGCGGGCCTCTGTTTGGGCCGAGGCAAACACCTGCCGGATGAACGTGCCCGCGAGTATCCGCTTCTGCACCGTGGCAAGGGGGCCAGAATCAGGTCGTCCTGGTCTTGCCCCGTGCTGCTCTGGCCCCGCTCGGCCAGCACGCCAATAATGAGAAAGGGAATGCGCCCCAGGCGCAGGTGTTGGCCCACCACGTTGGTGGTACCAAACAGTGACCGCGCCACCGTGGCCCCCACCACGCAGACCTTGGCGGCCACCCGCTCGTCGCGGGTGGTGTAGCGGGTGCCCCCTGCAAGGCCAGGGCCCGAATCTCAAAGTACACCGGATACGCGCCGAAGACGTTGGTGCGCCAGTTGCGGCCCGCGGCCAGGGCCTGCACCGTGGCCCGCACAGCCGGCGAGACGTAGCGCACAGCTGGCCCGGCGGTGGCCAGTGCGTCGGCATCGGCCTGGGTAAGGGTGGCAATGGAGCCGGCTTCCTGCCGCACCCCGCCCTGGGCAAAGGCGTCGGGCGTGATAGTAATGACGTTGGTGCCCAGATTAGAAATCTGCTGCTGAATGCTCTGCCGGGTACCGTTGCCGATGGCCAGCATGGCAATGACCGCGCCCACCCCGATGATGACGCCGAGCGTGGTCAGAAACGAGCGCAGCTTGTTTTTGCGCAGCGAGCGGGCGGTGATTTTCAACAGGTCAAGCAGGCGCATGGCAACGGGGCTGTAATGTTAAATGGCTATCCGCAGAATGTTATTCCCGCAAAAAGGCCGTCATGCTGAGCGGGGTCGAAGCAACCTCACCCCTGACCCCCTCTCCTTTGGGAGAGGGGGCACCGGAATCGGGCTTAGAGTAGCGCGGACTCTGTAGTCCGCGTCCCCGCGCCATTCGGGTATCGCCCAGGTTTCCGACGGGGACGCGGACTGCAGAGTCCGCGCTACAATTTTCAGGCTCCCCTTTCCCTAATGAGAGGTGCGGGGGTGAGGTTCTGCGGTTTTCGGATAAATACTAAGATTCCACCGGGGGCAGGCGGGCCAGCACCTCGGCCGCGCTGTGTTTATCGGGTACCGGCGCATCGCTCACAATCCGGCCGTCGCGGAAAATGATGATGCGGTCGGCAAAAGCGGCGATGTCTTTTTCGTGGGTCACGAGCACCACCGTAATGCCGCGCTCGGAGTTTAGGCGCTGCAAAATGGCCATTACCTCCACGCTGGTGCGCGTGTCGAGGTTGCCGGTGGGCTCATCGGCCAGAATCAGCACCGGGTCGTTGATGAGGGCGCGGGCAATGGCCACGCGCTGCTGCTGCCCGCCTGAGAGCTGATGCGGCAGCGCCGCCTCCCGGCCCGCCAGCCCCACAGCGGCCAGTGCGGCCCGCACCCGCTCCCGCCGCTCGGGCACGGCCATGCTGCCGGCGTAGAGCAGGGGCAGCTCCACGTTGTCGTAAGCTGAGGTGCCGGGCAGCAGGTTATAGCCCTGGAACACAAAGCCGAGCTGGCGGTTGCGCAGGCTGGCCAGCTCGTCGCGGCTCAACTGGCCTACGTCCTGCCCCTGGAGCCAGTACTGCCCGCTGGTGGGCACATCCAGGCAGCCGAGGATGTTCATGAGCGTGCTTTTGCCCGAGCCGCTGGCACCCATGATGGCCAGCAGGCGGCCGGGAGGCATGTCTAGGTCGACCCCGCGCAGGGCGCGCACCACCACGTCGCCGGTCTGGTAGATTTTGGTGATGCCGCGCAATGACAGCAGCGGGCGTACGCCCCGGGGAGCTGATGAGCTGCCGGAGGCAGGCCCCTTGGGCTGCTCTGCCGCGAGCAGGTCGGGCTGGACAAAGGGCGCGGTGGTCGGCATGAGCTTGGGCTGAAGTTGGGCTGATTTACATTCCCGGACCGCGCCGGCCACCGGGCCCACCCCCGAAAATGCCGGCAGCAGGCTACCCGAATTTGGCTTGGGTGTGCCGCGGTCCTGGCCGGTGGCCACCAGGCGCCCGGCGCGCAAGGGGCCCTGCACCTGCGTTCGCAAGCCATCGGAAGCCCCCAAGCGCACCTGCACCGGCCGAAGTTCTTTGCCTTCTACCACCCACACGGTGGCCCCGCCCCTGGTCCGGGTTTGGCGCACTGGTGCCGGCTGGCCGGTCTTGCTGAAGTACTCCGCCGGGGGCGTGAAGCTGAGGGCCCCGGCCGGCACTGTGGGCGCCGCCGGGTAGCGGGCCGTGGCAATGGTCAGGTTGGCCGTCATGCCGGGTAGCAGGGCCCGGTCGGCGTTGGGCACCGCAATAATGACCGTATAGGTCACCACGCTCTGCAGGATAGTGGGTTGCAGCCGCACCTGCCGCACCTCGCCCCGGAACGTGCGGCCCGGGTAGGCATCGACCGTGAAGCTGGCCGGCTGCCCCACTTTCACCTGCCCGATATCCGCCTCGTCCACGGCGGCTTCTACCTGCATCTGGCTCAGGTCGGTGGCTATGGTGAACAGCGTGGGCGTGTTGAAGCTCGCGGCCACCGTCTGGCCCACGTCCACCTGCCGGTTGACCACTACGCCCGTAATGGGAGCCGTGATGGTGGCGTAGCCCAGGTTGATGCGGGCCCGGTCCTGCTGGGTTTGCGCCGAATGCTGGCTGGCCACGGCGGTCTGGTAGGCATTTCGGGCCAATTCGTATTCGGTGCGGGCGATAAAGCTTTTGGCGTACAGTGCTTGGGCCCGAACAAAATCGCGCTGGGTCTGCAGCGTTAGCACCCTGGCTTTTTCCAGGTTGGCGCTAGCGTCGCCCAGCGCCGCACGCAGGATGGTCTTGTCCAGCTCGGCCACTATCTGGCCTTTTCGCACCGGCGAATTGAAATCGGCGTAGATGGCCGAAATCACCCCCGATACCTGCGTGCCGACCGCGACGGTGCGCACGGCCGTAAGCGGCCCGGTGGCCGTGACGCTTCTTTCCAGCGGCGCCACGGCTACTGGCGTGGTGTACCAGGCCCAGGCGGCCGCTTGCGGGCGCAGCCAAAAATAGACGCCTGCGCCGGCGGCCACCAGCAGGCCCAGCACCAGCCACCACCCTTTCCGGCGCGGTTGGCGGGGCGCCGGTCCGGCCGGGGTCCCGGCCACTGCGGGTACCGGCGCCGGCGCCGCGGGCGCGGCAGCCGGTGGGGGCGACACCAAGGGGGAAGGATAGGCAGGGGCGGACATGAGCATTCAGAAGTTCCTGGCCGGGGCGATGTCGCCAGCGGCGGCTCCCCGTGCCCGGAAGGCTGCCGGTGCGCCGCCGGGTAGCAGCGTTTGAAATGAAAGTGTATTCAGCAGCGGCCGGGAGCTTTTTGCCAGCAAGCGCAGGACGGATTTTCCGGCCTGACGGACTTGCTTGCTGCTGTCATTTCCCAGCAGCCTGACAATAGTTTGCATGAGCGGACCGACCCCGTTGACCATCGGCTGGCTGATTGCCCTGGCGTACTTTTTATCGAGTTCACCCAGGTCGACCGGCAGGCCTTTGGCCAGCTTAGACTTTGATTGATGCTGCGCTTTTTTCATGGCCATTCAGAATTAACAGGATGCTATGAGGGCGCTAACGCGGCTACTTACCAACTCCTAGCCAGCCCCCTGACAACCAGGTTAAAAATAGGAGCGCGGACGCAGGAAGCACATGATTTACATCAGGAAATAGGGAGACTTTCATCGATGTTTAAGCAGCGATTGGGACGCGAATTGTTTCTGCGAACTCGAGCGCGGTCTACCCGCCCCGGGCCCTGAAAGGCTTGCCTGTCCTAAGCCCGCCAATGGAAAGTGGTCCTCCCCCGGTGCAGTGCCCAAAATCTTATCTTGACGGAGAAACCGTACTTGACGCTAATGCAACCCAGTGCCAGCCAGCGCTTCTGGTACTGAGGCCCGAGCTGCAGGATAGGTAGTGCAAATACCTCGAAAACGAGTATTCCCTAAGCAAAATGCTCCCTTGTTCTTCTGCCGAGGGTAGGACAGAGGTGCCTCCGACCAGCTCTTTGAGCTATTATAAATTCAGGTTCGTGCTACCTCTAACCGGGAAGGACAAGGTTATGAGTTGTAGCCGCATTCTCGGCCAGCCAACCCAGTGAGCGCCTACCAGCACATCGCTCGGCGACGGAACTCCAACGCGGCTGGTTCCTGCGAGCCGAATCTCGCGAGAAAGTCAGCTCAACGGGCTTTTTACCCGGGTTGAAGAGCGAGCAGTCCTTATCTGAGTGGCCCATTGGGCTCCGCAGCCACCACCGTTTGGCTCAACTAAGCGACCAATGGTTCGAGTAACTCCCTATCTACTGCGCCTACCTCAGCCCGAGGTAGACGCGAAACGTGGCCCCTTCGCCTACGCGGCTGTCCACTTCGATGTGGCCGCCGGTGGCCTGCACCAGCCGGTTGACGAGGTAGAGGCCCACTCCCGTGCCATCAACGTGGTTGTGGAAGCGGCGGAAGAGCTGAAACAGGTCGGGGCCGTGGGCCGCGGCGTCGAAGCCCAGGCCGTTGTCTTTCACCCACAGCACCGGCTGGCCGGCGTCGAGCCAAAGCGAAACGTGCACCCGGCCCGGCCGGGCCGGGTCGGCGTACTTAAACGCGTTGCTGAGCAAATTGAGCACGATGGTGCGCAGGCCGGCGCGCGGGTACGACACCACGGGCCGGGCCGCGACGTCGACGGTTACGCGGGCGCGGGCCGCACGCTGCTGGGGTTCAAGCACCTGCAGCACGTCGGCCACCAATTCCTCCAGGTCCAGGGCCTCGGCCTGGTCCAGCGCGGCTCCTTGCATCTGCCCGAGCGCCGAGAGGTCGTCGAGGGTGGCAGTGAGCTGGCGTAGGGTCTGCTCAATCAGGGGCACCAGGAGGCCTTCTTCGGCCGGGTCGGTGAAGGTGACGCCGCGCCGCAGGCTCGTCGAAGAGGCCGGCCAGGTTGAGCACGGGCAGTTTCAGGTCGTGGCTGGCGGCGTAGACGAAGCTGTCGAGGTCGGCGTTGGTGCGCATCAGGTGGGTGTTGCTCTCGCACAGGGCCGCGTTGGCCAGCTCCGTATCGACGTGGGCAACCCGCAGGGTGGCGTAGGCGGTGGCCAGCTCCTGCCCGAGTTTTTCGAGCACCTGGCGGGCCCGCACCTGCTCGCTCACGTCGGTGGCCACCACCGTGATGCCCGTGATTCGGCCGTCGGCGTCGGGCAGGGGCTGGTACACAAAGTTCCAGTACACGGTGTCGCGATGCCCGGCCCGGTCGAGCGTGGAGGGCAGCTCATTGGCTACGTACGGGACGCCCGTGGCCAGTACGCCGTTGAGCAATTCCTCAAAGCCCTGGCCGGCCGCCTCCGGCAGGGCCTCAAAAAGCGGCTTGCCCAGCACCTGCTCGGCCGTGCGGCCCCAAATGGCACACACGGCGGGGTTGGCCAGGCTCGATGACGTAGCGCGGGCCCCGGAAAATGGCCACGGCCACCTGCTCGCGCACCCGCACCTGCTCGCTCACGTCGAAGGCGCACACGGCCACGCCCACCACGGCGCCCTGTTCGCGGAAGGCCTGGTAGGTGAAATCGAAAAACCGCGTGCGCGGGCCGTGGGGGCCCTCGTCGACCAGGGGCATTTCCTGGCCGTGGTAGGGCAGGCCAGTGGCGTAGACCTGGTGCAGCAGCGCGAGGAAGCCCTGCGTATCGGTTTCGGGCAGGGCCTCGGCCAGCGGACGGCCCCGCAGCGCCCGGCCGGGGTAGAGGGCCTGGTAACTATGGTTGACGTATTCCATGCGCAGCTCGGGGCCGCGCAAGAGGCACACGGCGGCGGGCGTCTGGTCGAAGACGGCGGCGATGGTGGCGCGCTGCTGCTCGGCCTCGCGCAGGGCGGCCTGCAGCTGGCCGGTGCGTTCCCGCACGCGGGTTTCCAGTTGCCGGTTGAGCTGGCGCAGGGCCTGCTGGCTGAGGTGCAGCTCGGCGGCATGGGCCCGGATTTCGGCGTTGGCCGCTTTCAGGTCCGCGTTGGCCCGGGCCAGGTGCCGGTTGCTGTCGGTGAGCTGGTCGATGGTGGCGTCCAGCTCCGCGTTGGTCACGGACAGCTCCTCGTTGCTGGTGGCCAGCGCCTCGTTGGCCACCGCCAGCTGCTGGGCGGTCGCGGCGGGCCGGTCACCGGCGTCGTCGGCCGGCTGGCGGGCCCGCACGTGTTCGCTCACGTTGTAGGCAAACAGCAGCAGGCCCGTGATTTCCCCGTCCGGGTGTCGCGCAGGGACTGTGCAATGAAGGTAAAATGCACCGGCCCGCGCGGGTCGGGGCGGGTGGCGTCGCGGAAGACGACTTCCCCGGGGCCGTGGCAAATGGTGCCGGTGGCGTACACGCGGTCGAGCAGGGCGAAAAACGACTGGTCCCGCAATTCCGGAAGGGCGTCGCGCAAAGCCAGGCCCGCCAGGGTCCGTTCGCCGAACAGCTGCCGGAACAGCGGGTTGCTCACCGTGACGACGTGGCTGGGCCCGGACAGGCTAGCCAAACAGGCCGGCGCATCCTGCACCAACGCGTGCAGCCGTTGGCGGTGCGCCGCCGCGTCGGCGGCAGGCTGTGACAGGCCGGGAAAGGAAGGGTCGGGAATCGACACGGCAACAGGCACTTAAACGGCGGGCTAACTGAATTCCGGGGAAGGTACGCGTTTAACGAGCGGAAACGGCCCGGTCGGGTCGGGCAGAAGGCCGCGGCCCACGTGGGTGGCGCCCGGCTTCCTGCCTGACGCGCGGCTACTCGTATTCCTGCGCCTCCAGATGCGCGAGCGCCTGGTCGATGGTCAGGTTGCCGCGCACGAACTGGTCGAGCAGGAACCGTTCGTATGGTTTAGGCGCCAGCGCGGTGCCGTGCACCAGGTCCAGGCCCCGGGTGAGCAGCCGCTGACGGCCCGCCGCGGTAGCCGCCCCGGCGGGTTGTTGACTCAGCCAACGGGACAGGGACGCATGCATGGCTGAAAATAATCCGCAACTTAGAAAGCAACAAGCTGAAATACAGTGTTTTAACGCTAATCTAGGCCGCCGTCAGCCGTCTCGCCCATTATCCCACCACTCTGGGTGCTCATAGCCTACTTTACGCGGCCAGGTGCGGCAGTTTCTTTTGCCGGGTGCGGCAGCTTCTTTTCTGAAACTGCAGGTCCCCGCTGAGGGCTTCCTGTTGGAGGATGGAGTGGTGCACTATGCTGGCCCGATGGCCGCTTTCTTCGGCCTTACGGAAAAAGAGCGCCGCTACTCCTGGTTGCTGGGCGTCGGCAAAATGCTGGCCGAGGTTGCCGAGCAGTATTTTGGTTTCTTCCAGGCCCCGCATGGACTGGTAGAGCAGGCTTTCGACGGAGGCGGTGACTTCGCCTAGCAGGGAGCTCACAGTGTAGGCGTGGCCCGTGTGGCAGCGGTAGCGAATCAGCTTGCCTTCGAGCAGCTGCGTGAGCGCGCCGTGGCAATCCGGGCAGGTTAAGGGGTGAGCAGGCCCTTGTCGATAATACCGAGCTCGAAGCCCCCGCCCTGCTTGGCAATGGTTAGCTCAATTTTGAGCAGGTTGAGCTGGGCGGCGGGCAGGCGCGGCCTGGCGGGCGCCCGCTGCGTGGTGAGGCGCACCAACAGGCCGCCGAGCTCCGCCAGGGGCACCACGTGGTCGGCAGTCACGAATTCCAGGGCATTGGTGGGCATGGCCGGCTGCTCAGCGTCGTGGGGGTCCTGCACGATGGTGAGCCCGCCCATGCGCTGCACGCTCCAGAGCCCGGAGGTGCCGTCGTCGAGGTAGCCGGTGAGCACCACGCCAATCACGCGGGGCCCGTAGGTGTAGGCCGCCGAGCGGAATAGCGCGTCGATGGACGGCCGAAACCGGTTTTCCTTCGGGCCCCGCGTCACCAGCACCTGGTTGCCCTCGAGCAGCAGGTGATGGTCGGGCGGGGCCACGTAAATCGCGCCGGGCCTCACGATTTCGCCGTTTTGCGGGTGCCGGGCTTCCAGGGCCGAGGCCGAGCCGAGCAGCTGGGGCAGGATGCTCGGCGAATCCGCCCCAACGTGCTGCACGATGAAGACCGGGGCAGGAAAATCGGCCGGCAGGGTTTTGACCAGCGCCAGCAGGGCCGTCACACCCCGGAAGAGGCGCCGATGACGACGATGTCGCGGCGATGACGCGGCGGGGTTGGGCTAGGGTGTGTGGACAATTAGAGCAACCAGACGAGAGTAGCGGCGCAATGCGCGAAAGCGAGAAAGGAGGCGCCCGTTTTTTCATAGCGCGTGGCCAGGCGTCGGTACTGCTTGAGGCGGTTGAAGAAGCGCTCGACTTTGTTGCGGTCAGCGTAGAGGTTGCGGTCCAGCACCCGCGCCACGCGCCGGCTGCGCTTGCTGGGCACGACGAGGGCCGCGCCGGTTTGGGCGCAGCCGGCCACGAGGGCATCGGTGTCGTAGGCCTTGTCGGCCAGCACGGCCCCCACCGCCAATCCGGCCAGCAAGTCCGCGGCCACGGTGCAATCGGCCTGCTGTCCAGGCGTCAACCGCAAGCGCAGCGGGTTGCCCAGCGCGTCTACGACGACGTGGAGCTTGCTGGTGAACCCGCCGCGCGAACGGCCCAGCGCTTCGGCTAGGGCACTGCTTTTTTGCCCCGCGGCGTGCTGGTGGGCCCGCACGCTGGTGGAATCGAGCATGGCCCAGTCCAGGTCCGGGTCTTGTACGGCCTCGAATACGCGTTGCCAGACGCCTTTCTGCGCCCAGCGGCGGAAGCGGCGGTACGTGGAGTTCCACGGCCCGAACCGCTCGGGCAAATCGCGCCACGGCGCGCCGCTGCGGGCAATCCAGAGCACGGCGTTTAAAAACAAGCGGTTGTCTGCCGCCGAGCGGCCGGCATCGCCGGCTTTGCCCGGCAACAGGGGCGCTAATCGCGCCCAATCGGCATCTTTGAGTTCATAGCGTCGCACCACCCAAAGGTCGGCGATTGTCCACACACCCTAGTAGGAGCAGCCATTGCGTTTGGTTTCAGGAGAAGTGAACCAAGTAGGGTATACGCACTACGACAAGACTAGGGGACCCGATTAAGGTGCGTAATCAAAATCCTGGTATTCTGTGTGGTTGTCTAGTTGGGCTGAACAGAACAGTGTGGTATCCTGAGGTGGTGCAGCTGAGCCGGACACAATCGGGAGGTGGTTTGGAGCTGCGATTTGAAGTGGTTGGTGGCTTTATAGCCCAGGGCGGAAAGTCTTAATGCTGCGCTGAAAAGGTGATGCAGTGACTGGGCTTCCGTTTCTTTAAGCGAACGGAGCATGAGGCAAAGTAGTCCGTCGGGACAGTTCGTTCACAGAACACTCGTGGGGTGCCTGGCAGCAGTCGGCGGTCACCGAAGACGCTGGCCGAGCCGGAACAGACGCTTAAGCGCCAGGCTCCAGGCTCCGGGCTGCTAGCTGGCCTGAACATGTGCGGGGTGACCATGTTATGGTGCCGGTTTTCGTGGCGGCTACTTCGACGGGGCGCTGCTACGGAAACAATCCGATAATCACCCTTAATTCAACAAGCAGAAAACTGATGAAATCCACCTTCCTCTTCACAGCTGCTCTGGCTGCTTTTGCGATTCAGGCGCCGGCCCAAACGGCCACCCCTGCGGCCACCACGCCGCGCGCTACCGCCGACCAGATTACGACCAAAAAAGGTCCGCTCACGGTGCAGCCCATCACGCACGGCAGCGTGGTGTTTACCTGGAACGGCAAGACTATTTACGTGGACCCTACGGCGGCGCTGCCGCCTATGCCGGGCTGGCCGCCCCCGATATTATCCTCATCACCGACATTCACGGCGACCATCTGGACCCCAAGACGCTGGCGGGCCTCTCCCTCGGCAAGGCGCTGATGGTGGTGCCGAAAGCGGTGGCCGAGAAGCTGCCCGCCGAATACAAACCGCAGGTCCGCATCCTCAATAACGGCCAGCGGCTCGACACGCTGGGCCTGAGCGTGTCGGCCATTCCGATGTACAACCTGCCCGAAGCGGCCGACGCACCCCATACCAAAGGCCGAGGCAACGGCTACGTGCTGGGCCTGGGCGGCAAAAACGTGTACCTGTCCGGCGACACCGAAGACATCCCCGAAATGCGCGCCCTCAAGGGCATCGACGTGGCGTTTGTGTGCATGAACCTGCCCTACACCATGGACGTGAACCAGGCCGCGCAGGGCGTCTTGGCCTTCAAGCCGGGCATCGTGTACCCGTACCACTACCGCGGCCAGAACGGCCTGAGCGACGTGGACGGCTTCAAAAAACCGTGAACGCGGCCAACAAGAAAATCGACGTGCGCCTGCGCAACTGGTATCCGGCGGCCCAGTAAGGTGGCTCAACTACGCAGCACGTCCTGCCGAGCTTCTGGCTTAGCAGGACGTGCTGCTGTTTTAAGGCCAGCTCAGGATTATAGTGCGTTCATGCCAAATGCGGAAGCCCACAGGTTGGAGGAGAGGCAATTGCGGACCAGCGCCTGCAACATATCTCGCTAACTCACAGGCATTTGCTTAATACAAAAAGAGTTAAAGCGAGTTCGGCAATAGCCCCCGCCGTTTGGCTGAACCGGATTCAAGTTCTAAGGGCCGGCCCTTAGCTCCAGGCAAGCGGAATGGAGAAATTGGAAGTAGTGCGAAAGAAGAAAGTATAACGCCGGCATTGAAATCCGGCATAAGCCAGGAAGTCGGCTCAGCACAACGGTTGGGAAGGGTAGGAGAAACGAGCCACGGCCGGGCCTGGGCCCGAAGCAGAGAGGCCACGAAATTGCTGCTTCCGGTTTAATAGCCGACCTAAGGGCTTGGTGGTCAAAGCCCTCACTACACTCGCTACTAATAGAACATTTCTTGGGAGTTATAAGGACGTACTTTCGCTGTAAATCAGTTTTATAGCCAGCAGACGGCTCTGACTTAGATTGTGTTTAACCATGTTCTACCAGTCTTTTCCAGGTGAATTGGCTGGGTTTCCTGCGGTGGGCCCCGAGGTCCGCCGGCAAATACCCTTAAGTAGGGCCGCTACGGCCCACCCCATGAAGGAAAGCGAAAAGCGATACCGGCGCCTGATAGAAGCCAGCCAGGATTTGTTGGTGACGGTGAGCCTGCAGGGCCGCATCATCGACACGAATGAGGCCGCGGTGAAAATCACGGGCGTCGGCCGCGAAACCCTGATGGGCTCTGACTTCTTTCACTACTTCACCGAGCCGGAGCTGGTGCGGAAAGTGTACCAGGAGGTGGTAGCCAGCGGGGCCGTGAGCAACGTGCCCTTCTCGCTGCGCCACACCAACGGCACCCTCACGGAGGTGCTTTTCGACGGCTCGGTGTACAAAGGCGACGACGGCGAGCTGCTGGGCGCCGTCATCGTGGCCCGCGAAATCGCGGAGAAGAAGTGGGCCACCGAGCTGGGAATAGCCAACAAGGAACTCGCCTTCCAGCACCACGAAAAGGAAAAGCGGGCCGATGAGCTCAGCATTGCCAACGAGGAGCTCGCCTTCCAAAACGACGAAAAGGAAAAGCGCGCCCAAGAGCTGAGTGTGGCCAACGAAGAGCTGGCCTTCCAGAATGACGAGAAAGAGAAGCGCGCCCAGGAGCTGAGCATCGCCAACACCGAGCTTGCTTTTCAGAACGATGAGAAGGAGAAGCGCGCCCAGGAATTGAGCATCGCGAATACGGAGCTGGCCTTTCAAAACGATGAAAAGGAAAAGCGCGCGGCCGAGCTGAGCATCGCCAACAAGGAGCTGGCGTTCCAGAACGACGAAAAGGAAAAGCGGGCGCAGGAGCTGAGCATCGCCAACGAAGAGCTGGCGTTTCAGAACAACGAGAAGGAGAAACGGGCCGAGGAGCTGAGCATTGCCAACACGGAGCTGGCGTTCCAGAACGACGAGAAAGAGAAGCGCGCAGCCGAGCTCGGCATTGCCAATATTGAGCTGGCTTTCCAGAACGACGAGAAGGAGAAGCGCGCCGCCGAGCTGGTGCTGGCCAACAAGGAGCTGGCGTTTCAGAACGACGAGAAGGTGAAGCGGGCGGCGGAGCTGCGCATTGCCAACTACGCGCGGGGCCTGATTGAAGCCAGCCGCGACCCGCTGGTGACCATCAGCCCGGAAGGCAAAATCACGGACATGAACCAGGCCACCGTGAACATCACGGGCCTGGACCGCGAGCAGCTCAGCGGCTCCGACTTCTTCGTGTACTTCACCGACCCGCAGATGGCGCGCGAGGTGTACCAGGAAGTGTTTGCCAAGGGCACCGTGGCCGACTCGCCGCTTACCCTGCGCCACAAAGACGGCAAGCTCACCGACGTGCTGTTCAACGGCTCGGTGTACAAAAACGACGAGGGCGAGGTGCTGGGCGTAGTGGTGGTGGCGCGCGACGTAACCGACCAGAAGCGCATTGCCACCGAGCTCACCGAAGCCAAAATCGCGGCCGAGTGGCCACCGTGCTAGCCGAAGAAGCGCAGGCCAAAGCCGAGGACGCGGTTAAGGCCAAGCAGCAGTTTCTGAGCAACATGAGCCACGAAATTCGCACGCCCATGAACGCCATCATCGGCTTCACGAAGGTGGTGCTGAAAACCGAGCTCACCGACAAGCAGAAAGAGTACCTGACAGCCATCAAGCTGAGCGGCGACACACTGATTGTGCTCATCAACGACATTCTGGACCTGGCCAAGGTGGACGCGGGCAAGATGACCTTCGAGCAGATTCCCTTCAAGCTCTCGGCGTCGGTGACGGCCATGGTGCACCTGTTCGAAACCAAAATCCAGGAGAAAAACCTGGCCCTGGTGATGGACTACGACACCCGCATACCAGAGGTGCTGATGGGCGACCCCGTGCGCCTGCACCAGATTATTCTGAACCTGGTGAGCAACGCCGTTAAATTTACCAGCGAGGGCAAAATCACCGTGGGCGTGCGCCTGCTGGTGCAGGATAAGGAGAAAGTCATCCTGGAGTTTGCCGTGACGGATACCGGCATCGGCATCGAAGAGGCGAAGCTGGACACCGTGTTCGACAATTTCCAGCAAGCCACCAGCGGCACCAGCCGCCTGTACGGCGGCACGGGCCTGGGCCTCGCCATCGTGAAGAACCTAGTGGAGCCGCAGGGCGGCACGGTGAACGTGCGCAGCCGGGTGGGGGAGGGCTCCACGTTCAGCTTCATTCTGAGCTTTCCGAAAACCAGCGAAAAAGCCGCCGCCGACCTGGGCCTGCACATCGACCTGGAAGCGGGCTTCAAAAACGTGAAGGTGCTGGTGGTGGAAGACATTGCCCTGAACCAGCTGCTGATGAAAACGCTGCTCGAAGACTTTGGCTTTGACATGGAGGTGGCCGGCAACGGGCAAATTGCCCTGGAGAAGCTGCGCACCACCGCCTACGACATCGTGCTGATGGACCTGCAGATGCCGGTGATGAACGGCTTTGAGGCCACCGAATACATCCGGAAGGAGCTCAAGCTGAAGGTGCCCATCATTGCCCTCACGGCCGACGTGACCACCGTGGACGTGGACAAATGCAAGGCCGTGGGCATGAACGACTACATCTCCAAACCCATCGACGACAAGCTGCTTTACAGCAAAATCATCAAGTACGTGAAGCTGGCGGGCAGCGACTCGCTCCCCTCCGACGGGCCGGAGGACAGCCCCCAGCCCCCGGCCTTTACCTGCGTGAACTTCGACTACCTGAAGCGCATCACCAAGAGCGAAGCCCGGATGGCCGAAATGATTCGCCTGTACCTGCAGGAGATTCCGCAGGCTGGTGCAGACCATGAAAAAGAGCATAGGCGAGCGCAACTGGGTGGCGCTGAAAATGGCGACCCATTCCATCATCCCCACCTTTGCCACCATGGGCATCGACCCGCAGTACGAGGACATCGCCAAAGCCATCCAGGCCCTGGCCGTGATGCTCATCCTGAAGGACACCGGCGACTGGGCCAGCGACGAAAACATGGCCCGCATCCACACGCTGTTTGCAAAAATCGAAACCGTGTGTGCCCTGGCCGCCCGCGAGCTGGAGGAGAAGCTGGTGCTCCTCACGCAAACCTTACCGGCAGCGCGCTAGCCCGGTTAGCTCAAGGCCGGCTGTTCGTCCCGCCCGGCAGTTTCAGGGTCCGAGTATAGCCAGCCCAGTAGCGCGGACTTTGTAGTCCGCGTCCCCGCGCCGCTTGGGCATCGTTCAGGTTTCCGCCGGGGACGCGGACTACAAAGTCCGCGCTACTGTACAGCAGCTCCCAAACCGCTCTATGCAACGCAATTGCTGGTAGCGGTTGTTGAGCTGTTAAAGGAAGATTCACCGCAACCCCAGCGCGTGTTTGGGAATTTGATTTTCGGGTCGTGCGGCGCCAGATAAAGCAGGACGCAAACGCAAGCCGCATAATATCCCAAAGACGGCCTTGGCCCGACCCGAAGGCCTTTTTTAGCATGCGGCCACTCTTTTCAGCCGTGCTCTTTTACGTCAGTCTGCTTATGACTTTCCGGTCACGAGTTGAGCCACCGCACGAGCTTTCCCTCCCGAAACCCTTATTCCTCGTATGCAGCCATTAAGTGGGAAGGCGTTTTAGTTAGCGTACCATACTGCTCTGCTTCACTTTCCGCATCTGATGTCATTACCTCCCGCTTCCGAATCCGACCAGTCCTCGCTGGCTGTCGAAAACCACGCGCTGCGGGAAGAGGTCCGCTCCCTGCACGCCGCCCGCCAGGAAGCGCGCGTGCTGGCGGACTCCACGACGCGGCGCGACCGCGACCAGGTACGGTTTCAGGCCGTGTTTGAACATTCGCCGCTGGGCCACAAAATCATCGGCCCCGACCTGACCATCCGCCAGGCCAACCCTGCCGTGGCCGCTTTGCTCGGCCTGGATTCGCCCGCCGAGCTGCTGGGACGATGCATCCGCGAGTTTTCCCACCCGGCCCACCACGACGACTGGGCGGCGCTGCAGCAGGCCTTGTGGAAGCACCGCATGCCGTTCTTCACGCTGGAAACCCGCCTGCTGCGCGCCGATGGCGCCGACCTGTGGTGCCGCGTGACGTCCGTGCTCATCCCCGACGAGGTCGGTGAGCTGGGCTTCAGCACGCTGGAGGACATCACGGCGCGCAAGCGCCTGGAGGAGCGGGTGCAGACCCACGCCGACGCGCAGTACAACGAGCCTGGCCGTGCTGAACGAAGAGCTGAGCGTAACCAACGAAGAGCTGCTCGGCACCAACGCCGACCTTTCGCTGGTCAACGCCGAGCCTCGACACCTTCCTCTACGCCGCTTCCCACGACCTGCGCACGCCCATCACCAACCTGCAGGGCCTGCTCGACGCCCTGGCCGACCAGCTGCCCGCCCAGGACCCGGAGGGCGGGGTGGCGCCCCTAATGGCCATGATGCAGGCCTCGGTGGCGCGCTTCGGCGCCTCGCTCGAGCGCCTGGCCGACTTCGGCACCGCGCGGCAGGACGCGGCGAGTAGCCGCGAACGGGTTGCCCTGGCCGCAGCCCTGGAAGCGGTGCGCGAAGAAGTGGCGCCCTTGCTGGCGGCCACGGGCGGGCGGCTGGACGTGGACCTGGCGGGCGACCCGCACCTGTGGGTTTCGCCCCCGCACCTGCACTCGGCACTGCTCAACCTGGTGAGCAATGCCCTGAAGTACCGCCACCCCGACCGCGCCCCGGTGGTGCGCGTGCGCGGCTACCGCGACGCCACCCGCGTGGTGGTGACCGTGCAGGACAACGGCCGGGGGCTGACCGAGGCCCAGCAGGGCCAGCTTTTGGCTTGTTCCGGCGGTTCCACGCCGACGTGGAGGGCACCGGCGTGGGCCTGTACCTGGTAAAGAAAATCATGACCAACGCCGGCGGCACCGTGGCGGTGGAGAGCCAGCCCGGCCATGGCACCAAGTTTACTTTGGTGTTTGCCGCCTAATCCAGACTTGCCGCGACTGCGGCCGGTATGCCAGCGCTGGCGGTGCGGCGACATCGGTGTACGGCCGGGCAGTAGCGCGGACTTTTAGTCCGCGAGTCCGAAGCGTCACGTGCATCGCGGACTAAAAGTCCGAGCTACTGTACACCGACTCCGGAATTGCTCTAGCCCCGTTCCTGGCATTGCTCCTGGCTCAGGAAGCTGCTCATTTCGGCCAGGCGGCGCTCTACCTGGGCCAGCAGGTCGGCCGGCACCGGAACCTGGACGCCGTGGCGCGTGAAGAGGTAGCGCACCAGGGCAGTAAGCTCGCGCAGCTCGGACTGCAGGTGGGCGCGCAGCTGCTCCCAGCGCGCCGCATCGGCCGAAGCGGGCGCCAGGCAGATGAGGCGCACGGCAATGGCCTGGCTGACTAGCGCGGCCAGGTGGTCGAGGACTTGCCGCTCGGCGTCGCTGAAGGTGCGGGCCTGGCGGTCGATGACGCAGAGTGTGCCCAGGGGGCGCTGGTCGGGCAGGCGCAGCAGGGCTCCGGCGTAAAAGCGCAGGCTCGTTGTCGAGAGCGGCCTGGAGGGCCTCGGGGGCAGGGTGGCGCTGGTTTCCACGGCGAGGTCATGGTACACCACGGCGTGCGCCTTCTCGATGGCCGTGGCGCACAGCGCCTCCACGCGGGGCTGGCGGTCGTTGCCGGGCATGCCGTGGTTGGCGGGGTAGAGCACCTCGTCTTCTTCGACCACGGCGATGAGGGAGATGGGCAGGCTGAAAACCTGGGCCGTAAGGGCCACGAACTCATCGAACAGGGGCTCGATAAGCGTCGGCAACACGTCGTGGGCCCGCAGGCTGCGCAGGCGTTCAGATTCGTTGTCGGGCAACAAGGAAGCGGGAGTCTTGGGCATGGGCAAAAGCGGAAAAAGGCACGGCGCGGCGCCGGCAGGCATCGGTTCGGCAAGCATCCAGCGGAAGGCCAAGCCACTACCTTCAGCGAACCGTTGAACGGTGAGGGTAGTGCCTTTTCCACCCGGCTGGCAGCCTGGAAGCGAGGGCGCGAGTTGAGCCACCACGCCTTGCACCGGGTACCTGCCAACGCCGGCGCCTCTGGTGTATGGTGATATACTGAGCTCGCCGGGGTTAAGGAATACGAGCGTCGTGCTTGAAAGGCTATTGCAGCTGTAAAGAAACGAGCGGACCAGATGGTCCGCTCGGGTTGCGTTTGGTAGTAGCAGGAGCAGGAGCGCGGCGCCAGCGGTGTGCAAACGCCAACGCCACGCGGCAGCGCGGGGCTTTACACAGCGCGGGCCCTCGCCCGGGCCTTGGGCGCGGCGCCAAGCACGGGGGCGCTGAGCTGCTGGTAGAGGCCGAAGAGAAACTCCAGCCGGGCCAGGCTCGGAGGGGAAGGGCTGGGGGCGGTAGCAGCGGTCGACGGCGCGGTCGAGGGTGGCGTGGGCGCGGGCCAGGGCCGGGGGCATGGTGGTGGGGTCGTAGAGGGCAGCGAGGCTTTCGCCGGGGAAGGCGGCGCGGGCGGCCAGCACGGCCTCGGCCGCTTCGGTCACGGCCTGGCGCTGGGCCTCGGTTGGCGCGGGCGGGAAGGGGTAGTTGTTGTAGACGATACCCGCTGAATAACTGTAGTCACTTTTCAGTCGGCCGCCGACCTGACGCATCCAACTCATGTGCATGGTCGAGGTGAGTACGCCAAACAAGTAAGGCGAAGCATCTGGCACTAGCCGTAGCTTGTTGCTCGCAATTACATCGGTGCCCAAAAATCCTATGGGAATGTAAGGTCGCCGTTCCGACGAAACTTCGGGAATGGCGAGGTAGGGCCCGGTTGGAATAAATTCAACATGAAACCGCGTGGGCGTGGCGGCGAGCTTCTGCGTCGGCAGACTTTTACTGGCTGCGCGTGAGCGGCGCACGGCTTCAATCAGTTTCCTTGATTCAGGCAGTTTGCTCAATTCGCTTGGCGAAGCATCGCCCAACCACAAGCACCAGCGTTCCGTGCCATTGATGTATTCCTCTCCACCCAACCAACGCTTGAAGAATGGGGCCGCGTCGGGTTCAAGTGCTAAAAACTCGGCCTTGCGCTCGGGAGTAAAGAGGTAGTTGCCATCGTCAATCGGCTTGTTGCCGGATACCATAGCAGGCACAGAATTCAACGGTGTTGAACGACTGTAAATCAATACTTCTGGCCCATCCACTAAGTAAGGATTAATGACTTTGGCCGGCACTTGTTGAGGGGCGCTTCGCGGCGTGGCGTAGTCGAACAAGCGCGGGGCCGCCAGCTTCTCGGCACCGTAGCCGATGATGACGCAGTACACGGCGGCGTTGCCGCGGGCCTCGTTGCTCCAGCGGAAAGTGCGGTGGGCAAACTGAATGTGACAGTGGTAGCGGTTCAGGATTTCGCCCCACAGCAAGCCCACCTGCTCGCCTTGCGTGACGGAATTGGTGGACACAAACGCCACGCGGGTAGTTGAGCTGTGCTGCACGTATTGCGCGCCTTTCAGGTACCAGGCGGCCACGAAATCGAGCACGCCGGCCCCTTTGAGGCCTGAACCGGCCACGGCCAGCAAGTCCTGCCGCTGGCCTTCGCCCATGAGCTTGGAGCCCACAAACGGCGGGTTGCCCACGATGTAGTCCAGCTTCGGAAACTCGGTTTCCCATTCCACGCGCAGGGCGTTGTCGTTGAGGATGCGGGCGCCGCCGGTGAGGGGCAGGCGCACGTAGCGCTGGTCGAAGCGGGCCGACAGGGCCAGGTTGAGCCTGGTGGTCCATGAGCCAGAGGGCCACTTCGGCGATGCGGGCGGCAAACTCCTCCACCTCGATGCCACCGACCTGGCTGACGCTCACCTGCTGGTAGAGGGCCAGGTTGATGCTTACGCCGCCGGCCGCGCCCCGGGCGTGGAGGCGGTCGAGGATTTCGTGCTCGAGCAGGCGCAGCTCGCGGTAGGCCACCACCAGGAAGTTGCCGCAGCCGCAGGCCGGGTCGAGCAGGCGCAGGCCCGCAATGCGCTGCTGCAGGCGCGTGAGGGCCGGGCGCGAGGTGGCGGCCTGAGCCAGCTCCTGGCGCAGGCCATCGAGCAGCAGCGGGTCGAGCACCTTCAGGATGTTGGGCTCGGAGGTGTAGTGGGCGCCGAGGGTGCGCCGCTGCTTGGGGTCGGCGATGCTCTGAAACAGCGAGCCGAACACGGCCGGCGAGATGCGCGACCAGTCGAAGTAGGTGCAGCGCACCAGCCGGGCCCGCGTGCTCTCGGTGAATACCGGAGGCCGGAAGTTCTCGCGGAACAGGGCGCCATTCACGTACGGGAAGCTGGCCAGGTGGGGCGCCAGGGCGCGGGGCCGCTCGGCGGGCGGCGTGTCGAGCACCCCAAACAGCTCCAGCAGCTTGGCGCCGAGGTCGTGGCCGTCGGGGGCGGTGTGCTCTTCGAGGAAGGCCCGGAATTCGTCTTTGTCGAAAATGGCGGTGTCTTCGGCAAACAGGCAGAAGAGCAGGCGGGTGAGCAGCACTTCGAGCGGGTGGCCGTGGTAGCCGTCGGCCAGCAGCGCGTCGTGAAGTTGAGCCATCAGGCTCGGCGGCTTCGGCGTTGGCGGGGTCTTCGGGGCGCTGCTGGCCGGCGGGGCGGTAGCCGGTGAGGAAGCCAAAGAGGTGCAGGCGCTCGGGCAGCTCGGCCAGGGCAAAATCGTGGCGCTCGCCGCTGTCCAGGTCGTGGAGGCGGAAGCGGCCGAAGTCGGACACGAGCAGGTGGCGGGGCAGCTCGTGGGCGGGCAGGTTGGGCAGGTAGTCGAGGGCCTGCTGGTAGGCCTCGTCGAGGTTGCGGCCCCGGGACTTTTGCTCCACCAGCAGCGTGCCGGGCCAGAACACGTCGATGTAGCCCTGCGAGCCGTCCTGCTTCTTCACGCGCACCTCGAAGCGGGCGCGGCGCCGGGCCTGGGGCGTGAAGACGTCGAGGAAGTCGCGCCAGAAGTCCTGGCTTTGGGATTTTTCGTCGTGGGTGTCGGTGTGCTGGCGGGCGAAGTCGGCGGCGCGGTGGCGCAGCTCGGCAAGAGAGAAGGGCATGCGGGCGAAGGTAGGGGGAAGGGCGAAGCGGCCGGGCAAGTTATGGTTAACCCGCCGACTAATTTGTACTGGTTGGTTGCGGCTGGTGGGCAGTAGCGCGGACTCTGTGAGTCCGCGTGTCGTTCGCGCGGACTCACAGAGTCCGCGCTACTGCCCACCAGCCCTGACGCCTAATTGGCGCCGGCCGGGAAAAGAACGTATAGGCGTGCGAAAGGCAGCCGGCACCCGTTGCGCCGCAAGCCTATGCCTCTTCTCCCTATGACCGAACAATTCATCGCCCGGCAGGACTGCCACTTCACCTGGCTCGACATCACCAATCCGGAAGCGGGCGAGCTGCAGGCCGTGGCCGCCGAGTACGACCTGCCCGAGGCCCTGGTGCGCGACTGCCTGGAACCGAATCACCTGCCCAAGTTCGAAACCACCAACGGGCTCAACTTCGTGATTCTGCGCGTGTACGCCCCGCCCCAGACCAGCGAGGCCGACACCATCCAGGAGCTGACCACCAAGATAGCAGTGTTCTACACCCCCGACTCCCTCATTACCGTGCACCGGCGCGCCCACCCGGTATTGAGCCAGCTCAAGGGCCTGGCCCGGGCCCCGGGCCAGGAGTGCACCACGCCAGCCGAGGTAACCATTCACCTGGCGCGCTACGCCCTCAACAGCTACGTGCAGCCGGCGCTGGTGCTCACCAAAGAGCTCGACGACTACGAGGCCGAAATCTTCCTGAAGAAAGAAGTGCCCAACGCGCTGCAGGGCCTGTACTTTCTCAAGCGCAAGGCCTCCGTGGCCAAGCAGATGCTGGTGCTCACGCGCGACATCCTGACCATGCTGCGCCGGCAAACGGCCGCCAGCACCGCCGACGCCCTGCTGATGCAGGACACCCAGGACCTGCAAACCAAGGTAGAAACGCTCTACCAGCAGCTCGACGGCGCGGCCACCAACCTGATGAACTTGTACTTGTCGCTCTCCTCGCAGCGCACCAACGAGACCATGCGGGTACTAACCGTGTTTTCGGCCTTCTTCCTGCCCCTGACCTTTATTGCCGGCCTCTACGGCATGAATTTCCAGTACATGCCCGAGCTCACCTGGAAGCTGGGCTACCCCGGCGTGATGGTGGCCATGGTGCTCATTGCCGGAGGCATCTTCTGGTGGTTTAAGCGCAGAAACTGGATTTAGCCGCCGGGGCGGCGCTGCAGCTTAAGCGGTTGCTGGCTTCAACCTGAGCTATTTTATGGGCGCCGATGTGCCATACCAGCGCTATCAGCACCCGCCGTGTTTCAACCTCCTTTTTGGCCTGGACTTGAGCTGACGCAACGCGGCGCGCTACCGCAACTCTGGCAGGCCCGGCGCAAAGAAAAGCCCTGGGTACCGAGGTACCGGGGGCTTTTCTTTCTAAGGTATGGAAGTGCAGGCTTCGGCTATTCGATTTCTTCGGTGTCAGCTGGGGTTGGGCTAATGCCCTTGTTCTCGCTACGGCGCTTGGCCAGGTAGCCCAGGCCCAGCGAGGCCAGGGCTAGCACGCCCACAGCTTTTGTGGTGGTGCTGAGCTTGGCGATGCCCTTGCCGACTTTGCGCAGGGACTTGCCAGCGCCAGTGGGCTTGGAATTCTTCTTGGCGGCTTTGTTTTTCTTCTTGCTTTTCATGGGCGCTCTTCGCTGAAGGGAACGTGGTGAGTTGGGCTGGCCGGCTTGGTCCGCTGGGGCTTGGAAGCACGGGCGGGTGAGCTGGCGTGGGGAGTTGAAAGCGTAGCGGACGGCGGAGTGGCCTCTCCTAAGTCCGGGGCAGCGGCGGGCGACTCGTCGGGGGAGGAGTTCGTTATGAAGGCGTAGCCAGCGGCCAGCACGGCCAGCCCGCCTACCACTTTCTGGGTGCTGCTGAGCTTGTTGACCTGCCTGGCGAAGCGGCGAAACTTCTTGAGGCCCAACGTGGCCGTATCGAGAAGGTCGCCATATGCTTTGTTCTTTTTGGAACCCTTAGGCTTTTTCTTGCTCATAACGCCTCGGAGTAAGTGGAACAATACAGCAATGGCTGCCATGTGCAGCATCAACGGAATATATCCTTTCGTTAACGGGTAAGAAAAGTTGCCCGACACCCACAGTTTTTGCTGCAGCCTTCGAAGCGGCCGCCTCAGGGAGGGGACAGGACAGGTTTAGAGCGTGTTTGGGAATTTATGAAAATGTCGTTTCCGCCATGCTCATCTGGTGTTCGCTTGTCGCGGGCTGCAGGCCGGCAGCGAGACGTTGCTGGCGTTTATTCCCGAAAAAGCCATGGGGTAAAATCCAGCGGCCAAGCCCGCGCCCGGGCAGGAGACCATCCCTCCGGGTTGCTACCGGGTGAGCCGCAGAGCCATGTCTTCGAAGGCCTGGCGCTGGTTGTCCCGGTCCTGGGGCGTCACGCTTTCCCGCAGGTCCAGCCGGGTAAACACGTGGAGTCGGGAGCCGACCATGCTCACGTCCACGGCCCGGCCGTCGCTCGTTTGCACGCCTTTGTGAATGAGCACGGCGCTCACCGGGTCGGCGGTGTCGTCCTTCTCGGATTTATACACTTTCAGCTGGGTGCCCGCGGGCAGGCGAAAGCCCTGCTGCAAGTCGTTGCGCACGAGGTTGACCAGGGTGCGCAGCTCTTTCAGCGTTTCGTACGGGCGGTAGTGGTACCAGTACTTGTCTTCGCCGGTGGTGTTGTCGGCTTCGATGTAGCCCAGCAGCGGCCCCACCACGCCCACCAGGGTCAGGAGCTTATCCGAGGGCACCACGTTGGGGTCGACCAGCAGCACCTGCCGGGGCGCTTGGTGGCGGCTGAAATACCCACGGGCCAGCAATTCCAGAATCACGGTGCAGCCTGTCGACGAGCCGGCCAGGCTGATGTTGCGGTAGCCGGCCTGCTCCAGCCGTTCGTACTCTTCCATAACGGGCGCCTGCCAGTCCCGCCAGGAAGCGTTTTTGAACGAGTCATAATCCCGGCCGTGCCCGCCCATGAGCACCTGCGAAATAGAAAAATCGGTGCGGCCCCCGGCCCACTGCCGGAGCTCGCTCCACTCAAACGTCGAGGCGCTGTAGCCGTGCACGGCCAGGAGCACCGGCCGCTGGGCTTCGGCGGGGGAGGGGTGGGGGTTCGCGTGCGACACCAGGTAGGTCGCCGGCTGGTACAGCGACGGGTCGAACAGCACCCCACCGTCGAGGGTGTCGGGGCTAATCTCGGGCCGTTTGTCGCAGGCCACCAGGGCTAAGCACAGCAGAAAGAGCGAGGCGAAGTGTTTCATTGGGCGGAGGGGCTACGGCGGACGGGGTTAGCAGCGAATACGTGAGGCTGAGCTGGTAAAAAGCGGAAACAGCGTGCCGGCGCCCTCCATGCCGTCGCCGGTGATGAGGTTGTAGCCGGCCGACGCACCGGCGTTGAGCCGGCGGTTGGTGGGCACCCAAAACCCAGGCTCGGCCGAGAGCACCGGCGAGGTGTTGGGTAGATTCCTGAAGATGTCGGATTCGTAGTCGGCCCGGAACCAGCCGGCGTTGGCCCGCACAAAGGGCTGCACGGTGCGGCGCAGCCGGAACAAGTAGGCCCCGGACACGAACACCTGGTCTTGTTTGATGGCATTGGACCGGAAAGCCGAACCCAGGCGGCTGCTGAGGTAAGTAGCTCCCAGCTGCACCCGATTGTGGGCTAACGCCTCGTGGCGGTAGTGCACCGTGGCGCCGTTCTCGTAATACAGGTTCAGGGTTTTCTGGAAGCGCAGGCCCGCGTCCAGCGTGGCTCCCTGGCCGCGCGCCGCCACCGCGAGCAGCACCAGAGGAAGCAGGAAGAGCACCCCACGGGCCGACAAACGGCGAGGAAGCCGGCGGGAGGAGCCCGGGGAAACCGGGCAGGCAGCAGTACAGGTCGGGGTCATGGCAAGGGACAGGGAAAGCGGCAAAAAGCGGTGGAAGAAGGCGCCCAGGTGGGGCAATGGCTAAAATTAAATAGGCGAATTGCCCATGCAAACTCAAAACAAGCATGCCCCGGACTTTTATTAAATATCCTTTGCTTTATAAGTTATTGTATATCATTTGTTTAATTAAGTTTTAAAAGACTTTATAAACGAGGCTTTAAGCCTGTTTCGGCTGGCCCCGGGCAGCTGCCGCCCGCTCTCGCGCACTGCTTTTTCCCGGACCCTCTGGCCCGCACTTTTCCACCCTATACCTCAACGGGCGGCCAGTCATCCCCTCACCACCAGGCGCTTTTATCCGGCGCAGGGGCGGCAAGGCACAACCCTAGGCCGCGCTACCCGTTAGCCCTGCATCGTCGTTTGCCAAAAGTCGCGCGCAGCCAACCGCCTCTCGATTTGGTTGCCCCACTCCGCCACTTTTGCTCATGCTCCCTTACGCCGCTGCTTCGTCCCCTGGTTTCCACGAGCCTGCTGCCGGTGTTCAACGCCCTGCCCGGGGCCTACCTGCTGCTCACGCCCGAAGGAGTGATTGAGGCCGCCAGCGACGAATACCTCGCCGCCACCCTCACCACCCGCGAGCAGGTGGTAGGCCGGTCCCTCTTCGACGTCTTTCCCGACAACCCCGCCGCGCCCGAGGCCCACGCCACCCGCAACCAGCGTGCATCCATGGCCCAGGTGCTGGCCACGGGCCAGCCCCACCAGATGGCGCCGCAGCACTATGACGTGCCCGACCCGGCTCGTCCCGGCACCTTCGTGGAGCGCCACTGGCTGCCCACCAACCGCCCCGTAGCCGACGCCGCGGGCCGCGTCACCCACCTGATTCACGCCGTCGTCGACATCACGGACCAGCGCCGGGCCGAGCGCGACCTGCGCGCCAGCCAGGCGGCCGAACAAGCGGCCCGGGCCGATGCCGATGCCCAGCGCGAGCGCCTGCACGAGGTGCTCATGCAGCTGCCCGCCCACGTGGCTGTGCACCACGGCCCCGACCAAACCTTTGCCCTGGTGAACCCGGCATACCAGGCCGTGGTACCCAGCCGGCCCCTGCTCGGCCGGTCCCTTCGCGAAGCCTGGCCCGAGCTGGCCAGCCAGGGCATCATCGACGTGCTCGACCGGGTGTATGCCACCGGCGAGCCGTTCGTCGGCACGGAAGTGCCCCTGCAGGTGGACCTCACGGGCACGGGCCGGCTGGAGCAGCTGTATTACAACGCCTTTTTCTGCCTTTGCGCGATGCCCAGGGCCACGTCAACGGCGTCCTGGATTTCTCTTACGACGTGAGCGAGCAGGTGCAGGCCCGCCAGCAGCTCCAGCAGCTCAACCAAGAACTGGAAGCCCGCGTGCAGGAGCGCACCCGGGAGCTGGACGTGGCCCGCGCCCAAGCCGAGGAGCAGCGCAACCGCCTGCTGCGCCTGTTTGGGCAGGCCCCGGCGGAGATTAACCTTTTTGCCGGTCCCGAACACGTCTGGACCCTGGTACACCCCCGCACCCGGGAGCTGCTGCAAAACCGCCCCCTGCAGGGCCTGCCCCGCCGGCAGGCCCTGCCCGAGCTGCCCGAGGCACAGCACGAGCTGTTTGACAGCGTGTACCGCACCGGCCAGCCCGTGCACGCCCTGGAAACCACCCAGCGCTTCGACCGCTTCCACAACGGGGAGCTGCACGATGAGTATTTTGACCTCACCCTCCAGCCTAAGTTCGACGCCGGCGGGCGGATAGAAGGGGTGATGAGCTTTGCCATCAACGTCACCGAGCGCGTGCGCAGCCGCCAACGGGCCGAGGCCCTGCAGGCCGACTTGCTCACCGCGGCCCGTCGCCAGGCGCAGGAGCGCGCGGCTTTCCACAACGTTTTCGAGCAAACCCCGGCCCTGATTGCCCTGCTTCGCGCCCCCGGCCACCGCTTCGAATACGTGAACCCTGCCTACCAGGCGCTGCTTCCCGGCCGCCCGCTCTTGGGCCTCGACATGGCCGTGGCCGTGCCTGAGTCTGAGGAGCAGGGGTTTGTGGCTCTGCTGGACCGCGTGTACCAAACCGGCGAGACATTCTTTGGCGCAGAGCTGCCCTTCGCGCCGGAGCCGGTAGACGGCGGACCGGCCCGTACCTGGTACTTCAATTTCACCTACCAGGCTTACCGCGAAGACGGCCAGGTTGCAGGGGTCACCATTTTCGCCTTCGACGTGACCGAGCAGGTGCTGGCCCGCCAGCAGCGCGAAGCCGAGCGCCAGCAGCTGCACAAGCTCTTCATGGAGGCGCCGGCCCCCATCGTCATCCTCGATGGGCCCGACCTGGTGTTTCAGCTCGTCAACCCCGCCTACCAGCGGGTATTCCCCGGCCGCGCCCTGCAGGGCAAGCCTGTGCTGGAAGCCATGCCCGAGGTGGCCGGCACGGCCATTTACCACAGCCTGAGGGGCGTGTACGACACCGGCGAAACCTTCGTGGAACAAGAGCTGCCCCTGATGCTGGCCCGCTATGACGACGGCCCGCTGGAAGAGATGTTCTTCACCTTCACCTACCAGGCCCGCCGCAACGCCCAGGGCGAAATCGACGGGGTGCTGGCCTTTGCCCACGAAGTGACCGACCAGGTGCAGGCCCGGCGCGTGGTGGAAGAGGGCGGCGCCCAGGCCCGCGCCCTGGCCGAGCAGCTCCACACAGCCAACGAGCAGCTCACGCGTACCAACGTGGACCTGGACAACTTCATCTACACGGCCTCGCACGACCTCAAAGTCCCCATCGCCAACATTGAAGGCCTGCTGCAGGCCCTGACCCGGAGCTGCCCCCGGTGGCTTTGGTCGGCGACGTGCCCGAAATGCTTGGGCTCATGCAGAAGGCCACCGAGCGCTTCCGGCGCACCATCGAGCAGCTCACCGACGTGAGCAAGCTGCAGCAGGCGCACGGCCAGCCCGTCACGGAGGTGCAACTAGCCGCGGTGGTGGAGGAAGTGCGCCTCGACCTGCTGCCGCTGGTGGAGCAAACCCAGGCCCGACTCATCGTCGATGTACCGCTCACCGCTCACCTGCCGTTCTCCGAGAAAAACCTACGCTCGGTGGTATACAACCTGCTCAGCAATGCCCTCAAGTACCACCACCCCGACCGCGCGCCCCACATACAGCTCAACTACGAGCGGCAGGAGCAGTACCACGTGCTGCGCGTGCAGGACAACGGCCTCGGCCTCGACCTGGGCAAGGCCGCGGGCAAGCTGTTCGGCATGTTCCAGCGCCTGCACTCCCACGTCGACGGCTCGGGCATCGGCCTCTACATGGTCAGGAAAATGGTCGAAAACAGCGGTGGGCGCATCGAGGTAGCCAGCCAACTTGGCGAAGGCAGCACCTTCACTGTCTTTTTCCGGTACACCCGGCTTCCTGATTCCTTTCCCCGCCTGTCTGCATGCCCAATCTGCCCCGCATTCTCCTCGTCGACGACGACTACACCAGCAACTTTCTCAACGCCAAGCTGCTGCAGCACCTCGACCCGGCCGTGCAAGTGCTCACGGCCCTGAACGGCCAGGAAGCCCTCGACGTGCTGCGCACGCACTGCCAGCCGCCCACGCCCGGCTGCCCGGCCCTCGTCTTCCTCGACATCAACATGCCGGTGATGAACGGGTTTGAGTTCCTCGAAGCCTACCAGCACCTACGCGGAGCCCAGCCGCAGGACGTGGTCATCGTCGTGCTCACCACCTCCGTCAGCCCCCGCGACATGGCGCGCATCCATGACCTGCCCATCAACGGGTTTCTGTCCAAGCCCCTCACCGAAGAGAAAATCGCCCAGGTGCTGGCCGACAACTTTTAGAACCGCCTGCTGCGTCGTTGTCCCACCGGGGCTCTTTCGGGCGTGGTTTCCTGGACCGCTACCAGCGCGACCAGCCTCAGCAGCCGGCTTTTTCATAGCGCCTTGGGCCAGGCCTGCTTCGTCCTGTCTTCCCGAGCCAGGCAAACGCCCTCAGGCTTGCTCGTTTCCTTAACACTTTGTGTATGAAAAGCTGGACGGTTTTTAAATCCCGTTCTTTGCGGATAGATCGCTTACACCCAACACACTGTTCCCCGCTACATGTCGAACGCGTCCACTCCCGACCAGCCTGCTCCCTCCTCAGCGGCTGACAACGCCGCGGCCCTGCGCGGAAAGCCGGCCGACCCCGGCCAGCCCCTCGACCGCTACGAGCAAAGCCAGGTCCGTTTCCGCACGGTGTTTGAAAACGCCCCGCTCGGCCAGAAAATCATCACCCCCGACCTGACCATCCGGCAGGCCAACCCGGCGGTGGTCAAGATGTTGGGCTGCGCCGGTGTGGACGACCTGGTGGGGCGCAAAATCATCGAGTTTGCCCACCCCGAGCACCGCGCCGATTGGCAGGACCTGCAGGAGCGCCTGTGGACGCACAAGATGCCGTCTTTTACGCTCGAAACCTGCATGTTGCGGACCGACGGCTCCTCGTTCTGGTGCAAAGTTCATTCGGTACTTTTTCCCGACGACGACGGCGAGTTGGGCTACACTATCCTCGAGGACATCTCCGACCGCAAAAACCTCGAATCCAAGCTCAAGCGCGTTTACGACGCCCAGGAAACCATCCTGCAGCTGGCCACCCACGACATCAAGGGACCCATCGCCCACATTGAGCTGCTCACCGACCTGCTGCAGCGCGAAGTGGACAGCCGCAGCGGCGAAGCCCCCGCCGCCGGAGATGGTGCACTACCTCGACCTCATCAAGGCGTCCTGCGCCCACGCCCACGCCCTGCTGCAGGATGTGCTCTACGTGGGCGACCTCGACGAGAATGGCCTGCAGAAACGGCCCACCGACTTACCCACCTACCTCGCGGCGCAACTGAACCTGCACCGCCTCGCGGCCCAGGAGAAAGGCATCGCGCTGGCCCTGGACCTGGCTCCCGAACCCAAGCAGGTACGGCTGCACCCCGAAAAGTTTGGCCGCGTGCTCGACAACCTGCTCCACAACGCCCTGAAGTTTACGCCCGCTGGCGGCACGGTGACCGTCGGCGCAAGCGAGTACGAGGGCAAGGTGCGCTTCACGGTGCAGGACACCGGCGTGGGCATCCCCGGCAAGCTGCACAACAACCTCTTCGATAAGTTCAACCCCACCCGCCGCGCCGGCCTGCACGGCGAAACCACTACGGGCCTGGGCCTGTTCATCGCCAAGCAAATCGTCGAGCTCCACGGCGGCCACATCTGGCTCGAAAGCCGCGAGAAGCACGGCACTACCTTTTTCATCGAGTTAGCCTGAGCGGTGGGGGTGGCTAACTTTGTGCGGCCGAGGTGCAGCGGGCAGCTATTGTCTCCGGCCTGCCATTCCTCCTGGTACAGTGTATCGCTTCACTTATGATAAAACTCTCCAGTGTGCTGCTGGTCGATGATGACCCGCGCACCAACGACCTCAACGAACGCCTGCTCAAGAAGCTCGGCGTTGCCGACCGCTACCTCGCCGCCACCGACGGCCTGACCGCCTTGGCGGCCCTGGAAGACCTCGCGGCCGATGCTAATCCCAGCAGCCCGGTGCTGGTGCTGCTCGACGTGAAGATGCCCGGCATGGACGGCATGGCCTTCGTCGATGCCTACCAGCGCCTGCCCGCGGACCGGCAACAGGCCGTGGTCATCGTCCTGCACACCGCGTCCATGAGCTCCGTCGACCTGGGCCGCATCGACTCCCTGCCCATCGCCGGCCTGGTCAGCAAGCCCTCACCAAGGATAAGCTCGACACCATCCTCAAGCTGCACTTTCAGCGCCAGTTCCTGGCTTAGGACGGTACTGGCCGGCCTCCATTCCAGCAAACCACAACGAGCGGACCATGCGGCCCGCTCGTTGTGGTTTTTGCATAAGCGCGTGATTGAGATTCTCTGAAAATGCCGTTTCCGTCATGCTCATCTGGCGTCCGCATGTCGAACCGAAGGTCGGCGTAGCCAAGCATCTGGCGTGTAGCAGTAATCAAGTCAGCTCAACGAAGCTGGCGAGGTGCTTGGCTCCGCCGACCTTCGGTTCGACTAGGGGACGCCAGATGAGCATGATACAAAATCAGATTCCCAAACACGTTCTAAGAAGGCGGTGGAGGTCCAGGGCGTGAAGTTTTGACGACTTTTGCCGACAGTTCCATCCTGCTTGTTCCTCATTAATGGAAGTAAAACCATCTCCCACTAACCGCGAGCGGGCCGAGCGCGGCCAGACGTCTACGCTCTGGGGCATCGGGGCCAACGTGGCCCTGGTGCTGGGCAAGGGCACGGCCGGCGTACTCGGCAACTCCTACGCCCTCATTGCCGATGCCATCGAATCGGCCACCGACATTGTCAGCTCCGGCATCGTGTGGCTCGGGCTGCGCCAGGCGGCGCGGGAGCCCGACGAAAACCATCCATACGGCCACGGCAAGGCCGAGCCTGGCGGCCATCCTGGTGGCTGTCGCGCTGATGGGCGCGGCCGCCTTCATCGCCTACGAAAGCATCCTGCACATTCAAACGCCCCACGCCCTGCCCGCCCGGTTTACGCTGGCGGTACTGGCCGTCATCATTGCCATCAAAGAAACCCTGTACCGCCGGGTGCTGCGCGTGGGCCAGGAAGTGGACAGCGCCGCCGTGAAGGCCGACGCCTGGCACCACCGGGCCGACGCCATCACCTCGCTCACGGCGTTTGTTGGCATCAGCATCGCGCTGGTGGGCGGCCCGGGCTACGAGGGCGCCGACGACTGGGCCGCGCTGGTGGCCTGCGGCTTTATCGTCTACAACGCCTACCACATTTTCCGTCCCGCGTTCGGGGAGATAATGGACGAGGCCCCGGAAGGCAACTGGACCGAGGACATCCGCGCCCTGGCCGAGTCCGTACCAGGCGTGGTGGGCACGGAGAAGTGCTACGTGCGCAAGATGGGCCTGGAGTACTTTGCCGACCTGCACGTGATTGTTGACGGCGCCATCAGCGTGCGCGAAGGCCACGCCATCGCCGGAGCCGTAAAGGCTACCATTAAGCAAGCCCGGCCCGCGGTTTACAACGTGCTCGTGCACATTGAGCCAGCTGAGTAAGCCGGCCCTTAGCCGTTATCCTGCCGTCATGAAATTACCCTCTTTTGCTTTCGCTATGATGATGGCCGGCCTGGCCTGGTTTGCATTTGCCTGGTTTACCGTGGCCGCGCTGCTGGTGGCTCAGGCCTAGATGCGCACCAGGCGGACAGGAACGGAGTGATATCCCCTGAAAACGTCAGCGTGAGCCGGTGCATGGCCCGGGTGCAAGCCACGTAAAGCATGCTCTTATCAACGTCCGTTTTGTAAGTGCGCGCACCGGCAAACGGCACAATGACTTCATCGAATTCCAGCCCCTTCGCGAGATGAGCCGAGGTGATGATGACCCCTTCCTGGAAGGTCGTGGACTCCTCGGTGAGCAAGTGGACGCCGGGGCCTTGCAGCGCCTTGTACGCCTGTTCGGCCTGCCGGAGCGTCTTGCAGATAACCCCCAGGGAATGATTGCTCGAACTCCGGAAGGTCGAAATCATCTCCTGGATGGCCCGCAGCTCCTCTTCCGGGTTGCCGAAGCGCGCGACGACGGGCTCGGGCCCGTGCCGTTCCAGGGGGATGATGTCCGGATTCGGGGTGATACGCTGCGCAAACGCCGTAATCTCCATGGTCGAGCGGTAGCTGCGGTACAGCCGGACCACGTCGGCCTGCGGGAACACCCGCTCGATGGCTTCGGCGGAAGACGCGCTGTAGGGATTCACCGTTTGGCTCACATCCCCGAGAATGGTTTTGCGGCAAGTGAACAGCCGCGACAGCACCGCGTACTGCACGGGGTATAGTCCTGCATCTCGTCCACGAGCAGGTGCTTGACGTGGTCGTAGGCACTGAGGCCTTCCAGGCGTATCCGCAGGTAAATCAGGGCAAAGACATCGGCGTACTCCAGGTTTTGGCGCTGGTCGATGCGCAAAAGCCCGGGTTGGCCAATCCAGCGGTAAAAGTCCCGGTAGAGGTCCAGTACCTGGTTGAATTTGAACAGGCGGGGAATGGCTTCCCCAATTGTTCCTTTCTCCTGGCCGGTCAGCTTGCGGCGCACTTTGTCGCGCACGTAGTTCCTCACATCCTCGGCCACCAGCGCGAAGCGCTTTAGAATCGGCACCCGGTGGTAGCCTTTGAACTTGCCCAGGATAAACGCCCAGGGAACCACGGTTGCGCCGACGCGCAGGTCGCGGCCGGTGAAGTAGTTATTCTCTATGTAAACGAGGTACTGGTTGAGCTGGCTCAGGAATTCAAACGAGGACTTGAACCGGATGCGCTCAATGAAGGCGGGGTCGTGGTTTTCCAGCAGCGCAGACACCTGCTCGAAGAAGGTCTGGAAGGGGTACTGGGTGCCGAGTAGGTCGGCCGCCAGGCTCGTCCATGCCCAGCTCGGGGATGTGCTCTTCCCCAAGCTCGGGCAAGACGTTGGAGATGTAGTCGGCGAAGACCTTGTTGGGCGAGATAATGAGGATGTCCCTGGCCGCGATGGTTTCGCGATACCGATACAGCAGGAAGGCAATGCGGTGCAGGGCAATCGATGTCTTGCCCGAGCCGGCCACCCCCTGGATGACCATCACCGCTGCCGTCTCGTTGCGGATAACCGCGTTCTGGTCGCGTTGGATGGTCGCGACGATGTTCTTCATCTTGTCGTCGGAGGACCGGGCCAGCTCGCGCTGCAGCACGTCGTCGTGGATGTTCACGTCGTTTTCGAGCATAAACTCCAGGCGCCCGTCGCGGATTTTGTATTGCCGCTTGAGGGCGATGGTGCCCGCGATGGTGCCGGACGGGGTGTTGTAGGAGGCTTCGCCGAGCTCGAAGTCGTAGAACATCGAGGCGATGGGCGCCCGCCAGTCGTAAATCAGCCCCCGGCGCTGCCGCTCGTCCATGAAGGAACCCACGCCGATGTACACCGTCAGCGGTTCCTGCTTCCGCGAAACGAAATCAATGCGGCCAAAGTAGGGAGACTGCACCAGCTTGAGCAGCCTGCGCTTGCGGGCCACCGCGCCTTCGCCCGTAAAGGCCATGCGGTCGATGGACTGGCCGGCGGCGACCATGTCGGCGTCGTCCATGCCAGACTGGTGCTCGTGGATGTACTGCTTTTTCTCGCGCAGGCTCGTCGGAAAACTGCCGGACGGTGTCGTCCACCCGCCGGATGGCCAGTGTTAGCTGCTCCTTGATTTCTTCCAGGTACTCTCGCTCTTCCTGCTCCGTTGCGTTCATCCCGGTCGGCTCGTTGATATGAACCACAAAGGTCAGCTCAATTTCCGTTTTGCCGAAGCATCGGGTCTATTTCATGAGCGTGGGGCGCAAGGCGCCCGGCGCAGGGCAATGGTAGGTTTCTTAGTCCACCAGCATCACTCCGTCGTTTTGCCGTCGAAGGGGCCTCATTCTGCGTGGCCTCCTGCTTGGTAGCCCGAGTTATGCCGTCGCGGTGCTGGGGCGGGGCGTACAGGGTATAGAGCCGCAGGGGCTTGTCTGTGCTGGTGTTGATGACGTTGTGCGTGGAGCCTGCAGGCGCGACAACGGCGTCGCCGGCCGACACTGCGAAGGAGCGGCTGTTGATGACGCACTTGCCCGTACCGCCCTCGATGCGAAAAAACTGGTCGTGCGTTTCGTGCACTTCGCTGCCGATTTCCTCGCCGGGCTTCAGGCTCATGAGCACCAGCCTGCAGGTGCGGGCCGGTGTAGAGCACTTGCCGAAAGCTGGGATTTGAGCGCGTGGCCTGCTCGATGTTGATGTGAAAGCCCTTGAGCTGATTGCCGGGCGTAGCGGATGTAGCGGCCGTAACGGGGCGGCTGGATTCCTTGGTCTTGGCTTGGCCGGCCGCCTGGTTGTCGGCCGTGGAATCGGTGGTGCAGGAGGCGAGGCAGGCCAGCGCTAAGCCGGCTGCCACGGGGATGAAAGCATGCATGGGAATGGGCGTTAGGGGTTAACAAGCGAGGGAAAGTGCAAGCGGAGCGCCGCCTCAGTCGTCGTCTTCATGCGCCTCCCCGGCGGGAGCCACGAAAGTGCTGCGGGCTTCGGGGTGCATAATCTGCCCGCCCAGGTAGCCGGTGCGGGCCATCAGCCCAAAGCTGGCCACTGCGCCGGCCAGCGTCAGGTAAGTCACGCGCCCGGATTGGCGGTGGCCGCGGGAGAGCAGCAGCAGGCTGACCACGGCCAGGGCTCCCGTGGCTTCCATGGCCCACAAGCTCAGCTCGGCGGCTTCCTCGTGCTCGTGAATGAGCGGCTCCGACACGCCGGGCTGGTCTTCGACCACTTCCTCGGCGCCGTCGCCCGTCAGCTGGGTGGGAATGGTGAGCAGGGCTGCGACAATCAGCGTCACCAGGCCGGTGCGCAGCAGCACGGGCTGCAGGCGGAGCGCCACAGCCAGTAGCAGCAGCACCAGGCCGAAGAGGCTCCCGAGAATGGGAGCGTGGTTGAGGAGCAGGTGCCAGTGAGCTTGGTTCATGGGGTTTGCAGAAACATAAAAAAACCGGCCTTGGCTCCCAAGTGCAGGCACCCGGTCTACCTAGGGATAAAGCTAAATGTACTTTTAGGCTTATTAAATGCATATTAACAAGCTTCCTTATGACTTTCATCATTGCTATCCACCCGTATTTGCGCAACCTGGACTACTGCTAAGCAGCACCCCTCTGCACCTTTCCAAGGGGCTGCCGGCCTCGGAATGGAGGCAGTGAGCAAATGCTGGCTTGAGCTTTAACAGGAACCGCGAGGCGTGAATCCGGACTCCGCTTTAGCAACTTCACTGAGCTGCCATCAGGACATGCCTTTGAACAGTAGGGCACCATCGAAGCAGTAGGGCATGATATTCCAGCCACGGTTTAGCCGACGACCATCAGGCCGGAGCCTTGGAATCGGTGTTTTTGCGTTCCAGGCGGTCCGCCGTCTGCCCGTACCAATAGAGGCGCGTCTCTCCCCACATCCTGCGCAGCTCCACAAAGTAGCGGGAGTATAACAGGTGCAAGCCGCCAACCCAGCCCAGGGAGCCCAGCCAGCCGGCCAGCACGTCGGAAGGAAAGTGCACGCCTAGGTACATGCGCGACCAGCCCATACCCAGCGCCCAGAGCATGCCCAGCAGCACGGCCAGCCAGCGGGCCCGGGTATTCCAGAGCAGGATGCCAATGGCGGCGGCCAGGGCGGCCGCGGCCATGGCGTGGCCGCTCGGAAAGCTGTAGGACGGTTCCGGGGCCGGCGACTCCCAGAACGCAGGCCGGGCCCGGCCCACCATCACCTTGGCAAACAGGTTGAGCAGGCCCGAGCCCCCAACGGCCAGCAGGAAGTACAGGGCGGCCCGGCGCTGGCGGCTAAGCAGCAAGCCCAGGCTTAGCAGCCCTTCCAGCGCCGGCATCACCCACGGCCCACCGGCCAGCGCGAACCAAAGGGCTACGCCATCCTGGCCGGGCGTGGCGTGGCCATGCAGCCATTCAAGTATCATCCGGTCGCCGCGAAAGCCTTCGTGCTCCCACACCTCCCCGGCTAGCTTCAGAAAGAGCAGCCACGGCAGCAAAAAGCCAAAGACCACGCCCAGCAGCAAACCCAGGTGGTTGCGCAGCACGCGGCGTGCTACCATCCAAAAGGAAAGCAGCAGCGAGGTAACATAAGACCGAAATATTTTGCCAGGAGCCTTCATGGCAAAGAAAGTCAGGGAGTTACTGATAACGATTCCACACCATTACGGAACGGGTACGAGCGACATTGCATCGGAGGGCAATTGACTTTCCCAGCCGCGCACAAAACCGAATCAGTAAGAAAGCCGGTGCGAGAGGCCTGCACAATTATTCGAAGAACTTTTTGTGGCCCGCAGGAGAAAGAGTCCTGGCTGTCAGAAGTTGAGCTGAATTCCTGACATTAAAATAAAATTAAAATCGACGGAATTTCTCTCTACTTTTTCATTCGGGCTTCCGTAGTACCTGCAATCGCGCCGGGCCGGGAATCTAACTGATTCGGCGGCCGGGCTGGCCGTTGCGCGTGCCGGGCTACGTACAGCTGCCATTCACTTCTGCCCCTTGCCAGCATGGAAGAAACCCGCGACAGCATCCACGACATCTGGGGACCCCGCACGCCGCACCAGGGGCACTGGCCCGTGCGCGTAGACGAGCGCACCACCGAAGAGCCCGACAACTGGGTGCAGTCGGCCTGCGTGCTGTGCTCGAACTGCTGCGGCATGGACATCGGCGTGAAGAACGGCCGCATCGTGGGCGTGCGCGGCCGGGCCGTCGACCGCGTCAACCACGGCCGGCTGGGCCCCAAAGGCCTTCATGCCTGGGAAGCCACCCACAGCCCCGACCGCCTCACCACGCCCCTCATCCGGCGCAACGGAAAGCTGGAGCCCGCCACCTGGGACGAGGCTATGGCGCTCATCGTCGACAAGTCCAAAGAGCTGCTGGCCGAAGGCCACAGCAGCGCCATCGGCTTCTACACCTCGGGCCAGCTTTTTATTGAGGAATACTACACGCTGGGCGTGCTGGGCAAGGCCGGCCTGGGCACCCCGCACATGGACGGCAACACCCGCCTGTGCACGGCAACGGCCGGCGCCGCACTCAAGCTCTCCTTCGGCACCGACGGCCAGGCCGGCTCCTACGCCGACCTCGACACCACCGAGGCCGTGCTGCTGGTGGGCCACAACATGGCCTCGCAGCAAACCGTGCTCTGGGCCCGCATCCTCGACCGGCTGGCCAGCGTGAACCCGCCCCAGGCTCGTCGTGATTGACCCGCGCCTGACTTATACCGCCCAGCACGCCACCGTGCACCTGGCCCCGCGCGCCGGCACCAACGTGGCCGTACTCAACGGCCTGCTGCACTTTTTGATTGAAAACGAGTACGTCAACTACGACTTTGTGGGGGAGCACACCGTTGGCTTTGAGGAGCTGGTGCGCACCGTGGGCAAGTGGACGCCCGAGAGGGTAGAAGCCCTCACCGGCGTGCCCGCCCACAAGCTGCAAGCGGCGGCCGAAATCCTAGGCACCTGCGAGTCGCTGGTATCCACTGCGCTGCAGGGGGTGTACCAGTCCATGCAGGCCACCGCGGCAGCCGTGCAGGTCAACAACATCAACCTGATTCGCGGCCTCATCGGCTCCCCGGGCAACGCCATTCTGCAGATGAACGGGCAGCCCACCTCGCAAAACACCCGCGAGTGCGGGGCCGACGGCGACCTGCCCGGCTTCCGCAACTGGGACAACCCCGACCACATCAGGGAGCTGGCCCGCCTCTGGAACGTACACGAGGACAAGATTCCGCACTGGGCCCCGCCCACCCACGCCATGCAAATCTGGCGCTACTGCGAAACCGGCTCAATTAAGCTGCTCTGGATTCAGGCCACCAACCCGGCGGTGAGCTTGCCGGAGCTGGCCCGCATCCGTAAGATTCTGGAGAAGAAAGACCTGCTTGTGGTGGTAGAAGACGCCTTTATGACCGAAACCGCCCAGGCTGGCCGACGTGGTGCTGCCCGCCGCCATCTGGGGCGAAAAAACCGGCACCTTCACCAACACCGACCGCACGGTGCACCTGTCCTACCAGGCCATTGAGCCGCCCGGGCAGGCCCGCTCCGATTTCGACATCCTGCTGGACTATGCCCACCGCATGGATTTCCGCGATAAGGACGGGCAGCCGCTCATCAAGTGGCGCACGCCGGAAGAGGCATTTGAGGCCTGGAAGGTGTGCAGCAAGGGCCGCCCCTGCGACTATTCGGGCATGAGCTACGCCAAGCTCACCGGCGGCTCGGGCATACAGTGGCCCTGCAACGAGCAGCACCCCGACGGCGCCGCCCACCTCTACACCGACCACGTCTTCAACACCCATTTCGACTACTGCGAAACCTACGGCTACGACCTGGAAACCGGCGCCGAAAAGCAGCCCGAAGAGTACCAGGCCAACGACCCCAACGGCCGCGCCGTGCTGCTGGCCGCCGACTACGAGCCGCCCCACGAAGCGCCCGATGAGGCCTACCCGCTGTGGTTTACCACGGGCCGGCTGGTGTACCACTTCCACACCCGCACCAAAACCGGCCGGGCCCACGCGCTCAACCACGCGGCCCCCGAGGGCTTCGTGCAGCTGTCGGAAGAAGACGCGGCCCGCTACGGCATCGCCACCGGCGACCTGGTGGAGGTAACCTCGCGGCGCGGCCACGCCACCGAGCCCGCCCGCGTGGGCGGCATCGAGCCGGGGCTGGTGTTCATGCCCTTCCACTACGGCTACTGGGACGAGGCTAAGGACGCCCGGCCCCGCGCCGCCAATGAGCTCACTATTACCGAGTGGGACGCCGTCAGAAAGCAGCCGCACTTCAAGTACGCCGCCGTTCGCATCCGCAAAGTCCACGCCTAGCCCAGGCCCCGCTTAATCCTCCTCCTCCGCCATGCACCTCAGCAATTACCTCGGCCTGCTCGAAAACAGCGAAAAACAGCTCACCGACGCGTTCGAAAAGGTTTCCAGCAAACACAAAGACGAGCCCGATATCGAGCAGATGTGCCAGAAGCTCTCGGCGTGGTCGCGCGAGCACCGGGGCCGGGTCATGGGTTTCGTGAATAAGTATTCGGAAGAACGGGAGTCGGAGCCCAAGGACCTGAAGCGCGTCTTGTTTTCGGAAAAGCGCAGTGGCAGCCTGGCCCTGATGCGCGACTTGCATGACCTCTGGCTGCTCACCCAGGAAGTGCAGCTGTGCTGGACGGTAATCCGGCAAGCCGCCCTGGCCCTGCGCGACGAGGACCTGAAAGCCGCTTATGAGTTTTGCAATGCCCGCACCAAACGCCAGACCGAGTGGCTGCTGGGCCGCATCAAGCAGGCCGCTCCCCAGACGCTGATAGTCGGGTAGGAGGAGAGCGTATCTTCAAGGAACATGCTCAACAAATAACTTAGATATCTGCCAATACTATATTGACAATCAGTATTTTATTGCGATGTTTAAAATTTTAATCATCGAACCATTCGCGTAGTTCCCACCGCCCTATCCGGTGGCGTCCCTGGCGAAACCGCCGCGCCCCTCGAATACCCCGGCCCGGCTGCCATATACCCTTTGCTTAGCAGCGTACCATCCTCTTAACCCTTTAGCCATGGATAAGCTTCTGCGTTTTCTCGCCTCACCCGCTGGCCGCCTCACCCGTGTGGCCGTGGGCTCTTCGCTAATAGCAACCGGCCTGGCACAGGACCGCAAGAACTGGGTTCTGGCGACGGTCGGCTTGGTGCCGCTCACCATGGGCGCGTTTGACTGGTGCCTGCTGGCCCCTTCATGGGCCTGCCCTTCGACGGGCCCCGCCTGCGCGCGGTTCTGGGGCCGGGGCCCGCCGCCGGCCTTCAGGGTGCGTTGTAGAACCTTGTATGAGGCGGAAGCTGAAGTCAAAGATGAACTGCGATTATACATACGCTTGCTTATCAACCGTATATATAGCAAACAGCTCAACCGGCAAACTCGGTGTTACTAACCCGACGGCAGTGCCCGCGCTTGGGCTGCGGAAGAAATTATGTCCCAATTCAGGTAAAAAGGTTGTTGAAGTAAACGAACTTGGCTGTTACTTTGTCTGAAATTAACCAAATGGTTAATCCGTCATGTTAAAACCTCCGCCGGCCGCCTCTAAAACCAGCACCGAAGAGCTCATTCTGTCGGCGGCGCAGCAGGTTTTTTGGAAAAGGGAATGAGCGGCGCGCGGATGCAGGAAATTGCCGACCGGGCTGGCATCAATAAAGCCTTGCTGCACTACTACTTCCGCAGCAAAGAGCAGCTCTTCAAGCTCATCATCGGGCGGGCCGTGGGCAACCTGCTGCCCCGGGTGCTGGCCCTGCTGGAGGCCGACGTGGACCTGTTTGAAAAAATACGCCACTTGGTAGGCGAGTACATCACCTTTGTAAGTGCCAACAGCTTCCTGCCGCTGTTCGTGGTGAACGAGATAAACCGTGACCCGCAGTTTTTCTTCAAGTCCATGGTCAGCAGCGAAAAACCCCGGCTCGCCGGGTTTCGGCGGCAGGTCGACGAAGCGGTAGCGCAGGGCCGCATCCGGCCCATCAGCGCCACGCAGCTGCTGATGAATATTATGTCGCTGGCCATCTTCCCATTCATGGGCAAGCCAATTTTCAAAGCCGTTCTGGAGCTTTCCGAAGCTGATTTCCAAGCGGAAGTTGCGCGTCGCCGCACCGAAGTCGCTGAATTTATTATCCGGGCCATTCAGCCCTGACATTTTTTACCTCCTGTTTAACCAAACAGTTAAATCGCATGGATAAGTCCCGAGGCATCCTGCTGGCCCTGCTGCTTTTGGCCCGCGGGGTGCTGGCCCAGCCCGCGCCCGCCGGCGGGCCGCCCCTCACGCTGGCGGCCTGCTACGAGGAGGCCCGGCAGCACTACCCGCTGCTGCGCCGCCTGGCCCTGCACGACCAGCAGGCTGCAATCAGCGTGGCCCGGCTGAAAACCCTGGAGCAGCTCCCGCAAGTGGCCCTCGGCGGCCAGGCCAGCTACCAGAGCGAGGTCACCCGCGTGCCGCTCGAGCTGCCGGGGCGGGCCCTGCCCGCTATCGCACGCGACCAGTACCGCCTCTCCCTGGACCTGAGCCAGAACCTCTACGACGGGGCCTCACCCGCCGGCAGCAGGAGCTTGAAGAACTCGGCCGCCAGACTAGCAATCAGCAAGTGGAAGTGAGCCTGTACCGGGTGCGGGAACAGGTGGAAAGCCTGTTTTTCGGGGTGCTGCTAGCCGACGAAACCACTCGCCTGCGCCAAAGCCTGCGCGCCGACCTGCGCACGCGGCGCACGGCCCTGGCCGCCCGCCGGCGCTACGGCACGGCCACGGGGCAGGACCTGGCCCGCCTGGATGCCGAAACCCTGAGCCTGGACCAGCAGTGCGCGAGCCTGGCCCTCACCCGCGGCCAGCTGCTGGCCCAGGCTCGGCGTGCTGCTGGGCCGCGCGGTGCCGCCGGATGCTGTGCTGGAGCTCCCCGTAGCGCTGCCCCCGGCCCCCGCCCGGCCCGAGTGGGCGCTGTACAAGGGGCAGCGCGCCCAGCTCGCCGGGCAGGTCCGCCTGCTCAACGCCCGGCTGGCCCCGCGCCTGAGTGCCTTCGGGCAGGCGGGCTACGGCCGGCCGGGGCTAAACTTTTTCGCAACGACCTGCACGCCTACGGCCTCGGCGGTCTGCGGCTAAACTGGGCTCTGAGCGGCTACAGCACCCGCCATCAGGACCGGGAGCTGCTGCGGCTGGGCACAGAAACCGTGGCCGTGCAGGAGCAGCTTTTCGAACAGAGCCAGCGCCTGGCCCTGGCCGGCCAGCAAGCCGCTATTGACCGCTACCGCAGCCAGCTGGCCACCGACCAGGAACTGATTGAGCTGCGCGAACGGATACGGGCCACGGCGGCCGTGCAGCTGGCCAACGGCATCATCGGCTTTGCCGACTACTTCGCCGATGCGAGCCAGCTCAACCAAGCCCGGCTCAACCTGCAGCTGCACCGCCTGCAGCTGCTGCAAGCCCAGGCGGCCCTGCTCACCGCGCAGGAGCCGCCACTGCGGCCCCTCAACCTTAACCTTTTACGCTACTCAAGCTATGCGCCCCGCCTTGTTTACGCTGCTCCTGCCCCTGCTGCCGGCTCTGCTCAGCGGCTGCCAGCCACCCGCCCCCGACTTCGATGCTTCGGGCAACTTTGAAACCACGGAGTACGTGGTGGCCGCACAGGCAGGCTGGCCCGCTGCTGCGTTTGGCAGTGAGAGAAGGCGACGAGCCTGCCGGCGGGCCGGGTAGTGGGCCTGGTGGATACGCTGCCCTTGTTTCTGCGCCGCGAGCAGCTGCTCGAAAGCGTTCAGGCCGTGCGCGCCCAGACCCCCGACGTGCCCGCCCAGGCTCGTGGCCCTGGAGCAGCAAACGGCCAACCTGCGGCGCGAGCGGCAGCGGGTGCTGAACCTGGTGAGCGCCGATGCCGTGCCCGCCAAGCGGCTCGACGACCTGGACTACCAGATTGCGGTGGCGCGCAAGCAGGCCGCCGCCCAGCGCGCCACCCTGGGTACCCAGGCCCGGGGCACCGCCGCCCAGGCAGCCCCGCTGCGGGTGCAGCTGCGCCAGCTCGACGACCAGCTGCGGCGCTGCCGTGTGGTGAACCCCGTGGCCGGCACCGTGCTCACGGTGTACGTGGAGCCCAGCGAGGTGGTGAGCTACGGCCAGCCCCTGTACAAAATCGGCGATACCCGGCAGCTGGTGCTGCGCGCCTACGCCGCCGGCGACCAGCTTACCCGCGTGAAGCTGGGGCAGGCGGTGAAGGTGTTGGTGGATGCGCCCGCCGGCGGGCAGCGCGAGTACCCCGGCCGGGTGCAGTGGGTATCCAGCAAATCGGAATTCACCCTAAAGTTGTGCAGACCAAGGAAGACCGGGTGAGCCTCGTGTACGCCCTGAAAATCGCCGTGCCCAACGACGGCAGCCTGAAAATCGGCATGCCGGCCGACGTACGGTTTTAAGCTCGGCAGCACCCGCTTCTTCTTTTGCTTTTCCCACCATGGACGCCCTTGTACTTGACCACATCAGCAAAAGCTACGGACCCGTGCGGGCGGTGCGCGACGTGAGCCTGCGTGTGCCGCGCGGGGAACTGTTTGGTCTTATCGGGCCCGATGGGGCGGGCAAAACCACCCTTTTCCGCATTCTGGCGACGCTGCTGCTGCCCGACGCGGGTACGGCCACCGTGGCCGGCCACGACACGCGCACGCGCCAGGGCATGCGGGCCATTCGGGAGCTGCTGGGCTATATGCCGGGCCGGTTCTCGCTGTACCAGGACCTTACGGTGGCGGAAAACCTGGACTTTTTCGCGGCCCTGTTCCGCACCACGGTACCTGCCAACTACGAGTTGATTCGGGACATCTACGAGCCGCTGGCGCCCTTCCGGGACCGCCGGGCCGGGGCGCTCTCGGGCGGCATGAAGCAGAAGCTGGCTTTGTGCTGCGCCCTGATTCACAAGCCCGAAGTGCTGCTGCTCGACGAGCCCACCACGGGTGTGGACGCGGTGTCGCGGCAGGAGTTCTGGCAGGTGTTGGCGCAGCTCAAGGCCCGGGGCATCACCATCCTCGTCTCGACGCCCTACATGGACGAGGCCGCCCGCTGCGAGCGGGTGGCCCTGATGCAGGAAGGGCAGGTGCTGCGCGTGGATACGCCGGCCGCGCTGCAGGCCGCCTACCCGGGGCCGCTGTACGCGGTACGGGCCCGCGGCGGCCTGTACCCGCTGCTGCTCAGCCTGCGGGCTTACCCCGACACGCGCACAGCCTACGCCTTCGGAGAGGAGGTTCACCTGAGTTTGCGGCCCGCCCCGCCCGCCGCGGCCGAAGCAGAACTGCGCGGCTACCTAGCCCGAGCGGGCCACGCCGGGGTGCAGGTGCGCCGGCTGATGCCCACCATCGAAGACACGTTCATGGAGCTGCTGGGCACCCGCCCGGCCGCCATTGCCCCCGCCGCCCCATGAGCCAGGCCGAAGCAACCCGGGCGCCAGTGGCTGGCGCGGCGGCCCTACCGGTCATTTGGGCCGAGGGGCTGAGCAAGTCCTTCGGGGCGTTCACGGCCGTCGACGGCATCAGCTTTCAGGTGGAGGCCGGCGAGATATTCGGCTTTCTGGGGGCCAACGGGGCCGGCAAAACCACGGCCATGCGCATGCTCTGCGGCCTGCTCACGCCCACGGGCGGCGCGGCCACAGTGGCGGGCTTCGACGTGCGCCGCGAGCCGGAGGCCATCAAGCGGCGCATCGGCTACATGAGCCAGAAGTTTTCCCTCTACGAAGACCTCACCGTGCGCGAAAACATCCGCTTCTACGGCGGCGTGTACGGGCTGCGCACGGCCGCCATTCGGGCCAAAACCGGGGAGCTGCTGGGCCGGCTGGGCCTGGCGACCGAGCGCGACACGCTGGTGGGCAGCCTGCCGCTGGGCTGGAAACAGAAGCTCGCCTTTTCCGTGGCTCTGCTCCACGACCCGGCCGTGGTGTTTCTCGACGAGCCCACGGGCGGCGTGGACCCCATCACGCGCCGCCAGTTCTGGGACCTGATTTACGAAACGGCCGCGCGGGGTGTCACCGTCTTCATCACCACCCACTACCTCGACGAAGCCGAGTACTGCGACCGGGTATCCATCATGGTCGATGGCCGCCTGGATGCCCTGGGCACGCCGGCCGGGCTGAAGCAGCAGTTTGGGGCGGCCACCATGAACGACGTATTCCTCCACCTGGCCCGGGGTGCCAAAAACCGCGAATGAGCCCGCTATGAAAGCATTCATCATGTTCGTGCGCAAGGAGTTCTACCACATTTTCCGGGACCGGCGCACCCTGCTCATTCTCTTCGGCATGCCGGTGGCCCTGGTCACGCTGTTCGGCTTCGCGCTGACGAACGAAATCAAGAATGCCGACGTGGCCATTCTCGATTTCGACAAAGGTCCTCACGCCCGCCAGGTGCAGGCGCGGCTGCTCTCGTCGGGCTATTTTGGCCTGCGCCACTACCTGAACTCCTACCGGGAGGTGGAAGCCGCCTTCCGCCAGGGGCAAGTGAAGCTGGCGGTGGTGTTTCCGGTGGGATTTTCGCAGGACCTCGACCACCTGGGCCACGCGCAGGTGCAGCCGTGGCCGATGCCTCGGACCAGAACACCGCCACGAGCCTGGTGACCTACGCTACTAGCATCGTGCGCGACTACGCCCGGCAGGAGCTCGCCCCGGCTCCCGGCGCGGCCGGCCCGCAAGTGGAGGCCGTGACCCGGCTGTACTTCAACCCCAGCCTGGAGGCGTCCTTCACCTTCGTGCCGGGCACCATGGCCTTGATTCTGCTGCTCGTGTCGGCCATGCTCACCAGCATCACCATTGCCCGCGAAAAGGAAACCGGGACTATGGAGGTGCTGCTCGTGTCGCCCATGCGGCAGGGGCCCGTCATCCTGGGCAAAATAGTGCCCTACTTCTTGCTTTCCTTCGTCAATGCCCTCGTGATTCTGGGTTTGGGCGTGTGGGTGCTCGGCATGCCGCTGCGGGGCAGCCTGGCGCTGCTGCTGCTCGAAACCCTGCTTTACATCTTCGTGGCTTTGGCGCTGGGCGTGTTCATATCTACCCGCTCGAGCACGCAGCAGGGGGCCATGCTTTTCTCCATTCTGAGTTTGCTACTGCCCACCGTGATGCTGAGCGGCTTCCTGTTCCCGCTCGAAAGCATGCCCGCGCCCCTGCGGGCGGTGTCGCACCTGATTCCGGCCCGCTACTACATCAGCATTCTGAAGGGCATCATGATTAAGGGCCAGGGGCTGCGCGACCTGTGGCGCGAAACCGCCACCCTTATGGCCCTGGCTGCTGGGCTGCTGCTGCTGGCCTTCGGCTCGCTAAAAAACCGGCTGGAGTGAAATTAATGAGTGAATGGGTGAATGAGCGAATGAGTGATTCGCTCTTGTGCACGCCACGAACCTTCGACGAACTGCTTCGACAACTCCATTCCCTCATTGCCTCATTCACCCATTCACCCATTGCCCTATGCGCACCGTTTGGTTTCTGCTCGAAAAGGAATTTCACCAGTTGCGCCGCAACCGCACCCTGCTGCTCCTGCTGCTGCTGGCCCCGGTGGTGCAGCTGCTGGTGCTCGCCAATGCGGCCAACTACGAAATCCGCAACCTCAACCTGGTGGTCGTGAACCATGACCACAGCCCGGCTGCCCAGCGGCTTATTGATAAGTTTCAGTACACGCCCTACTTCCGGCTGGTGGCCGTGCGCGCCTCCGTGCGCGAGGCCGAGCAGGACCTGCTACGCGACCGGGCCGACCTGGTGCTGGTGGTGCCGCGCCACTTCGAGCGGGCCCTGGTGCGCGAGCGCCGGGCCGGGGTGCAGCTGCTGGTCAATGCCCTCAACAGCGTGAAGGCCGGGTTGGCTGGTAGCTACGCGGCCAGCATCGTGCAGGCCTACCAGGACGAGGCCCGGCCCGCCACGGTGCAGGCCGCCCTGGCCGGGCGCGGCGGCCTGGAAGTGGTGCCCGCCTACTGGTACAACCCGCACCTGAACTACAAGACCCTGATGGTGCCAGGGCTGATTTATCAGATTATGACGCTGATTGTCATGTTTCTGGCCACGCTCAACATCGTGCGCGAGAAGGAGCTGGGCACCATCGAGCAGCTCAACGTCACGCCCATCCGCAAGTGGCAGTTCATGCTGGGCAAGCTGCTGCCGTTCTGGCTGGTGGGCTTCTACCAGCTCAGCGTGGGGCTGCTGCTGGCGCGCTTCGTGTTTCAGGTGCCGCTGGTGGGCAGCCTGCCGCTGCTGTACGCCATCACGGCCCTGTACCTGACCGTGCCGCTGGGCATGGGCCTGCTCATTTCGGCCAGCAGCCAGACCCAGCAGCAGGCGCTGTTCGTGGCCTTTTTCTTTCTCATCATATTCGTGCTGCTCAGCGGTTTGTTCACGCCCATCGAGTACATGCCGGCCTGGGCGCAGGCCCTGGACCGGCTCAACCCCTGGCCTACATCATCCAGGTGTCGCGTATGATTCTGCTCAAGGGCAGCACCGCACGCGACGTGGCAGGCCAGGTGGGCGCCCTGCTGTTGCTGGCCGGCGCCGTTAATTCGCTGGCCGTGTGGCGCTATCGCAAAACGTCGGGGTAGGGGTCCCCGGTGCATTTGGCAGGCTTTTATCCCGCGTCGCCGCATCCAAAAAGCCCAGCCAGCTCAATCGCAGCGGATTACACCACGAACGTATCGTGCGGGTGCACGACCAGGGAGCCGGCGCTTAGGCCTTGCCCGTCAGAATCTTGTTCCAGTACATCCACGGCAGGCCGTAGCGCTTGAGCAGCCACATGGAAAACCGCTCCTTGGTCTGGTCGAAGGGGAAGGTGGGCGTGGGCTTGTTGTCGTAGTCGAACTCGGCCAGAATGAGCTTGCCGTAGCCCGTGATGAGCGGGCAGGAGCCATAGCCGTTGTAGGCGTTGTCGGGGGCCAGCACCTTGCTTTTCAGCAGCGACAACAGGTTTTTGACCACCACGGGTACCTGCTTGCGCACGGCCGCCCCGGTTTTGGCATTGGGCGTGGAGGTGGCGTCGCCCAGGCCGAAGATGTTGGCGTAGCGCACGTGCTGCAGCGTGTGCTTGTCCACGTCGACCCAGCCCAGGGGTTGCCGGGTACGGCCAGCGGGCTGTTCTTGATAAAATCCGGGGCGCTCATGGGTGGTACCACGTGCAGCAGATCAAATTTCAAGGTTTCCTCGCCCACCACCTGGCCGTCTTTATAAACGTCGTACACCGCCTCCTGCTGCTCCCCGCGGATTTCCTTGAGGTTGTGCAGAAAGTCGGTTTTGATGCCGTAGCGGTTGACCACCTTTTGCAGGGCATCGGCAAAGGACTTCACCCCGAAGATGACGCTGCCGCCGGAGGTGAGCCGCACGTTAGCCTTGTCCAGCACGCCGTGCTTACGCCAGTAGTCGCTGGCCAGGTACATGATTTTCTGCGGCGCCCCGCCGCACTTGATGGGCGTGTTGGGGGCCGAAAACAGGGCCGTGCCGCCCTTGAAGTTCTTCACGCACTCCCAGGTATACGGGGCCAGGCTCGTAGCCGTAGTTCGAGCACACGCCGTTTGTGCCCAGCGCCTCCTTCGCGCCTTTAATCTTGTCCCAGTCCAGCTGGATGCCTGTGCAGACGACAAGGTAGTCGTAGCTCAGGCGCTGGCCGCTCGCGGTGACCACGGTATTGGCATCGGGCTCGAAGCTGGCCGCCGCGTCCTGCAGCCATTTGGCGCCCTTGGGGATGTAGTCCGCCTCGGCGCGCTCGGTGTCTTTGATGTCGTAGGCCCCGCCGCCCACCAGCGTCCAGGCCGGCTGGTAGTGGTGCTTGGCTGAGGGTTCGAGGATGGCCACGTCGAGGCGGTGGTCGGCCCGCAGCAGGCTGGGCCGCGAGCGAAAGGCCCGCGTTGCCGCCGCCCACCACGAGCAGCTGATGGTGCCGGGAAACAGGAGATGCAGTCATGGTCGGGAGGGGTTAGTGAGGGAGTGAGCGCAAGGCACGCATGAACGTATTAACACGTGAACACTTATTCATGTAACTTGAGTTCTCTCACCAATTAGTTTCCTCCCGCTTTGTCGCCAATAGGTTGTTAGCTCCGCCAACGCCTAACATAAAGTGTTGGGGAACAGTATTTAGGCAACTCCGGAAGCAAGAAAGCTTCCCTCAGGAGCGGGGCCTTTAAAGAAGACTTTCTCTACACGAATGGCCGCCTCCCAGCTTGATGTTGTGCGGCAAATAGCAGCCGGCTCATACCAAGCCGAACGGCGCCGGCCGGGGCAGCTGCCGGCGCGGGCCCTCGTATCGGTCACGGGCGGGCAGTACATGCGGCGCTGAATAACCAGTGCCGAAACCACCGTCAGCCCCCAATGGCGGCCAGTGCCGTCGCTAAGCCAAAGGCATCGGCCAGCAGGCCGGTGAGCAGGGCGCCGATGGCGTAGCCCGCGTCGCGCCAGAAGCGGAAGATGCCCACGCTGTGCGCCCGCTGCGGGAGCGGGGCGTACTCGGCTACGGCCGCCAGAAACGTGGGATACACCAGGGCCGTGCCCGCCCCCAGCAGGGCCGCCAGCAGCAGAAAGGCGGGGTAGGCATCGGTGAACAGCATGGCCAGCAGCACCACGCCCTGCAGCAGCATGCCCCAGAATAGCAGGTCTTTCTTGCACAGTCGGTCGGCCAGCGGGCCGGTGATAAGTTGGCCCAACCCCCACACGGCCGGGTACACCGCGGCCACGGTGCCAATCTGCGTCAGCGTAAAGCCCTTGCTGCCCAGCAGCATCGGCAGCAGGCCCCAGACCATGCCGTCGTTGAGGTTATTAACCAGGCCGGCTTGTGTGACCGAGCCCAGGTTGGGCTGGCGCCAGGTAACGTCCCAAAACGAGAGGGCGGCCCGGCCGGAGCGGCCGGAAGCTGCGCAGCCTCCAGCGCGACGTGGTGGCGGGTGTCGCGCACCCCCAGCGAGCTCAGCAGCCCCAGTACGGCGATGCCGATGCCCAGGTAAAAAGGGTAGGGGCGCAGGCCGTACTCGGTGGCCAGCCAGCCCGAGGCAAAGGCCGTGGCGGCCACGGCTAGGTAGCCGGCCGACTCGTTCAGGCCCATGGCCAGGCCGCGCTGCCGGGGACCGACGAGGTCAATTTTCATGACCACCGTGCTCGACCAGGCCAAGCCCTGGTTGAGGCCCAGCAGCACATTAGCGGCAATCACCCAGCCCCAGCTCGGCGCCCAGAGCAACAGCAGCGGCACGGGAAGGCCAAATAGCCAACCGATTAGCAACAGGTTTTTCGCCCAATCTGATTCGCCCAGGCCCCGGCGTAGTAATTGGCCACGGCCTTGGTGAGGCCGAAAACCACGATAAAAGAGAGAATGGCCGAGCGAGCCACCAGGTGAAACTCCTGCTCCGCCAGCCGGGGCAGTATGCTGCGCTCCAGCCCCACCATGCCGCCCACAAAGGCATTGACCAGAACCAGCAGGCTGAACTGCCGCCAGTTTTCGCGCAAACCAAGTTGAGGAGTGCTCATGAAAAGAATGGAATGGGGTGTATTACGGATGCACGATGGCCCAGCCCTGGGCCTGCCGGATAATCAGCTCGCCATTGCCGCTGGGCACGAAAGAGAGGAAAGGCCACAGCTCCTCCTTGGTCACCTTGCGCTCGCGCATGGTGTTCAGGCACTGGGCCAGGATGACGCCCTTCTCCTTCAGGGCCAGGCTCGGCTTCGTAGGGCTGGTCGCGGCGGAAGACGGTGATGCCGCCGCCGAAGGCTACCACCAACCTGCAGCTTGCCCTTGAGGCGCGGGTCCTGCAGCGCGTTGCTGATGTTGCGCAACGTCATTTTTATCAGCTTGGGGTCGTCGCTGTCGAGCCTGGTAAATGGCGTTGTACTGGGCTTTGTCGGCCGTGGCGCCCTGAAACGTGCCTTTCTGGAAAGCAAGCTGGTCGGCGCTGGGTTTGGCCGTTTGGGCGGTGGCGGCGAGCGTCGCGCCGGTCAGTAGCAGCGCGGTTAGCAGGGGGCGAAGAGTTAGCATGGCAAAGGTGGAATGTGGGTGGATGGGAACAGGCCGGGGCCTAAAAATCGTAATTCAGGATGAAGTTTAGCTGGTGAAAATCAACTTTGTTCACGATGTAGCGGTCATCGCCGTAGGTCTTGCCCAGGGCCCCCTTGTATACGTAGAGCAGCTGCCCCCGCAGGCCCCGCGCCCAGCCTGCAAACGGGTAGCTGAGCGAGGAATTGAGCTGGCGATAGGAAGGCATTCCGTACTTATTCAGGGCAACTTCGCGCACATCGGGCAGGTAGTAATGGCCGTAGCCAACCTCCGCTTTCAGCCCCGGCACCTGGGCAAACGTGCGGCCGGCCAGCAGCGCGGCCGCGTCGAGCCCGCCGTAGCCTTCTTCCCGCTCGCGGGGCAGGAAGGTGTAAAACGCCTCGCGGCCCCATTCGCGTGGAAACAGGAAGCGCCCGGTCCGGGTAATACGGGAGTAGTTGGCGCTCAGGCTCCAGGGCCCTCGCTGGTAGCCCAGGCGGGCGCTTAGGGCGTGGGCCTGGCGGCCGGGAGAGCTGTAGGCCCGGCGTGGGTCGGCGTTGCCGCCATTGCCCACCGTGCGCTGGTAGTGGTACTGCGCGCCCAGGCTGAGCTGGCCCGCGCCCACCGCCCGGCCGGTGGTGGCTTCCGCGAAAGAACTGTTGAACAGGTTGTCGGCGTAGTAGTTCCAGGCCTGCAAGCGGGTGCGCGGCCCCACTTGCCGGCTCAAGCCCACGATGCCCAGCCCCGGCTGCTCAGGTGCCCGGCGTAGCCGGCCCGCTGGCCGGTTTCGTCCACGCCGGTGGGGTACAGGCCAATGGAACTGGCCGCCGACGCCCAGTCCGAGGTGGAACGCGTGGCAATCTTCGTGAGCCAGCCGGCCGTGAGGGCGGTGCTTTTCAGCTCGTTGATTTCCAGCCACAGCCCTTGGGCATAGTTCGGGCTCAGGCGGCCATCCTGCGGGTTGAGCAAAGGCATCACCAGCAGCTGCCGTCCAAAGGTGGCGGTCGAGTGCCGCCAGCGGTAGCGCACGAACAGCTCCTCGGGCCGGCCCGTGAGCTGGCGGCGCCCGGGGTCTGTCACATCAAACAGGCCCGCCTCGAAGCGGCTCACGGCTCCCGTGGCGGGCTCGGGCGTGGCCAGGTCGTTGGAGGCCAGGTTCGCCCAGAAAACCCGCCTGCTCCCAGCTGAAAGCCGTGCAGCGGCGCCGTCTCAAACCGCGCCCCGGCCCCGAGGCCATTGGCGTAGTAGTCGGGACCGTTGCCCCGATTGACGGTGGCCATGAAGTAGTTGCGCACCCGCCCATGCCACTGGCCGCGCACAAAAGCTTCGGCCAGCGTATGCGCTTTCACGGTATCGGCCGAAGCCGGGGGTAGGTCAGGAGCTGGCTACGCCCGGTGATGGGTCGCGCAGGGGCGGGCTCGGCCTGCTGCGCCCGTGCGGCAACCGAAACCAGGAGCAGGCCGGTCACGCAGTAACGCAGGAGGCGGGTCATCAAAATGGATGGTTAGTTGGCCTTGGCGGGCTGGGGGTGGGCGTCCTCTATGGGCTGATAGGGGCCGTACTTGTGCTGCTGCTCGGAGAAAGCATCGGTATAAGGCCCAAAGGGATGGTCCACCGGTTTTTTGCTGATGTCGGGCCAGTCGTGCGGCGTTTTCAGATGGGGGCGGGGCTGCGAGTTGACGAAGGCCGCCACGTCCCAGGCCTGCTTGTTGGTGAGCTGCGGGTGGTCAAACGTGGCCCCGAAGGGCATGGCCGCTTTCACGTACTTGGCCAGGTTGCTCACCCGAAACAGGCCCGCGCCGTCGTTGTAGCTGTCGGGGCCCCATAGGGGTGGGTACTGGTAGCCGGTGTTATCGGCCAGCTTCTGGCCTTGGCCAGATGGGCCGTGGCAGCTCTGGCACTTGGCCGCAAACACGGCTTTGCCAATGACCGGGTCGGCGGCCCGGTCGAGGTAGGGCAGCTTCACGAAGCCTGTGCCGTACACCTTTTTCCTTTGGGAATGCCCTGGCCCAACCACTTGATGTAGGCCACAATGGCTTGCATCTCGCGGCTGCTGTCGGGCACGGCGCGCCCGTTGAGGCTGCGCTCCATGCAGTCGGCCACCCGCTTTTCAATGCCTTCTACCGAGCCCGAACGAGCGCGCATTTTGGGGTAGGTGGCGGCCACGGCCAGGTAGTTGTTGGCGAAGCCCTGGGTGCCGGCCTGCAGGTGGCAGTTCTGGCAGTTCATGCCGTTGGTGAGCTGGGCCACCGAGCCGCGCAGCCCCAGATACTGCGCTGTGTGGGCAATCAGCTCGCGCCCGTAGCGAATCTGGCGGCCGGCCGCCGTGTGTGGAATGGTGGCCGTGTCCGGCGCCGGCGTGGCCGGGCGGTGGTAGCTGCCCGCCGGGGGCGGCCCCTGCGTCGCTTCATCCTCCACCGCTACCGGCGCGGGCGGGGTCTTGGGCCCGTAGAGCTGTGTGATGACAACCACGACAACCAGCACCACGGCCGCCGTCAGCAGCATCAGCAGGCGCACCAGTTGGGGCAGCTTGAGCCCCCGTTCTTCCGTGGGTTCCATGGCGAAGGCTGTGAGAAGGTTTGAATGTTGAGTGTTGAATGTTAAGTTTTGAATGTTGAATGGATTTCGTTTTTCTCCAACTCATCCCTCAAAACTCAACACTATAAATCATCACTATTTTAGTGGGGCAGTTTTTCGCGCAGGGCGCTGTAGGTCCAGGTGCCGGCCAGCGCGGCCAGAATGAGTATGGCAGCCGAGCCGACGCCGCTGCCCGCTGGGCAAACAGGGGGCCGGGGCAGGCGCCGGTCAGGGCCCAGCCGAGGCCGAAGATGATGCCGCCTATCCAGATGCCGTGGTTGAACTTCTTGTCGGCAATGACGATGGGCTCGCCGGTAATGGTCCTGAGGTGGTTGCGCTTGATAATTTGGATGGAAATCAGCCCCACCAGGATGGCCGAGCCGATGACCCCGTACATGTGGAAGCTCTGGAAGCGGAACATCTCCTGAATCCGAAACCAGCCGATGACTTCACTTTTGGTGAGGATGATGCCGAAGAGCGTGCCCAGCACCAGGTATTTGAGGTATTTCATATCGAGTAATTGAGTTCGGGGTTGGAAATGCGGGTGGCCCGCAGGCGCACCACGCTGGCCGGTCCGGCGTGGCAGCGGCCTTCGTGCAGCACCACACCCACCTCGTGGTTTTCGAGCAGGGTCAGACTGGCAAAGTCGCCGGCCAGTGTGGCCGGCTCGTAGAGCAGCTCCGCTGACTTGGGGCCACCCGAAGGCAGGCCCAGGCTGCCGGGGGCCGAAGGCCTCGAGCAGCAGGTGTCCACCGGGGGCCAGGCTAGCGGCGGCCGCGGCGTGCACGGCCTGGCGGTCGGCCGGCGGCAGGTGGGCGTAAATCAGGCCCACGGCGTCGTAGTAGCCGGGGCGCTGCCAGCCCAGGGCCGTGAGGTCGGCCACCTGGTAGTCGAGGCGCACGCTCTGGGCAATGGCAAGGCGCAGGGCCTTGGCCCGGCCCTCGTCGCTGAAGTCCACGGCCGTGACCTGCCAGCCGCGCCGGGCGGCGTACACGGCGTTGCGGCCCTCGCCCTCGGCCAGCAGTAGCAGGCGGCCGGGCGGCAGCGTATCGAGCTGCTGGCGGAAGTAGGCGTTGGGCTGGGTGCCGTAGGCGTAGGCTTCCTCCGAGTAGCGGGCGTCCCAGAAATCGACGGCACCCGGGGCAAGAGCTTCCATAACCTGTGATTTAAAGAGTTAAAACATCAAAGGGTAAATGACCCACGTCATAAGCAGGCCGCCGGCAAAAAAGCCAATAACGGCCACCAACGACACCCACTGCAGGTTCGAGAGGCCCGAGATGGCGTGGCCCGAGGTGCACCCCGGCGTAGCGCGTGCCGAAGCCGACGAGGAAGCCGCCAAGCACCAGAAACACCCAGCCCTTCCAGTTGGCGAGGTTCTCCAGGGCAAACAGCTCGCGCGGGAGCAGGCCGGTGAAGTCGGTGAGATGCATCTGGGCTTTGAGGTCACGCACGGTTTCCGGCGAGATGCCCACCACGTCGGGGTGGCCCATGAGCCGGTAGCCGATGAAGCCGCCCAGCGTGATGCCTAGCACGAACACCAGGTTCCAGAGCTCGGCCCGCCAGTTATAAGTCAGAAAGGGGATGCCGGCCGGCAGGCAGGCGGCGCACACGTGGCGCAGTGAGGAGCTGATGCCCAGGGCCTTATTACCCACGAGCAGCAGGGCGGGCACCGTCAGGCCAATCAGGGGCCGGCCACGTACCAGGGCCAGGGTTGTTGCAGGAGTTCAAGCATGAAAATTAAAGTCGTAAGCAGATAAGCTGATTATTTGGTCGTTAGTGGCTCCGGCCAGTCGAGCACCCCGCCAAGCAGGTTGGCTACCTGCGCGAAGCCCGCCGTGGCGAGCTGGCCGGCGGCGTTGGCCGAGCGGGCTCCGCTGCGGCAGTACACGTAGGTGGGCCGGGTGTTGTCCAGCTTCGCGATGCGTTGGGCAAAGTCGGGTGCAGTGACTTCGATGTTGACAGCCCCGGGCAGGTGGCCGGCGGCGAATTCGTCGGGCCGGCGCACGTCCAGCAGCACCGCGCCGGGTTGGCGCAGGCCCTCGGCAAACTGCGCGGACATCAGGTTTTGAAAAGCGGGGGCGGAAGATTTACGAAAACCGAACATGGGTAAAAGCATCAGAAGTGAAAGGGAAAGCGTGAGCAGCAGGCGCCTGGGTCCCGGCACGGCGGCCGGGACCCAGGCGCATACCCATCCGCTTAGTGCACCAGGGCTGCTGGCTGGAAGGACTTCACCGCCTCGCTCAAATCGAGCACCTTGGTGCCGGGCAGGGCATTGGCTACGATGCTGCACCCTGCCGCCGAACGGTAGCCGCCGGCGCAGTGTACCACCACGGGCTTAGCGGTCGGAATTTCCTTGGCCCGCTCGCGCAGCTCCGGAAGTGGAATGTTGAGCGAACCGTCGAACAGCGGCTCGTCGCGGTGTTCGGTGGCGCTGCGGATGTCCACGACGGTATAGTTTTCAGGGTGCTGGCGGAAGGCGTCCACGTCCAGCACGGGCAGCGTCGCCGCGGTGGCCGGCGTGCCGACCAGGGCTCCCTTAATAAGAGCTTCGTAGCCGATTTTGGCAGTTTTCTGAATCAGGTCTTCCCGCGTGGCCTCGTCGGCCGCGATGAGATAGAACGACTCCTGCGGCCCCACCAGTGAGCCCAGCCAGGTTTCAAACTTGCCGCCCTGCTGGATGTTGAGGGCGCCTGCCACGTGGCCTTTTTGAACTCGGCTTCGGGGCGCGTGTCCACGACCACCGCGCCGGCTTCCAGCGCCGCACCGGAAGCCAGACGCCGCACCTGCTGCACGCTCGAAGCGTAGGCCGGCGCGCCGGCTTTGTTGAGGGCCACGTCGTAGCCGAAGTACTTGGGAATGAAGGGCTGGTCGGCGAGCAGGCTCGTTGACAAAGGCTTCCTCGCTGAGCGGGCGCAGCATGGGGTTACCGATTTTCTCGGCCCCGATGGTGCTGCTGTTGGCCCCGCTCAGGGCCTTGCCGCAGAGCGAGCCCGCGCCGTGAGCCGGGTACACCAGCACGTCGTCGGCCAGGGGCATGAGCTTTTCGCGCAGGCTGTGGTACATCTGCTTGGCCAGCTCCTCGCGCTTGGCCATGATGTTGCCGGCCTTTTCGCGCAGGTCGGGGCGGCCCACGTCACCGATGAAGAGCGTGTCGCCGGTGAACACGGCCACGTCTTTGCCCTCGCGGCTGAGCACGATGCTGATGGAGTCGGGCGAGTGTCCGGGGGTGTTCAGAGCCCGGAATGTCAGCTTGCCCACCGTAAAAGAGTCGCCCTCGTCGAACGCCTCGTGAGCGTAATCGGCCCCGAGCAGCTTGCTCACGCGGATGGTGGCGCCGGTGGCCTGGGCAATTTCCAGGTGGCTGCTCACGAAGTCGGCGTGGGGGTGGGTTTCAATAACGCTCACAATCTTGGCGTCGTGGGCCTTGGCGAAGTCGTAGTAGGGCTGCGGGTTGCGGGCGGGGTCGATGAGCACGATTTCGCGGGCGCACTCGCTCAGGATGGCGTAGGAAAATTGGGCCAGGCCCTTGTCTTCAAACTGTTCGACTTTCATGGTTTTCAACGAAAAAGGGTGAGAGAAGCGGGTGAGAAAAAGCGGGAAACCGGTGGTTAAACGTGGTGAAACAGCAGCTCTTTGGCGAGGATGAACGTGCCCATGGCCAGCGTGAACCACCCGAAGGCCGGCTTGAGCTTGGCCCCGGGAATGAAGCGGGCCAGGTAGGTTCCTAGTACGATGCCGACCAGGGCAAAAGACAGAAAACCAAGCAGAAAGGTCCAGGCAATGGGCGTGCCGGCGCTCAAATCGCCGGTGAAGCCGATGAGCGAGTTCAGGGCGATGATTGCCAGGGAGGTGCCCACGGCCAGCTTCATGGGCAGGCGCGCCCCGAGCACCAGGGCCGGGATGATGAGAAAACCGCCGCCCGCGCCCACGAAGCCCGTGAGCGTGCCCACCACCAGCCCGATGGTGAGAATAAGCGGGTAGTTGAAGGCATGCGGGAAGTGCAGCTCCTCGTCGAGCACTTCTTCGGCCTGCTTGCTGCGAATCATCGACGCCGCGGCCACCACCATGAGCACGGCAAAAGCCACGAGCACGAGCAAGTCTTTGGTGAAGACGATGCTGCCGGCGGTGAACAGCACGTGCGGGATGGCCGGCATGAGCACCTTGCGCACCAAGAACACCGCCAGCAGCGAAGGAATCAGAAAGACCACGGCCGTTTTCAGCGACACCAGGCCCTTGCGGAAGTAACCCGAGGCGCCCACCACCGAGGTGCTGCCCACCACAAACAGCGAGTAAGCCGTGCTCAGCACCGGGCTCACGCCCATCAGGTACACCAGCACGGGCACCGTGAGGATGGAGCCGCCCCCGCCCATGATGCCGAGCGAAAGGCCAATAAATATGGCAGCGAAATAGCCGAAGTAGTGCAGCATGGAAAAGAGCAGAGCGAACGTATGAATTTATGATGGGGTGTTCATGTATTGCGGCAAAAAAGCTGCACCCCTTACAGGAAGGTACACCCGGCCAGGCACTGAATCACGTCGATGACCTCGCGCATCTTCAGGGCATAAAAGATATTCTTGCCCTCGCGGGTGCTGCTCAGAATGCCCTTGAGCTTCATGCCCGAGAGGTGGTGCGAAAGCAGGCTCTGCTCAACGCTGAGCTTTTCGCTGATTTCCGACACCGACAGGCTTTCCTGCGCAGCCAGCAGCTGCACGATGGCAATGCGGGTAGGGTGGGCCGTGGTTTTGAGTATAAAGGCCACCTTCTCCATCTTCTCGATAGAGAGGCCCATATCAACGGAAACGGGGGAGGCAGCAGGCATCATAACGGGGTCAAATGTATGAACAACTTTTCATACGTACAATCGTAAGCCCCCAATAAGTTCACGGACTTCCAGCATTTTCTTTAAAGCCTGCTCTTTATAATCAGCATGAAAGACACCCCGCGTTGGGCTAAAAGGCCCTTGGACTGCCTGATGGCAGCTTTCGTGCTCGGGGGAGCGAGCCTGCTGCTGGCGGGCTGCGACCCGGCTCCGCGGCAGCAGGAAAAAGCCGCGCCGGCCGCGCGCCGGGCTTCCGGCAGCTTCACCATCCTGCACACCAACGACATCCACGGCCGGCACCAACCCTTCGCGGTGGCCCCCGGCAACGCCACGGCCCAGACCGGCGACCCCGGCCGCCCGCCGAGTTCGTTTGAGCTCGCGGGCACTGTGGGCGGCTTTGCCCACCTGGCCACGGCCATCGCCCGGGCGCGGGCGCAGCGCGGGGCGGCCAACGTGCTGCTGGTGGACGGGGGCGACACCTTCGGCGACGACCTGCTGGGCAACCTCACCAGGGGCGAAGCTGTTATTCGGCTGATGAACGCCCTGGGGTATCAGTTCATGGCCCTCGGCAACCACGACTTCGAGTACACAAGCGCCCGCACCCAGGAGTTGCAGCAGCTGGCCCATTTCCCCATGCGCGGGGCCAACGTGACGGACAAGGCCACGGGCCAGCCCTTCCTCGGCGACCCCACCACGGTGATTACCGCTGGCGGGGTGCGCGTCGGGCTGCTGGCCCTGGCTTACCACAACACCCACCTGACCGGCAACCCCACCAACACCCAGGACCTCGCCTTCGGCAGCGGGCTGGAGGCCGCCCGCCGCTGCCTGCCAGCTCTGCGCAGCCGCGCCGACGTCGTCGTTGTGGTCTCGCACCAGGGCACCAGAGTGGACGAGCAGGCTGGCCCGCGAGGTGCCTGGCATCGACCTCATCGTAGGCGCGCACTCCCACGACCGCATCACGCCCCCGCGCCGCATTGGCTCAACGTGGATAGTGCAGGCGCTGTCCGACGCGGCCGTGCTCGGCCACCACGGTGCGGGTGCAGGCGGGCAGGATTACGAAAGTGGAGGGGTGGCCCCACGCTCTGGGCCACCGAATACCCGGCTGACCCCGCCGTGGCCCGGCTGGTCGATTCGCTGCGGGCCCCGCACCGCGCCCGGCTGGAAGAGGTTATCGCCACCGCCACCGGCCGCATTGGCCGGCATTATAAGTCGGCCAGCCCCTTCGACCAGCTGGCCGGCGAGCTGCTGCGCGAGGCCACCGGCGCCGAGCCTGGCCTTCCTGCCCGGCGTGGGCTACGGCGTATCATTGAGCCCGGCCCCATCACCCGCGAAATGCTCTACACCCTGCTGCCGCACCCTCCAAGGTGGTGATGCTGGAGCTGACCGGCGCGCAGGTACTACAGCTGCTGGAGCAAACGGCTACCAACCAGAACCCCAGCAATGACCTGGCCCGAGTGGGCGGCCTGCTGCAAACCAGCGGCCTGGACTGGTCGGCTAACCTGAACCGGCCCACAGGCCAGCGCGTGGATGGAGTACAGGTAAACGGAAAGCCGCTTGACAGACAGCGCCGCTACCGGGTCGTCACCCACAACGGCATGCTCAGCGGCATTCACCGCTATGCCACCTTTGCTCAAGGGCAGCACATCCAGAAGCTGAGCCAGGGCGTGACGGAGGTAGTGGAAGCCGGGCTGCGCCGGCGGGGCTCAATAAGCCCGCCCGTAATGGCGCGGGTTCTGGTTGTGCCGGCGAAGTAGAAAAGGTAACTTAGACCAAGGCGCTTTTTATCCCGGGCTTTGGCGCGGCTTGTTAGCTCGTATTTTTCGTACCCCTTGGCATCCGAAATCACACCCCAATTCACTTTCCCCATGAGACACCTGGAGCAGCATCGCACCCATCGGATTGGCTGGCTGCGGGCCGCCGTCCTCGGCGCCAATGATGGCATTATCTCGACGGCCAGCCTGGTCGTGGGAGTCGCCGCGGCCCATGCCTCGCGCGATAGTGTGCTGGTGGCCGGCGTGGCGGGGCTGGTGGCGGGGGCCATGTCGATGGCTACGGGCGAATACGTCTCCGTCAGCTCCCAGGCCGATACCGAAGCCGCGGACCTATCGCGCGAGCAGGAGGAGTTAAAAAACAATTCCGCCTTCGAGCACCAGGAGCTTGCCGCCATCTACGTGGAACGCGGAGTGGAGCCGGCCCTGGCGGAGAAGGTGGCCGCCCAGCTTATGGCCCGCGACGCGCTGGGCACCCATGCCCGGGAGGAGTTGGGCATTTCCGAAACCATGACGGCCAACCCGATTCAGGCCGCGCTGGCGTCGGCCGCCACTTTTACCGTGGGTGCGGCCCTGCCGCTGCTCGTTATCCTGGTGGCCCCAGCAGCCTACCTAAGCTGGACGGTTTCGGTTACCTCCCTGTTGTTTCTGGGCGCGTTGGGCGGGCTGGCAGGTTACGTAGGGGCTCCAGCGTGCTTAAATCGGCGGTTCGGGTGACCTTCTGGGGCGTGCTGGCCATGGCCCTGACGGCATTGGTGGGTACTTTCTTCAACGTGACGCCCTAACGGGAATGAAAAATGGAGGGGCGGAGGGTCCGGATTACTCTGCCACTTGGTGCTCAACAAGCGGCTTTTTCGGGTAGGGGCTCCCCGCCGGGCGGCCTCTATTCCGTCAGCCTTTGTGCCTTTGGCTTGGTTGCATTTCAGCAATAGGGTGCACCTTTGCATCCAGTACCGCTGTCTATGTCCCGTTTCCTGTCCCATTTGCTGTTGCTGCTCTATGCGGGGGTTTACCTGCATTGCCAGCCCCTGCCTGCCCGGGGCGCAGCAACGGAAACGGACTTCGTAGCCCCCAGGGACAGTCCCGCACCAGCTTCTGCCAAAAGAAGCTGCAAACCGAGCAGGTGGCCCCGCAGGCGGCTAAGCAGCAGGTGTCTCAGGAAAAGCTGCCGCCGCTGGATCTGGCCCTTGGCGCTGACTTCGGAGACCTGTATTTCGGCCTGCTGTTTCCGGCCGGGCAGCCCACCATCAACCCAGCCCGTGGCCCCGACTTGGCCCGCGCGCAGGCTTTCGCCAACCACCCCAACAAGGCTCCGCCCGTCCGCTTTTCTTAGGAAAGCGTGAAGTGGAGCCGGGTCTGTACCCGGTTAATTGCCCCAAGGTGTTGGGGTGATAACCGGTTTTTTACGCCCTGACCGGCCCGCCGCCTTGTGTGGCACCCTTAGTTGTCGCGACTCCCGGCCCGCCGGGCAGCCCCGCCTTTTCCTGAGAGCCCCAGCAAATCTGCCTTTCAACTGGCCGGCTACCCCCTGCGTACCCGGCCCGGATTTCTGTCCTGACTTCTCGCAGCCATGCTTTCTTCTTATCACCTGACCCGCGGGCATATGCCACCTAGCCGCTGGCTGCTGGGCGCCACGCTATTGCCGGCGACGACGCCCCGGTGCCGCCTGCCCACTGCGGCCGTATTTGCCCGCCTCGACTAGGCCCCCAGAGCCAGGTTATCCGGGTGCACGACGGCCGCACTCAGAGTGTGCCACTGCGACGGGGCCAGGCTGCTGAGTCGCTACACAGTGTAAGTTCTCGGCCCGCTCAATCCGGGCGATGCACTGCTGCGCGAAGCCTCCGACCAGGTGGCTGACGGTCAGCCCGTCACCGTGGCCCCATCCAGGCCCGCAGGCCCTTTACAAATGAAACTTTGTTCATATTAACTTTGTCACCCTTTAAAATCCCCTAACCATGAATCGCAAGACCCTCACCTCCTGGTTGCCGCTGGCATTGTTCGCCCTCGTCCTGCTTACGCCACTGCGCCCCATCGTGCTCGGCGGTGTGCAGCGAGCTCTGCTGGCCACCGGCCTCTGGAAAGCCGAAGTGCCCGCCACTACGCCCCCGCCGACATGCCGGTGATACTTACCGGCGGAGCCTACCCCCACAACCTGCCCCTGGTCACGCTCGACGGTAAGGCCGTGAACCTGAGCGACCTGAAAGGCAAGGTGGTATTCGTGAATCTGTGGGCCGCCTGGTGCCCGCCCTGCCGCGCCGAGATGCCCGGCATCGAAGCCTTATATAAGAAGGTTGATAAATCGAAGGTGGCCTTCTTAATGCTCTCGCTTGACGACGATGCAGCCAAGGCCCGGAAGTTCGTGCAGGCTCAGGGTTACACCTTCCCCGTGTATATGCGCACCGGCGACCTGCCCGCCCCTTTGACTCCAACGCCATTCCCTCCACCGTCATCCTTGGCCCCGATGGGCAGGTGGCAGCGCGCCACGAGGGCATGGCGGAGTATGATACGCCCGAATTCAAGGCCTCGCTGGAGCAGCTGGCCAAGTCGGCCCGCTAGGCTCTTTTAAGCAGGAAACTTCCTCAACCGGGCGGGGTGGCAATGGCTGCTCCGTCCGGTTTGCGTTAGGTGGGTGCCCCCCTCTGAAACACGACCCAAACAGCCCGCTGGGCCATTTGCCTGCTCGGAGAGTTAGCGTGCAGGGGGATTGGTAATCCGCGGTTTTGTTGACCGTGGAAGTCCATTTGCCACGCGAAGCCGCTCATTAGTCATCTCCTCCGTATTTTCTGCAGAGTTTTACTTTTCGTCGAAGATGAGCCCAGGCTGGTTTCGTTGCGGGCCACCCGGACCTGCGCCGAGCACCGGGCCACCAAGGCGCCGATGCCGTGCTCCTTGTGCACTACGCCCGCCGCCTGGCGGGCCAGCGTTAGCAGCCCTTCCTCATCCAGGCTTTGTACGTAGCCGGTGGCCCGGGCCGGAACCAGCTGGCTGCGTAGCACTTCGGCCGGCTCGGGTAGGCTCTGCGCCGGCTCCGGCTCGGCGGCCTGCGTCAACTGGTTGGGGAAAAGGCGGCTAATGGCCGCGGCCACCATGAGCGTCGGCACAAACCACAGGCTGGCGTTGAAATTCTGCCACAGGGTGCGGAGTTGGTTCATGTCTGCATAGGTACTGCCGGGCCCGAGTAACGTTGTAGCACCCGGCCGCCGGTCGCGGTTTAGTGCCCGCTGTCGGCGGCGTCCTCGCCCGTGCTCAACCCCAGCTTTTTGACAAGCGGCCCGATGGTCAGGCCCTGCACGATGATGCTGAAGACAACCACTACGTAGGTGACACCCACAATCAGGTCGCGGGGCATGGAGTCGGGCAGCGATAGGGCCAGGGCCACGGAAATGCCGCCCCGCAGCCCACCCCAGGTCAGCACCCGCAGGGTTTGGCGGTCGAAGGTAGCGGCGGCGCAGCAGCGTCAGCGGCAAACCCACCGACGCCCACCGCGCCGCCAGCACCACCACGATGGTGACCACCCCCACCAGCAGCGTGGTGCGGCTGATGTCGAGCACCAGCATTTCCAGGCCGATGAGCACGAAGAGCACCGCGTTGAGTATCTCGTCGAGTAGCTCCCAGAACTTGTCGAGGTACTCGCGCGTCTCGTCCGACATGCCCAGCTCCCGGCCCTTGTCGCCCACAATCAGCCCCGCCACCACAATGGCCAGCGGGCCCGAGGTGTGTAGAGCCGCGGCCAGGGCTGTGCCGCCCATTACCAGGGCCAGGGTAATCATCACCTCCACCTGGTAGTTGTCGATGCTGCGCAAGGCCCAGAACGTGACGTAGCCCAGCACGGCCCCCAGCAAGATGCCGCCCACGGCTTCCTGCAAAAACAGCTGGCCGATGACGGCGGGGGTGGCGTGCTCCGCCCCGAATTGAGCAATCTGAAACAAGCTCACAAACACCACCACGGCAATGCCGTCGTTGAAGAGGGACTCGCCCACAATGCGCATTTCCAGGCGCTTGTCGATGCGGGCGGCCTTGAGAATGCCGAGCACGGCAATCGGGTCGGTGGGGGAGATGAGCGCCCCAAACAGCAGGCAATAGATGAAGTTGGTGGGCAGCCCGAACAGCGGCAGCAGGTAGTAAAATGCCGTGCCAACCAGGGCCGTGGAGAGCACCGTGCCGGCCGTGGCCATGGTCCCCACGGCCAGACCCTCGCGGCCCAGGGCGCGCACGTCGACGTGCAGCGAGCCGGCAAACAGCAGAAAGCTTAGCATCACCTGCATGAGCACGCTGTGAAAGTCAATGGCCCGCACCAGCCGGCTGGCGGTCAGCACCCAATCCACCCCGAGCTTGCCCAGCCCAATGGCCAGCAGCGACGACACCAGGGCCAGTACCATCAGCCCGATGGTGCCCGGCAGCTTCAGAAACCGGTGGTTGATATAGCCAAAGACGGCCGCTATCACCAGAAGCAGGGCCAGGGTATTGTATAATTCCATTCAAGAGTTACCGATGAGCTACCCGCTAAGACGCGGATAGTAGCAGGAGGGTTGGAAAGTCCCCGCGCGCAGTCCGGCCTCTCAGTCAAAGGCGTGCGCTGCAGCCGATTTTTGTGCAGATACCGGAAGCGGCCAGAGCCGAAATAACCGGGGCCTGGCACGGAAGCCAAAGCTACCCTTCAGGCGGTCCCGTTAGCTCAATTTATTGCCCTACTCTGCCTGGGGTATCTCCACGGTGAACGTGCTGCCGCTGCCCTCGGCGCTCTGCACCGAAATCGTGCCGTGGTGTCAGTCGACGATGGTCTTGCACAAGGCCAAGCCCAGGCCCGTGGTGGGCTTCCCGCTCAGCCCTGGGCTGCGGGCCTTGCCGAAGCGCTCAAACAAGTGGGGCTGCAAGTGGGCCGGAATGCCTATCCCTGGTCGCGGACTTGGAAGCGCACGCAGCCCGGGCACTCTTCTACCTGCACGCCATCGGGCGTGAACTTGAAGGCATTGCTTACCAGATTGGTCAGCACCTGCACATCCTGGCGGGTTGGCTACCCGCGGGCACGGCAACTTCTTCTGCCAGGAACTGCGCAATCTGCTGCACTATTGCGAACGAGCCGCTCAGGTAGTAGGACAGGATTTCCAGCACCGCATTTTTCCGCGCGTTGAAGGCGTCCGCGGCGTGCTGATGGCGCTTTGCGGCGCTGATGTCGCGCAGGGACCCAATGACCATCGGGCGGCCGGAGCCGTTGCGGCGCTGCAGGCGGGTTTCCAGCGCGAACGACGTCAGGGAACGGTACCAGAGAGCTTCATGCAGCGCCGCCCAGTCGTCGCGGTGGGCGGGGTGGGCGGGGTGGGCAAGGTCCCGGATGGGGCGCCCCACCAGGTCCTCGGGCGCCTGCAGGCCGAGCATGGCGACCAAGGCGGCGTTGGCCTGTTGAATCAGTAGGTTGGCGTCGATGATATTATGGCCGAGCGGCTAGAATGGGTGTGCTCGCCTGGCCTGCTTTCGAGCCCACCCGAAACACTATAAGGCAGCCTCTACTAATGTACCGGCTGGGCCGGCTTTGCGGGTACTCTGGTTCGGCCAGTAGCCTTGGTGCAGGGCCCTGATAAAAAACACGATGGGCTGCATGGGGGAGGCGTCGCCCAGGGCGTTGAGCAGGAACTCTCCCTCCTTGGCCGTCAGGGAAACCGAATCCACGCATCGTCCGGCCCGGAGGATGACGATGTCCCAGGGGTGAACCGACTGCACCAGCAGCGCGGTGTAGTCCCGGCTGAGGTAGGCTTCTAATTTTTGCAGGGTCCTGTGCATAACCGAGCGAAATATAATGGCCTAAAATTACAGTTCAGCTAGCATATATATAAATATTTCTCATTCTCCGGGCTTAAGGCTTCGTTTACTTGGAGACCATAACATATCACTCGAATAATACAAAAAATGCCCGCTCTTTTGAAGCGGGTATTGCCTTAGAAAATCAGTGTTACTGACTTAATTGAGTCGTACGGCGGCGTATTATATTGCTTGAGTACAGGAACCGATTCTCCCATTGTAGCTGGTTGTTTAGGGGGTTCATGACGCCAAATGCCAGAGTGGTGTATGCTCGCGCGCGGAAGATAAAACGAGCGCTGACCCGGGCCATGGATAGTCGCGAAACGCGCCGCTCGGATTTCGGTCTTTTCAAGCTGATGGGCTGACACCGGTCCATTCCTGAAGTGGGGCGGAAAACCCGGCCTACCGCGCGCCGTTTCCGCGTGAAATCGGAAAGCCACGCGCGAAAACCGCACCTTACTGGCCCCGCTGCGAAAAAGAGGCCCGGCTGTGGGCTGCCGGTCCGGGCAGGGGCAGGCCCAGTCGGGCGCAGTGCGCGCACTCGAGCCAGCCCCAGGGGATGCCAGCGATGCGTTGGGGCTCGGGGATGGCGTGGGCCACCGGGCATTGGGCGTGAGAGTGATAGACCACTCCGGCGTTGCGGTTGCGCGAATAAAAGGGTAGGAGCGAGCCATAGCGTCTACTACGGGCGGGGTACTCGTTTAGTTCGAGCAGGGTGGGGGCACCTCCTTGCTTTGTCATCTATCACCGAGTCGGGCTGGGGTCGTGCGGGAACGGTTACACGGCGGCGTACAGCCCCGGCTGGGCGCCCGGCAGACCCCTCAAATCAAAACGGCATCGTTTTCCAGCTACCTGCGTATTTCCCTTTCGTTACCTGAAAAAGAGGCGTGCCGATGGACCGCTCCTATTTTGCTCCTCCGGACGCCTCCCTGCCCGAAACTTAGCCAATGGCACGCGCCAGGCGGCAGCGCCATGCCGAGTGGGGCATCGCCATTGCGCGCCTGGGCGGCACCGAGCCTACCCCAAGCTTGCTGGCCGAATTCCAGGCCTACATCGACGGAACCGGGCGCCTGGACGAGTTGCAGCAGGAAAGCCTCAGGTGGGCCCCGCGCAGCGTGTACTCCGCCGTGTCCCATCGCGAACAGTTCGCCGGGTAGCACCAGGCTGGTCTATCCGGGAGTCCTGAGATTAAAAGCTGCCCCGGCTTCAGTGGGCCTCAGTGCCATGATAGTGGTGCGGTGCAGGCAATTCTTGGGCAGACGTTGCGGAGGGTCTTCACTGCCAGGTGT
>NZ_JBHTEK010000005.1:0-134336 GCF_042665855.1 Hymenobacter humi | reverse complement strand
ACCGGCTGCTGCAGTGGGCCAAGCGTGAGCGCCGCCACGTGGTGCTGCCCGAAGGCAACGACGACCGCATTCTGCGAGCCGCCGCGCAACTGCTCGCCCAAGACATCGTGGACCTGACCATTCTGGGCGACCCGGCCGAGGTAGCCGCCTCGGCCAAGCGCCTGGGGCTGAGCTTCCCCTCCGGCCACCTGCGCATCGTCGACCCCGTGCACTCCGAGGAGTACGCCGACTATGTGGAGACCTTTACGAGCTGCGGAAGGACAAAGGCGTGAACCACGACATGGCCCGCGACCTGCTGCGCGACGTGTCCTACTTCGGCTCGATGATGGTGTACAAAGGCCACGCCGACGGCATGGTGTCCGGGGCGGTGCACACCACGCAGCACACCATCCGGCCGGCGCTGCAGTTCATCAAGACCAAGCCGGGCGTGTCGGTGGTGTCGTCGGTGTTTTTCATGTGCCTGCCCGACCGGGTGGCCGTATTCGGCGACTGCGCCGTGAACCCCAACCCCACGGCCGAGCAGCTGACCGAAATCGCCATTTCGTCGGCCGACAGCAGCCAGGCATTTGGCATCGAGCCCCGCGTGGCCATGCTCTCCTATTCTTCGGGCAATTCCGGGGCCGGGGCCGACGTCGACAAAGTGCGCCGGGCCACCGAGTTGGTGCGCCTAAAACGGCCCGACCTGAAAGTGGAAGGCCCCATTCAGTACGACGCGGCCGTGGACCCGCTGGTGGGCCGCCAGAAGCTGCCCGATTCGGAAGTGGCCGGCCAGGCCAGCGTGCTCATCTTCCCGGACCTGAACACCGGCAACAACACCTACAAGGCCGTGCAGCGCGAAACCGGGGCCCTGGCCATCGGGCCCGTGCTGCAGGGGCTCAACAAACCCGTGAACGACCTGAGCCGCGGCTGCACGGTCGAAGACGTGTTCAATACGGTCATCATCACGGCCATTCAGAGCCAGCAGCTGTCCGCATGAATATTTTCGTCGTGAACTCGGGCAGCAGCTCCATCAAGTACCAGCTGTTTCGCTGGCCGGCCGAGCAGCCCGTGTGCAGCGGCCTGGCCGAACGCATTGGGCTGGAGAATGCGGTCATCACCCACAAAACCCAGCGTGATGGCAAAGAGCAGGTGACGCAGCGGACGCTGGCTCTGCCTGACCACGAAGCCGGGCTGCGCGAAGTCGTGGCCTTGCTCACGGACCCCGTGGCGGGCGCCCTGCGCGAGCCCGGCGAAATCGACGTGGTGGGCCACCGGGTGGTGCACGGCGGCGAAGCCTTTGCCGCCACCACGCTGCTCGACGAGCCCGTGAAAGCCGCCATTCGCGGGCTGTTTGCCCTGGCCCCGCTGCACAATCCCGCCAACTACCTCGGCATCGAAGTGGCCGAGCGCCTTTTTCCCCGGGCCCGGCAAGTGGCGGTGTTCGACACGGCCTTCCACCAAACGCTGCCCGAGTACGCCTACCGCTACGCGCTGCCCGAGCGGCTGTACACCGAGCACGGGCTGCGCGTTTACGGTTTTCACGGCACCAGCCACCAGTACGTGGCTGCCCAGGCCGCTGCCTACCTCGGCAATCCCGACGCCCGGATTATCACGGTGCACCTCGGCAACGGCTGCAGCATGGCCGCCGTGCACCAGGGCCGGTCCTTGGATACGAGCATGGGCTTCAGCCCCTGGCGGGCCTCGTGATGGGCACCCGCTCCGGCGACCTCGACCCCGCGGTGGTGCTTTTCCTGCAAAGCCAGTTGGGCTACACGCCGGCCCAGGTCAGCACCCTGCTGAACAAGGAAAGCGGCATGCTGGGCCTCACGGGCTTCAGCGACATGCGCGACATCACCCGGGCGCTCAACCAGGGCGACCCCAAAGCCGAGCTCGCCTACGACCTGTATGCCTACCGCATTCGCAAGTACATCGGGGCCTACGCGGCCGTGCTCAACGGACTCGATGCGCTGGTATTCACGGCCGGCGTGGGCGAAAACGATGCCCTGGTGCGCTCCCGCGCCTGTCAGCAGCTCAACTTCTTCGGAATTGAGCTGGATGAAGACCTCAATCAGCAACGCTCGGCCGGGCTGCGCGACATCAGCCGGGCCGGGTCGCGGGTGCGGATTCTGGTGATTCCCACCAACGAAGAGCTGGAAATAGCCCGGCAGTGTGCTTCGCTGCTCGAAAGTCCTGAACCCAGCCACTAGGCGGCTGTCAGGCTAGACTTACCACCCGAGACGTGGGGCCATGGCGGAGCCGTCCCTGCAAAGCCTTTCGGCCTGAGCTGAGCGCGGCCCGGGGTGAATTGCTTCCCTGCTGGCTCGGCTCAATTTGAGGAGAAGATTACACGCGTTGGCAACGCTATATTCGCTTGGCCCTATTGGCTTTAACCTAACGTTCGCATGAAGCTCGGATTTCTCAAATATTGGCAGCTGCTACGCGAATCGCTCTGGTTTGTGCCGGGCCTGATGGTGGTCATCTCCATTGCGGGGGCTTATGGCCTGGTGCGATACGACGCGCGCACTACGGTGGAAGGCACCAAGTTTTTCCCGCTGCTATTCGGCATCGGGGCCGATGCCTCGCGCGGCATGCTCACGGCCATCGCCGGCTCGATGCTCACGGTGGCTACCCTTGCCTTTGCCGTCACCTTGTCGGCTTTCTCCCAAATCAGCACTCAGTACTCCCCGCGGGTGCTGCGCAACTTCATGCGCGACGATGTGAACCAGTTCATCATGGGCTACTTCGTCGGGGTGTTTGCTTACTGCCTGGCGGTGCTGGGCACCATTCGCGGGCCCGAAGAAGGCAAGTTCGTGCCTTCCACGGCCGTGCTGGCGGGCCTGGTGCTGGCCATGGGCGGCGTGGCGGCCCTGGTTTTTTCATTCACCACATCGCCGAATCGCTGCAAACGGGCACCCTCGTGCGCCGCATCACCCTCGAAACCGTGGAGGGAATAAACGACCTGTTTCCCAACCACCTTGGCGAGCCCGTGGCCGAAGAATCGCAGGCCGCCGCCGCCGAGCGCCTGCTGGCCGAGCAGGCCGGCTGGCACCCCTGCCGGCCACTGCCTTCGGCTACCTCCAGCGCATCGACGTCGAAGGGCTGCTGCAGTGGGCCATCCGCCACCGGGCCATTCTGCGGCTCAATTTCATAGTGGGCTCGTTTGTGGGACAGGGCCAGCCGCTGTTCAGCGTGCACCCCGAGCCGGATGCACCCCGGCCCGCGGAGTGGCCCGAAAACTTCATGAAGTACGTGAGCCTGGGCCGGCACCGCAACATCGAGCAGGACATCGGCTTTGGCATCCAGCAGCTGGTCGACATTGCCCTCAAGGCCCTCTCGCCGGGCATCAACGACACCACCACGGCCATCATGGCTGTCGACCACCTGGGCGAAATCAGTGGGCAGCTGGCCCGGCAGGAGTTTCCGGTGCCCTTGCGCGGCGACGGCCGCCAGCTGCGCCTGGTGGTGAGCACCCCCACCTTTGAGGACTATATCCGCCTCTCGTTTGACCTGGTGCGCATTAATGCCCAGGGCAATCCGGCCGTACTGCAACGCATGTTGCGGGCGTTGGCCCTGGCCGGTGGGCAGGTTATCCGTGCCGAGCGCAAAACGGTGTTGCGCCATCAGGCAGAAATGGTGCTGGCCTGCGGGCTATCAACCGTTCAGACGGAGTACGAGCGAGAGCAGGTGCACTCCCTATACCACGAGCTGTGCCCTAATTGGGAGTAAATGAATGGGTTGAGCTGAATCCGGCGAAGGCTTGTCCGCATACGGCGAAGGCTCGATGTTTTGGCTCGGGTCTTAGCGGCCGGTGGCCATGGCTTTTAGCTCAACTTTAGGACCAGGCGCCCGCCAACCCCAGGCAATAGTTGAGCAGGCTAGGGCTGTGGTGCGGGAGGCAGCAGCACGCTCACCAGGGTACCGCGCCCGGCCGAGGAGCGGAGCCGGAACTGCCCGTTGAGCAGCTGCACCCGGTTCTGGATTATTTTCAGGCCGGAGCCAGCATTCCGGGGCTGGGAGCTGTCGAACCCCTGGCCTTTGTCGTAGGCTTGCAGTACCAGCCAGCCCTGGCGCTGAAACAGCGATAAAGTGCCGGTACTCGACTGGGCGTGCTTTACAATGTTGGTGGCCAGCTCCTGGGCCATGCGATAAAGCGCCAGCGCCAGGGCTGGCGGCAGTTGCGGCAGGGCGTCGGCCACGCAGGTGAGGCGGCACTGGGGCGTGCTGGTGGCCTGGCATATTTCCCGCACGGCCGCCACCAGCCCAAAGTCTTCCAGAATGGTGGGGATGAGCTCATGGGAGATGGTCCGGGTTTGGGCAATGGCCGTCTGGAGCAGCTGCAGGGCCTTGCCGTGGCTGGAGGCCAGCGCCGTGGGGTCGGTGAGGGCGGGCCTGGCCGAACTGCAGCCTGGGCGGCGTACAGCAGCTGGCCCAGGCCATTTTGGAGGCTTTCGGCAATGCGGCGGCGCTCCACCTCCTGGGCATGGAGCACGGCGTTGGCCAGCTGCTGCTGCTGCACCAGCCTGCAGGCGCATGAGCTCGGCGGTGGCGTTGCGGCGGGCGGTGATGTCGTGCCAGCTCACCACCAGGCCGTCGCCGAAGGGCGCAGCGGCCACGTGGTACCACGTCTCGGTGCGCGGCTCGGGGTAAGAAAGCTCAAAGTCGCGGGGCTGCTGCTGCACAACCTCGCAAAACCGCGCGTACACGCCACTGGAGCGCATCGTGGGCTCTTCCTGCAGCAGGCGCAGGCCCACTAAGTCGCGGCGCTCGAGCAGGCGGTGGGCCGCATCGTTGGTGAGCACCCATTCAAAATCGACGATGTGGCCGGCTTCGTCGCGCACGCATTGCAGCACTTCGAAGCTGTCCAGGGTGGCGTTGAACATTGCCTGGAGCAGGTCTTTGGTTTGTTGTACTGCGTGCTCGGTCTGCTTGCGGGCCGTAATGTTTTCGATGGCCATTACCACACCGTCGCCGAGCTGCACGGCCGTCCAGCGGTACCAGCCTTCTATGCCGGGGGCACGAAAGAAGTGTTCGAGGTCGAGGGCCGCCCCGGTTTCGGTGGTGTTCACCACGGCATCGAATAGCCCAATTTCCCTCGCAAAGGGCCAGTCGACGAGCATGCGCCGGCCCGTTATGGCCTGGCCGGCCAAGGCGTCGGCCGCGGCATTGGCCATCACCACTTCGAAATCAGTAATCTGGCCCTCGGCGTCGCGCACGCTGCGCAACAGGTGCATAGCCAGGGGCGAGCGGTGGAAGGTTGCCTCGAGCAGGCTCTGACTGGAATGCCTCGGTGCCCAGCTGCCGGCGCTGGTTTACCTGCCGGGTGATGTCCTGCCAGTACACCAGCACTTCGGTGGGGCCGGGCTGGGTGGTCATTTCTATCCAGCACTCGGGGCGGGGCAACCAGAACTCGCCGGTGACGGGCCCGGGCGCGCGGGCGGCTTCGTGCAGGGCTTCCTGCACTTCGGCGGGCAGGTCGTCGGGCAGCGCCTCGGCCAGCGGCCGGCCCACCAGCGCGCCGGCCGCACAGCCCAACAGGTGTTCGGCCTGTGCGTTCACCAGCGAGAACTTACCCGACCGCTGGAGCACCAGCACGGCCCACGGCAAGGCCTGCAGCACCTGCTGGGGCAGCAAAGCGGGCTCACCGGTGTCGGTGGGCCGCGGGGCGTTGAACAGGTGGTCGGCGCTCATGCTGATGTAAAGCCATCTCCAGACGGTTTCAGGTTTTGCCAACGACCCGCTTCCATCTGCTTCGCCTGGGGCGGGTGCAGCGGAGTCGACCGTAATTTCCAAATTTAGGAATCCGGGCAGCGTGTTACAAGCAGAAGTATACTACTTACAACCAGAATCTTCTCCTCTCGGCCCGGATAGTCGCTAGTACGCAATTTCACCTTCCAGGTGCAGGGTGGCGTTGGGACTGGCCCGGTCCGCCAGCGTCACCCCCACGTAGTAGCCGCTGGCCCGGTCGAACCGGCCCGTGCCGCCAGAGATAATGTGCCGGATTGTGACCAGCAACTTTCCATCGGCTTGCGGCATGGAAGTGCCCGTAAAGGTCGAAAACAGCTGGTCGCCGTTGGCGGCCGTCATGGTCGAGGTACCGCTCAGTGCATAGGGTGGCGTTTGGGTAAGCACCACCGTAGAATAGGCCTCGAAGGTGGCCTTGCCCACGTGCGAGGCCTGGCCCGTGCCGGTGATGCGCTGCTCCTGCCGGGGCGGACCACTGAGGGAAACCGAGGTTGTCTCAAACACACCCTTAAACGGTACGGCGTGGCTGATAACCACCGCCCGGCTAAGTGGGGAGAAGCCCGCCGCAGCCTGCACCGCGCGGGGCCCTTCCAGCACCACCTCTTTCGAACAGTTACCCAACAGGCAGGCCGCGAAGGGCATTATTAGCAGCAATGCTTTCATAATGCGGAGGTTAAGAGGTGATTGGAATGTATTTGCTTACGTGGCCATTACTTTTTAGGATGCAATTAATTATCCTATATATTATAAATTATGAGATAAGCCAAGCCCTCCCCTTCCGCCTTGGTTGGGTAGAAAGTTGAGCTAAAACCAACCGGTTCCCAGCCGATGAAAGGGGGCAGTGCTACATCCCATTCAAACGACCCGGGTATGGAAACGGCTCAACTTTCAGCTGCTGTGCTCACCCGTCGATTACCGAACCCAGGCGCCTGCCTCTTAGCCAATCGGGCTACTGCCCGGGCTGGACGAGGGATGGTTTTCTGGCATTTAGCAACGATTTGATAATACTCCGAACAACTTGTAGCAACACCAGCCGGGGACCTTTGCAGCATAATTCACTGCTATGGCAACTCCTCGACTCCCGTTCGTTACTTCCCTTGTATTCCTGTCATTGGGAGCAAGCTTTACTGTCCTTGCGCAGAGCGGGGGCACCATCCGGGGCACCGTGCGCGAGGCCAAAACCCAGGAGCCCGTTATTGGCGCCAGCGTGGTGGTGGACGGTACCAGCATCGGCATCGCCACGGATTTGGACGGCACGTTTTCGCTGGCCAAGGTACCGGCTGGCATGCACACCCTGCGCATCACTCGGTGTCGTACCAGCCCAAGAGCATCCCCAGCCTGCAGGTGGAAGCCGGCAAGGTGGTCGTGGTCAACACGACGCTCGACGATGCCGCCGCAGCGCTCGACGAGGTGGTGGTAACGGCCCAGCGGCGCACCAACACGGAAGTGGCCGTGATTTCGGAAGTGCGCAACGCGCAGGCTGGTGGCCGTGGGCGTTTCGGCCGAGCAAATCGTACGGTCCCAGGACCGCGACGCCGCGCAGATTGCGCGCCGGGTGCCGGGCGTTTCCATTCAGGACAACCGCTTTGTGCTGGTGCGCGGCCTCACCCAGCGCTACAACGCCGTGATGCTCAACGACGTCATGACGCCGAGCTCGGAAGTTGACACCCGGGCTTTTGCCTTCGACATGATTCCGAGCAACGTCATCGACCGCATGCTGATTTTCAAATCGGGCTCGGCCGAGCTGCCCGGCGACTTTGCCGGCGGCGTTATCAAGCTGTATACCAAGCGCGCGCCGGAAGAGAACTTCACCAACTTCAGCCTGCAGGGCGGTTACCGCCAGGGCACCACCTTCCAGCAGGTGCAGCAGGCCGAGGGCGGCAAGTACGACTTCCTGGGCTTCGACAGCGGCAAGCGCACAATTCCCAACAACTGGCCCACGCGCCTGAGCGACGACTACTCCACCGGACTGCGCGCGGCCTACGCCCGGCAGCTGCCCAACCGCTGGGGTGTGAACTCGCTGAAAGCCGCGCCCGATTTGCGCCTGTCGTTCAACATGGGCCGCCGCTTCGAGCCGGGCCAAAAGCAGGTGGGCACGCTCACCAGCCTCAACTACGGCAACTATCACCAGTCGACCAACGCCCGCCTGAGCTTCTACGAAAACGGAGCCGACCGCAACCAGCCGGCTTCGTTCTACAACGACCGGCTCTTCAGCAACGAGGTGCGCCTGGGCGTGGTGCAGAACTTCTGGCTGCGCCTGAACGGCCGCAACACGCTGGAATTCAAGAACCTGTTCAACCAGCTGGGCACCTCGGAAACGGTGCTGCGCGAAGGCCAGGACATCACCCAAACCAGCAACGATGTGCGCGCTTATTCTCAGCGCTTCGAAAGCCGCAGCATCTACTCCGGGCAGCTGGCCGGCAACCACGAGCCTGGCCGATGATAAAACCACGCTGAACTGGGTAGGCGGCTTTGCCTACACCCACCGCACCGAACCCGACTGGCGCCGGGTGCGCTACATCCGGCCCCTGGGGGTGGTGCAGGGCGAAAGCACGCCCGCGCCGTTTGGCGTCTCGACCCCCAACGACCCGAGCCTGACCGAATCGGGCCGCTACTTCTCCAACCTCAACGAGCGGGTAAGCACGCTGGCCGTCAACGTGGTGCACCAGCTTACCAAGGACACGACCAACCGCGAGGGCGGCATCAAGCTGAAAGCCGGCCTGTACACCGAGCGCAAGGACCGCGACTTCAGCGCCCGGTTCTTCGGCTACGGCAGCGTGGGCAACACCAGTGTGGCCCGTACCCTGCCGGTGGGCCAGGTGTTTGCCCCCGAAAACCTGACGGGCCGCGATGGCGGCTTTACGCTGGAAGAAGGCACCGACCCGAACGACTCCTACGCCGCCCACAACACCCTGCTGGCCGGCTACGCCAGCGTGACCGTGCCAGTGGGCAAGTTTACGGGCACGGCCGGCTTCCGCGGCGAATACAACGACCAGCAGGTGACCAGCGAGCTGCGCGGCGGCGGCCTAACCGACGGCGGCCGGCGCATCTTCAGCCCCTGCCCTCGCTCAACCTGACCTACAACCTCAACGACCGGATGCTGGTGCGCGCGGCCTACGCCTCCACCATCAACCGCCCGGAGTTCCGCGAGCTGGCCCCGTTCCGCTTCTACGACTTCAACCTCAACGCCGACATCCAGGGCAACTACGCCCTGCAGACGGCCAAGGTGCAAAACCTGGATTTGCGCTGGGAGCTCTACCCCACCACCGGCGAGCAGATTACGGTGGGCGCGTTCTACAAGCACTTCACCAACCCCATCGAAAACTACCTGCTCACCACGGCTTCGGGCGCCAACAGCCTGAGCTACGCGTTTGTGAACACCAAGTCGGCGCAGAACTACGGGGTTGAGCTGGAAGTGCGCAAGTCCCTGGGCTCCTTCTCCGACCTCCCGCTGCTGCAGCGCTTTTCGGTGGTCGGCAACGGCTCCTACATCTTCAGCCGCATCGACCTCGGCGAGACCGTGCGCGTGCCCGACGCCAGCGGCCGAGTTGAGCCGCAGAACGTGACCGACACGCAAACCCGCCGCCGGCCGCTGCAAAACCAGTCGCCCTACCTCATCAACCTAGGCGCCTACTACACCGACGAAGCGCACGGCACCCAGCTCAGCGCCATGTACAACGTGGCCGGCCCGCGCATCTACGCCGTGGGCACCGTGGTAAACCCCACCGTGTACGAGGCCTCCCGCAACGTGGTGGACTTGGTGGCCACCCAGCGCCTGGCCAAGCACTGGGAGCTGCGCGCCGCCCTGCAGGACCTGTTCAACCAGCCCGTGAAGCTGGTGCAGGACTCCGACCGCAACGACCAGTATTCCAAAGGCGACCAGACCGTGCGCAGCTTCCGCCGCGGCTCCAACACCTCTCTGGGTGTGACTTACACCTGGTAAGCCCGCGCAAGCGGTTTCCCTTCCTCCTGGTTCATTTCACCCAAGTTCCTCTATGAAACGCTTCCCCAAAATGTTGTTGCTGGCCATGCTGGCCCTGGCTTCCACGGCCTCGCTGAGCAGCTGCGAAGACAACAACGACAACGCCCCTACCGCGCAGGAGCCCAGCGGCCCCATCGACGGCTCGGGCCGCGTCATCATCACGGGCGACATCACCACGAGCCGCACCCTGCGGGCCAACGAGAAATACCTTTTACAAGGCTTCGTGTACGTGCGCAGCGGCGCCACGCTCACCATTGAGCCGGGCACGAAAATCTTCGGTGACCAGGCCTCTAAAGGAGCGCTCATCATCGACCGCGGGGGCAAGATTATGGCCGAGGGCACCCAGACTAACCCGATAGTATTTACCTCGGCCAAAGCCCCCGGCAGCCGCAACTACGGCGACTGGGGCGGCATAGTACTCATTGGCTCGGCGCCCATCAACCAGTCGCTGTCTACGCAGCCGGAGGGCGGCATCGGCGGCACCTTCGGGGGCACTAATTCTGCAGATAATTCCGGAACCCTGAAGTACGTGCGCATCGAGTTTGCGGGTATTCCTCTCTCCTCGGGTGCTAACAGCGAAATCAACGGCCTGACGCTCTACGGCGTGGGCTCGGGGACTCAAATCGACTATGTGCAGGTGTCGTACTCCGGCGACGACTCCTACGAGTGGTTTGGCGGCACCGTGAACGCCAAGCACCTGGTGGCCTACCGCGGCTTCGACGACGATTTCGACACGGACTTTGGCTTCACCGGCAAAATTCAGTACGGGCTCTCGCTGCGCGACCCGCAGTACGCCGACCAATCTGGCTCCAACGGCTTCGAGTCCGACAATTTCAACCCCGGCACGCCCGCCACGGGCAGCAACGCCGGCCTGCCCCTCACGGCCCCCGTTTTCAGCAACATAACCGTACTGCTGACGAGCAGCACGCCCCCGGCCACGCAGCAGTCGGGCAGCGGCGTGTACCAGTCGGCGTTGCACCTGCGGCGCAACACCGCCACCAGCGTCTACAATTCGGTGTTTGTGGGCCACCCCGAAGGCCTGCGCCTTGATGGCACCGCCACGTGGGCTAACGTGCAGGACGGCGGGCTGAACCTGGCCGGCGTGGTGCTGGCCAATTCGAGCCGCCCGCTGCGAGCCGCCAACAACACCGGCACCGGCGCTTTCACCGATGCCGACGTGGAGCAGTGGTTCAGCGCCGCTGGCAAAAACAACTCCGTCGTGGCCGGGGCCAACCTGAGCACGCTGGGCTTGAGCGCCACCGCCTTCAACCTGACGGCCCCCGGCCTGCTGCTCGCCAGCACCTCTCCCCTACTCACGGGCGCCGTCTTCACCGGCAAAGCAGCCGACAGCTTCTTCGACAAAGTAACCTACCGGGGCGCCTTCAACGGCACCGCCAACTGGACCCAGGGCTGGACCAATTTCGACCCGCAGAACACCGCCTACTAGCTACCTGCGGCCAGCCGCGTTTCAAATCAAAAGACCGGAGCCTGCAAAAGGCTTCGGTCTTTTTTCTGTCTTCTTGAGCTGATGTTTCGGTGCGGGAGTGAGATTGCATTGAGCCATTTATCACTGATGGCTGGGTAGCAAGCCGTGGTTGCCAAAGCTTTATCAGGTATAAAGTCAACAAGCGGCTCAACCTCCTTGCCTGCATTTGAATCCTCCTCATCTTATTGGCTAGGCACTCAAAGCCGCCCGGATAGCCACAAATTCGGTAAGATTATTCAGGTCGATGATGCCTTGAAGGCGGTTGTTTTCCAGCACCGGATAAAAGGCGTTCGACTGCTGCATGGCGTTGGCAAATACCTGCGACAGTTTGTCGCCCACCTGCACCGTCTCAAAATCCCGTTTCATCACTTCGGTCACCGCCGCGCTTTGGCGCTTCTCGCGCAGGGCCTCCAAAATCAGCTGCCGCGGCATCACTCCCACCACCCGCTCCGCGTCCACCACCAGCAGGTCCTGGTCGGAGCCGGCCAGCAGTTTGTCGGCGGCGGCCTGCACATTGTCGGTGGGCGCCAGGGTCAGGAAATTGGTCATCATGGCGTTGCGCACGGTATAGTCCCGCAGCAATTCGTTGAACTCCACCGACAGGGCTTCGGCGTGGGCCCCGAAGTACACAAACAGCCCAATCAGCACCAGAAACGGATTGCTCAACAGCCCAAAAACACGAAGGCCAGCGCCATCAGCTTGCCCAGGCCCGCGGCGAAGCGGGTGGCCCGCAGGCGGTCGAGCCAGAAGGACAAGAGGGCCCGCAGCACCCGACCCCCATCCATGGGAAAAGCCGGCAGCAGGTTGAACAGCGCCAGCGTCAGGTTGAGCTGAAACAGCGCCGACACAAAATCCTGCGCCGTGGTTAACCGGCCGATGTCCGGCACCGCAAACGCCGCGCCCGATACAAAAGGGTACAGGCCCAGCGCGATGAGCACGTTGACGGCCGGACCGGCCAGCGCCACCAATAGCTCCTGCCGGGGAGAGTCGGGCAGCTGCTCCAGACTCGCAATGCCCCCAATGGGCAGCAGCGTAATCTTGCGGGTAACAAAGCCAAAATGTTTGGCCGTAAGCGCGTGGCCCAGCTCGTGCAGCACCACGCAGGCAAACAGCACCAGCACGAAGCCCACCGCCGCCAAAGTAGCCGCGGTGCTGCTGCCGCGCAGCACCTGGGAATAGATAATGAAGCCGAGCAGCAGCAGGAAGGTCCAGTGAATTAAGATTGGAATGCCAGCAATCCGGCCAATCCGCAAGGAATGTTTCATGTGATGGAAGCTAGAAAAATGAATAGCCAAGAGGTCCGGAGGCTGTGCTCTGCGCGGGCCGCAGCTTTGGCAAAGAGCGTGGTTGAGACAGAATTATCGGAATCAAAAGATAGGCGCCTGAGTAGGTTCCGGCGATGACAGCAGTTATGAGCGGCATTGATTTATATCATTGAAGCAACTCCGATATCAGGTCATAAATTGAGCTGAACAGTCTTACACCTCCCCTCCTGCTTTCGCTTCATTCCTGCACCTGCATGCTTTTCTTTAGCAGCAGTACGGTATTAAAAAACCGGCCCCAAGAGGTAATCTACATGGCCAGCAAGATGCAAGGTCCTGCTTTATCTGGCGGGCGCTGGTCAAAGCATTTCTACCGCTACGGCTGTCATCCTGAGCAACGTGAAGGACCTTCTCACCGCTGAATAGGTCGTGCAAACGTGAGAAGATGTTTCGTACCTCAGCATGACAGGAGGCGTGAATAAAATTCTTTGCCTTGCTCAGGTAGCGACCCATCAATTAATATACAAAATTATTACTATCAGGCAGTTATAATTTATGCAATCATTGTTCTACTTCTCTTTTTCTCTACTATTACACGAAAACATTCAGCTCTAATTAGACCGAAAATAGCCGGGTGATTCTCTACATCTCTTTAAATACACTTCTATCTAATTAGTACTTGTAATACTCAGGTCCTTCAATTAAAAAACGGGTTAACCTCTACTTTTCTACTTTTATAACATTACTCTTCTCTTCTTCTACCTTATCGGATGCATGCCCAACGGTGAGTTGTCGTTGCATCGTATTTTGTTCTACTTCTCTACTTTTCTCAAAATCCACTTTTACACTAATTGATTACATCAGCATAGTTTATAAAAATGGTGGAGTTCTCTATCTTACCCTTCGTATTATTCTCTACTTCTCCTATTCCATTTATCTCTACATCATCTCCGCTTTAGAGAAACGCGTTTCTCTGGCTTACTCTTCTCTACGTGTCTACTTAAAGAGAAGAATCGAAGTTTACTTTTATCTTTCTCTACTTTTCCTTTATTCTACTTTTCCCTTATTCTACTTTCCAGCTATTTTTTCTGCATCTATTACCGAATCCACTAGTTACACTTCTCTACTTTACTACTTCTCTGTATTTCTTCTTATACACGTCTCTTCTTCTCTTAAAATATTTTTCTCCATTAGTACACTTCTCCTAGCGCAACCATACATTTGTTGTCAAGGGGTGCGAGCGGGCCAAACAGTAAGCCCTGCCGGCAAACCCCTGGTTGCAACCAATGGCTAAAATCATCAGCTTCGCCACCCAGAAGGGGGCTCCGGAAAATCTACCCTGGCCCTGGTGCTTGCCGCGCCTCTGGCCACCGAATACGGCCTGCGCGTGGCCGTGCTCGACTGCGACTACCAGCAGAGCATCGTGAAGACCCGCGAGCAGGTCGACGCCGACAATTACGCCGAGCTCCTCAAAACCAACCCGACGGCTCAATATCCCTACGAGGTATTTGCGTTGGGGCTCGAGCAGGTGTTTGACTTCATCGATGACCCGGCTAAGGATTACGACCTGATTATCATCGACGTACCGGGGCGGGCCGATGGCGACGACGTGTTCAACGTGCTCACGGCTTGCGACGCCGTTATCATCCCTCTGGTGTCTGATTACCTGGACCGGGCGTCTACGGCCGAGTTTATGAACATCCTGGAGGCCATCAAGAAATCGGCCGATACGCACGGCATCGCCTTCCAGTATTTCGGCTTGTCGACGAAGCGTGTGGCGGGTCGCCGGGAGGAAAAGCAGATGGACGACTACATCGACGGGCTGGGCCTGGCGCGCTTCCGGTCGTATCTGAGCCACCGCGTGGCTTATTCGCGAGCCTCGACGCTCTACAGCCTGCTCAACCCCGCGTGGCTGCGCTACGCCGGCGGCAACAAGGAAACGGCCGATGAAATTCGCCGCCTCTGCGAAGAGCTGATTGCTCGCCTCGAGCCGCCCGCCCGCCAGGCTTCAACCGGCACCACTGTCACCTCTTCCACCACCTCTGTCGCCTAGTTCTATGTTCAAGCCCGCCAAAATTGAAACCCGCCGGGGCCGAATCCCGGTTTCCGAAGAAGCCCGCCGGGAAGCCCGCGCCGGAATGGGAGGAGAGCAGACCGCCCTGGCCGCCGGTACAGCGGCAGTCGCCGTGGCCCCCACTCCGGTTGAGCTGGCTGTGGCCCCGCCCGAGCCTCCGGTAGAGGCTACCACAGCCCCCGCGCCCGTATCCCGGCCACGGGCGGCTAAGGCGGCGCCTGCGCCCGTGGCCGCCGTCGTTGCTGACCAGGAGCATTCGGTGAAGCTCTCGAAGTCGGTGGTGCACGAAATCAAGCTAACGCTGGCCTTGCTGCAAGGCGGAACCGATAATCCGACTAACATCAAGCAGTACCTGGAAATGGCCCACCGCCTCCTGGATGCTCAACTCCGCAAGTCCGGCAAGCTGCCTACGGTGAATCGGTAGGGCTGTGGTGCTTTGTTTCGCTTACGTTGAATGAGGCTTTGGCTGAAGCTGAAAGCCAGGGTAGGGGAGGGGTTGCCGGCTTACGCTGCTGCATGGCTGCAGGGGCTCTTGGGTGAAACGTCCATGCTATAGCGAAAGGAAAGTAGCCATGCTCCGGTAGCGCTGGGAATAGGCTTTCTCAACCGCTCAGGTTGTTTCGCGGCTTATAAAAACTTTCCTTTCGTTCTCGCTTGCCTTGGCAGAAACCTAGAAGTGGCTTATAAAACCTTTCCTTTAGCAGGGGCAGATGTGCTGTAGGGGCGCTTGAGTCATTTGAATGAGGGCAGTTGGTAGCGATTGCAGCGGCACTTATAAAAACTTTCCTTTAGAAAGAGTAAGTTGGTTAGGTCCAGCTTATTATTTGCCCCGCTAAGGTTCAAGCTAGGCTTTGGTGTGTGGCAAAGAGCATGGAACGCGCTGAATTAACGCTGGAAATGCAGCAGTTAGGAAGGGTTGGGATTAAAATTAATAATAAATATTATTAAAGTGCAATCACGTAATGCGCCTGGGTGCATTTCCCATTTTTGTTGTCTGTTTCTCGTCTGATGGCCTGCCTTTTTCTAAATGCTTTTTTCGCCCACACAAGGTTGTGAGATTTGTTAGTTATTTGTCTTATTTGTATGCGTTATAAGTGATTGATTGTTAGGGCCCCCAGAGGTCGTAAAGAAAGGTTTTATAAGCGAAAGGAAAGGTTTTATAAGCGGAAAGGAAAGGTTTTATAAGCGAAAGGAAAGGTTTTATAAGTGGAAAGGAAAGGTTTTATAAGCGAAAGGAAAGCACGTTGAGAAAAAGCTTTCCTTTCCGCTTTCATTGTGGCTGCTCGCGGCTATCTTTACTTTCCTTTCCACGAATGCCAGGGTATGCAAGTATCTGACCTAACGAATCCTACCGTCAGTTCGACCACCGGGCTGGAAATCCGCCAGCACAACGCCATCACCACCGCCCGGTATGAGATGACGGCCTGTGAGATGGACATCGTCTTTTACCTGCTCTCGCTGCTCAAAAAGGAAGACCGGGTGGGCACCTTCTACCGGGTACGGGTGCTGGACCTGCAGCACCTCACGGGCCGGCAGTGGAACTACCAGCAGTTTTTGAAGCCACCTCGGCGCTACGCACCCGCGAGTACGTTATCGAAGACAACAAGCGCATTCTGCAGGTGGGCCTGCTGGCTTCGGCCGAATACATCAAAGGAGAAGGGGTAATTGAGCTGGAAATCTCGGAGAAAATCCGGCCCTATCTGATTGACTTAAAGCGCAACTTCACCAGCTTCCGGCTGCAGGCGGCCTTTAGCTTGAGCAGCAAGTACGCCAAGCGCGTCTATCAGATTGTTTCCCAATGGAAAGACAAGTCCGAGTCGCGCACCTTCAGCCTGCACGACCTGAAGGTGATGCTGGCCCTGAAGGACCCCAAGGGCCTCGAACCGGAGCAGTACACCAAGGTGTCGATGTTTCAGAAGTACGTGCTCGATGTGGCGGTGACCCAAATCAACCAGCACACCGACCTGCACATCGGCTACGAGCTGCTCAAGAAAGGCCGCTCGTTTGAGAGCATCCGCTTTTTGATTAAGCAGCAGGCTCCGCAGCAGCTGCCGCTGGCATTTGAGCAACCACTCGACGATGCGCGCCAGCAGATGGCCCGCCAACGGCTGGCGGAGCTTGACATCCGCGATGCCCGGCTGGTGGCGCAGGTGCTGGGCGAGGCCCGGTTGGTAGATGAGTTGTTTGCGTTTTGCTATAAGCTCAAAACCGGGAAGGTTAAGGCCACGAGCAACCCCGGCGGGCTGTTTCTGACGGTGGTGGGCCTGCGCAAGTCAGTCGCCGGCGCTTAGAGGGCGAAGATTACGCCGGCTGATTTCAATTAACGGAGGGGTGCGACCAGGGTAGCAATCAACCCGAAAAAGCCTGACGAGACTCAACTCCTGAGCTGAGCATAGTCAATGCAATGGCAGGGCAGGGGCTGCATCTTTGCCCCAGCGCCGGGAGCTGCGCGTACGGTGGTCCTCCATGTCATTTACACCCGTTGCGATGGCTTTCACACGCAGGCGTACAGCGTGACCAAACCAGTTTGACTAAAGTCGTGGGCGCCGAGGAGCCCTCTTTACCAGGCATGAAAACCATCCTGCTGCTCTGTGGCATTCTTGTGCACTCGATTGTTGGCTTGGCCCAGCAAATTCCCTCCGAGGAAGTGCCGCCGCTCGCTTTCCTGGCCCTGCAAAAGCAGTACCCGGCAGCCTCAAAGGTGCAGTGGAACCGGATTCACGGGCTGTATGAGGTCCACTTCGTGGTGGGCGATGACGAGCACGAGCTCCGGTACCGCGACAACGGGGACCTGGATGCCACGGTAACCGCCATTGAAACCAGCGCCCTGCCCGCTCCCATTCGCCAGTGGCTGGCCACCCGTTACCCGGACCTCAACTTTTGCAAAGCGGCCAAAGTAGTAAATGCGGCTTCGGGGGAAATGACCTACGAAGCCGAAGTCTGCGAAAGCAGCCTCCGCAGCATCATTGCCTTTACGCCCGAGGGCAAGGAGCTACGCCGCCCGCATAAAATCAGAAAGTAAGCCGATGATTATTGCTTTTCCGGCGGGTAAGGGCACGGTTATGTTGGCTGAGGGGCTTGCGCTGCCCTGCAATTAGCTCAACCGAGCGCGAAAACATTGAGCCAGGAGGTAAGAATTTGGCTGCTGTGTTTGCTAATTGAGCCCGCTCCGTAATCCGGGCAAGGAAGTGAGGCATGCGCGCAAGGGCGTTGGAAGGAACTGATAACGCGCAAGCTGTCAGGCTCCGCTGGCGTAACCGGTTATCGGGAAGCCTGTCAAATCAATTTCGGGTTGGGCTAACATTCCACCGCTGCCGGACGAGCCCGGAGCGTAAGCGCAACCGGAAAAGTAAATGTCCCTTAATATTGGCGCTGGTAACGGTCGTTACCACTTCGTCGAATTCCAGACGAAAAACCTGGCGGGCTTCAACCCAAGCGTACCAGGTTGTAGGGGAACTCCACAAACCAGAAGCCAATAAGAAATGACAAAAATTAAAGTAGCAAACCCGGTAGTTGAGCTGGATGGCGACGAAATGACGCGCATCATCTGGAAATTCATCAAGGACAAATTGATTACGCCGTATCTGGAGCTGGATATCAAGTACTTCGATTTGGGCATTGAGCACCGGGACGAAACCAACGACCAAGTCACCATCGATTCGGCCAACGCCATCCGGCAGTACGGCGTGGGCATCAAGTGCGCCACCATCACGCCCGACGAGGAGCGGGTGAAGGAGTTCAATCTTAAGCAGATGTGGAAGTCGCCGAACGGCACCATCCGCAACATCCTGGACGGCACCGTGTTCCGCGAGCCCATTGTGATGAGCAACGTGCCCCGCCTCGTGCCCAACTGGACGGCCCCGATTTGCATCGGCCGCCACGCGTTCGGCGACCAGTACCGCGCCACCGATTTCGTGACCAAAGGCAAGGGCAAGCTCACCATCACCTTCACGCCCGAAGACGGCGGCGAAGTGCAGTCGTTCAACGTCTACGACTTCAAAAGCGACGGCGTGGCCCTGGCCATGTACAACACCGACGAGTCCATCCGGGGCTTTGCCCACGCCTGCTTCAACCAAGCGCTGATGAAAGGCTGGCCGCTGTACCTGAGTACCAAAAACACCATCCTGAAAAATACGATGGCCGCTTCAAGGACATCTTCCAGGAAATCTACGAGCAGGACTACACGGCCAAATTCAAGGAGGCCGGCATCACCTACGAGCACCGCCTGATTGACGACATGGTGGCCTCGGCCCTGAAATGGAACGGCAACTTCGTGTGGGCCTGCAAAAACTACGACGGCGACGTACAGAGCGACACCGTGGCGCAGGGCTTCGGCTCGCTGGGTCTGATGACCTCGACGCTGGTAACGCCCGACGGCAAGACCATGGAAGCTGAAGCCGCCCACGGCACCGTGACGCGCCACTACCGCGACCACCAGGCGGGCAAGCCTACCTCCACCAACCCCATCGCCAGCATCTTCGCCTGGACCCGCGGCCTGGAGTTCCGCGGCATTCTCGACGGCAACCAGGAGCTCATCGACTTCTGCAAAGCCCTGGAAACCGTGTGCATCGAAACCGTGGAAAGCGGCAAGATGACCAAGGACCTCGCCGTCTGCATCCACGGCAACAAAGTAGAGCACGGCCGCGATTACCTCTACACCGAGGAGTTTCTGGCGGCGCTCGACGAAAACCTAAAGGCAAAACTGGGCAAGTAAACTCAAGGCCCTTGACCGATGACAAAAAGCCCATCCGGTTTCCGGGTGGGCTTTTTTGTGGCGGCGCAAGACCAGGGCGTGTCAGAGAACCCTCTTGGCGGTGCAGGGCTTCGGCACAGGTCGCCAAACAGATATGACAACACACGGTTAGGGCAGAGCCGCATTGCGTAATACCTTGCGGCTGCGCCCCAGGGGCTGCGCCAGGTTGAGCCAGCAGGCCGGCCACCTTTACTCCATTTTTCGACGTCACGTATGCCCAAAATTGTTTCGCCTCAGGTCGAGTTCGGCGGTTTGCTGAACCAGATGAAGTCCATTACGCCGGAAGTATTCGGCGCCGACGGCAAGTTTTTGAACCTGATGGGCGGCCGCTGGCAGGAGCCCGGCCAGCCCCGCGACTTCACCTCGCCAATCGACGGCAGCACCCTGGGCGCGTTGCCCATGCTCGACCACGCCACCGCCCTGCGCGCCGTGCACTTTGCCAAAGGCGAAGCGGCCGGCTGGGCCGCCACCGACCTCGACCAGCGCAAAACCCAGGTGCAGGACTGCCTCAACCAGCTGCGCGAGCACGTGGAGCTGATTGGCAAGCTCGTGATGTGGGAAATCGGCAAAACCTACAAGCTGGGCTTCACCGACATCGACCGCTGCATCGAAGGCGTGCAATGGTACCTCGACAACATCGAGCGCATGCTGGCCGAGCGCACCCCGCTGGGCTTGGTGAGCAACATTGCCTCCTGGAACTACCCTTTCTCCGTGCTGCTGCACGCAGTGCTGGTGCAGGTGCTCTGCGGCAATGCCGTGATTGCCAAAACGCCCACCGACGGCGGCTTTATTTCCCTCAGCCTGACCTTCGCCATAGCCCGGCGCTGCGGCCTGCCCGTAACCCTGGTGAGCGGCTCCGGCGGCGAGCCTGAGCGATGTACTGGTGAAGAACCCCGCGGTCGACTGCCTGAGCTTTGTGGGCGGGCGCTACAACGGCCGCAACATTGCCGACGCCCTCACCTCGGTCGACAAGCGCTACATGCTGGAGATGGAAGGCGTGAACACCTACGGCATCTGGAACTACTCGGACTGGACCAGCCTGGGCGACCAGCTCAAGAAGGGCTACGACTACGGCAAGCAGCGCTGCACGGCCTACGTGCGCTTCGTGGTGGAGCGGCGGCTGTTTCCGCAGTTCCTGGAAACCTATTGGGACTCCATTCGCAGCCTGAAAGTGGGCAACCCCACGCTGGTGGATGGTGCCGGCGACCCCCTGCCCGACCTCGCGTTTGGCCCGGTAATCAACAAAGCCCAGGCCGAGGACCTCGACCGCCTCTACGCCGACGCGCTGAAAACCGGTGCCACCCCCATCTTCGAGGGCAAGCTGGACGAGAGCCTGTTTTTGCCCAACCAGGACATGTCGGCCTACCGCGCCCCGCGGGCCCTAGTGAACCTGCCGCGCCAGAGTGAGCTCTACTTCAAAGAGCCCTTCGGCCCCATCGATTCCATTATCCTCGTGGACCGGGTAGAAGAGCCTGGTGGGCGAAATGAACATCTCCAACGGGGCTCTGGTGGCCGCCCTTGCCAGCGACGACGCCAAGTGGGCCGCCCGCACGGCCAAGGAGGTGCGGGCCTTCAAGGTGGGCATCAACAAGCTCCGCTCGCGCGGCGACCGCGACGAAGTGTTCGGCGGCCTTGGCGAGTCCTGGAAAGGCGCTTTCGTTGGTGGCGCCTTGCTGGTCGAAGCCGTAACGGAAGGCAAGAAAGTAGTGCTGGGCAACTTTGAAGATGCCTTGCTGCTACCGGAGAAGATTTAAGCTGCCTGGCTGCTACCCACGCTCCTGGCCGGAGCGGTAAGCAGCTTTCACATAGTCGGACCCCTCTTTTAGCTCACCATTCGCGGTGCTGCTAAAAGAGGGGTTCACTTGTTTGTGGCTCAAGAGAAATAGGTATTGTGGGTATACACGGTTAGTTGAAAAATTTTATAACTGGTAATCAGTGGGTAATCTGACAGTACAGCAGGTTGAGTCAAATTCTTTGAAACAGTACCTTGCTTTACACAGTACTTGTGATACATTTGTACTGTTGGTCACCCAGTACTATGAGTGTCTAAGCTGCTACTTTTTTCAACCTCACCTTTTTTCTGCAATCATGAAACGTTCAACCTCCCTCCGCACTATACAGCCGCTCGCCGCTGCTGCCATTTCCTCACGCGCTCAGTCCTTGCGCTCCGCGTCCTCTTTCCGGGCCCTCTTGCTTGGTGGGCTGGTGGCCTTGGGCTGTGCCGGCTCGGCTTCGGCTCAGGAAGTTCCTTCAGTCAAGGCGCAACAGCCCAACGCCCAGAGCTTGTGGATGACCGTCGACAATCCCGCTCAGCAACGCATGCAGCTCAAGGTGGTGTCGCTCGACAACAACAACTGCCTGGTCAACGAGGTGAACTACCAACCTTCCTACGGTTCCAAGCTTAGTTTCCAGAATGTGCCTGCCGGCCGGTACGCTGTCCTGCTGCGCGTAGGACGTGAGAAATACCGCTACAACGTGCAGGTGCAGAGCCAGACGCAGACCACCATTTCGGTGCCCGAACTCGCGCAGCCCAAGGCTGGCGAGGCAGTCGCCAATGTTCGGCATTAGCTCAACGTTATTGACAAGGTAGGCCATTCCGGCAGGCCGGGGCATATATGCCCTTGCTTGCCGGAATGCCCATTTTGCTGTATGCGACGTCATCCGCAGGACGGCCCCGGCCAGCAGGAAGTAAAAGAGAAAGGTGGCAAAGATGACCAGGTCCGTGAGTTGCTCGAAGACGCCGCAAACGACCAGCAGGCTGCCACAGCGTGGTTCAAAGCAGCGCTACTGGTGGGCAGAAGCGCGGATAGCGCCAAACGGGCTATTGCTGGATGAGTACGCGCAGATACTGCAGCTGCTGGCCGGTTTGCAGGCGCACCAAGTAGAGTCCCGGGGCTAATTCTGGCACCGTCACGCTTACTTCGCGCCGCTCGCCGCTGTACAGCTCTCCCGCGAAGAGCGAACGAAGCCGCCGCCCTTGCACGTCAAACAGGTCGAGTTGGGCCGGGCCGGTTGCGCCGGCCGTCACCTGCACCCGGAAGTGGCCGGAGCTGGGGTTGGGCGCGGCTTCGAGCCGGGTTGGCTCAACGCCGGGGAAGGCGCTGCGGTGTCATCGGCGGTCAGGAACAGCCCGGAGTACGAGGGCACGGCAATGGTAATAGTGCCCACGGCATAGAGCACCGGGGTGCAGGCATCCAGTCCCCCGTACTCCACGATGTACCCGTCAATGGTACTGCCGTCGGCACAGTCTGACAAGTCGTTCCACAAGCCCGAGCCGGAATACTGCATGGCGTAGTCTTCGCCCTCCGGGCGCCACTGGTTGCGGAAATCGTCGGGCTGAGCGGGGCTCCAGTTGCTGTAGGCCAGCGCCGCGCCGGTGGGGCCGCCGCGCCAGAACAGCTGGCCAGCCTCAGGGCCCGTTTTCCAGCGCCAGTCGCCCTCCACGGCCTCATCGGAGGCACCTATCCAGCGGTTGCCCCCAAAGCGCTTCAGAAATTTTGATTCGGCCGCCGTGGTGATGGTGACCAGGTAGCCCCGCATGCCCTGGTAGGTGCGCGCTGCGGCCGCGGCCTGCGCATCCGACCAGCAGATGCCCGGGGCGCTCACCACCTCGTAGTAGTGGCCCGTGGCCGGTGAGGCGTGCACCGGCCCGGCCAGCTCTACGACGTAATTAATCGTGTCGGTCCCAACAAACCAGTAGGGCGGTAAGTAGTTGAAGCGGAAGTCGCTGGCGCCACCCACGATGGAGGGGTAGAGCTGACCCACGCGGGGCGGGCCGAGCTCGCCTACCTGCAGGGGGCGTCCCAGGGTCAACGTCGTTGGCTAACAGGCCGGCTGGCGTAAGGGCAAAGGACGGCCTGGGCGTGAGCCGGCTGAACTGGTAAAACTCCGGATTGACTACGGGCGCCGCCAGGGGCCCGGGTACCGTAATGGTAATGGTGCCCGTAGCAAACAGCACCGGGGTGCAGGCTTCCAGTCCTCCGTATTCCACGAGGTAGCCGCTCACGGTGCCGCCTTCGCCGCATTGAGCCAGGTCGTTCCACCACCCCGAATTCGCGTAGAGCATGCTGAAGTCTTCGCCGGCCGGCCGCCACTCGTTTTTGAAGTCGTTGGGCTCGCCGGGTAGCCAGTTGGCGTAGCCCGAGCTCACGCCGCCGGCCAACCCACGCCAGAACAGCTGGCCAGCTTCGGGCCCGGTTTTCCAGCGCCAGTCACCCTCCAAGGCATCATCCGACGCTCCGAACCAGTACTGGCCCGCGCCGTGGCCCACCAGAAAGTCTTTTTCAGGGGCAGAAGTGATGGTGGCCAGGTAGCCCTGCATGCCTAGGTAGCTGCGGGCAGCGGCGGCAGCCTGAGCAGCCGTCCAGCAGATGCCGGGGGCGTTCACGAACTCGTAGTAGTGGCCCGTGGCCGGCGAGGCCAGCACCGGCCCCGTTTCCTGCACCGTGTAGGTGAGCGTGGCCGTGCCCACAAACCCGGGCGGGGGTGTGTAGGCGAAGCTGCCGTCGGACTTGGTCACAAGTGTGCCCGAGCTGGGGTTGCTCAGCCTGGGCTACTTGCAGGGGCGGCCGCCGGGGTAGGTGTCGTTGCTCAGCAATTGAGCGGCGGTAAAGGTGAGGGGGCCGCAGAGGGTCGTAAACTCGTCGGGGGCAGCCATGGGCTGCTGGGCCGTTGGGCTGCAGGGCGTGGTAGAAGACGCATATTTGAGAGTAACAAAATCGAGCCCACTGGCGAAATCCGGCGCGGTGGAAAAACCGGCGACATACGCATTGCCCGCGGCATCCACGGCAATTGCCTCGGCTTCGTCACTGCCATTGCCTGTGCCGTTGTAGCGGTCTGCCCAGAGCTCGGCGCCATTGGGAGCATACTTCACTGTGGCGTAGTCGTTGCCGCTGCTCACGCCCATGCTTGAACCTGTGACGTACACGTTTCCTACTGCGTCTACGGCCACATCCCGCGCCGCGTCGGCTTGATTGGCCGGGCCGTTGTAGCGGGCCACCCACTGCCGCAGGCCTGCGGGCGAATACTTGATGGTGGCATAGTCCGTGCCGCTGGCCGTGCCGGTGGACAGGCCCGTCACGTACACATTGCCGCCGGCATCCACAGCCGTGGCTTCGGGGTAGTCGAAGTCGTTGCCCGGCCCATTGTAGCGGGCCGTCCAGAGCTGCTGCCCACCCGCCGAATACTTAATGGTCAGGTAGTCGCCGGGGCTGTCCACAGCCTCCGGGTGAGAGTAGCCCGTGGCGTAGGCGTTGCCGGCCGCATCCACCGCGATGATGCGGCCTTCGTCGTAGCCATTTGCGGGGCTGTTGTACACGGCGGCCCACAGCTGCTCGCCGGTGGGTGCGTACTTCACCGTGGCGAAATCGCCCGAGGTGCTGTTATCGTCGCGGTAAGAGATGCCCGTCACAAACACGTTGCCGGCGGCGTCCAGGCCCAGGGCCTGGGCATAATCGCCGCCACTGGTGGGCCCGTTGTAGCGAGCTGCCCACAGCTGCTGGCCGCTCGCCGAATACTTGACGGTGGCATAGTCGCCCGAGGTGCCGGCCCCGGCCGAGTCGCCGGTTACGTACACGTTGCCGCCGGCATCCACGGCAATGGCCCAGGCCTGCTCTGAGCCGTTGGCTGGGCCGTCGTAGTAGGCTACCCAGAGCTGCTGGCCGGTGGGCGAATACTTTACCGTGGCATAGTCGGTGTTGCCGGCCGCTCTAGTCGTGATGCCCGTGACGTAGGCATTGCCGGCGGCGTCCACGGCCAGCGCGCGGGCTTCGTCCTGGTTATTGGTTGGGCCATTGTAGCGGGCAGCCCACAGCTGCTGGCCGGTGGGGGCATACTTCACCGTCACATAGTCCAGCCCGGCCTGGCTGTTGCCCACCACCGAGAGACCCGTGACATACACGTTGCCCGCCGCATCCACAGCTACATCCCGCGCTAGCTCGTAGCTGCCTACCCGGTTCGAGTTAGTAAGCACATTGTACCGGGCCACCCATTCGGGTTGCACCTGTTCTGACGCTTGTTGTTGCTGGTGGGCAACACTCCGGGCAGGTGCAGACGGCTTGTGGGAAACGTGGGCGTCACGCAGCCACCATGAGGCTGAAGGCCGGGCGCCGAGCCTCTCGTCAAAGCCCGGGACCCGTTTTCCCAGCTGGGGAACATCAGCAAGGCCAATGCAGGAGCTGCCGAAGACGGAAGGCGCCAGCAACAGCAAGCTGATTACGGAGGCTAGATAGCGCGTATTGTTTGCCAGCATAAGGATAGACGCCAGGGAGGAGGTTAAGCCCTGAGCATTAACTAAATATCCTTATTTTACACTTGCAAAACAATCCGTATAACTACGCCATTGCTGCTTGCCTGCAGTTGTCAGGCGACTGGCGTCTCGTTACGCCAGAAGGTTGTTCAATCCTTAAGAATTGAGCTAATTCCGGGTGTAAATGCTTGCGAACATTTACACCCGGAATTAGCTCAGTCAGAAATTGCCCCAACCTGCAGCTTACTGCTTCACAACTTTGTGAACCGTCGTTTTCCCTTCCTTGGTAGTCAGACGAAGCAGGTACAATCCTGCCGGCAGCGTAGCCGGGGCGAAGACCTGACCACGCTGGCCGTCTTTCTGAACTTTAATGCCTTGAATGGCGGCTCCACGCGCATCCAGCAGCTGCACGTTGGCTACGGTTTGCGAATCCCTCAGCTCAACTTGCAACGTCGAGTGAAAGGGATTGGGATATATCTGCGGTGCGGTGCTGGCGAGTGGGTTGGCCTCAGCCGAGCGAAGCGATGCCGCATTACTGGCGCTTTGGCTGCTATTAGCGGTTTCGTAGAGATGCACTTCATCAATCCAGGCCCAGGTGGTGGGGTCGCTGTTCCAGAGGTAGATTTCTGCCGTGGTCTGGCTGCTGCCGGTGGTAAAGGTCAGGGACGTCGGGCGCCAGCTGCCGTTGGTTTCAAATACCTCCTGGCTCGGCGAGGTGCCACCCGTGTTTTTTACGCCGACCCAGGCCGATGCACCGCTGGTGGTGTGCACGGCCACATCGCTCGTCAGCGTATAGGTGGTGTTGGGCGTCAGGCCCTGCACCACCTGGTACAAATAGGCCATTCCGCCGCCGGCCCACGCCGCGGCGCTGCCGGCGCGCCGGGTGGCGTTGCTCAGGCCGGTTTGGCCGCCATTGAGCCAGGAAGACCACGGCGCCAGCGAACCATCTTCAAAGCCGCCATTGCTTACCCGGTTTAAGGAGGGGGTGGGGACAGGGGCGGGGGCAGGGAGGGGGCTAGCTCCAGCGCTGGAAAGCGAAACCACCGTTACGGAAACAGCGGGCAGCTCCAGGTTCGCAAGGGTATTGCCTGCCAAGGCTACTGAGCCAGTGGCCGACCAGGTAGGGGAGGGGTCGCCGGGGCTGGTGCCGCGCAGCTGCCACACGGCACCAGAGGTGTAGGTATTGGGCGAGGTGATGGGGACCGTAACGCGCTGATTCTGTTCGGATTTGTTTTCCAAAAACAGGTTGAGCTGGCCGGTTCGGGCATCGTAGGCCGCGTACGTTTTCACGGTAGGGCTGCTGCTGCTGCGAACAAGTTGGTCCTTTATAAACCGGCCCCACACGGCCAGCGCCATCCCCGAAGCCTGCAGGCCATTCGAGTTGTCCAGGGCCGTGTACAGGCTGACAGAATTCTGTCCCTGCTCAAACCAGCGGGTGTTCCACAAAGCACCGTAGTCAATCGTGGGGGCCGTCATGAGCTGGCCGATGGTTTCAAAGTTGACCAAGGCATGGCCCAGGTCGTTGGTCTTGCCCCAGCCCTCGTACCAGTTGATGGCGTTGAATTCCGAAACCACCACCGTCTTTCCCGAGCTCCCCACAGCATTGACTGCTTTGCGGGCATCTTCGAGCAGGTCCACGTTGGGCGTGTTCGCATACGTGCTGTACGATGCGTACCGCGACGTGGAATAATTGCTGCACGTGACAAAATCTATATTCGGCGCAGCCTGCAGAATGGTCTGATAGCCCCATTGGTTGTTCCAGCTGATGCCCACTTTGATGCTGGGGTCGACTGCTTTCATGGCAGCGGCGTAGCGCGCCGCAATGGCACCGGCCTGCTCCGCGCTCAGCCCCTTGCCGTTCCACATCTCGTTGCCCACTTCCCAGTACTTGATGGCGTAGCCCTTCGTGAGGTTGGCATACCGGACCCACGCGGCGGCCACTTGCTCATCGAGGCCTGCGGCGGGGTTATACGCCACGTTGATATGCGCCTGGGCCCCCGCCTCCGAGCACATGGTCATAAATTGGTCAACGTTCTGGGTGTTTTGGGACACGCCGGCATAATAGCTGCCGGGCACCCAGTGCGCCGAGGCAGCCGAGGAATACGGCGCGGAGGCCCACACGTAAAAGTTTGACTTCTCGCCCCCGGGGAAGCGCAACCGGCGTGCGCCCATTTCCTTCAAGGCCTGAGCCAGCGGACGCGCGCCGCCGGCCCGGTTCGCGTCGGCGTCCATGCCAGCGTTGAGGTTGATGCCAAACTTGTTGGCGACGCCATTCGCCACGATGGAATCCGTTTTTACAGGGAGGGTGCTTTGGGCACTGGCTAAGACAGGCTTGCCCCAAGAAGCAAGCAGGCCCATTTTGTAAAGGTGTTCATGGTATAAGGGGTTGGTTAAGTCCAAGAAATCGGCGCTGGTTAAGCCGTATTCGCAGCGGCCGAAGCCCGTCCCCGTCACCATATAGGCCCATTTGGGCAGCAGCATACATCTGGCGGGTCGAGTGTTGCGCTTAACAGCAACATAACCCCGACAGTGCCACGATGCCAAAATGTTGTAAGTACAATTTTGGGCAAATCGCCCCTTAAGGCGTTCTGCTCAACAATTTGAGCACCTAATTAATTGATGCTGCCATGCATATTGAACTAGCCTGAAACATTCTCAGGCAACTGAAATACAGGAGATTAACCAAGTTAATCAATATATATAATACTGAAGTTAGCCCTACGGCAGCCATGAATGGAAACAGCCTGATGTAGCTGGTCCAATCAGCTGTTATGCCTTGCTATAATTAGCCTTGAGTTACAGTTATCAGCCAATAGATAACTGGTATGCCAGGGCATTTTATGCCTTGGCTCTATCCAATTTATGGTGTGCTATTCAGACTTAAAGTGGTATCAACCGGGAGGTATTTATACCTGAGTCTCGAGCGACCAATGGAGCTTGTTAAAGCTACTTTATATATACCTCAAGCAAATTATTTAATATGAATTAATAACTTGAAAGTAAAGCTTTTGAACCATGGCGCAGCTAAAGATTCTGGAGTGCCAAAAGTTATATACCGAGTTCTAGGAGTAACTAAGATAAATTTATCACACAACTCAATATGCAGTCTAAATTGGTACAAAGCCCTAATGCAGTTTGTACCAATTAGTACTATTTGTTTTAATAAAACCTGCGCAACATTTCTGGCTCGAATAAGAGGTGATTACTCTATACTTAATCACCTAATTGAGCTGTTATTTGAGCTGCGCTATATTGATTACTGTTTGAATCTCTTTATAACCCATATTCGTTAAGAAATTGGTTATTTCACCAAGTTGACTATTTCAATAGTTCAATTTAATTCAGAGAACTCTCCCTGATAATTAAGGCAAAGAACCCAGCCACTCTTCGGCAGAGGCGTGGTCCTCAAAGAGCCGGTACGTCATGGCCGCCACCTGCCCCTCGCTGCTGACTTGCTCGCTGGGCAGAGTGGCGAAAACGGGCGTAGGCAGCAGCACGGCACCGTAACAGGCCCGGTTGCGCTGTTGGGCCATTTGGAGCCAGTACTGCGAAAGCCACTCAAACTCTTCGTCGGTGAAGGAGAGAGCAGTCGCTGGTCACCGAGGAATTTGTGCCAGCCGCGGCGGGTTAGCAGCTGCTTGGCGTGGCCAAGCAAGGTCTGAAGCTCGCCCATACGGCGGGGGCCGGCATGGTACTCTACTATCACGTGGCCTCCCCGGCGGCCCACCGCTTTTTCGGATACCCGGCCCACAGAATTCTCGAAATACAAACGCGACGAATCATCAGCCATAACCAGAAAGCAGAAGAATAGGTGAAGGTATATTTCCGCAAAGGTCGGCAGTAATGGGGAAATGAAGGGCAGACATGGTAAGCTGCTGTTTTAGCCGTGCTGGTAGAGGGAGTAGTTTGGAGTCGTGCTCAAATGCTCGATTGGAGGGCCACCCCGGGCGAGCCTATCTCATATAGAAGGTGACAATCAGGATGCTTGCCCTGCTACATTCGCGCAAATGCGGCAGGGCGCCGTAGCTTCGCCAAACGGATGCGCCTGCCCATTGCCGGCCTGTTTTCTTGCATATTGATATGAGACTTTATACCCTGACTTTGCTCGCGGCTCTTTCGCTGCCCTCAACCACGCTTCTGGCCCAGACCGCCCCGCGGGCCCTGAGGCTAAGCGACTTGAGCCGGATGCGGGACGTGGCCGACCCGCAGCTTTCGCCCGATGGCGTATGGGCCGCTTACACCGTCACCCGCGCCGATTCGGCCACTGATAAACGGGATGCGGACGTGTGGATGGCCCGCACCGACGGCTCCCAGAACCTGCGCGTGACCACCAGCCCGAGCAGCGAGAGCAAGCCCCGCTTCAGCCCCGACGGCAAATACCTAAGCTTCGTGTCGAGCCGCGGCGAGGAAGATGGCGGCGACGCCCAGCTCTGGCTGCTCAACCGCGCGGGCGGGGAAGCCGAGAAAGTCACGAAGCTCAAGGGCAGCGTCTCGGACTACGTGTGGTCGCCCGATGGTCTGCGTCTGGCGCTCATCATCCGCGACGCCGACCCCGACTCGCTCACGGCCGCCCAGAAAACCAAAAGAAAACCGCACCGCCCATCGTCATCGACCGGTTCCAGTTCAAGCAGGACATCGATGGCTACCTCAACAAGCAGCGTCAGCACCTCTACGTGTTCGACGTAGCCAGCCGCAAGCTCGTCAACCTCACCCCGGGCCAGTACGACGAGCACCTGCCGGCCTGGAGCCCCGACGGCAAGCAGGCGGTGTTTTCCAGCAAACGCGGCCCCGACCCCGACCGGCACGACAACTTCGACCTGTACCTCATCGATGCCCAGGCCGGCGCCACCGCCCGGCCTCTGCTCACCAACGAAGTGCCCGATAGCGCCCCGGCTACGGCAGCCGCCCGGCCTGGAGCCCCGACGGACGTACCATCGCCTTTGTGCAAGGCGGCCCGCGGGAGCAGCTCGTGTATGCCCTGCACCAGCGATGGTGGTGCCCGTGAGTGGCGGGCCCGCCCGCGCCCTCACCGCCGGCCTCGACCGCAACACCACCAAGCCGCAATGGGCGCGCGATGGCAAGAGCCTGTACTTTCTGCTCGAAGACGACCGCGCCTTATCGCTGGCGCGCGTTCCAGTCGCGGGCGGCAAAATTGAGCGGGTGCTGGCCGGTGCCCGGGAGGTAAACGACTTTTCGCTGGCCCGCACCGGGCAGTTGGTGGTGCTCAGCAGCCAGGCTCAGCAGCCTACCGAAGTGTATGCCCTCAGCAAAAAGCGGCGCTGCGGCCCCTATCCAAGCAAAACGATACGTGGCTGCGCGGCATTACGCTCGGCGCCGTCGAGCCCATCCAGGCCAAGAGCAAGGACGGCACGCTCGTGAGCGGCTTTATGGTGAAGCCCGTGGGGTATGCGGCGGGCCGCAAGTATCCCACGCTCCTGCGTATACATGGAGGACCGGTGGCACAGTTTGGGCACGGGTTTTCGTTTGAGTGGCAGTATTTCGCCGCCAACGGCTACGCCGTGGTGGTGGCCAATCCGCGCGGAAGCTCGGGCCGGGGCCTGGAGTACAGCAAGGCTATTTATGCCGACTGGGGCAACAAGGACACCGACGACGTGCTGGCCGTGGTGGACTACGCCGTGGCGCAGGGCCTGGCCGACCCCGAGCGCCTGGGCGTGGGCGGCTGGAGCTACGGCGGCATCATGACCGACCAGGTTATCGCGCGCGACCAGCGCTTCAAAGCCGCCGTGAGCGGCGCCAGCATCGCCAACGTGCTGGCCGGCTACGGCACCGACCAGTACATCCGGGACTACGAAACCGAGCTGGGCACACCCTGGAAAAATCCCGACGTGTACATGCGCGTTTCCTACCCCTTCTTCCACGCCGACCGCATCAAAACGCCCACGCTCTTTGTGTGCGGGGAGAAGGATTACAACGTGCCCTTGCTCAACACCGAGCAGATGTACCAAGCGCTGAAGAGCCTGAACGTGCCCACCCGCTGGTAATCTATCCTGGGCAGTTTCACGGCATCACCACCCCCAGCTACGTGAAAGACCGCTACGCCCGCTACCTGGCCTGGTACAACCAGTACCTCATGCCGAAAGGTGCTGTCTCGTCGGGGGAGTAGCCGCGGTGAGCTAATTCCAGGTACTCCAGCTTGACAAAGCAGCATCGGGCCATTTGCTAGCAGCAGCGTCCTTCGTTTGCAGAGTGGCGCATAGGCGTCAATAATCAACACATTCAAGTACATGCTCCAGCCCAATCGTCCGCACCAGTCTCCGCCTTTTGAGGCCGATGAGCGGCTGCGCTGGGTGGCGCGCGTGGCCCGCTTAATGGACAGCCAGTTTCAGCTGCCCGGCACGCGGTTCCGGTTTGGGCTCGACCCCTTGCTGGGACTGCTGCCCGTGGTCGGCGATTTATCGACCATGGCCGTTTCGGTCACGCTGCTACTGACCATGCTGCGCCACGGGGCCAGCGGCGCGGTGGTGGTGCGCATGGCCCTCAACATCCTGCTCGATACCGTGGTGGGCGCCATTCCCATCCTGGGCAACCTGTTTGATTTCGCCTACAAAAGCAATGAGCGCAACGTGGCCCTGCTGCGGCGCCATTATGCCGAAGGCCGGCACCGGGGCAGCGGCAAGGGGCTGGTGGCACTCCTGCTATTGGGCTTTTTGGTGGTGTTTGGGCTAGTGGCCTGGGGCAGCGTGGCCGTGCTGCGGTGGGTGTGGCACTACTTCGATGCCCATCCGATTATAAACACGTAGCCCCGCACGTTTCGCTGGCTCAACTTTAATCGTAGCCGCGGATGTGGGTGTACTGCTTCTGGTTGCGGCGCCCCACCCGCACGATGTTGCGCTCGAAGTCCTTGGGGTCGTTGAGCACCTTGTAAAACCCATTGAGGTAGCGGGTGGCAAACTCCTGTTCTTCGGCGCTGAGGTAAGGGCAGCGGAGGTACACGTCGTACAGCGCAGCCCGGCGGGCGTTGAACATGTCGCGCACATGGGCGAAGGTTGCCGGCGGGAAGTCAAAGCCCCGATAAAGACGCTGCCGGACCGAGGTAATGCCCAGCTGCTCGGGCGGCACGGCATATGGGGCCATCACTAGTCCGGAATAATCAAAATCATACGCCACCGGCAGGGGCGGGGTCTGCACGTTTTGAGTCAGGAGCCGGATGTTGTGGCGAAAAGGAACCGACCAGTCCGTGTTGCCAATCATGTATTGGAAAATGGTCATGGTCGCGGCGGTGGTCTGGTCCAGATTATCCATGGTGATAAACAGCTGCTTGGGCACCGCCTTGGCCTGATTGCGCTGGGCCAGCGCACCGGTATTCTCCAGGAAAAAGCCGTAGTGCACCGAGGCCTTCTCTCGTCTTTCGGCATCCTGGTAGGTGATGCGGCACAACCGCACCCGGTAGCTGAAGTCCGTCAGGACGTTGTAGAGCTTATACACCAGGTATTCTCGTAGCGTATAGGTATCTGAAAGGCAGTGGGTGGTCAGTTTCAGCTCCTCGACCGGACCGAATATCGTACCGGTCCTCGAAGCGGGCGGGAAGATGACCAGCAGCGGCGGAAAGTCGCACACGGCGGGGTCTTTGCGGCGGTTGCCGCGCACCTGAACCAGTACCGGAACCGACCGCGGGGCGCCATTGGCCTCCTGATAGGAAAGCGCAGCCGAATGGGTACCCGGGGAGGGCCCGCGGTCATTGAGGATGCAGTCGTGCGGTAAAGTCAGCGTGAGCTCAACAAGGGATTCCTTAGCAAAGAAAGGATTAGCGGAAGGGGATGAGCCCGACGGCTGCACCAGGCCGACAGGAGCCGCTACCGGCTGAAAAAGCAGCAGGACGAAGCTAGCCAGAACCTGTAGCAGCGCATGCATCGCAGCAGTAGGAAAGCGCCGGGCGGCCGTTCGGGGAACTACGCAACGAGGGCATTGCCCAACGGCGGAGCGGCCTGAAAGCGTTTAGGCGCCCGGTCTAATACTCATGGTTTTCAACGCTTAAAAAGACCGCCGATGGATTTGCCCTGGCCTTGTGGGAAAGGCAAGCCCAGCATAGTAGCGATGGTGGACGGGATGTCTACCAGGGTAGTGGTATCAGCTATCGTCCGTCCTTGTTTGAAATCAGGCCCCAGGGCCAGTAGGCTGATGTGGCGGCAGCCCTCGCAGCCATCGCCGTGCTCTACCCACCCCGCCCCAATGCCATCGAGGTGGCGGCCGTGGTCGTTGGTGATGAACAAGGCCGTGTTGTTGCGGTAGGTTTTGCTCTTGCGTAGAAAGTCGTAAAGCTGCATGACGTAGCGGTCGTCGCGCTCGATGCCCCGGAGGTAGTACGGCCAGTTGGCGGCGTGAGCAAAACCATCGGGCTCCATGAAATTGATGAGCACCAGGTTGGGGCTGTAGGTCGTGAGAATGCGCTTGACGGCCACCAGGGTGAGGGAGTCGGCGCGGTAGCCGGTGCCGGGCCCGCTCACGCCACAGTCGATGGAAGGAGGGTACTGGTCAGCCCACTCCGGGTTCAGGGTGTTGGCCAGTATGTGCAGCTTGTCTTTGCTGGTGATGAGCCAGGCGGCAGTCGCGGGCTTGCCGGTGGCCTTGCGCCAGAGCTGGAATATGGACGGCTGCGCCGGCAGTTCCTGGTCAAAATTGTCAATCGGCTGGTTGATGCCCGTGGTCAGGGCCACGTGGCCTGAATTGGTGTACGTGAATCCTTTGTTGTAGAAGTTGGGAAAGAACACCCCCCGCGGCTTGAGCCGGGTGGCCATGTTGGGAATGAGGCCCGGCACCTTGCCCCAGGTTTCGGAATACCGGGGCCCGTCGATGACCACGATGATGACATTCTTGGTGCGAAGCTTTTTTTAGGAGGCGCCGGCACCGCACCGGAAAACAGAAAAACCAACTGCATAATCCATACTTCACCCAGCGGGCGGATATGCGAAGGCGGCTCCACCGCCCGGAAGGTGAAAAGAAAGCCATGGCTCAGGACAGAATTCAACGTGGAATCAGGCCAATCATCTAAGTCACGCAACGCCCTACCTGGCTCCACCAAGCACAAGCGACTGCTAATCTCATTATTAAGTTACAATATTTTCGCGTCTTTATCATACCGTGCCAGCATGGAATTGAGCCATGCTGCTTTGCCTCCCTAAGCTGAAGGCCTTCATTGTGAAGTCTAGGGAATAAAGTTGGTCCACCAATGCTCGTCTGCACCCCGATGGTATGGCATTGCTTTCTATTTATTAGGGGCAGCCCCACCAGGCTGGCTCGCAGGAATACCTCTTGCAAAGCAGCGCAAATTTGGTTAAATTCACAGAGCGACGGCATTGACCTAGAGAGCCTTATCTCTGCGGCTTGAGTTAGCTCAACCTTCTAAAGAAGCGGTTGCCGAAAGCGCAAGGAAAAGACGCTCCAGAAAACTCACTTATTCCAACTCCCCAGCCATGAACGAGCAGCAAAACACCCAAGTAGCGCAGGAGGGATACGCCCTGTTTAGCAAAGGCGACATTGCTAACCTGCTGAAATTGTACACCGAAGACATTGAATTCATTGTTCCCGGCTCGGCGGCGCTTATACCCTATGCCGGCGTGTACCGGGGCAAGGAAGAAGTGGGCCGGTTCTTTGCCAAGCTGCACGAGGCCATGGATTTTGAGCGCTTTGAAGTGCAGGAGTGCATCGCCCAAGGCGATACTGTAGTGGCCCTGGGTTACGGCAAAGGCCACGTTCGCGCCACTGGGCAGCCAATGGAAGAGGAGTGGGCCCACGTCCTACGCCTGCGCGATGGCAAAGTGGCGCACTTCCAGGTCTACACCGATACTGCCGCGGTTGGGCAGGCGTTCCAGCGCAGCAGCCATATGGCAATGTAGGGCATAGGTCGGGGCCTTGGCTTCTGCGTGGAAGCTACTATGTTGGCCCTTCCGCTTATCACGCGGAGGGCGCTACAGCTTGACGAACTTGTGCGTTTCGGTTCGTCCGTTGCCCAGCAGCTGCAGCTGGTAGATACCGGTGGGCAGGCGCGACGTGTCCACGCGCTGCCCCGTGGCCGTGAGGGCCTGGGTGAATACGATTTGCCCGGTGGCCGAGTAGATGCGAATGGTCGCGGCGGCCAGACCGGCGGGAAGCTTTAGGGTGAGCGACTCAGCCACCGGATTTGGATAGAGGCTGGTGTTTGAGTCCGTTAAAGTCTTAGCTGCTGCCGTAACCGTGCTCGTCGAGATGAGCTCCACGTTGTCGATGCTGCACCAGTTGCCGGCGTTGGCATCGGACCAGAGGCCGATTTCGCACTGGCCGTTGCTCACCTGAATGCCCGTAATCTGAATCTGGGTCCAGGTGCTGGTAACGGGCAGGGCGAGGTTCTTCTCGGTGCCGCCGAAGTTCTTGGCGTAGAGCTGGCAAACGTTCTGGCCCCCGCCGTTCTGCACCCAGGCCTTGAGGGTATAGGTGCCAGTCGGCAGGCCGGTTTTCAGCTGGTAGGTGCTTGCCTGGTAGGCCGAGCCCAGCCAGTGCGTGAGGCGGTAGGTGCTGGCCTGGCCGCCTGTTTCGGTATAGTCGGCCGCGTAGTTGGCGGTGGTATTGGCCCAACTGGTCCAGCCTGTGGGGGTTTGGGTGGCGGCCCCGTTGGCCTCGAAGCCGGGATTGGCCACCAGGTTGGTGCTGGGGGCGGGGGAGCCGGCATGGCGGGCGTCACCAGAAATGCGTTTAGTGCAGGCGAGGCTTGCCGTCGTTGCCCCAGGCGCTAAGCTGGTAGCCGCTGAAGCTGCGGTAGCCTTCGGGTTCCCAGTAAAACAGGCCCAGGCCCTTGCTGTTCGGCACGGCAAAGACAGCGTTTTGCACGGCCACCAGCATGTCGTAGGCGTTCTGGGGCGCGTTGGTGCAGTCGCCGCCCACTTCCGCCACCACCACTTCCTTGCCGTAGCGGCTGGCCATGTCGGTCAGGTTGTACTGCAGGCTGCTGATGGAAGCCGTGTAGTCCTGGTTGAGCCAGTAGGGGTAATACGACATGCCGATGACGTCGTACTTGCCGCCGTTGGTGGTGAGGCGGTCGAAGAACGAGCGGAAGCGCGCGTTGTCGTTGCCCTTGTCGAGGTGCACCACCACCTTCGAGGTGGCGCTCACGGCCTTCACGGCGTCGTAGCCCTTGTTGAGGAACTGGGTGAGCTGGGCAAAATTGGAGGTGCTGCCTTCGGGCCAGAGCAGGCCGTTGGGTATCTCGTTGCCCACCTGCACCCATTCCGGAGTCACGCCGTTGGCCTTCAGTGCGTTCATCACGCTGTAGGTATGGTTGTACACATCGTCCAGCAATTGCGGGAAGCTGTGGCTGGCCCAGGCGGCGGGCTTGGTTTGCTTGCTTGGGTCGGCCCAGCTGTCGCTGTAGTGGAAGTCAATCATGATGCGGAAACCCATGTTTTTGGCTCGCGTGGCCATGGTCACCACCTCGGCGGGACTGCAATGGCCGTTCACCCAGTCCACCATCGACGGATTGACCCACACGCGCAGCCGGATGGAGTTGATGCCTTTGTCTTTCAGGATTTGAAAGCAGTCTTGCTGCACGCCCTGGTCGTTGTAAAACAGGTAGTTGTTGGCTTCCATCTGCTGAAGCCAGCCGGTATCGGCGCCTTTGGCAAACGTTTGCGCGCTCACTCGAAAAGAAAAGAGCGACGCGAAAAGGCAGGCACTCAGTAATAATCCCTGGCGGACGGAGTAAAAAGGTAGATTATTCTTCATGTAGTGAAATCAGATATAGCGGCTAGCTTTTGGCAATAAGCCATGTAATTGGCCATCGTTTTTGCAGCAGTCGGGCGCAATTACGAATTCATCCCTGCCTGCAAATTACTCGACGGTTACTGATTGCACACCAAACCCGCTGTATCAATATCTTCTCAAGCAACTCGAGGATTTACTGTCAGTCAGCATACATTTCCTCGGCGCAAATGGCCGCCTGCCTCTCGGGCAGGTTGAGCCACGGGCTCAACAGCAGGGCCTTTGGCGGGTACCTTTGTAGCGTTACCCATTCGAGCCATTCCCATGAGTGAAAACGCCCCGACCGTCTCCAGCACCTTCGACAAAGCCCGGACAGGGTTGTGGACCAGTCTTCAAAAGCACCTGGCCACCGTGTATGAGGCCGAGGCAAAGTTTGTCCAGGCTGTAGCTTTTACCCTGGAATTTCCCTTTTCTACATCAACGGCCAGCGCCGAGCAGCTTGACGGCTTTTGGCGGCAACGTCGCGCGCTTCAGGACTTGTTTATCGACGAAACCACGCAACTCGACACGCTGACCAAAGCCATTCGCGTAAAAGGCTACGCCGATGACGAGAAAAAACAGCTCTACCTGCTACTGCTCGGCTACATGGACATTGCCGCCACCGTCTTTGAGCGGCTGCAAACCCAGGTACCCGACCGGCTGCCGAAAGACGACGAGCTGGAGCAAACAACCGCACGCTTCAGCCGAGTCCAAAAGTTTGCGCGGCTCAACGTAAAGGACTCCCGGACCTGCTCAGCACTCCGGCCCGGTAGGCGTCTGCCCAATGGCTTTAGCACCTTAATGCCCGCATGCGCAATTACTGAATATTGAGCTGTGGGGCACTTAAGTTTATTCAAGGTTGAACCACGGAAGTAGCTCAACCGCATAGGCAGTAAAATGGGAGACCACGCTGAGTTGGTCGAAGCATCTTGCACGCTACGGCTGTCATCCTGAGCAGCGCGAAGGACCTTCTCACGTTTGTACGAATCGGTGAGCCGGGAGAAGATGCTTCGTGCCTGAGCATGACAGATGGCGCGGTAGTGATGCTTCGACTTCGCTCAGCTTGAGGGCATGTCAGGCTAGACTCTGAACAGCAAGAAGGCCCAGCCGTTAATAGACGGCTGGGCCTTCTTGCACCTTAGACACATTGTTAGGATTAGCTGGCCTGCAAAACCAGATGATTCAACTTTAGAAAAGCAAGGCTGACATTCTCTTACTTCTTCTTGCGCGCGTCTTTGAATTCCGAGCCGGCCCGCCATTGCGGAAAGGTTGTCTCGCCTGCCAAGCGCTGGCCAACGCGGAAGTAGAGCTGCGCATCCTGAGCTATACCGGTCAGGTCCCAGGAGGGGTCGTACTGGTCGGCCGGCTTGTGGTACATGTTGGTGGTGTAATTCTGGCGCTTTTCGGCGATGTACTCCTTGCCCTGGGTGCGGCTTTCGAAGCCGCCGCTGGCGTAAAGCGAAGGCACTCCGACGTGCGCGAAATTGAAATGGTCGGAGCGGTAGAACATGCCCGTTTCGGGCGTTTGGTCGGGCATCACGTAGCGGTCCTGCTCTTTAGCCGCGGCGCGGGCATAGTCTTCCAGCTCCGACTGCCCGTAGCCGATGACCGTGAGGTCCTTCATAGGTCCGTAGGGCCATAGCATGTCCATGTTCAAGTCAGCCACGGTTTTGGCGAGCGGAAACACCGGGTGTTGGGCATAGTAGGCCGAGCCCAACAGGCCCTGTTCTTCGCCGGTTACGGCCAGAAAAACGATGCTGCGGGCCGGCTTTTCCTTCGCATTTTTAAAGGCTTTGGCTATGCTGAGCAGGGCGGCCAGGCCCGAACCGTCGTCCACGGCCCCGTTGTAGATGGAATCGCCGGCAATGGGTTTGCCCACGCCGAAATGGTCCCAGTGAGCGGAATAGATGATGTACTCGCTGGGCCGGGTAGTGCCGGGCAGCACGGCAAGCACGTTTTTGGAAGTCTGACGACGAAGCTTGTTTTGCAGGCTGGTGCTCATGTTCAGGCCCAGGGCCCGCGGGCGGAAGCCGCGCTTGTTGGCTTCAGCATAGAGGGCTTCGTAGTTCTGGCCGGCCGCGGTGAACAGGCGTTTGGCCGCGTCGAGCGTCACCCAGCCCTCAATTGCGCACTTGCTGGCTCCACGGTCAAGCGTCTGGGGCCGCAGCTTGGGGCCCAGGGCCCCGCTCTGCACCACGCTCCAGGGATACGCGGCGGGCTTGGTGTCGTGCACGATTAGTATTGCAGCGGCCCCGTGCCGCGCCGCTTCGTCGTATTTATAAGTCCAGCGGCCGTAATACGTCATCGCCTTGCCTTTAAACAAGGTGGTATCGTTTCCAGCATTGCCCGGGTCGTTGACGAGCACCACCACGGTTTTGCCCTTCACATCCAGGCCGGCGTAGTCGTCCCACCCGTACTCGGGCGCTACCACGCCGTAGCCGGCAAATACCATGGGCGAATTGGTCACGGCCACCGTGGGCTGCTCCCGCTGGGTAAACACCACGTAATCGGTCTTGTATTGCAGGCTCAATTTCTCGCCTTTGCCCTGAATCTGCATAGTGGGCGCGGGCGTGGCGGTTATCTCCACCATGGGCACGGGCTGAAAATAGCTGCCGCTCGGCCCCGGCTGCAGGCCCAGCTGCTTAAACTGTGCCGCCAGGTAGGCGGTGATGCGCTCCTCACCCGCGGTAAAAGGCTTGCGCCCCAACATTTCATCCGAGGCCACGGCCTGCAGGTAGCCCTTCACATCGGCGGTTGTGATGGCACCGGATGCCGCCGCAGAATCTCCCGTGGCGCCCGCAGCCGGTGGAGCAGTGGCTTCAACAGTCGTCTCTTTGGTAGAGTTGGTTTGACAACCGGGCAGGGCCAGGGCCAGCAGCCCAACTGGCATCAGCCGTAAAGCTAGCGAACGCACAGGATTAAGGAAGGTCATAAACAATTGAGTTGATGGCTGACACTATGGTGTTTGTCGGCTCAAGGTACTACTATTATTGATGCATCATAAGCCCAGTTTCTGGGCGGCATTATGCTGTCGCACATTGTCCAGGCGCGTGTAGCGGCGAATCATCTCGCTGGTTTTGTGCTTGGTCTGGTTCATCACTTCCGAGTCGTCGGCGCCGGCCAGCTTGGCCACGGTCACAAAGGAAGCCCGGAGGGAGTGAGCCGAGTACTTGGGGCCGAGGTAGCGCTGCACTATCAGGTTAAGGTGCTTGTCCGTCAGCCGCCTATCGGTGAGCCGTTCGCCCTTGCGGAAAGACACGAATACCGGCCCCGAGGTGCGGTCGAGCCGCTGCACCCAGGCCTGCAGCGTGCGGATGGGGCAGAGCTTGAAATCCGGGGAGTAGAAAATGGCTTTTTCTTCCGAAGCGCCATACTGGTTGGTTTTGCTCTTGGCCAGATTCACAATGAGTCCTTCTTCGGAAAAAGACAAATCCTCCACATTCAGCGCGGCTAGCTCGGACCGCCGAAAAGCACCCGTAAAGCCCAGCAGCAAAATCACCCGGTCGCGCAAACCCGCCAGCGTTTTGCCGTCGATGCTTTTCACCGTGCGTTTAAAGTTGGCCAGGGTAAAAGCTGGCGCCTGTTTCTGTCGCACACCCTTCAGGCGGGCGATGCCTTCCATGAGCACCTTGAACTTCTTGTCGTCGGTGGCCGAGTCGAGGCCTTGCAAGGCATGAGCCTTGGCCACGGCCGCGCAATGCCGCTGTATGGTCGAGACCTTTTTCCGGTTTCGGCCAGGTGCGTAACGAAGCCGGCCAGGGTATCGACTGAGGCAGGCAACGGCACCAGCCCATGCTCGGCGCACCACAGCCCGAAGCGTTTCAAATCTCCGGCGTACGCTTTGGCGGTATTGGCGGCACCGCTGAGTCCGGCCTCAACGTAGCGGGAAGTGTGCTCGGCCAGATGCGCAAGGGCCGTAGTTGAGCTGTCCGGAATCGAGAGCGCAGAACCGTTTTCCATGTGACCTATTAATAAAGGAGTAAAAGGCGACTTTTAATGGGCAAAAGCAAATATACCATTGAGGTCCGATAAGTAAACATTATCGGACCTAATGTTTCTGAAGGTTGAAGTCGATGAATGCTAGAAATGACGGACCGAAGCAGGATGCATGTAAGGGCTACTTTCAGGTCAGTGTACATACCCGTTCAGCAGAGCTACCCCACGCCGGCCCACGCCGCCTGATGCGGAAATTAAAACCGAGGCGGTGCACCCAGCTGGCTCCCCATCTGCCCCTTTGGGAAGCAGCCTGACATCAAGGGTTGGGCTGATTCTGATGACGCCTGCTGGCACTTGTGCCGATTGAGCCCGGCGCGACAAGCTGCCGACTTAACAAGCTTTCCTCGATGCTACTCCCAAGCTTGGACGACAACACCAAGCGCAAGTACATCAGAGTTAGTGTAAGGTCAAGCTGCCTTATGGTCGTTTTCATCCCGAGCTTACTTCTCATTAATTAACACCTTCCTTTACAGGAAGGGCGCAGCTGCTTACTACTAGTTCCCATGTCAGAATCAGGTTAGGAGCTTTTTTAATGAGCCTAGCATACAAGGCCTGTTAACCGCGGTGTAATCTAAATGAGTTTGGCAAGGTGCTGCTCAACCTTAGTTCGCTAGCTTTTAGAGCTTTGCGCCTACCCAATTTATTAATCTTTATTCCGCATGAACGTTACCTTATTTAATGCCAAGCCTTACGACCAACAGTTTTTTCGAGAAGCTGCTCAGGCGTTCGGGCATGATATCAATTTTCTGGAGGTTCCACTCAATAGTACCACCGCCGTGCTCGCTAAGGGAGCCGAAGCAGTGTGCGTATTTGTCAACGATGTGGTGAGCGCCGCGGTGTTGCAGGAGCTGGCTGCGTTGGGCGTAAAACTCATAGCCCTGCGCTGCGCCGGCTACAACAACGTGGACCTTATAGCTGCCGGAGAGCTCGGACTATCGGTAGTGCGGGTTCCGGCCTACTCGCCCTACGCCGTGGCCGAGCACACCCTGGCTCTCATTCTTACCCTAAACCGCAAAACCCACCGGGCCTACAACCGCGTGCGGGAGGGAAACTTTGCCTTAACGGGGCTGATGGGGTTTGACTTGCACGGGAAAACGGTGGGCCTCATCGGTCTGGGCCAGATAGGCCGCGTTACCGCTGGCATCCTCAAGGGATTTGGCTGCCGGGTGCTGGGCTTTGATGTAAACCAGAGCGAAGAAGCGGTGGCGCTGGGCGTCGAATTCACCGACCTCCACCGCCTTTATGCCGAGTCCGACATCATTTCGCTGCACTGCCCGCTCACGCCCGAAACCCTGCACTTAATCAACGAGGAGTCCATCGCCCGCATGAAGGACGGGGTCATGCTCATCAACACCAGCCGCGGGGGAATCATCGATACCAAAGCCGTGATAAAGGGACTGAAGTGCGAGAAAATCAAATACCTCGGCCTGGATGTGTACGAGGAAGAAGGCAACCTGTTTTTTGAAGACCAGTCGGCCAAGGTGATTCAGGATGATGTCTTTATGCGGCTACTGTCCTTCAACAATGTGCTCATCACCGGGCACCAGGCCTTTTTCACTACCGAGGCCATGCGAAACATTGCGGAGATTACGCTGCAAAACATCAGCGATTTTGAGCAGGGCAAAGCGCTGACCAATCAGGTGCGGCCCTGACGTTTTAGTAACTGGCCGGAGCTTAGCCATTACGGGTAGGCTATGACGCACAATAGCCCCGGCCTGTACTTTAGTCGCCCACGTTGCTTTGGAAGAACCGTGCTTAGGCGGCTACGCCCTATCAGCACGTTTCGTCGCACCGCTTGCAGGTATCGGCACACATGCGGCACTGCTCCAGGTGCTGCCCGTGTTTTGCGCATTCGTTGCCGCAGGCTTTCCATACCTAGGCACATTCACGCAGAATGCGCTCGGCATGTTCAGAACCCCTGGCCGTGGAGCGGGCCGTCAGAACACAGTTATCGGTGCGGTCGAGGCTGACTCATATAGCCGGCTGCACCGGGTTTAAGTCGGATGGCGGCGTGAGCGGCTGAGCATCCAGCTCGGATGGGTGCGTATCCAGGCTCACTTCGCTGTGGCCGCGCTGGTATTGAGCCAGCGCTTTTTCGCCGAAAATCCAGAACACCACCGGCGTCACGATGATGTCTAGCAGTGTGGAAGAAAGCAGCCCCCGAGAATGACGGTGGCCACGGGGTAAAGGATTTCCTTGCCGGGCGCATCCTTGGCCAGGGTGAGGGGCACGAGGGCTAGCGCCGCCACAAGCGCCGTCATCAGCACGGGCACCAGTCGCTCCAGCGAGCCGCGCACTATCATTCCTTTGCCAAACTTCTCGCCTTCGTGCTCCACGAGGTGGATGTAGTGGGAAATCATCATGATGCCGTTGCGCGAGGCGATGCCCGTGAGCGTGATGAAGCCCACCAGCGAGGCAATGCTAAACGTGCCGCCGGTGAGTAGCACGGCCACCACTGAGCCAATAAGCGCCAGCGGAATGTTGAGCATTATCTGGCCCACCATCAGCGTCGACTTGAAGTGTGAGTACAGCACCAGGAAAATCCCCGCGAGTGAGAACAAACTCAACCAGAGAATCTTGCTCGAGGCCGACTGCTGGCTCTCAAACTGCCCGCCGTAGGTGAGGTAGTAGCCCGGTGCCAGCTTCACCTGCTCCCGGATGCGCGCCTGCACCTCCTGCACCGTGCTCCCGAGGTCGCGCCCGGCCACGTTCATGGAGATGGTGATGCGGCGCTGGGTGTTTTCGTGGTTGATGGTGTTCGGGCCGGGCTCGTAGCTCACGTCGGCCACCTGGCTCACGGGAATGAGCGCGCCCGACGGGGTTTCGATGCGGGTACCGGCGATGGTTTCCACATCGTTGCGCTGGTTTTCGGGCAGCTTCACGACGAGGTCGAAGCGCTTTTGCCCATCGAGCATCTGCGACACCACTTCGCCCTGAAACAGGGTTTGCAGCGTGGCCACCACCTGGCCGCGTTCCAGGCCATACGCGCGCAGGGCGGCATCGCGGGGGCGCACCAGCAGGCTGCGGAATTTGCACCTGCTTTTCCACCTGCAGGTCGACCACGCCCGGCACGGTGCCGGCCGCGGCGCGCACCTCGTTGGCGTAGCGGCGCAAATCCAGCAGGTCGTTGCCAAACACCTTGATGGCGACCTGCGCCCGCACGCCAGAAAGCAGGTGGTCGAGGCGGTGCGAGATGGGCTGGCCGATGTTCACGTTCACGCCGGTTATCAACCCCAGGCGCTCGCGCAAGTCCGCCAGGATTTCCTCCCTGCTGCGCATCTTTATGCCCTCTTTCTCCAGTTCTTCTTCGCTCTTGAATGCCACTTCAATTTCCGAGTTGTTCACGGATTCGGCGTGCTCGTCGAGCTCGGCGCGGCCGGTGCGGCGGGCGGTGTAGGCCACTTCCGGAATTTTGAGCATCTGCTCTTCGCCCAGCGTACCGAGCTTGTTCGACTCGGCCAGCGAGGTTCCCGCCGGAGCCGAGAAGTTCACCGTGAGGGAGCCTTCATTGAAGGGAGGCAGAAACTCAGTGCCGAAGAACGGCACCATGGCGGCCGAAAGCACAAAGAGGACGGCCGCGCAGCCCAGCACCAGCCTGGGCCGGGCTAGCCCCCAGCTCAACAGGCGGGTGTCCTTGCCCTTGAGCCAGCGCACCAGCCCACCCTCCTGCTCGGCCTGCCTGATTTGCTTCATCCTGGGCAACAGGTAGTAGCAGAGCACCGGCGTCACGGTAAGGGAAACGAACAGCGAGGCCACAATGCTCGTGATGTAGGCTATGCCCAGGGGCGCGAAGATGCGGCCCTCCATGCCCTCAAGGGCAAACAGCGGCAGAAACACCAGCACCACGATGATTGTGGCGTATACGATGGAGTTGCGCACTTCCGATGAAGCGGCGTAAATAACCTGCAGGGCGGGCCGGGGAGCCGGCAAAGCCTGGTTCTGGCGCAGGCGCCGGTACACGTTTTCCACGTCCACAATGGCGTCGTCGACCAGCTCGCCGATGGCAATGGCTAGGCCGCCCAGCGTCATGGTATTGATGCTGATGCCCGCCGCGCGAAATACCAGCGCCGTAACGAGCAGCGACAACGGAATGGCCACCAGCGAGATAAAGGTGGTGCGCACGTTGAGCAGAAACGCAAACAGCACGATAACGACCAGAATGGCGCCGTCGCGCAGAGCATCCTCTACGTTCGTAATAGACGACTCAATAAAATCGGCCTGCTTGAAGAGCCGCGTATTTACCTGCATGTCCGGCGGCAGCGAAGGCTTTAGCTCAACGAGGGCCTTTTCCACGGCTTCGGTCAGGCCTACCGTGGCGGCGCCGGGCTGCTTCTCGATGCTGAGTATCACCGCCGGCCGACCGTTAACGCTGCCATCGCCGCGCTTAAAACGGGCACCGAACGCCACGTTGGCCACCTGCTTCACCGTGATAGGGGAGTTTTCGCGGTAGCCGACGATGATGTTTTCAATATCCTCGACTGAACGCAGCCGGCCCAGGTTGCGAATCAGAACTTCGGAGCCATTGCGGTCAAAGAAGTTGCCCGTGGTGTTGAGGTTGGAGCGGCGCAGGGCGTCTTCTACCTGCGTGATGGTCAGCCCCACGGCGTTGAGCCGGGGCATGTCGAGCAACACCTGGTACTGCAGGTTGTCGCCGCCAATGGGAATGACCTGGGCCACGCCGGGGATGCTGAGCAGGCGCTGGCGCACGGTGTAGTTGGCCAGGGTGCGCAAGTCGGCCGCGTTGGTCTGGGCGCCGCCCGAGAGCCCCACCAGCATTATCTGGCCCATCACCGAGGAGATGGGGCCGAGCACGGGCGTGATGCCCGTAGGCAGCTGCTCGGCCACGGTCTGCATCTTTTCAGACACAATCTGGCGCGCCGTGAAAATGTCGGTGCCGTAGTCAAACTCCACGAACACCATGCCCAGCCCAATGGCCGAGTTGGAGCGCACGGCCGACACGCCGGTGGCGCCGTTCAGCGCCGTTTCCACGGGCAAGGTCACCAGCGCCTCCACCTCCTCCGGGGCCATGCCCGGCGATTCCAGGAAGACTGTTACCCGGGGGCGGTCCAGGTCGGGCAGCACGTCTACGGGCAGCTGGCGGGCGGTGAAGGTGCCGGCAATGAGCAAGCCCGCGGCAAACGCCAGCATCAGCAGGCGGTTTTGCAAAGCAAACCGGATTATCTTATCAAGCATTTGTCAGCTGATGGTTCAGTACTGAGTGAAAAAAGCTAACTGCTAACAGCTATTAGCTAATGGCTTAAAAAATCATTGGTTGAGGTAGATAGACTTGAGCTGGTAAGTGCCCGCCGTCACCACCCGGTCGTTTTCATTTACCTGGCCCTGCAGGAGCACCGTTTGCTGTCCGTTTTTGGCGCCCGGCTGCACGTAGCGAATCTTGAACTGTTCGGGCTGGGTGTGCACGAACACCACCGGCTTGCCATTCAAATCGGTAACGGCCGAGGTGGGCACCACCAGGCGGGGCTTGCCGGACTCGCTCTGGCCCAGCACCTGCACGTTCACGGCCTGGCCGGCGCGGTAGGCGCTGCCGGCGGTAGCGTCCAGCTCAAGAATCAGCTGGCGGGCCTGGTTCACGGGGTTCACCGCGTTGCTGAAGACCACCAGCCGGGCCGGGGCGCCGGCCTGGCCCTGCAGCCCTTCTACCCGAAACTCGGCGCCGGGCGTAATTTTTCCAGGTCCTGGGCAAATACCTGGGCTTCGACCCGGAGCTTGCCGGGGTTGAGCACCCGAAACAGCTCGTCGCCCTGGTTCACCTGCTGGCCCACCGCGAGGTTGAACACGTCCACGGTGCCGCTGATGGGCGAGGTGATACTCGTGCGCCGCTGCTGAGACTGACCATTGTAGATACGGGCATTTTGACGGGCCTGCCGCAGGCGCAGCTCGGCAGCTACCACGTCCTTGCGGGCCGCGATGTCGGCTATGGACTGCAGGCGGGCGTAGTCTTGCTGGGCCGCGCGCAGCTCCGCCTGGGCGTTGGCCCGCTCGGTGCTCAGCCCAATCTGCTGGGTGGCATCCAGCGTTTGCTCCACCACGGCCAGCACCTGGCCGGCCCGCACCTGCTGGCCCACGCGCGCGGGCAAGCTCACCACGCGGCCCGCCTGCGGTACTACGATACGGCCCTCGCCACCCGCCGCGGCCGAAACCGTACCGAAGAGCGTCGCCCGGGTGTAGGTAGTGGAATAGCTGGCCAGGTTGGTGCGCACCCCAAACAGAAACTGGCTTTCCTTAGGCAGCAGCACCTCGTCGGTGAGGGCCACCCCGGTGCTAGCCGGAGCCGTGCTGCCGTGGTCTTCGCCACCGTGGCCCAATACCATGGCCGGCGGGGGCAGCATCAGTGTGAGCACGAGCGCGCCAGCGGCCGTAGCGGCCAGCAGTTTAAGCCTGGTTTTCATAGATAGCGGGAGTAGAAGTTGAAGTTTGAACAGCAGCGCCACGCCGCCGATGCAAAACCAGCGCCGCGAGGCCGATGCCGAGCACAAAGGCCCCTACCAGCGCGAGGATGGTTTTCCATGAAGAAAAAATCGAAGCACCTGGCGCCGTGGTTTCCTCAGCTACGGGCAGCTTTTCCCCCACCTTGATGCCGGATAGCAGCAGCAGGTCGGCCCGCTCCCCGGCCACGATGTTGGCCGCGAAGCTGTAGGCTTTATTGGCCGGAAACTGCCCTTCCACGAGGTAGATACCGGGCTCTTTTTCAGTCACGGCCCACTTGAGCTGGGCGTCTTCCGGGTTGGTCAACGTGAGCTTGGCGCCCTTGATGGGGGCGTTGGTGGCGTAGTCGGACAGGAACAGGCGCAGGTCGGCGGGCTGGCCGCCTTCCAGGGGCTCGTAGCGCAGCAGCACTTCGAACTTCTCGGAGAGCGCCGCCACCGAAAAGGAGGTGGCGCGGCCCGGGGCCGAGGCCTTGGCGCCCTCGCCGTGGTCCTCGCCCCCGTGGGCCTGGGCGGCGCCGGCCAGTAGCAGGCCCAGCAGCAGAATTATGAGCTGTTTCATGTTAGTCGCCCCGCAGGTAAGTGAGTTCAACCACGGCCCGGCGGTAGTCGCGCAGGGTGGTCAGATAATTATTCTGAATGGTAAAAGCCTGGTTCAGGCTTTGGATGAGCTGCAGGTAGCTGATTTCGCCGGCCCGAAAGAGGCGCTGCGACTGGCTGATGATGGCCAGCGACTGGGGCAGCCCCGTCTGTGCGTAGTAGCTCAGGGAAGCCGTGAACTTGCGCGTGTCGGCCAGGGCCTGCTGGTACTGGCTGCCCAGCTCCAGCTGCTGGGTTTGCAGCTGGAAGCCCGCCGCCTGGGCGCGGGCCGTGGCGGCCTGCAGCTGGGAGCGGTAGGTCCAGAACCAGACCGGCACCGACACCCCAAACTGAAAGCGGTACTTCAGGCTAGAGTTTTCATAGGCCTGATTCTGATAGCCCACGGTGAGGGCCGGCGTGCGCCGCGCGCGCACCAGGCTAATGCCCGATTGGCTGAGGGCTACGCTCTGGGAAGCATACGCCAGGGTGGGACTGCGCACCAGCGCGCTGCTGTCTTCCAGCGGCAAATTGCGCAGCGCTCCCGCAGCTGCCAGGGCCAGCGCCGGGCCGGATTGGCCCAGGTCGGAACCAGTAACCAGGGCAACGGAAGGACGGCCCAATAGCAAACCCAGGCGCCGCTGCGCGGCCTGCAAATCAACCTGAGCCTGCTGCAAAAACACGTTTATCTGGCGGGCTTCCGCGTCGGTGCTGATGCGCTGCAACGACGTCACCTCCCCGGCTGCAAAGAGGCGGTCGGTGGCTATGCGCAGCGCCCGATACAGGCTGTCCTGATAAGACAGCTGCCGAACCTGGGCCTCGGCAAACTGCAAGCCCAGGTACGCCAGCCGGGTATCGCGCAGCACAGTGGCCCGGCTCACGTCCCGGCCGCGCTCGGCCAGCGTGATGCCGGCCTGGGCTACCTGGCGCTGCCGCCGGTACACGTTGGGCAGGTCGATGGTCTGCACCACGCCCGGCGCCCAGCGCTCGCCGGTGGGCGCCGAAAACAGGAAGTCCGGATTGGCCGGCGCAAAGCTGCCCCGCCTGAGGGCGCGCTGCTCCTCGATTTCCCGCTCCGACTGCCGCAGCCGCGGGTGCCGCCGCAACGTCAGCGCTTCCGCGCTGTCGAGGCTGATGAAGGCCGTTTGCGCCCGCGCCGGGGCCACGCCGCCCACCAGCCCCAGCAGCAGGCTTGCGGACAAGGAAAGAAAAACGCTACTTCTAAGGAAGCTCATACAACAAGAGTGAGTTGCGGTGCTGAATAAGCAGTCGCATTAACGGGCCCTTCCATTAACATAACCCGTTGAATGGAAAGCCTAAACCGGGGCCCAGCTATGCCTTTTTTACCAAGGCCATGCCGCAGGACGGGCAGTCGCCGGGCTTGTCGCTGGCACTGCCTTCGCATTTCATTGGGCAGATGTAGGCGGCGCCCACGGCCTTGCCACCATTTTTGGCGAGCCAGGTCTTGAGCTGCTCAATTTCCTTCTGCTGCTCAGTGGCCATCTTTTGCGCCATTTCCTTGAGCTTGGTGTCGCGGCCGTGGGCCAGCTCGGCTTTAATCATATCAATGGCACTTTGATGATGCGGCACCATCATGGCGGCAAAGTCCTGGTCGACGTTGCCGCTGCCGGCGCCCATGCCTTTCATCATGGTGTCCATCGACTCCTTCATCTGCCGGGTGAAGGGGTCATTCGCGTCGGCGGGCTTGTAGTTCGACGGCGCGCCGTCGAGGCGGGTGGCAATGGCTTCCAGGGCCTGGATTTCCTTTTTCTGGTCGTCGCTGATTTTCTGGGCCAGGGCGCGGAGGGTGGCGTCTTTGCCTTCTTTGAGCTCGAGCGCCGCCATGTCTACGGCTCCCTGGTGGTGGGCTATCATCATGTGGGCGAAGTCATGGTCGGTGTTGCCAGCCATCTTCTCGCCGTTCATGTTTTGCATCATGGTGTTCATCACGGCCATCATGCCGGTACCGCCACTCCCGTGCATGCCCGCCATGTGGTCATGCATGCCAGCGGTATCGGTGGCGACGGTGGTTTCCGTGCTGGTGGTGCTGGTTTCAGTGGTTTTCTTGCTTTCACAGCTGGCGAGCAGCAAGGTGCCGGCGCTGAGAGAAGCCAGGAAATAAGCGGAGATTTTCATGGTTAGAGGGAGTTAAGGTTGAATGAGGGGTTTGGTGTTTAGCTACTGGTTAGGCCTTCACGTTGATGGTGAAGTCGCCGGTGTGAATCTGCCCGCCGTGGTTGAACTGCAGGAATACGCGGTAGAGGCCGGGCTTTTCGAAGTTGGTATTGAAGCCAATGGCCGGGCCTTTGTCGGCTTGCTCGTTGGGGTGCACGTGCAGGTATTGCTCGGTGTCTTCGCTGATGACCACCACGTGGCCCAGCGCCCCAAGGTAATTGTCGAGGTCCGTGACGGGCTGGCCACCTTTGCTGATGTTGATTTTCATGGCCAGGGGCTGGCCGACCTGCAGCAGCTTGTCAAACGCCAGGGTGGCCTGGTAGCCGCCCTTTTCCCACTGCATGTCGTCGTTTTCGAACTTCACTGGCGCGTAAGCCGTGCCTTTTACCGTGATGGGCTGGCGGCCCAGGCTGGTGGCCGGCCCCATCGGGCGTATAGTCCTGAAACAACACGTATTGCCCGCCTTTGGGAAAGGTGTACTTTACCTGGTAGTTGCCCTCGGCCGTGTACTCGGGGTGCTCGTGGTAGAACTGGCCCAGGTCTTTGCTCACGATGATGAGGTGAATTTTCTTTTCGTGCACCACGGACAGTGGCACTGGGGCATTTTCATTGCCCACTTCCCGGGGCGTGAAGGCCAGCGTAGCGGGCTGGCCGGCCGTTAGCTCATCCGGCGTGGGCACCAGCTTCATGGCGTACGTCTTGACATTTGCTACTTTGTCGGTGTGCTCCAGCTTCATGCCGCATTTCGGGCACTTCTCTCCGGCCTTGGTGCTGGTGACCTCCGGGTGCATCGGGCAGGAGTAGATGTGGCCGCCGCTGTGCTCGGCCGTGCCAGCCGCGGGGCCATCGGTGGGCGTGGTTACGGCATTGGTGGCGCTGCTCGAAGCAGAATCGGAAGAGCAGGCTGGCGGTGATAAATAAGCTGACCAAGGCCAGCAGGAAAACGGGAATGCGGGACATAACAGAAAGAGCGAATTGAAGATTGGGATACAGTAGAGAGGGCTGGCGTGGCTTGAAATTGCAGTTATTGCCAACGGCCTCGGCCCGGCGCATACTGCCTGAGCAACGGCCACGTCAGCGCACCACTTGCTTTGATGAAGCACTAAACCCAGGACGAAAAAGGGGATGCCGCCGACAAGGTCGGGCTGGGTTGCGCAAACGAAAAGGCCCGCCCCGGTCATAGCGTAGCTATGCCGGCGCGAGCCTTAGGCGCGTCGAAGCATCAGACAGTCAGCGACTGGATGAAGATGCGGATGTCAGGAATTTTGGGCTTTAAATGCCGGGGAGGCACCAGCGCGACCTTGGCGGTGCGGTCCCATTTGCCCACGAAGCGTGGGAAGAAATACTCCTCCACCGCCGGCAGCAAGGCGGGGGCCGCCACGAGCAAGTGCTTCTCGCCGGGGGTGATTAGCGAGGACAGCAGCGAGGCCGACTTGTCCTTGCAGCAGTCGTGCTTGCTACTGGACTTGTGCTTGTGAGCGGCTTTGGCCGGCTTGTTCTTGGTTACGGCGCTATGGCCGTGGCACCCACCATGAGCAGGTTGAGCCGCCGGTTTGGCCGGAACATTAGCCGCATGGCCCGCCACTTCGGGGTTGAGCGTCGCGCACCAGCACTGCCCCACAAACACGTTGACGAAGACGACCAGAAAGGACGTCGCCAGCAAACGGCGGAAAGGGAACAGGCTACGGAACATGACAGGCAGTAAGCAACCGCAAAAGTAGAATACTTATCCGGGAAGCGTTAGGCTGCTTCTTAACTTAACATTCCGCCCGATGGTTTCAGCGCTGGCCCCAGCGTCGAGCGCTCTTTTGCGAAAGCAGCTTGTCTGGAACTGTGCCGGTGATTTATAGAGCCTTAATCCAGCCTCTATCTAGCGCCGCTTGACCCGGATTATGCAAGTCTGAAGCAGAATTATGTGGTCCTCTATGCGTTTGCGAGGGATTGAAATTGTGCAAGATTTGTTTGGGATTTCATACGAACTGCGGGAAAGCAACCCCGTTCCTTTGTACCATCCCACTGTGCCCGGAAGTCGCTGCACTTACAGCGTGCCATCGCTCAGCTCAATTGATAACTTATGCCTGACGCCCCTAAAACGACGACGCTCGATATCGAAGGCATGACCTGTGCCTCGTGCGCGTCCTTCGTGGAGAAGTCCCTGAGCCGCACGCCCGGCGTGCAAAGCGCCATGGTAAACTTCGCGACTGAGAAAGCCACGGTGCACTACCTGCCCGACCAGGCCACGCCCGCCACGCTCAAAGAAGCCGTGGTGCAGGCCGGCTACGGCGTAACCGAGCGCGCCCCCGACACCAGCGCGGCCGAGCGCAGCGCCGAAATAGACCGCCAGAAAGCCATTGCCTACCAAAAGCTCAAGCGCCGCTTCTGGGTGGCCGTGGTCCTGGCCGCCATCATCATGCCGCTGAGCATGCTTATGCTGTGGCCGGCCATGATGCAGCGCATCAACATGCAGTGGCTCAACTACGGCCTGCTCGCGCTCACCCTGCCGGTGCTGCTGTACAGCGGCCGCGAGTTTTACGTGTCGGCCTGGAATGGCTTCAAGCACCGGGCGGCCAACATGGACACCCTCATTGCCGTGGGCACCGGGGCCGCATTTATCTATAGCCTGGCTGCCACGGTAGTGCCCGACTTTTTCATGAGCCGCGGCATACTGCCCGAAGTGTATTACGACACCACGGCCACCATTATCGCCCTGATTCTCCTGGGCAAGGTGATGGAGATGCGGGCCAAAACCCAGACCTCCGCGGCCATGAAATCCCTCCTCGGGCTGCAGGCCAAAACCGCCCGCGTGGCCCGCGCCGATGGCCAGGAAGTGGACCTGCCCATCGAGCAGGTGCAGCTCGGCGACATCGTAGTGGTTCGCCCCGGCGAAAAGGTGGCCACCGACGGCATCATGACCGCCGGCCACTCCTCAATCGACGAGGCCATGCTCACCGGCGAGAGCCTGCCAGTGGAGAAGCGAGAAGGTGACCCCGTGTTTGGCGCCACCTTGAACAAGACCGGCTCCTTCCGCTTCCGCGTGACCAAAGTTGGCGCCGACACCATGCTGGCCCAGATTGTGAAAATGGTGGAAGATGCCCAGGGCAGTCGCGCGCCCATTCAGCGGCTGGCCGATAAGGTCAGCGCCATCTTCGTGCCTACGGTGGTGGTTATTGCCATCCTCACGTTTGTGCTGTGGTTTGACTTGGCTCCGGTGGCTACGCGGCTGCCGCTGGCTTTGGTCAACTTTGTGGCCGTGCTCATCATCGCCTGTCCCTGCGCGCTGGGTTTGGCTACGCCGACGGCCATCATGGTGAGCACCGGCAAAGGAGCCGAGCACGGCGTATTGATTCGCAACGCCGAAGCCCTGGAAAAAGCCTACCAGGTGAACACCGTGCTGCTCGATAAAACCGGCACCATCACCCGGGGCGAGCCGGCCGTGACCGATTTTGTGGCCCCCGGCCAAGATAATAGTCGCCTGCTGCAGCTGGTTGCGGCCGTAGAGCGGCAATCGGAGCACCCGCTGGCCGAGGCCGTGGTGCGCTACGCCGATGCCAACGCCCCCGAGAAAGCTACCGCCACCGCCTTCCGGGCCGTGGAGGGCAAAGGTGCCTTCGCCACCGTAGACGGGCAGGTCGTGCTCATCGGCAACCGGGGCTTGCTCGCCGACGAAGGCATTAGCCTTTCCGAAGACTTAGCGGCCCAGGCTGAGCAATTACTGGCTCAGGCCAAAACGGTGCTTTACGTAGCCGTCGCGGGCCAAGCCGTGGGGCTGGTAGGTGTGGCCGACACCGTGCGCGATACAACCGTGGCCGCCATCCAAAGGCTGCAGGCCCTGGGCTTGGAAGTGGTGATGATGACCGGCGACAACCCCCAAACGGCGGCTCAGGTGGCCGGGCAGGTAGGCATCAAGCGCTTCTTTGCCGAGGTGCTGCCCGGCGACAAAGCCGCCAAAGTAAAAGCGCTGCAGGCCGAAGGGCGCACCGTGGCCATGGTGGGCGACGGCATCAACGACGCGCCCGCCCTGGCCCAGGCCGATATTGGGCTAGCCATCGGCTCGGGTACCGACGTGGCCATGGAAGCGGCGGGCATTACGCTCATGCGCTCAGACCTGAACGGGGTGGTGACGGCCATTGAGTTGAGCCGGCAAACCATCCGCACCATCAAGCAGAACCTGTTTTTCGCCTTCATCTACAACGTCCTGGGCATCCCCATCGCGGCGGGCCTGTTGTATCCCGTGTTCGGCTGGCTGCTTTCGCCGATGATTGCCGCCGGGGCCATGGCCCTGAGCTCGGTGTCGGTGCTCACCAATTCGTTGCGCCTGCGCTCCTTTCAAGCTCATTAATTCCCGTGCTCATGGATGCTTCCGAAATCATGGTGACCCTGGGCGGACTGGCCCTGGCGGCCTTTGTGCTGTGGTACTTTTTCTTTTCGGCCCGGCAAACCGCCGCGGCCGTGTCTACTTCGAGTGGGGTGCAGGAAGTGGCCGTCACGGTGAAGGGTGGCTACTCGCCCGACATCATTGAAGTAGAACGGGGTAAGCCCGTGCAAATCAGCTTTTACCGCGACGAGGAAAACAGCTGTTCCGAGGAGCTGCTCATGCCCGACTTCAGCATTCGCCGCGAGCTGCCCGCCTTCAAAACGACCATGGTGGAGCTGCTGCCCCAGCAAGCGGGCAAGTTTGAGTTTACCTGCGGCATGGGCATGCTGCGCGGCAGTCTGGTTGTGAAATAGTCAGCTCTTAAGTCGAACAGGCGCCATCCCCTTGCTTCAAAAGGGCTTCATTGTTTTTGGGTCGGGCTTTCGGCAATTACCCTGGTTTCTTCATTGGCCTGCAGGCTGGCTGCTTTACTTTTTACCTGCACCGTTTGCACCAGCACGGCGGCTTTGACTGGCCGAATCTCAATGCCGTATTTCAGGACATAGTACTTCGTGAACTCGGCTCCCAGATACAGAAGGATAGTGGAGTAATAGATAAATAACAGCAACACCACCAGAGACCCGGCCACGCCGTAGGCGCTGCCCACATTGCTGCGCGTGAGGTAGAGCGTAATGCCAAATTTGCCCACCATGAAGAGCACCGCCGTGAACAGGGCCCCCACCGCCACGTCTTTCCACCGGATGATGGCGTCGGGCAGCACTTTGTAAATAATGGCAAACAGCACCGTAGTGATTAACAAAGTAACCAGCAGGTTGGCCGCATAAACCAGGATGACCGTGGGGCCGGGAAACAACTCCTGAAGCTTGCCCATCAGCCCCTCCACCACCCCGCTGATTACCAGCGAGACTATGAGCAGGAAGCCCAGGCTGATGATAAGCAGAAAAGAAGTAACCCGGGTTTTCAATAGGTACCGCCACCCGGCATCTTCCCGAATCCTGAGCTGCCAGATGGTATTTATCGAGTCCTGCATCTCGGCAAAAAGGCCCGTGGCAGCTACGAGCAGGGTTGCAATGCCAATGAAGGCGTTCAGCGTGTTGTGGCCGTGAAGGGCCGCATTCTTGATTATCTCCTGCACCTGCAAGGCCACCTCATCCCCTAGAAGCTCCTTAATCTGCCCGTACAGGCTGCCTTCCACCGCCTGCTGCTGCCAGAGCAGGGCCGTGGTGAAGATGATGACCATCAGCATGGGCCCCAACGAAAATATGGCATAGTAGGCCAGCGCGGCGCTCATCTTGGGCACTTTGTCGCGCGCAAAGCCGGCCCCCGACTGCTGGAATACCTCCACGAGGCCTTTTGCAGTAACCTGTGTCATGGCTGGATGGATAGTTTACCAGTTTAGGTGCTGACCAGAACCCGTCAACTATAACAAGACTGGAATACACGCGAAATCCCTCGTTCCGGCAGTGCCGTGCTTGCATTCCATAGCGGTAGCCAGTTGACTATGAATACGTAAGCAGCAAGCTTGAGTAGGGCGACTTAAAAGATTGAGCACGTTGGCGGCCCAGGCGAAACCTTATATTCCTGAACCGGAAAGCGAGGCCATCATAGCTCAGTGCGCGAGGGTTCGTTGCGGGCCCAGGCTCGAGAGGGAGCGGATGGTTGCGTCGGCGCTGTTGCTCAGGGCCTCCCGGGTTAGAAAGGCCTGGTGACCGGTTACCAGCACGTTGGGCTGCGCCAGCAGCGCCGCAAACAGCTGGTCGCGTGGCCCATCCTCCGAGTGGTTGCTAAAGAACAGGTCCTTTTCGTGCTCATACACATCGAGCCCCAGGTAGCCCAACTGGCCCGACTGCAGCGCCTGCAGGGCCGCGGCCGTGTCGACCACGGCGCCGCGGCTGGTGTTGATGAGCATGGCCCCCGGCTTCATGTGGGCCAGGGCCGCGGCATCAATCAGGTGCCGGGTCTGCTCGTTCAGGGGTGTGAATGGTGACGATGTCGGCCTCGGCGAAGATTTGCTCCAGGGGCACGTAGGCTAGGTTGTAGTTTTTGCGCAGGTCGGCGTTGGTTTGCACATCGTAGCCCAACAGCATGCAGCCGAAGCCGTGCAGAATGCGCGCCACCGCGCTGCCAATACGTCCGCAGCCGATGATGCCCACGATTTTGCCGTGCAGGTCGAACCCTACGAGGTTGTCGAGCCGGAAGTCGTAGGCCCGCACCTGCTGGTCGGCCTGGCGGAGCCGGCGGCTCAGGGCCAGAATCATCGCCACGGCGTGTTCGGCTACGGCGTGAAGGGCGCTGTCGGGCACGTTGGCCACGCGCAAACCCAGGCGTTTGGCGGCGGGCAGGTCTAGGTGGTCGTGGGCCGCCGCGCGCACCGCCACGCCCCGCACACCCAGGGCGGCAAGCTGCTCGAGCACCGGTGCCGAGGCGTCGTCGTTCCGGAAGATGGCCACGGCCTCGCTGCCCTGCGCCTGCGCCACCGTATCCGGGCCCAGCGGGGCCGGCACAAAGCGCAGGCTCGTGCTGCCCCTGCGCGGCCCGGGTCAGGTAAGTCTGCTCGAAGGGGTACGAACTGAACACGGTGGTCTTCATAGCGTTAGACTAGGCTACTTGGCCGGAATGCCCGGGCTCTCGAAGCGGTTGAGGATGTCATTCATCATCTCCACCTGAATGCCCTGGATTTCGAGCAGGTCCTGCTGCTGGTGCATGATGAGGTGGTCGAGCTTTTCGTGGAGCATGCGAATCTCCAGCTCCGACTTCAGGTTTATCATGTAGTCGTTTTTGGCCCGCTGCCGGTCTTTTTCCTCCTGCCGGTTCTGGCTCATCATAATCACCGGTGCCTGCAGCGCGGCGATGCACGAGAGCAATAGGTTGAGCAGAATAAACGGGTAGGGGTCAAACCCGCGGTTGGCGAAGACCCAGGCATTTAGCCCAATCCACAGCAGCAAAACGCCAAAAAAGAGGCCGATGAATGTCCAGCTCCCGCCAAAAGTCGCAATCCGGTCGGCCATGCGCTGGCCCAGGGTGAGGGGCACCCCTTCTTCCTCCAGCTTGTCGGTGAGGGTGTGGTCGTTCTGCAGGTGCTCCAGCACGGTGCGCTCCAGCACGTTGAGCTCCCCACCTCGCGCAGCAGGTAGCTCTGGATGTACTTGCGCCGGTACTCGTTAAGCTCCGACATGGCCAGCGAATCGTCGGCCGTGAAATCGGGGTGGTCCAGCTGAACGAGCTGCAGCAGGGCCGGCCGCAGCATGCGGCCGCTCACTTGCTCGCTCACCGGGAAAACCTGGTGCGAACAACTGCTAACGAACGTTTTCGAAAGGGTACGACGAGGCATGACGGAAGTGGCGCGGGTATGGAAGATAAATAATTATTGGCCTAATGCCAACTGCTTGGTTTGCCAGGCCCTACTTTGCTGCCGATGAATACGCCGCCCCCACCTCCCAACGCCCCCGGGCACGCCGGCCCGGCCCCGAGCCGGGAAGAGCGGCGGTTTCTGGAGGGCCCGTACCCGCGCCGCCGCGAAATGCGCTTTCTGTGGACGGTGCTGCGCGAGTTCCTGCGCGGCTTCCGGGCGCTGCAGTTTGTGGGGCCGTGCGTGTCGGTGTTCGGCTCGGCCCGAGTGGCCGAAAGCTCGCCGTACTACGCCCTGGCCCGGGAGCTGGGCGCCGGCCTGAGCCGGCAGGGCTTTACGGTGATGACCGGGGGCGGGCCGGGCATTATGGAAGCCGCCAACCGCGGCGCCCGCGAGGCGGGGGCCCCTCGGTGGGCTGCAACATCGTGCTGCCGCACGAACAAAACCGTAACCCCTACCTCGACACGTGGCTCGAGTGCCAGTACTTCTTCGTGCGCAAGGTGCTGCTGGTGAAGTACTCGTTCGCGTTTGTCATCATGCCCGGCGGCCTGGGCACCCTCGACGAGCTGTTCGAAGCCCTGACCCTGATTCAAAACCGAAAGATTCTCAATTTCCCCGTGGTCGTGGTGGGGCGCGCCTACTGGCAGCCGCTGCTTGCGCTGCTGGCCAGCATGGAAGAGCAGGGCATGGTGGCGCCAGTCGATTTGCAGCTGCTCAAGTATACCGATTCGGTGGAAGAAGCCCTGGCTCATATCGAACAGCACGCGGTGGTGAAGTTTAAGCTCTTCTCAAACAAGCCGGCCCGGCGCTGGTGGTGGCTCAGGAATAAGAGCGTTTCTTAAAATGGGCTGGGCTGGTCGTACGCCAGCTCCTGCACCACGAAGCGGGCATAAGGCTTGCTTTGGCTGTCAATCACCCAGCTTCCCTCCAGCTGCATGGGCACGCGCACGCCCTGCACCATTTGGTAGTCGCTGAGCCGGCCCACCCAGGGCAACAGCCGGCCCTCGGCCTGGTAGCGCTGGGTTTCGATTTGCTCAATTTCGTGTTGCTCGTTGAAGCGCACCAGGTACGACACCGTTTGGCCCGCAAGCGTAAGCGTGAGCCGGGCTGTGTGCTCATCCGCCGCATCCCAGCGCACCCGCGGGCCGGGGAGCAGGGCCGTGGGCATCCAGACGCTTTCGCCCAGCCAGCGCAGCAGCTCGCCCTTGTCATAAGTCGGCCCGTGGGCCACGAGAACGGGCAAGGCGCCCAATAGCCGCACCTCGAGGCGCCCCCGCCCGGCCACGTATTCGTCGCGGGCCGTGAACTGCCGGGTGGTGCCCTGCCAGATAAAGCCGGGCGGGTCGGCCGTCATATACTCCTCGCCTTTTATATCCACCCAGTCCTTCTCCATGCCGGTCCTGAACTGGCCCGCGTGCTGCAGGCGTAGCCCGCGCAGGTAGGGCTGCCCGTCGCACAGCACGTGGTGGAAATAACCCTGCACGGGCGCGGGCAAGCCCACCAGTTGGGCTTCGTGGTATATCGAAGATGTATCGGCATCAGCTTGAACAAAGAGCCGCACCACATCCTCGCGCAGCTGCCGGGCGGCCCGAGCCCGGGCCATCACAAAGGCCGCTACAGCCGCAGCGAACGCCGCCCAAGCCACCACCCAGGGTTTCTGATAGTTCATGGCGCGTATTTTACCCAGCTTTCCCATGCCTCAGAGGCCGTCAAACAGGACTTCGGTTTCCAGGTAATCGGGCACTTTCACGTTGGCCCAGCCCAACTGCTCGCGCATGGCCCGGGCTAGGGCCTCGGCCGCCGCGGGCTCGCCGTGCACCACGAAAGTGCGCTTGGGCGGCTCCCGAAACTGGCCCAGCCACCGTAGGAGCTCCTGGCAGTCGGCGTGGGCTGAGAAGCCGTCGAGCCGCTCAATCTGGCAGCGCACGGGCACCATTTGCCCAAATATCTTCACGGCCGGTTCGCCGTCCTGCAGCTGGCGGCCGCGCGTACCCTCGGCCTGGTAGCCGATGAGCAACAGCGTGTCCTCGGGCTTGGGCAGGTGGTGGGAGAGGTGATGCAGAATGCGCCCGCCGGTGCACATGCCGCTGCCCGAAATGATGATGGAGGGCCCCAGCCGATGGTTGAGCGCTTTGGATTTCCACGCTTCGGCTATAATATGCATACCGCTGAAGTCTAATACGTTGCCATGGCCCAGGCGGTGAGCAGTGGGGTGCCGCGGGTACAGGTCGGAGACGCGGGTGCCCATGGGGCTGTCCACGTACACCGGCACCATCGGCACGCGGCCTTCCGCACGCAGCTTTTTGAGGTAATACAGCAGGGTTTGCGTGCGGCCCAGGGCAAACGCTGCGATGACCAGTACGCCCCCGCGCTCCACGGCCTCGTTCACCACCCGGGCCAACTCGGCTTCGGGGTCGTTGAGGTGGGTATTCCGGTCGCCGTACGTGGACTCCACCAGCAGGACATCGGCCCGGGTGATGGCCGCCGGGTCGTGCATCACGGGGCTATTATACCGGCCCAGGTCGCCGGAAAACACCAGCGCTTGCGCTGCTCCGGTCCTTGTACCGTGACCTCGGCAATGGCCGAGCCCAGGATGTGGCCGGCCTCCCGAAAGTTGAGGCTGAGGGCCCCGTCGAACAGAGAGATGGGCGCGTCGTAGCCCATGCTTTCTACCAGGGGCAGCACGTTCAGCACGTCGGCCTGGGAGTAGAGGGGCGTGGCGGGATGGTGCGACGAGTAGCCTCTTTCGTTGGCAAAGTCGGCTTCTTCTTCCTGCAGCTTGGCCGAGTCCAGGAGCATGATGCTCAGCAGGTCGGCAGTGGGCTCGGTGCAGAATATGCGCCCCCGAAAGCCGTCCTGCACCAGCTTGGGCAGGTAGCCGCAGTGGTCGATGTGGGCATGCGTGAGCACCACGGCGTCTACCTCGGCCGGCACCAGCGGCAGGGGCTCCCGGTTGCGCAGGCGCAGCTCCTTCAGGCCCTGAAACAAGCCGCAATCCACCAGCACCTGCCGCCTGGTGGTGCCCTGCGTGAGCGTGAGCAGGAACTTGGAACCCGTCACGCAGCGGGCCGCGCCAAGAAACTGCAGGATTACCCGAAGCCGGGCGGCCGTGGGCTTTCGACTGGAGCTTGCGCCAGCCTTTCGGGGTTGGGCTGAAGGTTTTAGCGGAGTAGCCATGAGCGTGCAGCGCAAGGAGGTGAAGCCGCCACAGGCTAGGGGTCGGGGCCGGGCCCTGCCGTAATCGGCTGGGCAAAGGTGCGGGCCTACCCCGGAGCCAACATGATGAAAGTCAACATGCCCAATGATTTTGACCATGGACATCCCCGGTCTAGCCGCGGTACTTGCGGATGCATTCCGCACCTGTTTGCTCCTGCTTATGACCGCCTCGCTAATCGTACTTACGGACTTTTTAAGGCGGCCAACCGGGCCCTCGACTACGCCACCAACCTAGCCGAGCCGCTCGGGGCGCGGCTGGTGCTGCTGCACGTGCGCCGCGATTCCATTCTGGACCCGGAAATGTTCACCAGTCAGCTTTCCAACCTGAGCAAGGAAGCCATTACCCTCGCCCTGAATAGCGTAGCTTCTGACCTGGCCGTACCCGTAGTGGCCGAAGTCGGCCACGGCATGGTGGCCTCCGCCGCGGCCGACGCCGCCAGCCGCAACCACCCGGCCATCATCGTGCTGGGCCGTGCAGATTACTCCAACCTGCCCGACGAAGTGGTGCAAACCACCTGCCTCGACCTGCTGCGCCTGGCCCCCTACCCCTTGCTGGTGGTGCCGCACTCGGTAGCCAGCAATGTCCTGCCCCGGCGGGTGCTCATTGCGGTCGATGGCGAGCCCTTCAAGCTCAGCCCAACGGCTGAGGCCGCCCACCACCTGCTCAGCGCAGTGAAGGCTGAGCTTACGGTGCTGCACGTGGAACAGGAAAGCGACCCCGATGCCATACCCGTGCCGGCCGGCGAGACGGTTATCCAGGCGGGGCTGGCGCAAGGGCTCAGCGCGCCGGTGCAGTACCGCTCGGTGGTTTCGCAGCGCCTGAGCGAGGGCATCCTCTCCGAGGCCGAGAGCGGGGAGTACGACCTTCTGGTTCTCATCGCCCGGCATCGCAGCTTTTTTGGCAATCTGTTCCACCGCAGCGTGACCGCGCAGGTGCTGCTGCACAGCACGTTGCCCGTGCTGGTACTGCCGGCGCAATAGTATCCCCTGCCCAGTTCCTTTACCTCATCTAAAACACCCCACCATGCCACAAGCTGCTTATACTCTGTTTTTTCGGGAGCTCTCCAACGACAAAGTGGCTCTGGTGGGTGGCAAAAACGCCTCCCTGGGCGAGCTGTTCAACCGGCTCAGCGCCCAGGGCATCAACGTGCCCGATGGCTTTGCCACCACGGCGGCCGCCTACTGGCTGTTTCTCGACGAAAACAACCTGCGCGAGCCCTCACGGCGTTGCTGGCCCGCGTCGAGGAGAAGGAGTTCAGCAACTTGCAGGAGATTGGGGCGCAGGCCCGGGCGCTGGTGCAGGGCGGCACCCTGCCGCGGGTGGTAGCCGACGAAATTGCCGACGCTTACCGGAGTTTGAGCGCCGAGTACTCGCACGAAACCCAGGTGGCCGTGCGCAGCAGCGCCACCGCCGAGGACCTGCCCACCGCCAGCTTTGCCGGCCAGCACGACTCCTTCCTGAACGTGCGCGGTGTGGAGGCCGTGCTGAGAGCCTGCCAGCAGTGCTACGTGTCGCTGTTCAACGACCGGGCCATCAAGTACCGCATCCAGAACGGGTTCAGCCACATGCAGGTGGCCCTGTCGGTGGGCGTGCAAACCATGGTGCGCTCCGACCTGGCCTCGGCCGGCGTGGCTTTCACCATCGAGCCCGAAACCGGCCATGAAAATCTGATTTACCTCACCGGCAGCTGGGGCCTGGGCGAAAACGTGGTGCAGGGCGCCGTGAACCCCGACGAATACTACCTGTTCAAGCCCGCCATGCGCCAGGGCAAGCGCGCGCTGGTCACCCGCAAGCTCGGCGACAAGGCCAAGACCATGCACTACGCGCAGGTGACCGACCAAGTGGCCGGCATCAAGAACACCGACACGCCCCGGGAACGGCGCGAAACCTTCGTGCTCACCGACGCCGAAGCCGAGCACCTCGGCCGCTGGTGCCTGCAGATTGAGGAGCACTACGGCATGCCCATGGACATCGAATGGGCCAAAGACGGCATGACCAACGAGCTGTACATCGTGCAGGCCCGGCCCGAAACCATTCACCACGGCCGGCAGGCCCTGCGTCTGCACGAGTACCGCCTCACCCAGAAGGGCACGGTGCTGGCCGCGGGCAAGGCCGTGGGCAACCAGATTGTGAGCGGCACGGCTCGCATCCTCGCTTCGCCAGCCGACGGCCACCGCCTGCAGCAGGGCGACATTCTGGTGACCGACATCACCAGCCCCGACTGGAACACCGTCATGCGCAAGGCCTCCGTCATCGTGACCAACAAAGGCGGGCGCACCAGCCACGCGGCCATTGTGGCGCGCGAGCCTGGGGCTGTCGGCCGTGGTGGGCACGCTCAACGCCACCGAAGCCATCCAGGACGGGCAGCTCATCACCGTGTCCTGCGCCGAGGGCGACATGGGCCAAGTGTACGAGGGCGCCCTAGCCTGGCAGGAAACTGAAATCGACCTGGAGCACGTGGTGAGGCCCCGCACCAGGCCCCTGCTCATCCTCGCCGACCCCGACCGGGCCCTGCACCTGGCCCGCTACCCCAGCCAGGGCGTGGGGCTGATGCGCATGGAATTCGTGATTAATAACGCCATCCGCGTGCACCCCATGGCGCTGGTGGCCTTCGACCAGCTCCAGGACCCGCAGGCACGCGAAACCATTACGGCCCTTACAGCCCGCTACGAAAGCAAGCCGGAGTACTTTATCGACCAGCTCTCGCAAGCCCTGGGGTTTGTGGCAGCAGCGTTTTACCCGCGGGAGGTGATTGTGCGCCTCAGCGATTTCAAGACCAACGAGTACGCCGACCTGCTGGGTGGCCGGCAGTTTGAGCCCGAGGAGGAGAACCCCATGCTGGGCTTCCGGGGCGCGTCGCGCTACTACAGCCCGCAGTACCGCGAGGGCTTCCGGCTGGAGTGCGAGGCCCTGAAGCGCGTGCGCCTGAGCATGGGCCTCACCAACGTGAAGGTGATGGTGCCTTTCTGCCGCACCGTGGCCGAAGGCAAGCAGGTGGTGGCCCTGATGGAGGAGTTCGGCCTGCGGCGCGGCGAAGAAGGCCTGGAAGTGTACGTGATGGCCGAAATCCCCAGCAACGTCATCCTGGCCAAGGACTTCGCGGCCGTGTTCGACGGCTTCTCTATCGGCTCCAACGACCTGACCCAGCTCACGCTGGGGCTCGACCGGGATTCGGCCATCGTGAGCGGGCTGTTCGACGAGCGCAACGAGGCCGTGACGCGGATGCTAGCCCAGGTAATTGCCACGGCCAAAGCCTGCGGACGGCCCATTGGCCTGTGCGGCCAGGCCCCGAGCGACTACCCCGAGTTTGCCCGCTTTCTAGTAGAGCAGGGCATCGACACCATTTCCTTCACGCCCGATGCCCTGCTCAAAGGCATGGCCAACATGGTGGAAGCCGAGCAGGCGCTGGCACGCGACCCGCATCGGGATGAAAAGCAGGATGCGGAATTCGGCCATGCCGTGCCGATTTAAGAAGCTCAGAACATTGCTCAGTTAGCTGCCTGAATAACATCACCATTCCTGTACTACCCTTCTAAGTAGAGGTCGGATGCATCCGCCTGCTGGCTTGCTGCTTCCGAGTAAATTGCTTAATTTCAGAATACTAATTCCAGACATTCTACAACTTCCGAACTCGGCAATTTTCCAGCTCAACGCAGGCTACCGGCACCTGTTATCGGCCAGCGCCTCCTTCATCGCCTCGCCATGAAACCGATATTCTTAATGCTCACCGATTTGTCTCCGGCTTCGCACCGGGCGGCTCACTTCGCGGGGCTGCTGGCCGCGGCCGTAGGCGGCGAGCTGGTGTTGATGTATATGGAGCCGGAACCCCTGCTGGAGCCGGAAATCGGCCTGGTGACGCTGCCGGAGGAATATTACACGCAGCTGCAACGGGATACCGAAGCAGCCATGGCCGAGCTGGCGCGCCTGCTCCCGGTGCCCACCACCGTCGTGAATGGCGGGGGCAGCGTGCACAACCTGCTCCACGACCAGATTGAGCGGTGGCGGCCCCAGCCTGGTGGCGATGGCCCTCGCGCCCGAACAGGACGTGGTCGACAACCTCCTGGCTAATCAGTACCTGCCTTTGCTGCGCGACACCGGCCTGCCCCTGCTGCTCGTGCCCGATGGCGCGGCCCAGGACCCGGGCCTGCCCAGGCTGGTAGCCGTGGCCGCCGACGAGGCCGACTTCCAGCTCAGTCCGGCCGCCCGGGCCATCGAACCCCTGTTGGAAAGCTGGCCTGCCACTTTCTGTCTGGTGCACGTGGACCCGCAGCCCCCACGAATGGGTTTGAAAAGCACAGCCTCGACCAGGCCGTAGCCCATGTGCGGCAGAGTGGTCTGCTGACTGGCAGCCATTGGGTTACCTACGAGTTGCCGCACGAGTCGCGCAGCGCCGGCATAATCCAGGCCGCGCTGGACGTGCAGGCCGATTTGCTGGTGCTCCTGGCCCACCCCCGGGGCTTTATGGGCAGCGTGCTGGGCCTGGGGGTGGTGTCGGAGGTGGCCCGCATATGCCCGGTGCCCCTGCTGGTGCTCCCTACCCTGGAGCCGCGGCAAGTTGAGCCGGAGCAGCCCACGACTTACAGCCAACGTCAGCCCCAGTAAACTGTCAGCTCAACTTCCTCTGCTGCTGCGCCATGCCTAAATGCTACCCCTATGAGTAACACCGCTGTTCTGCAGGAAACCGGCGCCATGTCGCGCTTTGCGGCCCGCTTCTTTCGGGAAGGGTTTCGGCCGCGCTACGAGGTGCAGGAGTTGCTGCGCCAGTGCTATGTAATTGGCTACCAATCGCTGCCGCTCGTGGGCGTCACGGGATTTATCATGGGCATCGTGCTCACCTTGCAGAGCCGGCCTACCATGGCTCAATTCGGGGCCGAGGCGTGGATACCGGCCATGGTGGGGCTCACCATCATCCGCGAAATGGGGCCGATTATCACGGCCCTCATATTCGCGGGCAAAATCGGTTCCAGCATCGGGGCCGAGCGGGCTCGATGCGCGTGACCGAGCAGATTGACGCGATGGAAGTATCGGGCACCAACCCCTTTAAGTACCTGGTGGCCACCCGCGTGATGGCCACCACGCTCATGCTGCCCATTCTCACCATTATAGCCGATGTCATTGCCTTGTATGCCTCCTACCTCGGCATCAACATGAAGGGCGTGACCACGCTGGCGCTGTTTACCAACAACATCATTTCGGCCCTGGCTTTTGGCGACGTGGTGCCGGCCGTCATTAAAACCTTCTTTTTCGGCTTTGCCGTGGGCGTAATCGGCTGCTACAAAGGCTATAACTCAGACAAAGGAACCGAAGGCGTGGGCCAGGCCGCCAACACGGCCGTGGTGGTGTCGTCGCTGGTCATTTTCATCCTCGACCTGCTGGCCGTGCAAATCACCGGCCTGCTGGGCCTGAACTAACCGCGTGCCCCGGCCATGACCCCCGAACCCACTCTGCAGCCCACTCCTGCCGCCGCGGCCGCCCCGCGGCCGGGGATGAAGTACTGACGGTGTCGCACGTGAGCAAGTCGTTTGGCGACAACCACGTGCTACGCGACTTCTCGCTGACGCTGCACCGGGGCGAAAACGTGGTGGTGCTGGGCAAGTCCGGTTCCGGCAAATCGGTGCTCATCAAGTGCATTATCGGGCTGCTGGAAGTTGATGAGGGCACGATTACGGTGCTGGGCCAGGACGTGTCGACCCTCGACCACGCCGCCCTCGACCAGCTGCGCGCCAAGGTGGGCTTCCTGTTCCAGAGCAACGCCCTCTACGACTCCATGACCGTGCGCGACAACCTGCTGTTTCCGCTGCGGCGGCACTGGCTGGCCCACGGCCCCGGCGAGGAAGACGAGCTGGTGCGCCACGCCCTCGACGACGTGGGCCTGGGCCACACCGCCGACATGATGCCCGCCGAGCTGTCGGGGGCATGCGCAAGCGCATTGCCCTGGCGCGCACGCTCATCCTGCGGCCCGAAATCATTCTCTACGACGAGCCCACCACCGGCCTCGACCCGGTGACGGCCCGCGAAATCGACCAGCTGATTCGGGAAGTGCAGCACAAGTACAACACGTCGGCCCTCATCATCTCGCACGACATGAACTGCGTGCGGCTCACCGCCGACCGCGTGGCCCTGCTGGTGGAAGGCCGCAACTACGCCGAGGGCAGCTTTGCCGAACTGGAGCAGCGCGACGACGCGGCCATCCACGATTTTTTTGCCTGAGGCAGGCCGTTCGCGGCTCGTCCATTTGCCATTCGCATTTTCAATATCCCGGCCATGCCCGAATCTTCTGCCGCTAATAACCTGCGCCTGGGCGCGTTTGTGATGGTCGGGCTGGCGAGCTTGGTGGCCCTGCTGTTTCTGCTGGGGCGCAAGCAAAACCTGTTCAGCTCTTCCATGGACGTGGAGGCTGATTTTCGCAACGTGTCGGGGCTGCTCACCGGCAACAACGTGCGCCTGGCGGGCATTCCGGTGGGCACGGTGCGCCGCATTCAGATAGTGAACGACAGCACCGTTCGCGTGGTGATGAGCCTGAACCGCGACGTGCAGCCGTTTGTGAAAAAGAACGCCGTGGCTTCCATCGGCACCGACGGCCTGGTGGGCAACACCATCGTGAACCTGAGCGCAGTGCCGGCACCGGCCCAGCCCATCCAGCCCGGCGACCGGCTTGCAACCACCTCGCCGCTGGGCATCGACGACATGCTCAAAACCCTCAACGTGTCGAACAAGAACCTCGTCGGCATCACCCGCGATTTGGGGCAGGTCAGCCATAAGCTCAACAACAGCACTGCCCTCTGGAGCCTGCTCGACGACCGGCAGCTGGTAGCCAACGTGCGCCAGAGCGTGCGCAGTGCCGCCAGCGCCGCGTCTCAGCTGCAGGGGGCCGCTCACGATGTGAAACTACTCACGCGGGGGTGCGCCAGGGCCGCGGCCCCGCGGGATTTCTGCTCACTGACACCGTTTTTGCCGGCCAGCTCCACCACACCTCCCGCCAGCTGGCCCGCTCTTCCGATACCCTCGCCACCACCCTGGCCGGCCTGAAGCAAAAGGTGGAAAACGATTCCGGGCCGCTCAACACGCTGCTGGCCGACACCTCCATGAGCCGCCAGCTGCGTCAAACCGTGCAAAACGTGGAGCAGGGCACGGCCGGCTTCAACCGCACCATGGATGCCCTGCAGCACAACTTCCTGGTGCGCGGCTACCTCCGCCGCCAAAAAGAAGCAGGCCAAACAGTCCCAGGTGCAGGAGCCGGCTCAGGCCACGACTTTGCGGTAGAGGTTCTTTGGGTTTGAAGTGGCAGCAGCTCGCGACACAGCCTTACGGGCGGCTCCGGTTTAAATTGCGCTAAAAGTCACAAGTCGAACGGGTCGTGGCCCTGCAGCAAATCCAGGCTGAGCACCACGCCCACCCAGGCTTGCCCTGGTAAATCCAGACGCGGGCCGCCGACCCAAAAGTGAAATCGGCTCCCAGAGCCAGGCCCACGTTTACGCGGTTTACGCCGAGCACCAGGAAGCCTCCCGGAGACAGGATGGGCACTTCCCGGATGTAGCCGATGGGCTGCTTCACGTTCTTTTTTCCATGTTCAGCTCCTCGGTGCCCAGCGTGAGAAAGGCGCCGGGCACGATGGAGAACTGCGAAATCTTCTTGCTCAGGAACTGGCCAGTGGGCTGGTGGTACACGTTGCGGTAGGTGTGAAAGGAGTGTTTCCAGCCCCAGGAGATGCCCACATCGAAGCCTCCGGCGGCCCGGTACTCCAGCGTATCGTGCAGAGCCGGCCGCAGCTTTACCGGAACAGTAATGGCCTGAAAAATGGGGTAGGACTCATAGAACCGCAGCTTTTGGCCAGCGTAATACCCGGCATTCCCCTTGCTGGCAGGCTTATCCGCATAGGGAAAAAGAAACGAAGGGCCGCCGAATCTGCTCCCACTGCCGGCGGCAAAACCTTGATGGCAACTCCGGCTTCAACCAGACTCAGTTGTGCCAGCGTGCTTTTGGGCAGCACCACTGCGTTCACCGAAGTTGAGTTACTTGCACCTTGCACATTCTGATAAAGCGTTTGGCCTTTGCGTATTCGCACTGCATCAATCACCCTTGTATTGACGCACGATGTGTGAAACAAAGCAAAGCCGAGCAGTAGCAACAGGTGCAAGGCAGAACGACTTTTCAGCCACTCAGCATACGGTTTAACCAAAGCTGAACATTCGTGCTTTGTCATGGCCAGGCTACGGTATTTCTTTCCCTAAACATTTGCCTTTGAATACTAAGAGTGTGTTTGGGATATTATGGAAATGGCGTTCCCGTCATACTCTAAGCTTAATCTCAAGAAGCCTGGCTCCTGCCCTTCTTCTTGAGATTAGGTCACCTACAAGGTAGAGAAGCATAGAAAGAGAGAAGAAGACAAAGAGACTTCTCCCCAACTTATTATTGAGCGACCACTATCCGACGACGGTAAAACTGAGGCCCGACCTGCAGCTCGCAGAGGTACATACCGCTTTGCAGGTTGGTGCCATCAATCGGAAGGAGGTGCTGGCCGGCGGGCAGTTGGCGGGCTGGCAGCTGCCGCACCAGGCGGCCGCTTAGGTCGAAGAGGCGCACCGCCACCGCCGAGGCTTCGGCCACGTTCAGCTGCAGGTTGGCAAACCTGGTAAAGGGGTTGGGGTAAATCTGGAAAGGGCTGTTGCGCCAAGCCGGGCCGCTGGCATCACCCACCTGGCTGTGGCCGGATTGGGTTACTTGCGGGCTGCCCACGAAGTAAGGCCGCATCATGTCGTGGTCTTCGTGCGAGAGAATGTGGCAGTGCCAAGCGTACAGGCCGGCTCTATCGAAGGTGGCCAGCAGGCGGGTCATCTGCCCGGGCGCTACGGGATAGGTATCTTTTTTGCCCGCCTGCCCGGGCTCCGGCGGCAGAAGCTGCCCTTGTAGCTGCACGTTGGAGACTTCGCCGGTTTCGTGGTTTACGGTGCCCGTCATGTCCTGGGAGCTCAACACGCGGAACGAAACCAGGTGCAAATGGATGGGGTGCGCATCGGGGGTGAAGTTGTAAATCTCCCAGATTTCGGTGCTGTTCAGGGCCGGAGTTTCGGTAATGGGGTCTTCGTGCCGCATGGGGCCGCCGTCCAGGGTGCCGAGCATGGGCAGGAGGCGGCCATGCTCGTCCTCACCTTCCACCAGTATCAGCTTGCGCACGTTGGTAGCTGAAGCGACAGCGGGCAGGGGCTTATGGAAAGAGGCGGGCACCGGCGTGAGCGGATAGTCGCGATTCAGCGGCAGCTCAACCCGGAACGCCATGATTTGCGCCTGGCTGTCGTCCGCATCGACCGGGTCGCCGTCGGGGTAGGGCGTATTAGCATCGTTGGTGAAAATGATGGTTTTACCACTCAGAGCAGAGTTAGAGAAGTCGATGATGACCTCCTTGCGCTCGCCGGGAGCAAGCAGCAGCAGCTCCTGCTCCACGGGTTGCGGCAGCAGGCCGTTGTCGGACGCTATCTGCCACATGCTCAGGCCTTCGGTGAGCTTGAGGTGATAAAAGCGGGAGTCCGACCCGTTCAGCAGGCGGAAGCGGTACTGCCGGGGCTCCACCGGCAGCACCGGCTAGGCCTTGCCATTCACCAGGATGATGTCGCCGAAAAACTCCGGCAGAATGCTCGGCCGCGGGGCATCCTCTTCTTCGGGCTCCGACGGATAAAACAGCTGCCCGTCGGCCGTAAACAGCCGGTCCTGAATGGCCAGCCCGATATCGTACCGGCTATCGGGCAGCCGCCCGCTGTGGCGCAGGCCGTTCTCGAAGCCATCGGTGAGCAGGTAGAAACCCGCCAGACCGGCGTACACGTTGAGCCGGGTGATGCCCAGGGCATGGTCGTGGTACCACAAGGTGGCGGCGTCCTGGCTGTTTTCGTAGTAATAAGGGATATTTTCGCCTTTACTAAAGACGGGCCCGGTGCTTTGGGCAAACGGCGTGTACCAGGCCTCGGGCAGGCCGTCGCTGGCCGATTCGGTGTGGCCGCCGTGCAGGTGCGTGACGATGGGCACGCCGGGCGTGGGCGGATTGGCCCAACTGATGGACTGGTCTACCGGCAGCAGGTGCGGCAGGGGCTGGCCGGCGGCGTCCACCAGCCGGTTGAGCCACCGCACGCTCACGGGCTGGTCCTTTTTGGCCAGGATGGTGGGGCCGGGGTACTGGCCATTGTAGCCCCACACGGTAGTAAGCAAGGGGCTGCCGTCCGGTTTTTTCAGGCCCAGCAGGTCTTGCTCAAACTGCGAGACGGTCAGGGTGATAGACTTCTTCCCGGAGTTGGTGGTGTTTATAACCGACGGGATGGGCAGGGCGTTAACGAACTTCGGAACCGCATCCGGCGACAGCAGCGCCTGGGCCGGCCCCAGGCGGGCGGATAAGAGGCACCCCAGCAGGCAGGCCCAGGCAAGAAGGTTGAAGGGTAAGCGGTACGTTTTCATTTTTCATAATGATTAAGTAGTGGCTAATGAGTTGAGCTGAAAAGGCCGCTTAGTAAGTGAGGGTGCGGGCTATTTTCTCGATGTTGAGGCTGCGGGCCGAGGCGTCGAAAATGCGGCGGTAGGCGCCCTGCTGGTCGTAGAGCTCCTGGTGGGTGCCGTCTTCCACCACGCGGCCCTGGTCGAGCACGAACGTGAAGTCGGCGTCCACGATTTGCGAAAGGCTATGGGAAATCACGACCACCGTGCGCCCCCGCTTGAGGGCATCGATGCTGGCCTTGATTTGTTCGGTGGTCACGGCGTCGAGGCTGGCGGTGGGCTCGTCGAGGAAGATGATGGGCGGGTTTTTCAGAAACAGCCGGGCAATGGCGATGCGCTGCTGCTGCCCACCCGAGAGCTGCTGCGCATCGGTCTGGTACTGCGCGGGCAGCTGCATGATTTGCTCGTGCAGGTGGGCCTGCCGGGCGGCTTCCTGTACCTGCTCGGCGCTGGCTTCCATCAGGCCGTAGCGGATGTTTTCATCGACGGTGCCCTTGAAAATGTGGTTTTTCTGGAGTACCAGCCCGATTTGCTGCCGCAGGGCGTGGGTGTCGTACTCCGCCAGGGGTGGCCGTCGAGCAGGAGCTCGCCGCGGTCGGGCGGGTAGAACTTGCAGAGCAGGTTGAGCACGGTGCTTTTGCCGGCCCCGCTCAGGCCCACCAGCGCGGTGGTTTTGCCGGCCTCGATGGTCAGGCTCACGTCGTGCAGGGCCTGCGCGCCGCCGGGGTACGTGAAATCGACGTGGCGCAGGCTCGAAGGTGCCGCGCAGCTGCGCGGGCTGCAGCGGGCCGCTTTGCTCCTCGGCACCGGGCGCGTCGAGCATCTCGAAAAAGCCTCCGAGTAGGTGTGCACTTCGTTGAGCTCGTCGTACATGCGGTGCAGCTGCCGAATGGGGGCCGACACGTTGTGAAAGAGCATGATATGGAACATGATGGCGCCCAGCGACATGCGGCCGGCCAGTACCAGGTAAGCCGTGAGCACGATGATGAACACCACGCCCAGCTGCTCCACAAATGATTTGAGGCCATCGAAGAGGTAGTTGGTTTTGCGCATGTTCAGCTGCGCCTGCCGAAGCTGCAGCTGCATCAGGTTTTGCTTCTGCTCTTCGTACCCTTCGCGCACAAAGCTCTTGATGACCACGGCCGAGTCGATTAAGTTGAGCAGGCCGTGGTTTTTGTCTTCTTTGAGGTGGCGCATGTGGCGGCGCACGCCGCTGAGCCGGGAGGCCTGCCAGTAGCTCAACCCGAAGTAGACCGGCAGCACGGCCAGGGCCACTAGGCCCAGCTCCACGCTGGCGGCGAACATGATGCCCAGGGCCACCAGGGCATTGGCCACCAGCGGCAGGATGTCGATAAACATGTCCTGCACCAGCTTCATCAGCGCGTCCACGCCCTTGTCGAGCCGGGTTTGCAGGCGGCCGGTCTGGTTCCCCAGCTCCGCATAAAACCCCAGCCGGTAGGACAGGATGCGCCGCACCGCCTCCTGCGAAAGCGTGCTCGACACATAAATCCGGATTTGCTCGCCGAAATACTTTTGCCCGAAGCTCAATGAACTATCTACCAGCTCTTTGATAAGCAGTATAGCGCTTACGGTCAGGAGCAGCGGCATGCCGGCAGCCAGGCCCTGGCCCCGGGCCAGCAGCCGCTGCACGCCGTCTACGGTGTAGCGCAGCACGAAGGGGTTGACCTGAGCCGTAAGCGACCCGATGAGCGTGAGCAGCAAGGTGGCCGCCACCAGGCCCCGGTACGGCCGTACGTAGGGAATCAGGCGCCGGATAATCTGCCACAAGTTCATGACAGGGCCGATTAAAAAAGGAAAGAGCGGCGCCGCCAGGCGCCAGGCTGCGAAGAACCCGACTCAGTTCACAGGCAGGTGCGCCGCCGGATAAGCAGAAGCAGGAAGTTGCGCACGGGCCTATTTATCTGAGCTTAACAAGAAACCAGACCCATTAATACACCCGCTGGGCGCGCCCTTTCTCGGCGCCAATGCGGGGCCGCCGCCACAAGCCCGGGATGCTGCGCAGCAGCAGCAGCGCTACCATCCCGCTCACGGCCACCAATGGCACGGCCGACCGGCGAATGCCGCGGAAGCGGGTGCTGCCATCTTTTATCTCGATGTAGCCCATCGGCATAATGGAGGCGCCGCCCCCTCCCCCACTGCCGGGGCCGGCTTTGGGACTCGTGCCGCTGCCGCCCCCAAAGCCATAGTAGGCCCGGGCCACGGGAATAACCGTGACGCCGTCGCGCTCGACGGGCGTGGAAAATACAGTCCTGGCCGAAACGGAGTTGCTCAGGATTTGAGCCAGGCGTTCCACCATCGAGTTGGCGGGGGCTGCGTTTGCATCGAAGAGGTCGGTTCCAACAGGGTTCATAACACGAAATTTAGGAGGTTGACAAACTAATACAAACTGATTATCTGGCAATTGGGCAGCTGGCTTATGCCGGCCGCCCACCAAAAGATTTAGGGCATCGTGGGCAGCACCAGCACCGGAATGGGGCTGTGCCGCATGATTTGGGCCGTGATGCTGCGGTGAAACAGCCCACCCAGGAAGGTGTGCGGCCGGGCCATCACGACCAAGAGCTGGGCATTTAATTCCCTTGCCGCGTGCACAATGCCTTCCGCGGTGCCTTCTTCCCGCAGCTCGTAGAGGTGGTTGCCGTCGAGTGCGCCGAACAGCCCCGTCCGTACCACCGATTCCAGACCCACATTGGCCTGCGAGGGGCCGTGGGCGGCGGCCACATGCACCACCGTGGTGGCAGTGGGGCGCAAAGCTTCCATCAGACCGGCCAAGGCCAGCGAAGGGGCCGTCAGCCAGAACGAGTGGCCATCGGCAGCCACGGCTATGCGCTCGGGCAGGCCCTGGTCTTTCCAGCCCTCGGGCACCACCAGCAGGGGGTAGCGGGCGTCTTGCAGCACGGGCAGCGCCAGATTGGTCAGAAAGCGGTCCAGCACGTTGTGAGGCTCTTCGCGGCCGGAAGCCAGCAGCACCGGGTGGTAGCGCTGCACAATGTCTTCAATGGACAGCCCCAGCGTTTCGGTCGACATTTCGGCCTGCGCCGGCACGTCGAGCCGCTGGGTGCGGGCAAGCAGCTCGGTCATCGCCTGGCTGCGATTATACTGAATGGCGGGCACGGCCATCATGGCGGCTTCGGGCTCCAGCAGGGGTCCTGGTACACGTGCAGGAGCACCAGGTGCGCATGCACGTGCTTGGCCAGGCGGGAAGTGTACGCCAGCGCCACTTCCGAGGAAGGCGATAAATCGGTCAGAACTACAAACGTCGGTTCCATGATAAAGGGGTTGGCCGGTGTGCAGGCGCCGGCAGGTGGTAATAAAAAATGAGCGGCCCGAGCCCGCCACGAGGCCAATTTCAAATATTGAGCTGGCTACCCGTCCGGAGGCTGGCCCGGTCACCCGCATGGCAGCAGGCGCCCGCTTACTTCTTCTTTTCGCTCTTGATGGGAATCTGCTTTTGGGTGCGCTTCTGCTCGGTTTTGGGGACTTCCACGTGCAGGACGCCGTTATTGAAAGTGGCTTCTATCTTTTCGGCCTCGGCGGCGTTGGGCAGCTGAAAGGAGCGCTGGAACGAGCCGTAGGAGCTTTCCACCACGTGATACTGGCGCTCGTTGCGCTCGTTTTCAAACTTGCGCTCGCCCGAAATCGTGAGGTAGCCCTGGTCAAAATTGACCTTGACGTCTTCTTCCTTCACCCCGGGCAGCACCGCGTCGATGTTGTAGCTTTTGTCGGTTTCGTAGGTGTCGACCTTGGGCGTAAAGCGCGTCATCTGGGTGCCCGAGGGCAGGGCCTCCGTAAAGAACCGGTCGAGCATGGTGCTCAAGCGGTTGGGCGTGACATTGAAAAACGAATCCTGATATCTCTGAATATTAGTCATGGCGTTTTAAGAAATAAAGATGGAAAAGTGATGGTTTGAGCTTTTGGATTACCGTTTTGATAGCAGGTGGTCGGGCTGCATGGACAGGTTGCGCTCGGTTGAAGGCAGCGCGGCACCCGGGCCATGGGCGCCGTGGTCACGATGGCGCCCGGTCAGGAGCTTGGTCCAGGAATGGATGCGGGCGGCCATGCGGGTGCGCAGGTGGTGCCCCGAAGCCGGGGCAAGCAGCACCGCCGCCACCATGCCCGCAGCTGAAGCCGCTCCAAAGGCGAGCAGGGCCGGCAGGGAAGATTTCACGGAGGGATTCATGGGATGGGGAGTTAAGGATGAAAAGAATGGATGCTGAATGAAGCTTCATGCCAACTCATAGGCCTTAGCTGTCAAGGGCTTGTTCATCGAGTGTTGCCTTGCCGGGAAATTGAGCCAGCGCCACACCTGCCCACGACCGGCTGGGTCATTTTTTCAAAGTTGGGTGGTACGTGCTGATGCCGAGCAGGCCGTAAAGTGGGCAGTAGCCCGACGCCCCGGTGATGAGCAGCAGTAGCGGAATCGTCATCCAGGCCAGAAAAAGGGGCCCGGTTATCCCGCGGGCAAGCAAACCCGCCGACATGAAGGCGGCGAGGAGGATGCGCAGCATCCGGTCGGCAAATCCTACGTTCTGGTGCATGATGGTCAGGCGCTGATGGAAAAACATCCGTGGCCCGGCATGGCCGGGCCCGCTCGGCCGCGCGCCCGGCCGGAAACTACCAGGCCGGCCGCGCCAACGAAAGCAATCAAAAATCGCCTTTACACCCGCGAAATGCTATGACTATTGTCAAACCCCAGGATGATGTATGTTATTCAAAATGAGTGTAGTTACCAATTTTCGCAAGACCCAGGCAGTCTCACGCGCAGCTAGCTCAACCGTCCGTCTTCCCTGCCCCTTTAGCACCAGGCCTCACCCCTAAGCATAGGCTTCGGTAGCTCCTGGGCTCTTCAGCTGGCGGCTGCTGTTGGCCGGTGGAATTCGGGGGCAGCCCGGCTCGTTGAGCTGGCTGGGCGGCTACTGCTGGCCGGGCCGCTCTACGGCATTTGGCGAAGCCTCTTGGGCTGGGCGGCGATGCTGCCACCAGGAAAGCAGGAAGCCCAGCCCCTGGCCCAGCACCAGCATGAGCACCGCCGGCCCCCGATGAGCAGCAGGGCCTCGGGGTTAAGCGTTTGAATATCCAGAAGCTCATGTAAAAAGGGCTGGTAATAGGTGAGCAGCAGCAAGCCCGTGCACAGCCCCAGCGCCATCCACACGTAGCGGTTGCGCAGCACGTCGTTCTCGCGCAGCGGGGTCCCGATGCCGGCCATGTTGAACACGTGCACCAGTTGGGCGGCGGCCAGCCCGTAGAAGAGCACGGCCGTGGCCTCGTCCGGCGTCAGCTTAAACTGATGGCGACCTACATAGTAGCTGCCTACCAGCAAGGCCGTCATCAGCACGCCGTAGGCCACGGCCAGGCCCCAGTCGCCGGGGCGCATCACGGGGCCCTTCGGGTCGCGGGGGCGGTGGTTCATCACGTTGGGGCTGCCGCGCCCCACGCCCAGCGCCAGGGCCGGAAATACGTCGGTGAGCAGGTTCAAAAACAGGATTTGCAGCGGCAGCAGGCCCGTGCCCGTGGCGATGAGGCTGGTGGCCGTGACCACCAGGATTTCGCTCAGGTTGCACGAGACGAGGTAGAGCACAAACCGCCGGATGTTGGAGAAGATGATGCGCCCCTGCTCCACGGCCAGCACAATGGAGGCAAAGGAGTCGTCGCGCAGCACCAGGGCCGCGGCCTCGCTGGCCACCTGCGTGCCCCGCTGCCCCATGGCCACGCCGATGTCGGCTTTTTGAGGGCGGGGGCGTCGTTTACGCCGTCGCCGGTCATGGCCACCACGTGCCCGTGCTCCTGGTACAGGCTTATCAAGTCCAGCTTCTGGGCCGGACTCACGCGGGCAAACACCCGGGCGCGCCAAAGGGGTTTTCGGCCCCGTGGGGCTGCGCGAGCAGGGCCGGCAGGTCCGTGCCCGTCACGGCCACCTCTTCGCCCTCGCGTACCAAATGCACCTGCCGGGCCACGGTGAGGGCCGTGGCGGGGTGGTCGCCGGTGGCCATCAGCACCCGGATGCCCGCCCGCCGGCACGCGTCCAGCGCCGGCACCACCTCGGGCCGGGGCGGGTCGAGAAAGGCCACAATGCCCAGCCAGGTCAGCTCTTCGGCCCACTCGGGCTCGTCTTCGCTGGGCAGCACGCGGTACGCCAGGGCCAGGGTGCGCAGGCCGGTTTGGGCCAGCTGCTCGGCGCGCTGCAGCCACTCCTGGCGTTCGGCCGGCGTCAGCGGCTGGGCGCCGGAGGGCGTGTGCTGCTGCGTGCAATGGTGCAGGACTTCTTCGGCGGCGCCTTTCACGGCCACCCACGCCTGGCCGCCGGCGTGGCGGTGCAGGGTGGCCATGAGGCGGGTTTCGGAGCTGAAGGGCTGCTCGGCCAGGCGGCCGGCCGTGCCCTGCGTGCCGTGCACGTCGAACCCATCCTGATGAGCCAGGGCCAGCAGGGCGACTTCCAGCGGGTCGCCCAGGGCGGCCTCGCTTTGATTGGGCGAATACGAAGCGTTGTTGCACAGCACCGCCACGCGCAGCAGCAGCTGGTAAGACTCGCCCGCCAGGGCCGCGTGGCCCGCTTCCATGGGAAAGTGCAGCCGGGCTTCGGGCAGCCACACCGTGTCCACGGCCATCTGGTTTTGGGTGAGAGTGCCGGTTTTGTCGGTGAAGATGACGTCGGTGCCGCCGAGGGTTTCCACGGCGGCCAGGCGCTTTACCAGCACCTTGCGGCGGGCCAGCCGGAGCATGCCGTAGGCCAGGGCCAGCGTGGCCACGATGGACAACCCTTCGGGAATGGCCGCCACGGCGAGCACAATGGCCGTTTTCAGCAGCGTATAAGCCGACTTCCCTTCTACGAGCCCGCCTACCACAAACAGCGCAGCCAGGCCCAGGGTGATGAATACCAGTTGCCGGGCCAGGTGGTTGAGCTTCACCTCGAGCGGCGTGGCCGAGCGTTCGGCCTGCTGCACCATCTGCGTGATGGCGCCCAGCCTGGGTATTGCGGCCCACGCCCGTGACCAGGGCCCGGCCCGTGCCATTTACCACAGCCGTGCCCTTAAATAGCTGGTGCTGCTGTTCGGCCAGGGCGACTTCGGCGCCGACCGGCGCTAGACTTTTCTCCACGGGCATCGATTCCCCGGTAAGGGCCGATTCATTTACCTGCAGCTGCTGGGCTTCGTACAGCTCGGCGTCGGCCGCCACCACCTCGCCGGCTTCCACCAGCAGCACGTCGCCCATGGTGAGCTGGTCCGACGGCACGGCGCGCACCTGGCCGTCGCGCAGCACCCGGGCCGTGATGATGCCCATCCGGCGCAGGGCTGCCATCGAGGCTTGCGCATTGCGCTCAAGCCCAAAGCCGAGCAGGGCGTTGATGACAATGACGGCCAGAATGGCGTAGGCCTCGGCGTAGTCCTGAAATATAAACGAGAACAGGGCCGCCGCGCCCAGCACCAGCACAATCACGCTGCGGAACTGGCGCAGTAGCACCCGCACCCAGCTTTCCGGCGGGAGGGCGTCGACGGAATTGGGGCCGTACTGGCGCAGTCGCGCCTGCGCTTCCGCCTCGGTCAGGCCCGTGGCGCGCGGGGTGCTTTCGATAACCTGGGGCTCAACTAGGGTAGACATCTCGGGAAAAGTTGAGCGAGAAGATTATCTGAAATATTTGGCCGCAAATTGAGCTGGTTTCCTTTGGAAAGACTCCCTTCCGGCCTTTGCCGACCAGCCATTCTGGCTCAACAAAACGTGCTGCCGCTCGCAGCTCTGCCTATGCCTGCCATACGGCTGGGGCGGTGAGCTGCAAGCGGCAGAACAAGGTAAGCTACCGGGTGAATATCAGGATAGTCCGGGCCATACAGTCACGTCTTCGGCCTGAAGGTGCCGGCCCGGCTTTTTTCCTCGGGCGGGTTGGTGGCGGGCACTACCAGCACGGGTACGGGGCTTTCGTGCATCACCTGCACGGTCACGCTCTTATGGAATAGCTCGCCCAGGTAGCTGCGCGGGCGCGCCATCATCACCACCATATCGGCCTGGGTATCGCGTATGCCCTCGAAGACGCCATCGGCGGGGTTCTTCGACTGGTAGCCCCGCAGGCTGGGCTCGGGCATGCCCTCGAGCAGGCCGCTCCGCTTCACGGCCTGCAGGGCGTGGGCGCAGCTTTCGTCCTCCTCCAGCACCGAGACGTGGGCCACGGTCACGCCCTGCGTGCCCACGCTGCCCAGCAGCAGGTGCACCGCATCGGCCGGGCCCGCCGTGTTAAACTCTTCGGTATCGGCCGCTACCAGCACTTTCTGAGCGGGGTTGTGCGCCTTGCTACCCAGCGGCACCAGCAGAATGGGGATGTGCGCGGCCTGCAGCAGCTCCAGCACAATGGTGCTCAGCTGCTCGGGGCCGGTGGGGTCGGGCGCCGGGCGGCCTATCACGAACAGGGCCGGATGGTAGCGGGCCAGCATGTCGCGGGCTACGTCGGGCAGCAGGTCGGTGGCAATTTCCACCGAGGCCGGCGACCACAGCTGCTCGGCCTGGCGCTGCAGCAGCGTTTCAATCTCCTTCTCCCCTTCCAGCTCCTGCCGCCGCCAGCCTTCCCCCGCAAACACGTAGGGGTCGAACAGTGCCACGCGGTTGGCGTGCAGCAGCACCACCTGCCCGCCTAGCGCGCCGGCCAGCACGTCGGCATACTGCACCGCCTGCTGCGCGGCCGGATAAAAGCTGGTCATCACTATCAGCGAAATATTCATGGCTAGGGGGCTTTGGGCTGGTGAATGGGAGTGAATGTGGAAAACGGCGGGAGAACTTGGAGCCCAATCCGAAGTTGAGCCGCGTTTCTCTGCTGAAGTCGAAATATCAGATAAAGTGTTAATCCTTAGCCGGCAGCAACAGGATGGGAAGCGCCGATTCGCCAATGAGCTGGGCCGTGACACTGCGATGAAACAGGCTGCCCAGCAGGCTATGGCGCCGGGCTACTACCACTAGCATATCGGCATCGAGCTCGGTGGCTCCCTGCATGATGCCCTGCGCCGGGTGGGAGTGGTACAGTATCCGGGGCTCGGCATCCTTGGTCAGCGCATCGAAGCCGCTTTCTCGAATGGCATGCGTCACCCGCAGCTGGTCTTCCTGGCGCTGGTCTCTCTCATTGCTTACGTACAGCACGGTGAGGGTGCTGTCGGGCAGGGCTTCCAGCAGTTGAGCCACTATGTTCTGGTGTTCATAAAGCACAAAGTCGTTGCCGTCGACGGCCATCACCAGGCGGCGCGGCGTAAAGCCAGCCCAACCCACCGTGGGCACTATCAGCAACGGATAGGGCACAGTGCGCAGCAAATCCATGGCCGCCCCGGCGATGATTTCGACCGGCGTGGCGGCGGTACCGGGCCGGCCCAATACCAGCATCTGGGGTTTGTGGTGGCGCACGGCCTCCGCCACGGCATCGGTCAGAAAGTCATCTGATATCTCCACCTCGGTGGGCACGGGCTGGCTGCTGGCCAGCTGTTTAAGCGCCCGCTCGGCTTCGCTGGCATCGTGCCGCTCGCTCTTGGCGTACTCTTCCGGCGAGAGCAGGCCGTCGTGCCGCACGTGCAGCAGCACCAGGTGGGCCTTCAGGGGCACGGCCAGCCCCGCCGCAAAGGCCAGGGCCCGGTTGGATACGGCAAAGAAATCAGTGAGAACTACGATGGCAGGTGTCATGGCAAGAAGGGAAAAAGGGCTTAGTAAGACCCGGCGTAGGCATCCATCTCACTTCCGTAGTTGCGGGCCAGGCCGGCGGCTTCTGTGAGGGTATCATCAAGCAGCAGGCTGGCCGGCTTCCCGCGACATATTGGGCTGGATATAGCCGGTGGGCCGCTGATGAGCATGCGAACCGTAGCGGGTAGCCGTGGCAAGCTCGGCAGCATTCTGAAAAAGCCGGGGGCTGAAGTTTTCAACGAAGGATAGTTCATAGCTCAGCTTATTAGTGATAAACTGTGAATTTACATCATTAATACCGGAACATCTTTACTTGAGGCCAAGTTTATGTGCCTTGGCTTTCGGCTGAAGTGGAAGTTTTTGCCGCAGCATGCACTTGCAGGTGGTTGTTCACGTCGCGGGCCCCGCAGTCGTAGGCTTCGGTGGCGGCGCGCTTGCGCTCGACCCACGTTTCCACGGTGCCGGTGAGGGTCACGCGGCCATCGACTACCGTGATGCTTATGTCCTGGTCGTGCAGCATGGCCGACCAGTAGAAGTGCGTGCGAATGCGCTGCTCCATCACAAAGTCGGGTTCGGTGCTGCTCAGTGGCGAGGGTGTGTGGCGCCCCCACGAAGGCCGACGACGGCGCAAAAGGCTCGTCGCGGGCGGCCGAAAGGCGCACGTGGTTTACCAGCTCCACCACGCCATTGACGCCGCTGGCCACTTCCTCGGCCCGCTCCTGGTCGAAGTGCGAGTCGACGGTGCCGTAGAGCTGGGCCTTGCCGTTGCTCACATTCACCGTGAAGGTGTAGCGGCCCAGAAACGAATCGGCGGCAAGCGCCACCTTCACCTGCTGTTGGATGTGGCCATCGGTGGCGGCCTGCGGGGCGCGCACCTGCAGCAGGTTGTGCACGTCCCACACGCCCACCACGTTGCGGGCGTCGAGCCTCGGCGGCCTGGCGGGCCTGCAGGTTGCTCACCGACCCCGACAGCGTGACCTCACCGCCCCGCACCCGCACCGTGGGCGCGTGCTGCCGCACCCGCGGGTCGTAGCGGTAGGTGTCGCGGATGGCCTCGGCAATGGCCTCGTCGGCCTTGGGGGTGAATTTTTCGCGCCGCAGGGCTTTGTCGAAGGCCCAGTACGCCACCACCAAATCGCGGGCGTCCACGCGGGTCGCGCCGGCCACGTAGGCCAGGGCCACCACCTGGTCGCGCTCCACGTTGGTGCCCACCGTGCCGGAGAGGTGCACCACGCCGTGCTCGGTGCGAATGTCGACCAGCGCGCTTTTCACGCGGATGTCCCAAATGAGAAACTCCCGAATCTGGGCCGTTATTTCCTCGTCGGAGTTGATGACGTCGCCGCCGCGCACGCGCAGGTGGTCGATAACCTGGCGCACGCCCGGCACCCCGTTTACCACTCGCAGCACCAGGCGGGCTTCGGCCCAGGTTTGCAGCGTGCCGTCGAGGGTCACTTTCCCGTCGTGGGCGTGGCAGCGCACGTTGTATTCGCCGGCGGCCGGGTCCTGCCGGATGGCGTGCTCCACGCGCAGCTGCAGCTCCTCGTCGGGCACGTCCTGCGTGCGGATGCTGATTTCGGTGATAACGCCCCGCACGCCGCGCACGGCCTTGGCAATGTCAACCGCCCGCTCGCGGGAAAGCAGGCTGTCGGTGAAGCCCACCAGCTCCACGATGCCATGGCGGCAGGTGGTTTTGAGCAGGTACGAGCAAACCCCCTTCTTCATGAGCAGCATTTCTACCGCCGCCGTGATGTCGGCATCGGAGAGGCGGTCCTCCATGGCTGGATAAGCAGGTTTCGGATTCATGGGGGTGAAGAAAAAGGCGACCTGAGCAGGGGCCGAAACCGGGCAGAGCCAGCGACGGCCGCCCGAGCTGCACAGCCCCTGGCCAGTGCAAAAGGAAATCGAAAACCCGCCCTACGCGCTGTGAAGGGGCATATGAGCTGAGCTGCGGCCGCGCAATCCGAACATCGCCAAAGACGCCACCGCGAGGTAAATCAGGGCCACGGGCAGCATGGCAAGCCAAAACGAGGTAGTAAGCATGACTGTAAAAGCTGAGGTGATGCCAGTGCCGCTGGCCCGGCCTGCCAGGCAGGTTGACTATTGCAAAAATGCCCGATGCACTTGCATTAAGCCTTGACTACTATCAAGGTTGACTTTGATTTTAGTCAACACACAGTTCCGCCGGCCCAACCGAACTTTGGTACCGGCGGGGTCTTGTAAATTGAGCCGGCGCCCGCGATTTTTCCTCCGGCCGCCCCCGGCTTTCCCACTTAACCTCATGCTGCCTTCGCCTCCCGCATCCGTGCCGATGACTGCCGAGCTCGCCGGGCTGGAACCGGCCGAAGTGCTGCAGCAGCGCCTCGCTTTCGGGGCCAACATCCTCGCGCCGGCCCGCAATAACCGCCTGGCAACCCTGGTGCGCGGTGTGGTGCTCGAGCCCATGTTTGTGCTGCTGGTGGTAACGGCCGGGGTGTACCTGGCAATTGGCAGCTACCACGAAGCCGTTGTGCTGCTGTGTGCTACGGGCCTGGTGGCCGGTATCTCGCTCTACCAGGAAGCCCGCAGCGACCGCGCCCTGCAGGCGCTGCAGCAGCTGACCCGGCCGCATGCCCGCGTGCGCCGCTCGGGCCGCGAAGCCGCCATACCCACCACCGAAGTCGTGGTGGGCGACCTGCTGCTGGTAGCCGAAGGCGAACAGGTGGCGGCCGATGGCCTGGTGCTCGATGCCCACGACCTGCAAGCCGACGAGTCTTTTCTGACGGGCGAGTCTTTGCCCGTCACCAAAACCGCCGATGGCCAGCAGCAGCTTTTGGCCGGCTCTTCGGTGTACGGCGGCACGGCCGTGCTGCGCGTGACGGCGGTGGGGCCGGCCACCCGCCTGGGGCGCATCGGTGGGCTGATTGGCGATGTTAAAACCCCACCCACGCCCCTGCAGCAGCAGGTGGGGGCGTTTGTGCGGCGCATGGCCCTCGTCGGGGCGGTGGCTTTCGTGCTCGTGTGGGTTTACAACTGGTGGGAATCGGGCAGTATGGTGCACGGGCTGCTGCACGGGCTCACCCTGGCCATGGCCATTTTGCCGGAGGAGATTCCCGTGGCGCTTTCTTCTTTTATGGCCCTGGGGGCCTGGCGGCTTATGCAGCTGGGCATCATCACCAAGCGCCCCCAAACCGTGGAAACCCTGGGCTCAGCCACCGTCATCGGCGTGGACAAAACCGGCACACTCACGCAAAACCGCATGAGCTTGAGCCAGCTCTACTGCCCGGGCGAGCCGTTGCCCCAGGCTTTTGAGGAAGGCCAGGCGCTGGGCCCAGCGGCCCGGCAGGCTGGTGGCCACGGCCATGTGGGCGAGCGAGCCCCAGCCCTTCGACCCCATGGAGCAAGCCCTGCACCAGGCCTACGCCCAAACCGCCGCGCCCGACGAGCGGCCCGACTACCACATGGTGCACGAGTACCCGCTCGACGGCCGCCCACCCATGATGACGCACGTCTTTGCCGACGCCTCCGGCCACCGCATCGTGGCGTGCAAGGGCGCTGCCGAAGGCATCGTTGAACGTTGCCACTTGCCGGCAACGGCCCAGGCCGCCGTCCTGGAAGTTTTAACCCAGATGGCCGCCACCGGCCTGCGGGTACTTGGAGTGGCGCACTGCCCCGCTCCGCCGCCCACTTTCCCCGACGACCAGGAAGATTTCAATTGGGAATTTGTGGGGCTGGTGGCTTTTCCGACCCGCCCAAGCCCACCAGCGCCGCTGTGCTCCGGCAGTTTTACGAGGCCGGCCTGCAAGTGAAGATGATAACCGGCGACAACGCCCTCACGGCCGCGGCCATCGCCCGTCAGGTAGGCCTGCGCCACCCCGAGCCCGTGCTCACCGGCACTGAAGTGCTGGCACTGGACCCCACTACCCTGCAGCAGCGCGTAAGCGAAGTCGACTTGTACGCCCGCATGTTTCCGGAAGCCAAGCTGCGCGTGATTGAGGCCCTGAAGGCCAACGGAGAAGTAGTGGCCATGACCGGCGACGGCGTGAACGACGGCCCGGCCCTGAAAGCGGCCCACATCGGTGTGGCCATGGGCAAGCGCGGCACCGAGCTGGCGCGCGAGGCCGCGGCCCTGGTGTTGCGCGACGATGACCTGAGCGACATGGTCACCGCCATTGCCTTCGGACGCAAGATTTACAACAACCTCAAAAAGGCCGTCCAGTACATCATCACCATTCACATCCCGCTGATACTGACGGTGCTGGTGCCCTCCCTCCTGGCCTGGCAGTACGCGGTGCTGCTGGGACCCGTGCACGTCATTTTCCTGGAGCTGCTCATGGGGCCCACCTGCTCCATTGTTTTCGAAAACGAGCCCATGGAAGCGGGCACCATGCAGCGGCCGCCCCGGCCCGCCACCTCATCCTTTCTGCAGCTGCGGGAGCTGGGCGTCAGCATTGTACAAGGTCTGGTAGTAGCCGCCGGTGTGCTGGGCACGGCAGCCTACGCCATAGCCCAGGGCTATTCGGAAACGCTGACCCGCACGCTCACCTTCAGCACGCTGGTGCTGGCCAACGTGCTGCTCACCCTCGTCAGCCGCTCCCGGGGGCAGACGCTGCGCACCACCTGGCGCTACCACAACCCGCTGCTGCCCGCCATGCTCGGCCTCACGCTGCTGTTGCTGGCCCTGTGCCTGACGGTGCCGGCACTGCAGGAGTTTTTCCAGCTGCAGTCGCTCACCTGGCCACAGGCTCGCGGCCTGCGCAGGCGTGGCCGCCCTGAGCACGGGCTGGTTCGAGCTTTATAAAGCTGTAGCCAAGCCCCAATAAGCCACGGCTTTTGAATCAGCCAGTAATCAGGCGCCTCGCTAATTGAGCTGCGCAGGGGCCGACGACGCGGGAAAAAGCGCCTGCCGCAGCGCCTGGTCGCGCCGGTAGGGGTCGGCGTAAAGGTGAGCTTCCCGGCTTCGGCCGAGCAGGTGGCGTAGCGCACGTACAGCGGCATGGGCCGCTTCAGCCGGTAGTCCCGGGACTGCACCTGACGGGCACAGGCGGCCTCGTTGGGCAGCTGCTCCTTGCTCCCATCGCGGCGCAGCAGGTAAGCCGCCAGCTTCAGGGGCTGCTGCAGCCGGATGCAGCCGTGGCTGCTCAGGCCCCGCCCGGGCAGGGCAAACAGGTCGCGAAACGGCGTGTCGTGCAGGTAGATGGAATAGGGGTTTGGGAAGCGAAAAACGATGTTGCCCAGCGAATTGTCGCAGCCCGCCGACTGCCGGATGGTATAGGTGAAATTGCCCGGCGTCACCCGGCGCCAGTTGATGCCGTGTGAGTCCAGCACGGTGCCCCGCTCGCTGTAGAGCACCATGTTGTTACGCGCCAGGTAGTCGGGGTTTTTGCGGAGGGCGGGCAGAATTTCCTTAAGAGCAATGGAGCGGGGCACGTGCCAGTCGGGAGCCGTGGTGAAATAGGAGATGGCGCTGCTGAGCGTGGGGGTGGGCGTTTCGGGCTTGCCCACAATCACGCGGTGCTGCTGCACTACCCGGCCCCCGCGCACCACCTGCAGCGTGAAGGCCGGAATGTTGATGAGCACGTACTCGGCATCGGGAATTGCCTCCCAGCGCCAGCGCTCCAGATTTAGGGCGATTTGTTGGTTTTGGGCGTGCCAGCGGGCGGCAGTATCCGGCATCGGTGGTGCTTTGAAACGACGCGCCAGGGCCGCCTGCAGCTGCTGGTATTCGCGGTTCTGCGGCTGGCAGGCCTGCACGGCCGCTACCAGCCGGCCGCGGGCCAGGCCGGCGCGCAATGCCCTGGCCGGCTCAAAGGATGCTTTGCTCTCTTTTCCCGCGGCGACAGTGTTTGCGAACGCAAGCGGCCCCGGTACAAATCGAGCGTAAAGCGCAGGAGGGCGTCGCTCAGGTAAATCTCGAGCCGCGCCTGTTGCAGATGGTGCCGGGGCCCGGCCGGAAACCGGCTCAGCGAGTCGCGCAGAGCCGGCAGGCGCGAACCGCCGTAGTCGGCGGCACGCAGGCCATAGGCGGCCGCATCGGCCAGCAGGCCCAAAGCGTTGGTTGCATTGGGATTGATGCTGTCGGCGCCGGCCGTCCAGACCGGCTGGGGCGCCTCCCTGTAAAACGCTCGTACACTTGGCCCAACCTGCAAGCCCAATCGGGTATCTGCTTTCCCGATGCCGGTGGTGTCAACAGCCAGCAGCACCTTAAGCAGGCTATCGACCGAGGGCTCCGGAGCAGGCGGCGCAGCGAAAGCCTGCACCCGGCCCCGGCTATGCTGCTCCAACCCCGCTGGCTGAACGGTAGGCCGGCGCTGCCAGACCAGCAGAATGCCTACCAGCAAGATAGAAATCAGCGATACTATCCGGATGAACACCGTTTGGAAAGTTAGAAACCAGAACACCTGAAAGTGGCTGCGCCACCCTATTTCGGGTTACTGAACTGCTTATTCCTTAGCAGGAAACGGTGGAGGCTCACGCTTGATTACAGCGTTTCCATGGACATATCGAAGAGCTGCGTCTCGGCTACTAAACTCCATTCGGCTTGGCTCAATGGGGTTTCGGGGAGCGGGCTGCGGGTGGGGAGCAGCAGCACGGGTATGCACAGGTGGTAGGGATTGTGCCGCGTGGCCAGCGGATTAAAGAAGCGGCTCAGCAAACCGGCGTCGGCGGTGGCCAGCACCAGCAGGCTCGGCCGATTGCTGGGCGCAGAATTCGCTGATGCCGTCCAGGGCATCTTCGCAGGGCAGCAGGTTCACGGCCGCGCTGGGCAGGTAGGCGTGGGCTACCAGCAGGGCTTTTTAAGGGCACCAGGCCCGTGCCACCGGGCGGCTGCAGGTGCAGCAGGTCGAAGTGCGCGATGGCATTGCGGGCCATGGCCGGCAGCCACGCCAGCTGGCGGGCCTGAAAATGGGCAAAATCGCCGGCTATTACCACGTACGCGGGCAATTCCTGGGGGCCGGGAGGCACAATCAGGACGGGGCAGCTTAGGAGCTTCGGCCGCAGCGTGGAGGTGTCGCCGACGGCGGTGCACGAGGCGCAATTGGCCAGCCCGGTCACGATGAGGTTGGCCCGGTAGACAGCTACCGCCTGGGGCAGCACGTCAGCCATGGCATCGGTGGCCAGGTGGTAGGTATACTTAATGCGGCTTCCGCTCTGACGGTCCAATTCTTTAAAGCGCAGGCGCTCGACCAGTGCTTCGAGCCGGAGCAGCCCGGCCGTACGCTGCTCGGGGTGAGCTCATCGCCGCAGCCGCCCTGCACCAACACAATTTCGGCCGGGAGCCGCGCGGCCAGCTTGTTAGCATACACCAAGGCGTTGTCGGAAGCGGCCGTGAAGTCGATTGGAACAAGGATGGTTTTCATGGCGGCACCTTGAGTGAGGGAAGTGGGGGCCTGGCGTCGGCAGGAATGCAGCAGAATTCTGCTCAGTAGCAACCGGGCCACCCAGCTAAAGACTTAGCCCAACAAGGCGGGTTGCTTGGCGGCGGGTAGCGCAACGAGGTCGGCGAGGCAGGAATCAACCGGCCCAGACGGGAAGCAGAAAGCAAGCATGTCCGGCGGGGAATTACGCTGGTACAGTCTATACTGGCTGCAATTATCAGAAAAGCCAGGGCAAACGCCATGACGCAAGTCAAGCCAGGACATGATTTGCGTTAAAAAAGCTGCCGGCGCAGGATGGCATCCTGGCCGTAGACATCGGGGTAAAACCGCAGCTTGCCCGCGATTACCGCGCAGGTGGCGTAGCGCACGTGCAGCGGCACCGGCCGCATGAGGTAAAAGCTGCGCGGCGTGGGCGCTACTTCGCATTCGGCCTCGGTGGGTAGGGCCGCGCGGGCCGTGTCGGGGCCCAGTAGGTAGGCGGCCAGCCGCATGGGACGGTCCAGGTGCATGCAGCCTTGCTCCAGCGCTCGGTACGGGCGCTCAAATTCCCGGAATTCCGACGCATCGCTCAGGTACAAACCGTAGGGATTCCTGAAGTGGAAAATAATGTTGCCCAGCAGGTTGCCACAGCCCGGGTTCTGGCGAATGGTGTACGGAAAGTTCTTCGGCGTGACCTTGAGCCAGTTCACCGCGGTGGGCTTTACCTGCTGGCCCTTGGCGTTATAGAGCGTGTAGTTGTTCTCGGCCAGAAAGTCCTGGTCGGAACCGGCACGGGCGTTGGCTTGCAGGTAGGGCAGGATTTGGCGGGTGGCGATGCTTTGCGGAACGTGCCATTCCGGCGCCACCGTGAAGGAGGTAAACCGGCTGCTGAACGTGGGCGTCGGCGTGCCGGGCTTGCCGATAATGACGCGGTGCGCGTGCAGCACCCGGCCGCGGCGCACCACTTCGAGCCGGTAGGCGGGCAGGTTCACCAGCACGTATTCGGCGTCGGGAATGGCCTGCCAGCGCCAGCGCTCCAGATTGAGGGCCAGCTGCTGGGCTTGCCGGAGCCGGGCCGGAGTGGCGGGTCCGGTCGATTCTTTCCGCCAGCGGGCCAGGGCTTTTTGCAGCTGTTGGTACTCGCGGTGCTGGGGCTGGCAGCGCAGCAGGGCCACCTGGAATTGAGGCGCGGCCTGCGCCTGAGCCACCCACGCCGCGGGCTGAAACGAGTTGCCTTTCCGTTCCAGGGGGAGGCCACCTGGGCGTGGAGTTGGCCGCGGCGCAGGTGCCGCACAAAGCGCAGCAGGCCATCGGTAAGAAGCACGTCGAAGCGCGCTTGCCGGTCTACCTGCACGGGCAGGGGCGCCGGCAGCCCGAGCGAGTCGGCCAAGGCCTGAAGCGTGGCGGAGTGGTAGCGCTGGGGCTGCAAGCCATAGTCCGCGGCCTGCGCCAGCAGCGAGAGGGCCGCCTGCCCGGTGGCATTGGGCTGGGCGCCCGCAGTCCAGGCCGGCTGGAAATTTCGTCGGCTATAAAAACTGGCCGCCTGGGTTGGCTCGGCCAGTGCCCCGAAGCCAGTCGAACGGGCCGCCGTATCGAACCGGGCCTTGATGCGTTCGGCCACCGAGTCGGCCGCAGCTAAAGTGCGCATGGGCTGTTGCTGCACGCCGGCGGACTGGCCACTGGCTGGCCAAAGCGCCGGAGCCACCAGCGACAGGGCCACAACCAGCAACAAACACGCAGACATTCGCATACCTCCAGGCAAAAGATGAGATAAATCCCCGTCGCGCCTTTCGCTTCGGTACCTGCTTTTGAAACAAAGCCGGATTGAAAGTCAGCTCAATTTTGTAGCGCAAAGCACTTAATTGGCTGAGCTCGCCTGGTAATCTTATGCCCGAGCCTTGGGCGTTGAGTGGCCCGCGTGCCGCCACCATGCTCTGGGCAGAAACCTGCGGCAACCGCACAAGCAAATATTTACCAGATGCTTGCCCAGGCCGGCAAGTGTGAGAAGGGGGATGGTACTAGTGAGCGACTTGGGCCAAAAGTAGCTTTTGCATCTGCAGAGCTTCCATGATGCTCCTCAACTCATTATCTGACCTTTGTCAAGCCTGAAATGCTGGAAGCCTGCAGCCTGCATGAATAACTACTGAGCTGGTGAGGATAGCCGCCGAGCAACGCCGCAGCATCTGTTTCCAAAACGCCAAGAGCCTATACCAATAGGCCATCAAGCTGAGCGCAGTACGCCAGACTCCGCTAGCGAGCAGAGCTTAAGTCAATTGAGCAAAGTTATTGATAGACATAATCTTGCTCAGGGACATGCGTCGGTTAGCGGCCGATATTTGACAGGCATTTACTATGGAGCACCCCGAGGCCACCGCTGCGTTTGTGGTACAGTACCAGGATGCAGGATGGGTAGCTCAATAGCCTGCTTCCGGCCCAGTACACATCTCCAGTTGGCTGCATTTGCTCGTTTACCCGTCACCCGCTTCGCTCATGACAACCTCCGCATTAACTCTGGGAATCCTGCTGGTTGTGCTTCCGGCCTGTACCACAGAATCTGAGCCGACAAACCCGAACGACAGCGGTGCTTTACCCCGGAAACGGAGGGTAACAATATCATAAAGCCAGCGGCAGGCCACCGCGCAGACACGATAATAGTCAAAGGCCGGAAAAGCAACCGCCAGCGGGCTAAGCAATAATGGCAGCGAGCCGGTGCAATGCGAGGTGGCGCTGCTACCTCTCGCCTGCCGCATAAGCTCGAAAAAACAACAGGTACACGCCCATCACCCACCCAATGGACCCAACCCAGCCGGCGGCTACATCAGAGGCATAGTGCGCGCCGAGGTACATCCGGGCCACGCCCATGGCCGCTGCCCACGTGGTGCCCAGGGCAAAGGCCAGCCAGCGCCAGCGTGTGGGCCAAAGCAGGAGAATAAGCGCCGTAGCGAGGGCCGCCGCTGCAATGGCATGGCCGCTCGGAAAGGAGTACACCGTGGCCGGAATAGGAGGCTCATCAACGAGGGGAGCCCACTCGGCGGGGCGGGTTCGCTCGAGCCAGGCTTTCACGGTAAGGTGCAGCACCCAGGTACCGCCCATGCTGGCGCCCACCAGCCCGGCCTGCCAGCGTTGCCGGGCCAGCAGCAGCCCTCCTATCAGCCCCAGGCAAAACGTCCACATGGCCACCGTGCCGCCCAGGCGGGAAAGCAGCACCGCCCCGGCATCGAGGGAAGGGTGCCGGTGGGCTTGCAGCCAGGCCAGTATGGCTTTGTCGCGCACGAAACCCTCGCTTTGCCACACATTCTCCGCCAAATCCACGAATATCAGCCACGGAATCAGCCACCCCAGCACCAGCAGGCCCAGCCCGGCCTGGTGGCGCCGAAGCCAGTACAGCGTGTCAATCACAAAGCGCGGACTGGCCATAACCGTAATACCTGCCGGATAGGGACGCGCAAGCAGCCCCATGCTTTATCGTTTTCCCTCAGAACGGCGTGTGCGCATTCTCGTTAGGGGCCAGAAGTTACCTAAAGCTTCAGGCATTTGAAAATAATAGTTTCGGAATACCTCTCCACCCAAGGAAGGACAAGTAAAAAAGTGGAGCCGGGCCAGCTGCCTTCCCTCAGGCTATTTTCTGCGGCCCTGGCCCGTTTTCGACGCATAAACTATAGCTGTGTTTTGAAGGAATGAGCATTATCGCGACCTTACACAATCCTATAGGTCGCGGCAGCGCGGCAACCCGAGCAGGAGCTGCCCAAGCGCGTAGTTATGACGGACCAACCTCTCGACACTTCGTTTAACAGCCGGCACGCCGCCGAGGTGGCCGAGCCTGCTGGCCGAGCTCACCGGCCTTCGCCAGGAGCTGGTGGACGCTGCGGCGCAAGCCGCTGGCCGGCTAACCCCAGTACATCCGGCCTTCCGCGGCAGCGCCCGGAACCTGCTGCACTACCTGGCCCTGCGCCGCCGCGACCTGCGCCCCTGCAGCAGCGGCTGGCCGTGCTGGGCCTCTCGTCGCTGGGCCGCGCCGAAGCCCACGCCCTGGCCAGTGTCGAAGCGGTGTGGGCCGTGCTGCACGAGCTGGCCCACCCCGGGGCGCCCGACCCGTGGCCCGCCAGCCCGGACGCCCCAACCTTCGCGGGGGCGCCCTGCTGCTGGCCCAACACAGCGAGGCCGTGCTGGGGCCGGTGCCCGCCAGCCGGGGCGTGCGCATTATGGTCACCTTGCCCACCGAGGCGGCTACGGATTATAACCTGGTGCGGGAGCTGCTGCGCGAAGGCACTGATTGCGTGCGCATCAACTGCGCGCACGACGACGTGGCCGTGTGGCAGCAGATGATAGCGCACCTGCGCCGCGCCGAGCAGGAAACCGGCAAAACCTGCAAGCTCTGCATGGACCTGGGCGGCGCCAAGCTGCGCACCGCGGGCCTCCCGCCGGGCCCGGCCGTGCTGCGCCTCAACCCCACCCGCGACGATTTTGGGCGGGTACTGGCCCCGACCCACCTGTGGCTGACCAGCCAGGAACACCCCGCGCCGGCCCCGACGCTGCCGGCCGCCAGCCTGGCCCTGCCGCAGGCCTGGCTGCAGAATCTACGCCCCGGCGAGGTTATCCGGTTCCGGGATGTGCGGGGCAGCCGGCGCAAGCTGCGGGTGCGCAGCGGCGGGGAGGCCGGCTGGTGGGTTGAGCTGAAAAAACCGCCTACCTGGCTCCCGAAATCAAGTTCTCGGCCCACCATTCTAAGGCGACCCTGCTTCGGCTGCCACGCCTCGAAGCTGCGCTGCTGCTCTACCCCGGCGATGTGCTGCAGCTCACCCGCCGGCCACTGCCCCTCGCCCCCTCGACCCGCCCCTGGCCATTGGCTGCTCGCTGCCGGAGGTGCTTGAGCACGTGCAGCCAGGCGAGCGGGTGTGGTTCGACGACGGCAAAATTGGCGGCGTGGTGGAGCAGGTGGAGCCCGACACCCTGCACGTGCGCATCACCCAGGCCCGGCTGAAGGGCGAGAAGCTGCGCAACGACAAGGGCATCAACCTGCCCGACACCCGGCTGCCCCTGCCGTCGCTGACCGCCCAAGACCTGGAGGACCTGGCCTTCGTAGTTCAACACGCCGATATGGTGGGGCTGTCTTTTGCCAGCAGCCCGGCCGACGTGGAGCAGCTCCAGCACCACCTGGCCCAACTCACCGACCGGCCCGTGTCCATCATCCTCAAAATCGAAACGCAGCGGGGCTTCGAGCAGCTGCCAGTCCTTTTGCTGAGCGCTATGCAGGCGCGTAGCTGCGGCGTGATGATTGCCCGCGGCGACCTGGCCGTGGAGTGTGGCTTTGAGCGGCTGGCCGAGGTGCAGGAAGAAATCCTGTGGCTGTGCGAAGCGGCCCACGTGCCGGCCATCTGGGCCACGCAGGTGCTCGAAAGCCTGGCCAGCGGTGGCCTGCCTTCGCGCGCCGAAATCAGCGACGCGGCGATGAGCGACCGGGCCGAGTGCGTCATGCTCAACAAGGGCCCGCGGGTGGTGCAGGCCGTGCAAACCCTCGACGGCATCTTCCGGCGCATGCAGCAGCACCAGCACAAGAAAAGCGCCATGCTCCGGAGCCTGCACGTAGCCCAACTCCTGCCCGAACCAGACCCGGCGCGGCTATGAAATTAATCGGCTTTAGGGCAATGAATGTCGGGCGCCCGGCGTTAAGCTGAACTCTTGGGCCGACATTTGCGGAACTAAGAAGCCTAGGGATGGCCTTACCCTAGCGGCCCGCTTCCCGTTTGGCCTTGCCAAGTTTTTGCTTTTCTCCACTTTTGCTTTTGCCCTTGCAACCACCCGCCACCGTCGACCCCACCCGCATCAACCTCCAGTCCACCATTGCCGTGAACTACTGGTGCCAGGCCATGCGCTGCTCCGAAACCCAGCTCCGCAATGCCGTGCTGGCCGTTGGCACCCTGCCCGCCGACGTGCAAGCCTACCTCAATCGCTAAGCCAGCGGTGCCCGGCCAGCTTTGCGCTTGAAATTGAGCTAAACCTGAACATGGCCAACGTCGGGCCGGGCCGCTACGTTAGCTAAGGCATGACGAAAGCTGTTTTTGTTGCCGCCGCGGAGCCCTACAGCGGCAAGTCCCTCGTGGTGCTGGGTTTGGTGAACATGCTGTTGCGCCAGGCCCGCCAGGTGGGATTCTTTAAGCCCCTCATCGACCACGACCCGGCGCAGCAGCCCGACGCCCACATCAACACCGTAAACCGGTATTTCAAGCTGCCGCCTGCTTCCCCCTCCCCTACGCCTTTACCCGGGCCGAGGCCCTGCGGATGATGGAAGCCGGTGCCCAAGGCGAGCTCATTGATACGGTCATCCGCAAGTACAAAGAGTGGGAAGACAGCTGCGATTTCACCGTGGTGGAGGGCAGCGACTTTTTGGGCGCCGGCATCGCGTTCGAGTTCGACGCCAACGTCTCCATTGCCAAGAACCTCGGGGTTCCCGTCGTGCTGGTCGTGACGGGCGAAGACAAGAGCACGGCCCAGCTTATCAGCGCGGTGCTCACGCAGCTCCAGGGCTTCGAGAGCCGCGAGGTGCCGGTGCTGCTGGTAGTGGCCAACCGCGTGGCGCCCGCGCAAGTCGACGACGTGCGCACGCTGCTGCGCAGCCAGCTGCCCGAGGGCGTGCTGCTCGCCCTCATCCCCGACGACCCTAACCTGCTGCACCCCACCGTGCGCGAAATCTTCGCCGAGCTCGGCGGCAAGCTCCTGTTTGGTGAGCCGGAGCTGGGCGGGCAGGTCGACCACTACGTCATCGGGGCCATGCAGGTGCCCAACTTCCTGAACTACCTCCAGGAAAACGTGCTGATTGTGACGCCCGGCGACCGGGGCGATATCATTCTGTGTGCGCTGCAGGCTAATTTGTCGTCCACGTATCCGCGGGTGGCGGGCATCGTGCTCACGGCCGGGGCCGAGCCCGACGAGCCCCTGCGCCGCCTGCTCGAGGGCCTGCCCAACGTGCTGCCCATCCTCGCGGTGCCTACCGGCTCCTTCGAAACCACTACCCGGGTGGCGGCCATTCGCTCGCGCTTTTCGCCAGATAACCCGAAGAAGATTCAGCTGGCTCTGAGCACCTTTGAACGGTACGTGGACGTGCGGGCCCTGGAAGAAAAGCTGGTCAGCTTCCGCCCTCAGGGCCTCACGCCCCACATGTTCCAGTACCGGCTGCTGCAGTGGGCCAAGCGTGAGCGCCGCCACGTGGTGCTGCCCGAAGGCAACGACGACCGCATTCTGCGAGCCGCCGCGCAACTGCTCGCCCAAGACATCGTGGACCTGACCATTCTGGGCGACCCGGCCGAGGTAGCCGCCTCGGCCAAGCGCCTGGGGCTGAGCTTCCCCTCCGGCCACCTGCGCATCGTCGACCCCGTGCACTCCGAGGAGTACGCCGACTATGTGGAGACCTTTACGAGCTGCGGAAGGACAAAGGCGTGAACCACGACATGGCCCGCGACCTGCTGCGCGACGTGTCCTACTTCGGCTCGATGATGGTGTACAAAGGCCACGCCGACGGCATGGTGTCCGGGGCGGTGCACACCACGCAGCACACCATCCGGCCGGCGCTGCAGTTCATCAAGACCAAGCCGGGCGTGTCGGTGGTGTCGTCGGTGTTTTTCATGTGCCTGCCCGACCGGGTGGCCGTATTCGGCGACTGCGCCGTGAACCCCAACCCCACGGCCGAGCAGCTGACCGAAATCGCCATTTCGTCGGCCGACAGCAGCCAGGCATTTGGCATCGAGCCCCGCGTGGCCATGCTCTCCTATTCTTCGGGCAATTCCGGGGCCGGGGCCGACGTCGACAAAGTGCGCCGGGCCACCGAGTTGGTGCGCCTAAAACGGCCCGACCTGAAAGTGGAAGGCCCCATTCAGTACGACGCGGCCGTGGACCCGCTGGTGGGCCGCCAGAAGCTGCCCGATTCGGAAGTGGCCGGCCAGGCCAGCGTGCTCATCTTCCCGGACCTGAACACCGGCAACAACACCTACAAGGCCGTGCAGCGCGAAACCGGGGCCCTGGCCATCGGGCCCGTGCTGCAGGGGCTCAACAAACCCGTGAACGACCTGAGCCGCGGCTGCACGGTCGAAGACGTGTTCAATACGGTCATCATCACGGCCATTCAGAGCCAGCAGCTGTCCGCATGAATATTTTCGTCGTGAACTCGGGCAGCAGCTCCATCAAGTACCAGCTGTTTCGCTGGCCGGCCGAGCAGCCCGTGTGCAGCGGCCTGGCCGAACGCATTGGGCTGGAGAATGCGGTCATCACCCACAAAACCCAGCGTGATGGCAAAGAGCAGGTGACGCAGCGGACGCTGGCTCTGCCTGACCACGAAGCCGGGCTGCGCGAAGTCGTGGCCTTGCTCACGGACCCCGTGGCGGGCGCCCTGCGCGAGCCCGGCGAAATCGACGTGGTGGGCCACCGGGTGGTGCACGGCGGCGAAGCCTTTGCCGCCACCACGCTGCTCGACGAGCCCGTGAAAGCCGCCATTCGCGGGCTGTTTGCCCTGGCCCCGCTGCACAATCCCGCCAACTACCTCGGCATCGAAGTGGCCGAGCGCCTTTTCCCCGGGCCCGGCAAGTGGCGGTGTTCGACACGGCCTTCCACCAAACGCTGCCCGAGTACGCCTACCGCTACGCGCTGCCCGAGCGGCTGTACACCGAGCACGGGCTGCGCGTTTACGGTTTTCACGGCACCAGCCACCAGTACGTGGCTGCCCAGGCCGCTGCCTACCTCGGCAATCCCGACGCCCGGATTATCACGGTGCACCTCGGCAACGGCTGCAGCATGGCCGCCGTGCACCAGGGCCGGTCCTTGGATACGAGCATGGGCTTCAGCCCCTGGCGGGCCTCGTGATGGGCACCCGCTCCGGCGACCTCGACCCCGCGGTGGTGCTTTTCCTGCAAAGCCAGTTGGGCTACACGCCGGCCCAGGTCAGCACCCTGCTGAACAAGGAAAGCGGCATGCTGGGCCTCACGGGCTTCAGCGACATGCGCGACATCACCCGGGCGCTCAACCAGGGCGACCCCAAAGCCGAGCTCGCCTACGACCTGTATGCCTACCGCATTCGCAAGTACATCGGGGCCTACGCGGCCGTGCTCAACGGACTCGATGCGCTGGTATTCACGGCCGGCGTGGGCGAAAACGATGCCCTGGTGCGCTCCCGCGCCTGTCAGCAGCTCAACTTCTTCGGAATTGAGCTGGATGAAGACCTCAATCAGCAACGCTCGGCCGGGCTGCGCGACATCAGCCGGGCCGGGTCGCGGGTGCGGATTCTGGTGATTCCCACCAACGAAGAGCTGGAAATAGCCCGGCAGTGTGCTTCGCTGCTCGAAAGTCCTGAACCCAGCCACTAGGCGGCTGTCAGGCTAGACTTACCACCCGAGACGTGGGGCCATGGCGGAGCCGTCCCTGCAAAGCCTTTCGGCCTGAGCTGAGCGCGGCCCGGGGTGAATTGCTTCCCTGCTGGCTCGGCTCAATTTGAGGGAGAAGATTACACGCGTTGGCAACGCTATATTCGCTTGGCCCTATTGGCTTTAACCTAACGTTCGCATGAAGCTCGGATTTCTCAAATATTGGCAGCTGCTACGCGAATCGCTCTGGTTTGTGCCGGGCCTGATGGTGGTCATCTCCATTGCGGGGGCTTATGGCCTGGTGCGATACGACGCGCGCACTACGGTGGAAGGCACCAAGTTTTTCCCGCTGCTATTCGGCATCGGGGCCGATGCCTCGCGCGGCATGCTCACGGCCATCGCCGGCTCGATGCTCACGGTGGCTACCCTTGCCTTTGCCGTCACCTTGTCGGCTTTCTCCCAAATCAGCACTCAGTACTCCCCGCGGGTGCTGCGCAACTTCATGCGCGACGATGTGAACCAGTTCATCATGGGCTACTTCGTCGGGGTGTTTGCTTACTGCCTGGCGGTGCTGGGCACCATTCGCGGGCCCGAAGAAGGCAAGTTCGTGCCTTCCACGGCCGTGCTGGCGGGCCTGGTGCTGGCCATGGGCGGCGTGGCGGCCCTGGTTTTTTCATTCACCACATCGCCGAATCGCTGCAAACGGGCACCCTCGTGCGCCGCATCACCCTCGAAACCGTGGAGGGAATAAACGACCTGTTTCCCAACCACCTTGGCGAGCCCGTGGCCGAAGAATCGCAGGCCGCCGCCGCCGAGCGCCTGCTGGCCGAGCAGGCCGGCTGGCACCCCTGCCGGCCACTGCCTTCGGCTACCTCCAGCGCATCGACGTCGAAGGGCTGCTGCAGTGGGCCATCCGCCACCGGGCCATTCTGCGGCTCAATTTCATAGTGGGCTCGTTTGTGGGACAGGGCCAGCCGCTGTTCAGCGTGCACCCCGAGCCGGATGCACCCCGGCCCGCGGAGTGGCCCGAAAACTTCATGAAGTACGTGAGCCTGGGCCGGCACCGCAACATCGAGCAGGACATCGGCTTTGGCATCCAGCAGCTGGTCGACATTGCCCTCAAGGCCCTCTCGCCGGGCATCAACGACACCACCACGGCCATCATGGCTGTCGACCACCTGGGCGAAATCAGTGGGCAGCTGGCCCGGCAGGAGTTTCCGGTGCCCTTGCGCGGCGACGGCCGCCAGCTGCGCCTGGTGGTGAGCACCCCCACCTTTGAGGACTATATCCGCCTCTCGTTTGACCTGGTGCGCATTAATGCCCAGGGCAATCCGGCCGTACTGCAACGCATGTTGCGGGCGTTGGCCCTGGCCGGTGGGCAGGTTATCCGTGCCGAGCGCAAAACGGTGTTGCGCCATCAGGCAGAAATGGTGCTGGCCTGCGGGCTATCAACCGTTCAGACGGAGTACGAGCGAGAGCAGGTGCACTCCCTATACCACGAGCTGTGCCCTAATTGGGAGTAAATGAATGGGTTGAGCTGAATCCGGCGAAGGCTTGTCCGCATACGGCGAAGGCTCGATGTTTTGGCTCGGGTCTTAGCGGCCGGTGGCCATGGCTTTTAGCTCAACTTTAGGACCAGGCGCCCGCCAACCCCAGGCAATAGTTGAGCAGGCTAGGGCTGTGGTGCGGGAGGCAGCAGCACGCTCACCAGGGTACCGCGCCCGGCCGAGGAGCGGAGCCGGAACTGCCCGTTGAGCAGCTGCACCCGGTTCTGGATTATTTTCAGGCCGGAGCCAGCATTCCGGGGCTGGGAGCTGTCGAACCCCTGGCCTTTGTCGTAGGCTTGCAGTACCAGCCAGCCCTGGCGCTGAAACAGCGATAAAGTGCCGGTACTCGACTGGGCGTGCTTTACAATGTTGGTGGCCAGCTCCTGGGCCATGCGATAAAGCGCCAGCGCCAGGGCTGGCGGCAGTTGCGGCAGGGCGTCGGCCACGCAGGTGAGGCGGCACTGGGGCGTGCTGGTGGCCTGGCATATTTCCCGCACGGCCGCCACCAGCCCAAAGTCTTCCAGAATGGTGGGGATGAGCTCATGGGAGATGGTCCGGGTTTGGGCAATGGCCGTCTGGAGCAGCTGCAGGGCCTTGCCGTGGCTGGAGGCCAGCGCCGTGGGGTCGGTGAGGGCGGGCAGCTGGCCGAACTGCAGCTGGGCGGCGTACAGCAGCTGGCCCAGGCCATTTTGGAGGCTTTCGGCAATGCGGCGGCGCTCCACCTCCTGGGCATGGAGCACGGCGTTGGCCAGCTGCTGCTGCTGCACCAGCTGCAGGCGCATGAGCTCGGCGGTGGCGTTGCGGCGGGCGGTGATGTCGTGCCAGCTCACCACCAGGCCGTCGCCGAAGGGCGCAGCGGCCACGTGGTACCACGTCTCGGTGCGCGGCTCGGGGTAAGAAAGCTCAAAGTCGCGGGGCTGCTGCTGCTGCACAACCTCGCAAAACCGCGCGTACACGCCACTGGAGCGCATCGTGGGCTCTTCCTGCAGCAGGCGCAGGCCCACTAAGTCGCGGCGCTCGAGCAGGCGGTGGGCCGCATCGTTGGTGAGCACCCATTCAAAATCGACGATGTGGCCGGCTTCGTCGCGCACGCATTGCAGCACTTCGAAGCTGTCCAGGGTGGCGTTGAACATTGCCTGGAGCAGGTCTTTGGTTTGTTGTACTGCGTGCTCGGTCTGCTTGCGGGCCGTAATGTTTTCGATGGCCATTACCACACCGTCGCCGAGCTGCACGGCCGTCCAGCGGTACCAGCCTTCTATGCCGGGGGCACGAAAGAAGTGTTCGAGGTCGAGGGCCGCCCCGGTTTCGGTGGTGTTCACCACGGCATCGAATAGCCCAATTTCCCTCGCAAAGGGCCAGTCGACGAGCATGCGCCGGCCCGTTATGGCCTGGCCGGCCAAGGCGTCGGCCGCGGCATTGGCCATCACCACTTCGAAATCAGTAATCTGGCCCTCGGCGTCGCGCACGCTGCGCAACAGGTGCATAGCCAGGGGCGAGCGGTGGAAGGTTGCCTCGAGCAGGCTCTGACTGGAATGCAGCTCGGTGCCCAGCTGCCGGCGCTGGTTTACCTGCCGGGTGATGTCCTGCCAGTACACCAGCACTTCGGTGGGGCCGGGCTGGGTGGTCATTTCTATCCAGCACTCGGGGCGGGGCAACCAGAACTCGCCGGTGACGGGCCCGGGCGCGCGGGCGGCTTCGTGCAGGGCTTCCTGCACTTCGGCGGGCAGGTCGTCGGGCAGCGCCTCGGCCAGCGGCCGGCCCACCAGCGCGCCGGCCGCACAGCCCAACAGGTGTTCGGCCTGTGCGTTCACCAGCGAGAACTTACCCGACCGCTGGAGCACCAGCACGGCCCACGGCAAGGCCTGCAGCACCTGCTGGGGCAGCAAAGCGGGCTCACCGGTGTCGGTGGGCCGCGGGGCGTTGAACAGGTGGTCGGCGCTCATGCTGATGTAAAGCCATCTCCAGACGGTTTCAGGTTTTGCCAACGACCCGCTTCCATCTGCTTCGCCTGGGGCGGGTGCAGCGGAGTCGACCGTAATTTCCAAATTTAGGAATCCGGGCAGCGTGTTACAAGCAGAAGTATACTACTTACAACCAGAATCTTCTCCTCTCGGCCCGGATAGTCGCTAGTACGCAATTTCACCTTCCAGGTGCAGGGTGGCGTTGGGACTGGCCCGGTCCGCCAGCGTCACCCCCACGTAGTAGCCGCTGGCCCGGTCGAACCGGCCCGTGCCGCCAGAGATAATGTGCCGGATTGTGACCAGCAACTTTCCATCGGCTTGCGGCATGGAAGTGCCCGTAAAGGTCGAAAACAGCTGGTCGCCGTTGGCGGCCGTCATGGTCGAGGTACCGCTCAGTGCATAGGGTGGCGTTTGGGTAAGCACCACCGTAGAATAGGCCTCGAAGGTGGCCTTGCCCACGTGCGAGGCCTGGCCCGTGCCGGTGATGCGCTGCTCCTGCCGGGGCGGACCACTGAGGGAAACCGAGGTTGTCTCAAACACACCCTTAAACGGTACGGCGTGGCTGATAACCACCGCCCGGCTAAGTGGGGAGAAGCCCGCCGCAGCCTGCACCGCGCGGGGCCCTTCCAGCACCACCTCTTTCGAACAGTTACCCAACAGGCAGGCCGCGAAGGGCATTATTAGCAGCAATGCTTTCATAATGCGGAGGTTAAGAGGTGATTGGAATGTATTTGCTTACGTGGCCATTACTTTTTAGGATGCAATTAATTATCCTATATATTATAAATTATGAGATAAGCCAAGCCCTCCCCTTCCGCCTTGGTTGGGTAGAAAGTTGAGCTAAAACCAACCGGTTCCCAGCCGATGAAAGGGGGCAGTGCTACATCCCATTCAAACGACCCGGGTATGGAAACGGCTCAACTTTCAGCTGCTGTGCTCACCCGTCGATTACCGAACCCAGGCGCCTGCCTCTTAGCCAATCGGGCTACTGCCCGGGCTGGACGAGGGATGGTTTTCTGGCATTTAGCAACGATTTGATAATACTCCGAACAACTTGTAGCAACACCAGCCGGGGACCTTTGCAGCATAATTCACTGCTATGGCAACTCCTCGACTCCCGTTCGTTACTTCCCTTGTATTCCTGTCATTGGGAGCAAGCTTTACTGTCCTTGCGCAGAGCGGGGGCACCATCCGGGGCACCGTGCGCGAGGCCAAAACCCAGGAGCCCGTTATTGGCGCCAGCGTGGTGGTGGACGGTACCAGCATCGGCATCGCCACGGATTTGGACGGCACGTTTTCGCTGGCCAAGGTACCGGCTGGCATGCACACCCTGCGCATCAGCTCGGTGTCGTACCAGCCCAAGAGCATCCCCAGCCTGCAGGTGGAAGCCGGCAAGGTGGTCGTGGTCAACACGACGCTCGACGATGCCGCCGCAGCGCTCGACGAGGTGGTGGTAACGGCCCAGCGGCGCACCAACACGGAAGTGGCCGTGATTTCGGAAGTGCGCAACGCGCAGGCGGTGGCCGTGGGCGTTTCGGCCGAGCAAATCGTACGGTCCCAGGACCGCGACGCCGCGCAGATTGCGCGCCGGGTGCCGGGCGTTTCCATTCAGGACAACCGCTTTGTGCTGGTGCGCGGCCTCACCCAGCGCTACAACGCCGTGATGCTCAACGACGTCATGACGCCGAGCTCGGAAGTTGACACCCGGGCTTTTGCCTTCGACATGATTCCGAGCAACGTCATCGACCGCATGCTGATTTTCAAATCGGGCTCGGCCGAGCTGCCCGGCGACTTTGCCGGCGGCGTTATCAAGCTGTATACCAAGCGCGCGCCGGAAGAGAACTTCACCAACTTCAGCCTGCAGGGCGGTTACCGCCAGGGCACCACCTTCCAGCAGGTGCAGCAGGCCGAGGGCGGCAAGTACGACTTCCTGGGCTTCGACAGCGGCAAGCGCACAATTCCCAACAACTGGCCCACGCGCCTGAGCGACGACTACTCCACCGGACTGCGCGCGGCCTACGCCCGGCAGCTGCCCAACCGCTGGGGTGTGAACTCGCTGAAAGCCGCGCCCGATTTGCGCCTGTCGTTCAACATGGGCCGCCGCTTCGAGCCGGGCCAAAAGCAGGTGGGCACGCTCACCAGCCTCAACTACGGCAACTATCACCAGTCGACCAACGCCCGCCTGAGCTTCTACGAAAACGGAGCCGACCGCAACCAGGCGGCTTCGTTCTACAACGACCGGCTCTTCAGCAACGAGGTGCGCCTGGGCGTGGTGCAGAACTTCTGGCTGCGCCTGAACGGCCGCAACACGCTGGAATTCAAGAACCTGTTCAACCAGCTGGGCACCTCGGAAACGGTGCTGCGCGAAGGCCAGGACATCACCCAAACCAGCAACGATGTGCGCGCTTATTCTCAGCGCTTCGAAAGCCGCAGCATCTACTCCGGGCAGCTGGCCGGCAACCACGAGCCTGGCCGATGATAAAACCACGCTGAACTGGGTAGGCGGCTTTGCCTACACCCACCGCACCGAACCCGACTGGCGCCGGGTGCGCTACATCCGGCCCCTGGGGGTGGTGCAGGGCGAAAGCACGCCCGCGCCGTTTGGCGTCTCGACCCCCAACGACCCGAGCCTGACCGAATCGGGCCGCTACTTCTCCAACCTCAACGAGCGGGTAAGCACGCTGGCCGTCAACGTGGTGCACCAGCTTACCAAGGACACGACCAACCGCGAGGGCGGCATCAAGCTGAAAGCCGGCCTGTACACCGAGCGCAAGGACCGCGACTTCAGCGCCCGGTTCTTCGGCTACGGCAGCGTGGGCAACACCAGTGTGGCCCGTACCCTGCCGGTGGGCCAGGTGTTTGCCCCCGAAAACCTGACGGGCCGCGATGGCGGCTTTACGCTGGAAGAAGGCACCGACCCGAACGACTCCTACGCCGCCCACAACACCCTGCTGGCCGGCTACGCCAGCGTGACCGTGCCAGTGGGCAAGTTTACGGGCACGGCCGGCTTCCGCGGCGAATACAACGACCAGCAGGTGACCAGCGAGCTGCGCGGCGGCGGCCTAACCGACGGCGGCCGGCGCATCTTCAGCCCCCTGCCCTCGCTCAACCTGACCTACAACCTCAACGACCGGATGCTGGTGCGCGCGGCCTACGCCTCCACCATCAACCGCCCGGAGTTCCGCGAGTGGCCCCGTTCCGCTTCTACGACTTCAACCTCAACGCCGACATCCAGGGCAACTACGCCCTGCAGACGGCCAAGGTGCAAAACCTGGATTTGCGCTGGGAGCTCTACCCCACCACCGGCGAGCAGATTACGGTGGGCGCGTTCTACAAGCACTTCACCAACCCCATCGAAAACTACCTGCTCACCACGGCTTCGGGCGCCAACAGCCTGAGCTACGCGTTTGTGAACACCAAGTCGGCGCAGAACTACGGGGTTGAGCTGGAAGTGCGCAAGTCCCTGGGCTCCTTCTCCGACCTCCCGCTGCTGCAGCGCTTTTCGGTGGTCGGCAACGGCTCCTACATCTTCAGCCGCATCGACCTCGGCGAGACCGTGCGCGTGCCCGACGCCAGCGGCCGAGTTGAGCCGCAGAACGTGACCGACACGCAAACCCGCCGCCGGCCGCTGCAAAACCAGTCGCCCTACCTCATCAACCTAGGCGCCTACTACACCGACGAAGCGCACGGCACCCAGCTCAGCGCCATGTACAACGTGGCCGGCCCGCGCATCTACGCCGTGGGCACCGTGGTAAACCCCACCGTGTACGAGGCCTCCCGCAACGTGGTGGACTTGGTGGCCACCCAGCGCCTGGCCAAGCACTGGGAGCTGCGCGCCGCCCTGCAGGACCTGTTCAACCAGCCCGTGAAGCTGGTGCAGGACTCCGACCGCAACGACCAGTATTCCAAAGGCGACCAGACCGTGCGCAGCTTCCGCCGCGGCTCCAACACCTCTCTGGGTGTGACTTACACCTGGTAAGCCCGCGCAAGCGGGTTTCCCTTCCTCCTGGTTCATTTCACCCAAGTTCCTCTATGAAACGCTTCCCCAAAATGTTGTTGCTGGCCATGCTGGCCCTGGCTTCCACGGCCTCGCTGAGCAGCTGCGAAGACAACAACGACAACGCCCCTACCGCGCAGGAGCCCAGCGGCCCCATCGACGGCTCGGGCCGCGTCATCATCACGGGCGACATCACCACGAGCCGCACCCTGCGGGCCAACGAGAAATACCTTTTACAAGGCTTCGTGTACGTGCGCAGCGGCGCCACGCTCACCATTGAGCCGGGCACGAAAATCTTCGGTGACCAGGCCTCTAAAGGAGCGCTCATCATCGACCGCGGGGGCAAGATTATGGCCGAGGGCACCCAGACTAACCCGATAGTATTTACCTCGGCCAAAGCCCCCGGCAGCCGCAACTACGGCGACTGGGGCGGCATAGTACTCATTGGCTCGGCGCCCATCAACCAGTCGCTGTCTACGCAGCCGGAGGGCGGCATCGGCGGCACCTTCGGGGGCACTAATTCTGCAGATAATTCCGGAACCCTGAAGTACGTGCGCATCGAGTTTGCGGGTATTCCTCTCTCCTCGGGTGCTAACAGCGAAATCAACGGCCTGACGCTCTACGGCGTGGGCTCGGGGACTCAAATCGACTATGTGCAGGTGTCGTACTCCGGCGACGACTCCTACGAGTGGTTTGGCGGCACCGTGAACGCCAAGCACCTGGTGGCCTACCGCGGCTTCGACGACGATTTCGACACGGACTTTGGCTTCACCGGCAAAATTCAGTACGGGCTCTCGCTGCGCGACCCGCAGTACGCCGACCAATCTGGCTCCAACGGCTTCGAGTCCGACAATTTCAACCCCGGCACGCCCGCCACGGGCAGCAACGCCGGCCTGCCCCTCACGGCCCCCGTTTTCAGCAACATAACCGTACTGCTGACGAGCAGCACGCCCCCGGCCACGCAGCAGTCGGGCAGCGGCGTGTACCAGTCGGCGTTGCACCTGCGGCGCAACACCGCCACCAGCGTCTACAATTCGGTGTTTGTGGGCCACCCCGAAGGCCTGCGCCTTGATGGCACCGCCACGTGGGCTAACGTGCAGGACGGCGGGCTGAACCTGGCCGGCGTGGTGCTGGCCAATTCGAGCCGCCCGCTGCGAGCCGCCAACAACACCGGCACCGGCGCTTTCACCGATGCCGACGTGGAGCAGTGGTTCAGCGCCGCTGGCAAAAACAACTCCGTCGTGGCCGGGGCCAACCTGAGCACGCTGGGCTTGAGCGCCACCGCCTTCAACCTGACGGCCCCCGGCCTGCTGCTCGCCAGCACCTCTCCCCTACTCACGGGCGCCGTCTTCACCGGCAAAGCAGCCGACAGCTTCTTCGACAAAGTAACCTACCGGGGCGCCTTCAACGGCACCGCCAACTGGACCCAGGGCTGGACCAATTTCGACCCGCAGAACACCGCCTACTAGCTACCTGCGGCCAGCCGCGTTTCAAATCAAAAGACCGGAGCCTGCAAAAGGCTTCGGTCTTTTTTCTGTCTTCTTGAGCTGATGTTTCGGTGCGGGAGTGAGATTGCATTGAGCCATTTATCACTGATGGCTGGGTAGCAAGCCGTGGTTGCCAAAGCTTTATCAGGTATAAAGTCAACAAGCGGCTCAACCTCCTTGCCTGCATTTGAATCCTCCTCATCTTATTGGCTAGGCACTCAAAGCCGCCCGGATAGCCACAAATTCGGTAAGATTATTCAGGTCGATGATGCCTTGAAGGCGGTTGTTTTCCAGCACCGGATAAAAGGCGTTCGACTGCTGCATGGCGTTGGCAAATACCTGCGACAGTTTGTCGCCCACCTGCACCGTCTCAAAATCCCGTTTCATCACTTCGGTCACCGCCGCGCTTTGGCGCTTCTCGCGCAGGGCCTCCAAAATCAGCTGCCGCGGCATCACTCCCACCACCCGCTCCGCGTCCACCACCAGCAGGTCCTGGTCGGAGCCGGCCAGCAGTTTGTCGGCGGCGGCCTGCACATTGTCGGTGGGCGCCAGGGTCAGGAAATTGGTCATCATGGCGTTGCGCACGGTATAGTCCCGCAGCAATTCGTTGAACTCCACCGACAGGGCTTCGGCGTGGGCCCCGAAGTACACAAACAGCCCAATCAGCACCAGAAACGGATTGCTCAACAGCCCAAAAAACACGAAGGCCAGCGCCATCAGCTTGCCCAGGCCCGCGGCGAAGCGGGTGGCCCGCAGGCGGTCGAGCCAGAAGGACAAGAGGGCCCGCAGCACCCGACCCCCATCCATGGGAAAAGCCGGCAGCAGGTTGAACAGCGCCAGCGTCAGGTTGAGCTGAAACAGCGCCGACACAAAATCCTGCGCCGTGGTTAACCGGCCGATGTCCGGCACCGCAAACGCCGCGCCCGATACAAAAGGGTACAGGCCCAGCGCGATGAGCACGTTGACGGCCGGACCGGCCAGCGCCACCAATAGCTCCTGCCGGGGAGAGTCGGGCAGCTGCTCCAGACTCGCAATGCCCCCAATGGGCAGCAGCGTAATCTTGCGGGTAACAAAGCCAAAATGTTTGGCCGTAAGCGCGTGGCCCAGCTCGTGCAGCACCACGCAGGCAAACAGCACCAGCACGAAGCCCACCGCCGCCAAAGTAGCCGCGGTGCTGCTGCCGCGCAGCACCTGGGAATAGATAATGAAGCCGAGCAGCAGCAGGAAGGTCCAGTGAATTAAGATTGGAATGCCAGCAATCCGGCCAATCCGCAAGGAATGTTTCATGTGATGGAAGCTAGAAAAATGAATAGCCAAGAGGTCCGGAGGCTGTGCTCTGCGCGGGCCGCAGCTTTGGCAAAGAGCGTGGTTGAGACAGAATTATCGGAATCAAAAGATAGGCGCCTGAGTAGGTTCCGGCGATGACAGCAGTTATGAGCGGCATTGATTTATATCATTGAAGCAACTCCGATATCAGGTCATAAATTGAGCTGAACAGTCTTACACCTCCCCTCCTGCTTTCGCTTCATTCCTGCACCTGCATGCTTTTCTTTAGCAGCAGTACGGTATTAAAAAACCGGCCCCAAGAGGTAATCTACATGGCCAGCAAGATGCAAGGTCCTGCTTTATCTGGCGGGCGCTGGTCAAAGCATTTCTACCGCTACGGCTGTCATCCTGAGCAACGTGAAGGACCTTCTCACCGCTGAATAGGTCGTGCAAACGTGAGAAGATGTTTCGTACCTCAGCATGACAGGAGGCGTGAATAAAATTCTTTGCCTTGCTCAGGTAGCGACCCATCAATTAATATACAAAATTATTACTATCAGGCAGTTATAATTTATGCAATCATTGTTCTACTTCTCTTTTTCTCTACTATTACACGAAAACATTCAGCTCTAATTAGACCGAAAATAGCCGGGTGATTCTCTACATCTCTTTAAATACACTTCTATCTAATTAGTACTTGTAATACTCAGGTCCTTCAATTAAAAAACGGGTTAACCTCTACTTTTCTACTTTTATAACATTACTCTTCTCTTCTTCTACCTTATCGGATGCATGCCCAACGGTGAGTTGTCGTTGCATCGTATTTTGTTCTACTTCTCTACTTTTCTCAAAATCCACTTTTACACTAATTGATTACATCAGCATAGTTTATAAAAATGGTGGAGTTCTCTATCTTACCCTTCGTATTATTCTCTACTTCTCCTATTCCATTTATCTCTACATCATCTCCGCTTTAGAGAAACGCGTTTCTCTGGCTTACTCTTCTCTACGTGTCTACTTAAAGAGAAGAATCGAAGTTTACTTTTATCTTTCTCTACTTTTCCTTTATTCTACTTTTCCCTTATTCTACTTTCCAGCTATTTTTTCTGCATCTATTACCGAATCCACTAGTTACACTTCTCTACTTTACTACTTCTCTGTATTTCTTCTTATACACGTCTCTTCTTCTCTTAAAATATTTTTCTCCATTAGTACACTTCTCCTAGCGCAACCATACATTTGTTGTCAAGGGGTGCGAGCGGGCCAAACAGTAAGCCCTGCCGGCAAACCCCTGGTTGCAACCAATGGCTAAAATCATCAGCTTCGCCACCCAGAAGGGGGCTCCGGAAAATCTACCCTGGCCCTGGTGCTTGCCGCGCCTCTGGCCACCGAATACGGCCTGCGCGTGGCCGTGCTCGACTGCGACTACCAGCAGAGCATCGTGAAGACCCGCGAGCAGGTCGACGCCGACAATTACGCCGAGCTCCTCAAAACCAACCCGACGGCTCAATATCCCTACGAGGTATTTGCGTTGGGGCTCGAGCAGGTGTTTGACTTCATCGATGACCCGGCTAAGGATTACGACCTGATTATCATCGACGTACCGGGGCGGGCCGATGGCGACGACGTGTTCAACGTGCTCACGGCTTGCGACGCCGTTATCATCCCTCTGGTGTCTGATTACCTGGACCGGGCGTCTACGGCCGAGTTTATGAACATCCTGGAGGCCATCAAGAAATCGGCCGATACGCACGGCATCGCCTTCCAGTATTTCGGCTTGTCGACGAAGCGTGTGGCGGGTCGCCGGGAGGAAAAGCAGATGGACGACTACATCGACGGGCTGGGCCTGGCGCGCTTCCGGTCGTATCTGAGCCACCGCGTGGCTTATTCGCGAGCCTCGACGCTCTACAGCCTGCTCAACCCCGCGTGGCTGCGCTACGCCGGCGGCAACAAGGAAACGGCCGATGAAATTCGCCGCCTCTGCGAAGAGCTGATTGCTCGCCTCGAGCCGCCCGCCCGCCAGGCTTCAACCGGCACCACTGTCACCTCTTCCACCACCTCTGTCGCCTAGTTCTATGTTCAAGCCCGCCAAAATTGAAACCCGCCGGGGCCGAATCCCGGTTTCCGAAGAAGCCCGCCGGGAAGCCCGCGCCGGAATGGGAGGAGAGCAGACCGCCCTGGCCGCCGGTACAGCGGCAGTCGCCGTGGCCCCCACTCCGGTTGAGCTGGCTGTGGCCCCGCCCGAGCCTCCGGTAGAGGCTACCACAGCCCCCGCGCCCGTATCCCGGCCACGGGCGGCTAAGGCGGCGCCTGCGCCCGTGGCCGCCGTCGTTGCTGACCAGGAGCATTCGGTGAAGCTCTCGAAGTCGGTGGTGCACGAAATCAAGCTAACGCTGGCCTTGCTGCAAGGCGGAACCGATAATCCGACTAACATCAAGCAGTACCTGGAAATGGCCCACCGCCTCCTGGATGCTCAACTCCGCAAGTCCGGCAAGCTGCCTACGGTGAATCGGTAGGGCTGTGGTGCTTTGTTTCGCTTACGTTGAATGAGGCTTTGGCTGAAGCTGAAAGCCAGGGTAGGGGAGGGGTTGCCGGCTTACGCTGCTGCATGGCTGCAGGGGCTCTTGGGTGAAACGTCCATGCTATAGCGAAAGGAAAGTAGCCATGCTCCGGTAGCGCTGGGAATAGGCTTTCTCAACCGCTCAGGTTGTTTCGCGGCTTATAAAAACTTTCCTTTCGTTCTCGCTTGCCTTGGCAGAAACCTAGAAGTGGCTTATAAAACCTTTCCTTTAGCAGGGGCAGATGTGCTGTAGGGGCGCTTGAGTCATTTGAATGAGGGCAGTTGGTAGCGATTGCAGCGGCACTTATAAAAACTTTCCTTTAGAAAGAGTAAGTTGGTTAGGTCCAGCTTATTATTTGCCCCGCTAAGGTTCAAGCTAGGCTTTGGTGTGTGGCAAAGAGCATGGAACGCGCTGAATTAACGCTGGAAATGCAGCAGTTAGGAAGGGTTGGGATTAAAATTAATAATAAATATTATTAAAGTGCAATCACGTAATGCGCCTGGGTGCATTTCCCATTTTTGTTGTCTGTTTCTCGTCTGATGGCCTGCCTTTTTCTAAATGCTTTTTTCGCCCACACAAGGTTGTGAGATTTGTTAGTTATTTGTCTTATTTGTATGCGTTATAAGTGATTGATTGTTAGGGCCCCCAGAGGTCGTAAAGAAAGGTTTTATAAGCGAAAGGAAAGGTTTTATAAGCGGAAAGGAAAGGTTTTATAAGCGAAAGGAAAGGTTTTATAAGTGGAAAGGAAAGGTTTTATAAGCGAAAGGAAAGCACGTTGAGAAAAAGCTTTCCTTTCCGCTTTCATTGTGGCTGCTCGCGGCTATCTTTACTTTCCTTTCCACGAATGCCAGGGTATGCAAGTATCTGACCTAACGAATCCTACCGTCAGTTCGACCACCGGGCTGGAAATCCGCCAGCACAACGCCATCACCACCGCCCGGTATGAGATGACGGCCTGTGAGATGGACATCGTCTTTTACCTGCTCTCGCTGCTCAAAAAGGAAGACCGGGTGGGCACCTTCTACCGGGTACGGGTGCTGGACCTGCAGCACCTCACGGGCCGGCAGTGGAACTACCAGCAGTTTTTGGAAGCCACCTCGGCGCTACGCACCCGCGAGTACGTTATCGAAGACAACAAGCGCATTCTGCAGGTGGGCCTGCTGGCTTCGGCCGAATACATCAAAGGAGAAGGGGTAATTGAGCTGGAAATCTCGGAGAAAATCCGGCCCTATCTGATTGACTTAAAGCGCAACTTCACCAGCTTCCGGCTGCAGGCGGCCTTTAGCTTGAGCAGCAAGTACGCCAAGCGCGTCTATCAGATTGTTTCCCAATGGAAAGACAAGTCCGAGTCGCGCACCTTCAGCCTGCACGACCTGAAGGTGATGCTGGCCCTGAAGGACCCCAAGGGCCTCGAACCGGAGCAGTACACCAAGGTGTCGATGTTTCAGAAGTACGTGCTCGATGTGGCGGTGACCCAAATCAACCAGCACACCGACCTGCACATCGGCTACGAGCCTGCTCAAGAAAGGCCGCTCGTTTGAGAGCATCCGCTTTTTGATTAAGCAGCAGGCTCCGCAGCAGCTGCCGCTGGCATTTGAGCAACCACTCGACGATGCGCGCCAGCAGATGGCCCGCCAACGGCTGGCGGAGCTTGACATCCGCGATGCCCGGCTGGTGGCGCAGGTGCTGGGCGAGGCCCGGTTGGTAGATGAGTTGTTTGCGTTTTGCTATAAGCTCAAAACCGGGAAGGTTAAGGCCACGAGCAACCCCGGCGGGCTGTTTCTGACGGTGGTGGGCCTGCGCAAGTCAGTCGCCGGCGCTTAGAGGGCGAAGATTACGCCGGCTGATTTCAATTAACGGAGGGGTGCGACCAGGGTAGCAATCAACCCGAAAAAGCCTGACGAGACTCAACTCCTGAGCTGAGCATAGTCAATGCAATGGCAGGGCAGGGGCTGCATCTTTGCCCCAGCGCCGGGAGCTGCGCGTACGGTGGTCCTCCATGTCATTTACACCCGTTGCGATGGCTTTCACACGCAGGCGTACAGCGTGACCAAACCAGTTTGACTAAAGTCGTGGGCGCCGAGGAGCCCTCTTTACCAGGCATGAAAACCATCCTGCTGCTCTGTGGCATTCTTGTGCACTCGATTGTTGGCTTGGCCCAGCAAATTCCCTCCGAGGAAGTGCCGCCGCTCGCTTTCCTGGCCCTGCAAAAGCAGTACCCGGCAGCCTCAAAGGTGCAGTGGAACCGGATTCACGGGCTGTATGAGGTCCACTTCGTGGTGGGCGATGACGAGCACGAGCTCCGGTACCGCGACAACGGGGACCTGGATGCCACGGTAACCGCCATTGAAACCAGCGCCCTGCCCGCTCCCATTCGCCAGTGGCTGGCCACCCGTTACCCGGACCTCAACTTTTGCAAAGCGGCCAAAGTAGTAAATGCGGCTTCGGGGGAAATGACCTACGAAGCCGAAGTCTGCGAAAGCAGCCTCCGCAGCATCATTGCCTTTACGCCCGAGGGCAAGGAGCTACGCCGCCCGCATAAAATCAGAAAGTAAGCCGATGATTATTGCTTTTCCGGCGGGTAAGGGCACGGTTATGTTGGCTGAGGGGCTTGCGCTGCCCTGCAATTAGCTCAACCGAGCGCGAAAACATTGAGCCAGGAGGTAAGAATTTGGCTGCTGTGTTTGCTAATTGAGCCCGCTCCGTAATCCGGGCAAGGAAGTGAGGCATGCGCGCAAGGGCGTTGGAAGGAACTGATAACGCGCAAGCTGTCAGGGCTCCGCTGGCGTAACCGGTTATCGGGAAGCCTGTCAAATCAATTTCGGGTTGGGCTAACATTCCACCGCTGCCGGACGAGCCCGGAGCGTAAGCGCAACCGGAAAAGTAAATGTCCCTTAATATTGGCGCTGGTAACGGTCGTTACCACTTCGTCGAATTCCAGACGAAAAACCTGGCGGGCTTCAACCCAAGCGTACCAGGTTGTAGGGGAACTCCACAAACCAGAAGCCAATAAGAAATGACAAAAATTAAAGTAGCAAACCCGGTAGTTGAGCTGGATGGCGACGAAATGACGCGCATCATCTGGAAATTCATCAAGGACAAATTGATTACGCCGTATCTGGAGCTGGATATCAAGTACTTCGATTTGGGCATTGAGCACCGGGACGAAACCAACGACCAAGTCACCATCGATTCGGCCAACGCCATCCGGCAGTACGGCGTGGGCATCAAGTGCGCCACCATCACGCCCGACGAGGAGCGGGTGAAGGAGTTCAATCTTAAGCAGATGTGGAAGTCGCCGAACGGCACCATCCGCAACATCCTGGACGGCACCGTGTTCCGCGAGCCCATTGTGATGAGCAACGTGCCCCGCCTCGTGCCCAACTGGACGGCCCCGATTTGCATCGGCCGCCACGCGTTCGGCGACCAGTACCGCGCCACCGATTTCGTGACCAAAGGCAAGGGCAAGCTCACCATCACCTTCACGCCCGAAGACGGCGGCGAAGTGCAGTCGTTCAACGTCTACGACTTCAAAAGCGACGGCGTGGCCCTGGCCATGTACAACACCGACGAGTCCATCCGGGGCTTTGCCCACGCCTGCTTCAACCAAGCGCTGATGAAAGGCTGGCCGCTGTACCTGAGTACCAAAAACACCATCCTGAAAAAATACGATGGCCGCTTCAAGGACATCTTCCAGGAAATCTACGAGCAGGACTACACGGCCAAATTCAAGGAGGCCGGCATCACCTACGAGCACCGCCTGATTGACGACATGGTGGCCTCGGCCCTGAAATGGAACGGCAACTTCGTGTGGGCCTGCAAAAACTACGACGGCGACGTACAGAGCGACACCGTGGCGCAGGGCTTCGGCTCGCTGGGTCTGATGACCTCGACGCTGGTAACGCCCGACGGCAAGACCATGGAAGCTGAAGCCGCCCACGGCACCGTGACGCGCCACTACCGCGACCACCAGGCGGGCAAGCCTACCTCCACCAACCCCATCGCCAGCATCTTCGCCTGGACCCGCGGCCTGGAGTTCCGCGGCATTCTCGACGGCAACCAGGAGCTCATCGACTTCTGCAAAGCCCTGGAAACCGTGTGCATCGAAACCGTGGAAAGCGGCAAGATGACCAAGGACCTCGCCGTCTGCATCCACGGCAACAAAGTAGAGCACGGCCGCGATTACCTCTACACCGAGGAGTTTCTGGCGGCGCTCGACGAAAACCTAAAGGCAAAACTGGGCAAGTAAACTCAAGGCCCTTGACCGATGACAAAAAGCCCATCCGGTTTCCGGGTGGGCTTTTTTGTGGCGGCGCAAGACCAGGGCGTGTCAGAGAACCCTCTTGGCGGTGCAGGGCTTCGGCACAGGTCGCCAAACAGATATGACAACACACGGTTAGGGCAGAGCCGCATTGCGTAATACCTTGCGGCTGCGCCCCAGGGGCTGCGCCAGGTTGAGCCAGCAGGCCGGCCACCTTTACTCCATTTTTCGACGTCACGTATGCCCAAAATTGTTTCGCCTCAGGTCGAGTTCGGCGGTTTGCTGAACCAGATGAAGTCCATTACGCCGGAAGTATTCGGCGCCGACGGCAAGTTTTTGAACCTGATGGGCGGCCGCTGGCAGGAGCCCGGCCAGCCCCGCGACTTCACCTCGCCAATCGACGGCAGCACCCTGGGCGCGTTGCCCATGCTCGACCACGCCACCGCCCTGCGCGCCGTGCACTTTGCCAAAGGCGAAGCGGCCGGCTGGGCCGCCACCGACCTCGACCAGCGCAAAACCCAGGTGCAGGACTGCCTCAACCAGCTGCGCGAGCACGTGGAGCTGATTGGCAAGCTCGTGATGTGGGAAATCGGCAAAACCTACAAGCTGGGCTTCACCGACATCGACCGCTGCATCGAAGGCGTGCAATGGTACCTCGACAACATCGAGCGCATGCTGGCCGAGCGCACCCCGCTGGGCTTGGTGAGCAACATTGCCTCCTGGAACTACCCTTTCTCCGTGCTGCTGCACGCAGTGCTGGTGCAGGTGCTCTGCGGCAATGCCGTGATTGCCAAAACGCCCACCGACGGCGGCTTTATTTCCCTCAGCCTGACCTTCGCCATAGCCCGGCGCTGCGGCCTGCCCGTAACCCTGGTGAGCGGCTCCGGCGGCGAGCTGAGCGATGTACTGGTGAAGAACCCCGCGGTCGACTGCCTGAGCTTTGTGGGCGGGCGCTACAACGGCCGCAACATTGCCGACGCCCTCACCTCGGTCGACAAGCGCTACATGCTGGAGATGGAAGGCGTGAACACCTACGGCATCTGGAACTACTCGGACTGGACCAGCCTGGGCGACCAGCTCAAGAAGGGCTACGACTACGGCAAGCAGCGCTGCACGGCCTACGTGCGCTTCGTGGTGGAGCGGCGGCTGTTTCCGCAGTTCCTGGAAACCTATTGGGACTCCATTCGCAGCCTGAAAGTGGGCAACCCCACGCTGGTGGATGGTGCCGGCGACCCCCTGCCCGACCTCGCGTTTGGCCCGGTAATCAACAAAGCCCAGGCCGAGGACCTCGACCGCCTCTACGCCGACGCGCTGAAAACCGGTGCCACCCCCATCTTCGAGGGCAAGCTGGACGAGAGCCTGTTTTTGCCCAACCAGGACATGTCGGCCTACCGCGCCCCGCGGGCCCTAGTGAACCTGCCGCGCCAGAGTGAGCTCTACTTCAAAGAGCCCTTCGGCCCCATCGATTCCATTATCCTCGTGGACCGGGTAGAAGAGCTGGTGGGCGAAATGAACATCTCCAACGGGGCTCTGGTGGCCGCCCTTGCCAGCGACGACGCCAAGTGGGCCGCCCGCACGGCCAAGGAGGTGCGGGCCTTCAAGGTGGGCATCAACAAGCTCCGCTCGCGCGGCGACCGCGACGAAGTGTTCGGCGGCCTTGGCGAGTCCTGGAAAGGCGCTTTCGTTGGTGGCGCCTTGCTGGTCGAAGCCGTAACGGAAGGCAAGAAAGTAGTGCTGGGCAACTTTGAAGATGCCTTGCTGCTACCGGAGAAGATTTAAGCTGCCTGGCTGCTACCCACGCTCCTGGCCGGAGCGGTAAGCAGCTTTCACATAGTCGGACCCCTCTTTTAGCTCACCATTCGCGGTGCTGCTAAAAGAGGGGTTCACTTGTTTGTGGCTCAAGAGAAATAGGTATTGTGGGTATACACGGTTAGTTGAAAAATTTTATAACTGGTAATCAGTGGGTAATCTGACAGTACAGCAGGTTGAGTCAAATTCTTTGAAACAGTACCTTGCTTTACACAGTACTTGTGATACATTTGTACTGTTGGTCACCCAGTACTATGAGTGTCTAAGCTGCTACTTTTTTCAACCTCACCTTTTTTCTGCAATCATGAAACGTTCAACCTCCCTCCGCACTATACAGCCGCTCGCCGCTGCTGCCATTTCCTCACGCGCTCAGTCCTTGCGCTCCGCGTCCTCTTTCCGGGCCCTCTTGCTTGGTGGGCTGGTGGCCTTGGGCTGTGCCGGCTCGGCTTCGGCTCAGGAAGTTCCTTCAGTCAAGGCGCAACAGCCCAACGCCCAGAGCTTGTGGATGACCGTCGACAATCCCGCTCAGCAACGCATGCAGCTCAAGGTGGTGTCGCTCGACAACAACAACTGCCTGGTCAACGAGGTGAACTACCAACCTTCCTACGGTTCCAAGCTTAGTTTCCAGAATGTGCCTGCCGGCCGGTACGCTGTCCTGCTGCGCGTAGGACGTGAGAAATACCGCTACAACGTGCAGGTGCAGAGCCAGACGCAGACCACCATTTCGGTGCCCGAACTCGCGCAGCCCAAGGCTGGCGAGGCAGTCGCCAATGTTCGGCATTAGCTCAACGTTATTGACAAGGTAGGCCATTCCGGCAGGCCGGGGCATATATGCCCTTGCTTGCCGGAATGCCCATTTTGCTGTATGCGACGTCATCCGCAGGACGGCCCCGGCCAGCAGGAAGTAAAGAGAAAGGTGGCAAAGATGACCAGGTCCGTGAGTTGCTCGAAGACGCCGCAAACGACCAGCAGGCTGCCACAGCGTGGTTCAAAGCAGCGCTACTGGTGGGCAGAAGCGCGGATAGCGCCAAACGGGCTATTGCTGGATGAGTACGCGCAGATACTGCAGCTGCTGGCCGGTTTGCAGGCGCACCAAGTAGAGTCCCGGGGCTAATTCTGGCACCGTCACGCTTACTTCGCGCCGCTCGCCGCTGTACAGCTCTCCCGCGAAGAGCGAACGAAGCCGCCGCCCTTGCACGTCAAACAGGTCGAGTTGGGCCGGGCCGGTTGCGCCGGCCGTCACCTGCACCCGGAAGTGGCCGGAGCTGGGGTTGGGCGCGGCTTCGAGCCGGGTTGGCTCAACGCCGGGGAAGGCGCTGCGGTGTCATCGGCGGTCAGGAACAGCCCGGAGTACGAGGGCACGGCAATGGTAATAGTGCCCACGGCATAGAGCACCGGGGTGCAGGCATCCAGTCCCCCGTACTCCACGATGTACCCGTCAATGGTACTGCCGTCGGCACAGTCTGACAAGTCGTTCCACAAGCCCGAGCCGGAATACTGCATGGCGTAGTCTTCGCCCTCCGGGCGCCACTGGTTGCGGAAATCGTCGGGCTGAGCGGGGCTCCAGTTGCTGTAGGCCAGCGCCGCGCCGGTGGGGCCGCCGCGCCAGAACAGCTGGCCAGCCTCAGGGCCCGTTTTCCAGCGCCAGTCGCCCTCCACGGCCTCATCGGAGGCACCTATCCAGCGGTTGCCCCCAAAGCGCTTCAGAAATTTTGATTCGGCCGCCGTGGTGATGGTGACCAGGTAGCCCCGCATGCCCTGGTAGGTGCGCGCTGCGGCCGCGGCCTGCGCATCCGACCAGCAGATGCCCGGGGCGCTCACCACCTCGTAGTAGTGGCCCGTGGCCGGTGAGGCGTGCACCGGCCCGGCCAGCTCTACGACGTAATTAATCGTGTCGGTCCCAACAAACCAGTAGGGCGGTAAGTAGTTGAAGCGGAAGTCGCTGGCGCCACCCACGATGGAGGGGTAGAGCTGACCCACGCGGGGCGGGCCGAGCTCGCCTACCTGCAGGGGCGTCCCAGGGTCAACGTCGTTGGCTAACAGGCCGGCTGGCGTAAGGGCAAAGGACGGCCTGGGCGTGAGCCGGCTGAACTGGTAAAACTCCGGATTGACTACGGGCGCCGCCAGGGCCCGGGTACCGTAATGGTAATGGTGCCCGTAGCAAACAGCACCGGGGTGCAGGCTTCCAGTCCTCCGTATTCCACGAGGTAGCCGCTCACGGTGCCGCCTTCGCCGCATTGAGCCAGGTCGTTCCACCACCCCGAATTCGCGTAGAGCATGCTGAAGTCTTCGCCGGCCGGCCGCCACTCGTTTTTGAAGTCGTTGGGCTCGCCGGGTAGCCAGTTGGCGTAGCCCGAGCTCACGCCGCCGGCCAACCCACGCCAGAACAGCTGGCCAGCTTCGGGCCCGGTTTTCCAGCGCCAGTCACCCTCCAAGGCATCATCCGACGCTCCGAACCAGTACTGGCCCGCGCCGTGGCCCACCAGAAAGTCTTTTTCAGGGGCAGAAGTGATGGTGGCCAGGTAGCCCTGCATGCCTAGGTAGCTGCGGGCAGCGGCGGCAGCCTGAGCAGCCGTCCAGCAGATGCCGGGGGCGTTCACGAACTCGTAGTAGTGGCCCGTGGCCGGCGAGGCCAGCACCGGCCCCGTTTCCTGCACCGTGTAGGTGAGCGTGGCCGTGCCCACAAACCCGGGCGGGGGTGTGTAGGCGAAGCTGCCGTCGGACTTGGTCACAAGTGTGCCCGAGCTGGGGTTGCTCAGGCCTGGGCTACTTGCAGGGGCGGCCGCCGGGGTAGGTGTCGTTGCTCAGCAATTGAGCGGCGGTAAAGGTGAGGGGGCCGCAGAGGGTCGTAAACTCGTCGGGGGCAGCCATGGGCTGCTGGGCCGTTGGGCTGCAGGGCGTGGTAGAAGACGCATATTTGAGAGTAACAAAATCGAGCCCACTGGCGAAATCCGGCGCGGTGGAAAAACCGGCGACATACGCATTGCCCGCGGCATCCACGGCAATTGCCTCGGCTTCGTCACTGCCATTGCCTGTGCCGTTGTAGCGGTCTGCCCAGAGCTCGGCGCCATTGGGAGCATACTTCACTGTGGCGTAGTCGTTGCCGCTGCTCACGCCCATGCTTGAACCTGTGACGTACACGTTTCCTACTGCGTCTACGGCCACATCCCGCGCCGCGTCGGCTTGATTGGCCGGGCCGTTGTAGCGGGCCACCCACTGCCGCAGGCCTGCGGGCGAATACTTGATGGTGGCATAGTCCGTGCCGCTGGCCGTGCCGGTGGACAGGCCCGTCACGTACACATTGCCGCCGGCATCCACAGCCGTGGCTTCGGGGTAGTCGAAGTCGTTGCCCGGCCCATTGTAGCGGGCCGTCCAGAGCTGCTGCCCACCCGCCGAATACTTAATGGTCAGGTAGTCGCCGGGGCTGTCCACAGCCTCCGGGTGAGAGTAGCCCGTGGCGTAGGCGTTGCCGGCCGCATCCACCGCGATGATGCGGCCTTCGTCGTAGCCATTTGCGGGGCTGTTGTACACGGCGGCCCACAGCTGCTCGCCGGTGGGTGCGTACTTCACCGTGGCGAAATCGCCCGAGGTGCTGTTATCGTCGCGGTAAGAGATGCCCGTCACAAACACGTTGCCGGCGGCGTCCAGGCCCAGGGCCTGGGCATAATCGCCGCCACTGGTGGGCCCGTTGTAGCGAGCTGCCCACAGCTGCTGGCCGCTCGCCGAATACTTGACGGTGGCATAGTCGCCCGAGGTGCCGGCCCCGGCCGAGTCGCCGGTTACGTACACGTTGCCGCCGGCATCCACGGCAATGGCCCAGGCCTGCTCTGAGCCGTTGGCTGGGCCGTCGTAGTAGGCTACCCAGAGCTGCTGGCCGGTGGGCGAATACTTTACCGTGGCATAGTCGGTGTTGCCGGCCGCTCTAGTCGTGATGCCCGTGACGTAGGCATTGCCGGCGGCGTCCACGGCCAGCGCGCGGGCTTCGTCCTGGTTATTGGTTGGGCCATTGTAGCGGGCAGCCCACAGCTGCTGGCCGGTGGGGGCATACTTCACCGTCACATAGTCCAGCCCGGCCTGGCTGTTGCCCACCACCGAGAGACCCGTGACATACACGTTGCCCGCCGCATCCACAGCTACATCCCGCGCTAGCTCGTAGCTGCCTACCCGGTTCGAGTTAGTAAGCACATTGTACCGGGCCACCCATTCGGGTTGCACCTGTTCTGACGCTTGTTGTTGCTGGTGGGCAACACTCCGGGCAGGTGCAGACGGCTTGTGGGAAACGTGGGCGTCACGCAGCCACCATGAGGCTGAAGGCCGGGCGCCGAGCCTCTCGTCAAAGCCCGGGACCCGTTTTCCCAGCTGGGGAACATCAGCAAGGCCAATGCAGGAGCTGCCGAAGACGGAAGGCGCCAGCAACAGCAAGCTGATTACGGAGGCTAGATAGCGCGTATTGTTTGCCAGCATAAGGATAGACGCCAGGGAGGAGGTTAAGCCCTGAGCATTAACTAAATATCCTTATTTTACACTTGCAAAACAATCCGTATAACTACGCCATTGCTGCTTGCCTGCAGTTGTCAGGCGACTGGCGTCTCGTTACGCCAGAAGGTTGTTCAATCCTTAAGAATTGAGCTAATTCCGGGTGTAAATGCTTGCGAACATTTACACCCGGAATTAGCTCAGTCAGAAATTGCCCCAACCTGCAGCTTACTGCTTCACAACTTTGTGAACCGTCGTTTTCCCTTCCTTGGTAGTCAGACGAAGCAGGTACAATCCTGCCGGCAGCGTAGCCGGGGCGAAGACCTGACCACGCTGGCCGTCTTTCTGAACTTTAATGCCTTGAATGGCGGCTCCACGCGCATCCAGCAGCTGCACGTTGGCTACGGTTTGCGAATCCCTCAGCTCAACTTGCAACGTCGAGTGAAAGGGATTGGGATATATCTGCGGTGCGGTGCTGGCGAGTGGGTTGGCCTCAGCCGAGCGAAGCGATGCCGCATTACTGGCGCTTTGGCTGCTATTAGCGGTTTCGTAGAGATGCACTTCATCAATCCAGGCCCAGGTGGTGGGGTCGCTGTTCCAGAGGTAGATTTCTGCCGTGGTCTGGCTGCTGCCGGTGGTAAAGGTCAGGGACGTCGGGCGCCAGCTGCCGTTGGTTTCAAATACCTCCTGGCTCGGCGAGGTGCCACCCGTGTTTTTTACGCCGACCCAGGCCGATGCACCGCTGGTGGTGTGCACGGCCACATCGCTCGTCAGCGTATAGGTGGTGTTGGGCGTCAGGCCCTGCACCACCTGGTACAAATAGGCCATTCCGCCGCCGGCCCACGCCGCGGCGCTGCCGGCGCGCCGGGTGGCGTTGCTCAGGCCGGTTTGGCCGCCATTGAGCCAGGAAGACCACGGCGCCAGCGAACCATCTTCAAAGCCGCCATTGCTTACCCGGTTTAAGGAGGGGGTGGGGACAGGGGCGGGGGCAGGGAGGGGCTAGCTCCAGCGCTGGAAAGCGAAACCACCGTTACGGAAACAGCGGGCAGCTCCAGGTTCGCAAGGGTATTGCCTGCCAAGGCTACTGAGCCAGTGGCCGACCAGGTAGGGGAGGGGTCGCCGGGGCTGGTGCCGCGCAGCTGCCACACGGCACCAGAGGTGTAGGTATTGGGCGAGGTGATGGGGACCGTAACGCGCTGATTCTGTTCGGATTTGTTTTCCAAAAACAGGTTGAGCTGGCCGGTTCGGGCATCGTAGGCCGCGTACGTTTTCACGGTAGGGCTGCTGCTGCTGCGAACAAGTTGGTCCTTTATAAACCGGCCCCACACGGCCAGCGCCATCCCCGAAGCCTGCAGGCCATTCGAGTTGTCCAGGGCCGTGTACAGGCTGACAGAATTCTGTCCCTGCTCAAACCAGCGGGTGTTCCACAAAGCACCGTAGTCAATCGTGGGGGCCGTCATGAGCTGGCCGATGGTTTCAAAGTTGACCAAGGCATGGCCCAGGTCGTTGGTCTTGCCCCAGCCCTCGTACCAGTTGATGGCGTTGAATTCCGAAACCACCACCGTCTTTCCCGAGCTCCCCACAGCATTGACTGCTTTGCGGGCATCTTCGAGCAGGTCCACGTTGGGCGTGTTCGCATACGTGCTGTACGATGCGTACCGCGACGTGGAATAATTGCTGCACGTGACAAAATCTATATTCGGCGCAGCCTGCAGAATGGTCTGATAGCCCCATTGGTTGTTCCAGGCTGATGCCCACTTTGATGCTGGGGTCGACTGCTTTCATGGCAGCGGCGTAGCGCGCCGCAATGGCACCGGCCTGCTCCGCGCTCAGCCCCTTGCCGTTCCACATCTCGTTGCCCACTTCCCAGTACTTGATGGCGTAGCCCTTCGTGAGGTTGGCATACCGGACCCACGCGGCGGCCACTTGCTCATCGAGGCCTGCGGCGGGGTTATACGCCACGTTGATATGCGCCTGGGCCCCCGCCTCCGAGCACATGGTCATAAATTGGTCAACGTTCTGGGTGTTTTGGGACACGCCGGCATAATAGCTGCCGGGCACCCAGTGCGCCGAGGCAGCCGAGGAATACGGCGCGGAGGCCCACACGTAAAAGTTTGACTTCTCGCCCCCGGGGAAGCGCAACCGGCGTGCGCCCATTTCCTTCAAGGCCTGAGCCAGCGGACGCGCGCCGCCGGCCCGGTTCGCGTCGGCGTCCATGCCAGCGTTGAGGTTGATGCCAAACTTGTTGGCGACGCCATTCGCCACGATGGAATCCGTTTTTACAGGGAGGGTGCTTTGGGCACTGGCTAAGACAGGGCTTGCCCCAAGAAGCAAGCAGGCCCATTTTGTAAAGGTGTTCATGGTATAAGGGGTTGGTTAAGTCCAAGAAATCGGCGCTGGTTAAGCCGTATTCGCAGCGGCCGAAGCCCGTCCCCGTCACCATATAGGCCCATTTGGGCAGCAGCATACATCTGGCGGGTCGAGTGTTGCGCTTAACAGCAACATAACCCCGACAGTGCCACGATGCCAAAATGTTGTAAGTACAATTTTGGGCAAATCGCCCCTTAAGGCGTTCTGCTCAACAATTTGAGCACCTAATTAATTGATGCTGCCATGCATATTGAACTAGCCTGAAACATTCTCAGGCAACTGAAATACAGGAGATTAACCAAGTTAATCAATATATATAATACTGAAGTTAGCCCTACGGCAGCCATGAATGGAAACAGCCTGATGTAGCTGGTCCAATCAGCTGTTATGCCTTGCTATAATTAGCCTTGAGTTACAGTTATCAGCCAATAGATAACTGGTATGCCAGGGCATTTTATGCCTTGGCTCTATCCAATTTATGGTGTGCTATTCAGACTTAAAGTGGTATCAACCGGGAGGTATTTATACCTGAGTCTCGAGCGACCAATGGAGCTTGTTAAAGCTACTTTATATATACCTCAAGCAAATTATTTAATATGAATTAATAACTTGAAAGTAAAGCTTTTGAACCATGGCGCAGCTAAAGATTCTGGAGTGCCAAAAGTTATATACCGAGTTCTAGGAGTAACTAAGATAAATTTATCACACAACTCAATATGCAGTCTAAATTGGTACAAAGCCCTAATGCAGTTTGTACCAATTAGTACTATTTGTTTTAATAAAACCTGCGCAACATTTCTGGCTCGAATAAGAGGTGATTACTCTATACTTAATCACCTAATTGAGCTGTTATTTGAGCTGCGCTATATTGATTACTGTTTGAATCTCTTTATAACCCATATTCGTTAAGAAATTGGTTATTTCACCAAGTTGACTATTTCAATAGTTCAATTTAATTCAGAGAACTCTCCCTGATAATTAAGGCAAAGAACCCAGCCACTCTTCGGCAGAGGCGTGGTCCTCAAAGAGCCGGTACGTCATGGCCGCCACCTGCCCCTCGCTGCTGACTTGCTCGCTGGGCAGAGTGGCGAAAACGGGCGTAGGCAGCAGCACGGCACCGTAACAGGCCCGGTTGCGCTGTTGGGCCATTTGGAGCCAGTACTGCGAAAGCCACTCAAACTCTTCGTCGGTGAAGGAGAGAGCAGTCGCTGGTCACCGAGGAATTTGTGCCAGCCGCGGCGGGTTAGCAGCCTGCTTGGCGTGGCCAAGCAAGGTCTGAAGCTCGCCCATACGGCGGGGGCCGGCATGGTACTCTACTATCACGTGGCCTCCCCGGCGGCCCACCGCTTTTTCGGATACCCGGCCCACAGAATTCTCGAAATACAAACGCGACGAATCATCAGCCATAACCAGAAAGCAGAAGAATAGGTGAAGGTATATTTCCGCAAAGGTCGGCAGTAATGGGGAAATGAAGGGCAGACATGGTAAGCTGCTGTTTTAGCCGTGCTGGTAGAGGGAGTAGTTTGGAGTCGTGCTCAAATGCTCGATTGGAGGGCCACCCCGGGCGAGCCTATCTCATATAGAAGGTGACAATCAGGATGCTTGCCCTGCTACATTCGCGCAAATGCGGCAGGGCGCCGTAGCTTCGCCAAACGGATGCGCCTGCCCATTGCCGGCCTGTTTTCTTGCATATTGATATGAGACTTTATACCCTGACTTTGCTCGCGGCTCTTTCGCTGCCCTCAACCACGCTTCTGGCCCAGACCGCCCCGCGGGCCCTGAGGCTAAGCGACTTGAGCCGGATGCGGGACGTGGCCGACCCGCAGCTTTCGCCCGATGGCGTATGGGCCGCTTACACCGTCACCCGCGCCGATTCGGCCACTGATAAACGGGATGCGGACGTGTGGATGGCCCGCACCGACGGCTCCCAGAACCTGCGCGTGACCACCAGCCCGAGCAGCGAGAGCAAGCCCCGCTTCAGCCCCGACGGCAAATACCTAAGCTTCGTGTCGAGCCGCGGCGAGGAAGATGGCGGCGACGCCCAGCTCTGGCTGCTCAACCGCGCGGGCGGGGAAGCCGAGAAAGTCACGAAGCTCAAGGGCAGCGTCTCGGACTACGTGTGGTCGCCCGATGGTCTGCGTCTGGCGCTCATCATCCGCGACGCCGACCCCGACTCGCTCACGGCCGCCCAGAAAACCAAAAGAAAACCGCACCGCCCATCGTCATCGACCGGTTCCAGTTCAAGCAGGACATCGATGGCTACCTCAACAAGCAGCGTCAGCACCTCTACGTGTTCGACGTAGCCAGCCGCAAGCTCGTCAACCTCACCCCGGGCCAGTACGACGAGCACCTGCCGGCCTGGAGCCCCGACGGCAAGCAGGCTGGTGTTTTCCAGCAAACGCGGCCCCGACCCCGACCGGCACGACAACTTCGACCTGTACCTCATCGATGCCCAGGCCGGCGCCACCGCCCGGCCTCTGCTCACCAACGAAGTGCCCGATAGCGCCCCGGCTACGGCAGCCGCCCGGCCTGGAGCCCCGACGGACGTACCATCGCCTTTGTGCAAGGCGGCCCGCGGGAGCAGCTCGTGTATGCCCTGCACCAGCTGATGGTGGTGCCCGTGAGTGGCGGGCCCGCCCGCGCCCTCACCGCCGGCCTCGACCGCAACACCACCAAGCCGCAATGGGCGCGCGATGGCAAGAGCCTGTACTTTCTGCTCGAAGACGACCGCGCCTTATCGCTGGCGCGCGTTCCAGTCGCGGGCGGCAAAATTGAGCGGGTGCTGGCCGGTGCCCGGGAGGTAAACGACTTTTCGCTGGCCCGCACCGGGCAGTTGGTGGTGCTCAGCAGCCAGGCTCAGCAGCCTACCGAAGTGTATGCCCTCAGCAAAAAGCGGCGCTGCGGCCCTATCCAAGCAAAACGATACGTGGCTGCGCGGCATTACGCTCGGCGCCGTCGAGCCCATCCAGGCCAAGAGCAAGGACGGCACGCTCGTGAGCGGCTTTATGGTGAAGCCCGTGGGGTATGCGGCGGGCCGCAAGTATCCCACGCTCCTGCGTATACATGGAGGACCGGTGGCACAGTTTGGGCACGGGTTTTCGTTTGAGTGGCAGTATTTCGCCGCCAACGGCTACGCCGTGGTGGTGGCCAATCCGCGCGGAAGCTCGGGCCGGGGCCTGGAGTACAGCAAGGCTATTTATGCCGACTGGGGCAACAAGGACACCGACGACGTGCTGGCCGTGGTGGACTACGCCGTGGCGCAGGGCCTGGCCGACCCCGAGCGCCTGGGCGTGGGCGGCTGGAGCTACGGCGGCATCATGACCGACCAGGTTATCGCGCGCGACCAGCGCTTCAAAGCCGCCGTGAGCGGCGCCAGCATCGCCAACGTGCTGGCCGGCTACGGCACCGACCAGTACATCCGGGACTACGAAACCGAGCTGGGCACACCCTGGAAAAATCCCGACGTGTACATGCGCGTTTCCTACCCCTTCTTCCACGCCGACCGCATCAAAACGCCCACGCTCTTTGTGTGCGGGGAGAAGGATTACAACGTGCCCTTGCTCAACACCGAGCAGATGTACCAAGCGCTGAAGAGCCTGAACGTGCCCACCCAGCTGGTAATCTATCCTGGGCAGTTTCACGGCATCACCACCCCCAGCTACGTGAAAGACCGCTACGCCCGCTACCTGGCCTGGTACAACCAGTACCTCATGCCGAAAGGTGCTGTCTCGTCGGGGAGTAGCCGCGGTGAGCTAATTCCAGGTACTCCAGCTTGACAAAGCAGCATCGGGCCATTTGCTAGCAGCAGCGTCCTTCGTTTGCAGAGTGGCGCATAGGCGTCAATAATCAACACATTCAAGTACATGCTCCAGCCCAATCGTCCGCACCAGTCTCCGCCTTTTGAGGCCGATGAGCGGCTGCGCTGGGTGGCGCGCGTGGCCCGCTTAATGGACAGCCAGTTTCAGCTGCCCGGCACGCGGTTCCGGTTTGGGCTCGACCCCTTGCTGGGACTGCTGCCCGTGGTCGGCGATTTATCGACCATGGCCGTTTCGGTCACGCTGCTACTGACCATGCTGCGCCACGGGGCCAGCGGCGCGGTGGTGGTGCGCATGGCCCTCAACATCCTGCTCGATACCGTGGTGGGCGCCATTCCCATCCTGGGCAACCTGTTTGATTTCGCCTACAAAAGCAATGAGCGCAACGTGGCCCTGCTGCGGCGCCATTATGCCGAAGGCCGGCACCGGGGCAGCGGCAAGGGGCTGGTGGCACTCCTGCTATTGGGCTTTTTGGTGGTGTTTGGGCTAGTGGCCTGGGGCAGCGTGGCCGTGCTGCGGTGGGTGTGGCACTACTTCGATGCCCATCCGATTATAAACACGTAGCCCCGCACGTTTCGCTGGCTCAACTTTAATCGTAGCCGCGGATGTGGGTGTACTGCTTCTGGTTGCGGCGCCCCACCCGCACGATGTTGCGCTCGAAGTCCTTGGGGTCGTTGAGCACCTTGTAAAACCCATTGAGGTAGCGGGTGGCAAACTCCTGTTCTTCGGCGCTGAGGTAAGGGCAGCGGAGGTACACGTCGTACAGCGCAGCCCGGCGGGCGTTGAACATGTCGCGCACATGGGCGAAGGTTGCCGGCGGGAAGTCAAAGCCCCGATAAAGACGCTGCCGGACCGAGGTAATGCCCAGCTGCTCGGGCGGCACGGCATATGGGGCCATCACTAGTCCGGAATAATCAAAATCATACGCCACCGGCAGGGGCGGGGTCTGCACGTTTTGAGTCAGGAGCCGGATGTTGTGGCGAAAAGGAACCGACCAGTCCGTGTTGCCAATCATGTATTGGAAAATGGTCATGGTCGCGGCGGTGGTCTGGTCCAGATTATCCATGGTGATAAACAGCTGCTTGGGCACCGCCTTGGCCTGATTGCGCTGGGCCAGCGCACCGGTATTCTCCAGGAAAAAGCCGTAGTGCACCGAGGCCTTCTCTCGTCTTTCGGCATCCTGGTAGGTGATGCGGCACAACCGCACCCGGTAGCTGAAGTCCGTCAGGACGTTGTAGAGCTTATACACCAGGTATTCTCGTAGCGTATAGGTATCTGAAAGGCAGTGGGTGGTCAGTTTCAGCTCCTCGACCGGACCGAATATCGTACCGGTCCTCGAAGCGGGCGGGAAGATGACCAGCAGCGGCGGAAAGTCGCACACGGCGGGGTCTTTGCGGCGGTTGCCGCGCACCTGAACCAGTACCGGAACCGACCGCGGGGCGCCATTGGCCTCCTGATAGGAAAGCGCAGCCGAATGGGTACCCGGGGAGGGCCCGCGGTCATTGAGGATGCAGTCGTGCGGTAAAGTCAGCGTGAGCTCAACAAGGGATTCCTTAGCAAAGAAAGGATTAGCGGAAGGGGATGAGCCCGACGGCTGCACCAGGCCGACAGGAGCCGCTACCGGCTGAAAAAGCAGCAGGACGAAGCTAGCCAGAACCTGTAGCAGCGCATGCATCGCAGCAGTAGGAAAGCGCCGGGCGGCCGTTCGGGGAACTACGCAACGAGGGCATTGCCCAACGGCGGAGCGGCCTGAAAGCGTTTAGGCGCCCGGTCTAATACTCATGGTTTTCAACGCTTAAAAAGACCGCCGATGGATTTGCCCTGGCCTTGTGGGAAAGGCAAGCCCAGCATAGTAGCGATGGTGGACGGGATGTCTACCAGGGTAGTGGTATCAGCTATCGTCCGTCCTTGTTTGAAATCAGGCCCCAGGGCCAGTAGGCTGATGTGGCGGCAGCCCTCGCAGCCATCGCCGTGCTCTACCCACCCCGCCCCAATGCCATCGAGGTGGCGGCCGTGGTCGTTGGTGATGAACAAGGCCGTGTTGTTGCGGTAGGTTTTGCTCTTGCGTAGAAAGTCGTAAAGCTGCATGACGTAGCGGTCGTCGCGCTCGATGCCCCGGAGGTAGTACGGCCAGTTGGCGGCGTGAGCAAAACCATCGGGCTCCATGAAATTGATGAGCACCAGGTTGGGGCTGTAGGTCGTGAGAATGCGCTTGACGGCCACCAGGGTGAGGAGTCGGCGCGGTAGCCGGTGCCGGGCCCGCTCACGCCACAGTCGATGGAAGGAGGGTACTGGTCAGCCCACTCCGGGTTCAGGGTGTTGGCCAGTATGTGCAGCTTGTCTTTGCTGGTGATGAGCCAGGCGGCAGTCGCGGGCTTGCCGGTGGCCTTGCGCCAGAGCTGGAATATGGACGGCTGCGCCGGCAGTTCCTGGTCAAAATTGTCAATCGGCTGGTTGATGCCCGTGGTCAGGGCCACGTGGCCTGAATTGGTGTACGTGAATCCTTTGTTGTAGAAGTTGGGAAAGAACACCCCCCGCGGCTTGAGCCGGGTGGCCATGTTGGGAATGAGGCCCGGCACCTTGCCCCAGGTTTCGGAATACCGGGGCCCGTCGATGACCACGATGATGACATTCTTGGTGCGAAGCTTTTTTTAGGAGGCGCCGGCACCGCACCGGAAAACAGAAAAACCAACTGCATAATCCATACTTCACCCAGCGGGCGGATATGCGAAGGCGGCTCCACCGCCCGGAAGGTGAAAAGAAAGCCATGGCTCAGGACAGAATTCAACGTGGAATCAGGCCAATCATCTAAGTCACGCAACGCCCTACCTGGCTCCACCAAGCACAAGCGACTGCTAATCTCATTATTAAGTTACAATATTTTCGCGTCTTTATCATACCGTGCCAGCATGGAATTGAGCCATGCTGCTTTGCCTCCCTAAGCTGAAGGCCTTCATTGTGAAGTCTAGGGAATAAAGTTGGTCCACCAATGCTCGTCTGCACCCCGATGGTATGGCATTGCTTTCTATTTATTAGGGGCAGCCCCACCAGGCGGCTCGCAGGAATACCTCTTGCAAAGCAGCGCAAATTTGGTTAAATTCACAGAGCGACGGCATTGACCTAGAGAGCCTTATCTCTGCGGCTTGAGTTAGCTCAACCTTCTAAAGAAGCGGTTGCCGAAAGCGCAAGGAAAAGACGCTCCAGAAAACTCACTTATTCCAACTCCCCAGCCATGAACGAGCAGCAAAACACCCAAGTAGCGCAGGAGGGATACGCCCTGTTTAGCAAAGGCGACATTGCTAACCTGCTGAAATTGTACACCGAAGACATTGAATTCATTGTTCCCGGCTCGGCGGCGCTTATACCCTATGCCGGCGTGTACCGGGGCAAGGAAGAAGTGGGCCGGTTCTTTGCCAAGCTGCACGAGGCCATGGATTTTGAGCGCTTTGAAGTGCAGGAGTGCATCGCCCAAGGCGATACTGTAGTGGCCCTGGGTTACGGCAAAGGCCACGTTCGCGCCACTGGGCAGCCAATGGAAGAGGAGTGGGCCCACGTCCTACGCCTGCGCGATGGCAAAGTGGCGCACTTCCAGGTCTACACCGATACTGCCGCGGTTGGGCAGGCGTTCCAGCGCAGCAGCCATATGGCAATGTAGGGCATAGGTCGGGGCCTTGGCTTCTGCGTGGAAGCTACTATGTTGGCCCTTCCGCTTATCACGCGGAGGGCGCTACAGCTTGACGAACTTGTGCGTTTCGGTTCGTCCGTTGCCCAGCAGCCGCAGCGGTAGATACCGGTGGGCAGGCGCGACGTGTCCACGCGCTGCCCCGTGGCCGTGAGGGCCTGGGTGAATACGATTTGCCCGGTGGCCGAGTAGATGCGAATGGTCGCGGCGGCCAGACCGGCGGGAAGCTTTAGGGTGAGCGACTCAGCCACCGGATTTGGATAGAGGCTGGTGTTTGAGTCCGTTAAAGTCTTAGCTGCTGCCGTAACCGTGCTCGTCGAGATGAGCTCCACGTTGTCGATGCTGCACCAGTTGCCGGCGTTGGCATCGGACCAGAGGCCGATTTCGCACTGGCCGTTGCTCACCTGAATGCCCGTAATCTGAATCTGGGTCCAGGTGCTGGTAACGGGCAGGGCGAGGTTCTTCTCGGTGCCGCCGAAGTTCTTGGCGTAGAGCTGGCAAACGTTCTGGCCCCCGCCGTTCTGCACCCAGGCCTTGAGGGTATAGGTGCCAGTCGGCAGGCCGGTTTTCAGCTGGTAGGTGCTTGCCTGGTAGGCCGAGCCCAGCCAGTGCGTGAGGCGGTAGGTGCTGGCCTGGCCGCCTGTTTCGGTATAGTCGGCCGCGTAGTTGGCGGTGGTATTGGCCCAACTGGTCCAGCCTGTGGGGGTTTGGGTGGCGGCCCCGTTGGCCTCGAAGCCGGGATTGGCCACCAGGTTGGTGCTGGGGGCGGGGGAGCCGGCATGGCGGGCGTCACCAGAAATGCGTTTAGTGCAGGCGAGGCTTGCCGTCGTTGCCCCAGGCGCTAAGCTGGTAGCCGCTGAAGCTGCGGTAGCCTTCGGGTTCCCAGTAAAACAGGCCCAGGCCCTTGCTGTTCGGCACGGCAAAGACAGCGTTTTGCACGGCCACCAGCATGTCGTAGGCGTTCTGGGGCGCGTTGGTGCAGTCGCCGCCCACTTCCGCCACCACCACTTCCTTGCCGTAGCGGCTGGCCATGTCGGTCAGGTTGTACTGCAGGCTGCTGATGGAAGCCGTGTAGTCCTGGTTGAGCCAGTAGGGGTAATACGACATGCCGATGACGTCGTACTTGCCGCCGTTGGTGGTGAGGCGGTCGAAGAACGAGCGGAAGCGCGCGTTGTCGTTGCCCTTGTCGAGGTGCACCACCACCTTCGAGGTGGCGCTCACGGCCTTCACGGCGTCGTAGCCCTTGTTGAGGAACTGGGTGAGCTGGGCAAAATTGGAGGTGCTGCCTTCGGGCCAGAGCAGGCCGTTGGGTATCTCGTTGCCCACCTGCACCCATTCCGAGTCACGCCGTTGGCCTTCAGTGCGTTCATCACGCTGTAGGTATGGTTGTACACATCGTCCAGCAATTGCGGGAAGCTGTGGCTGGCCCAGGCGGCGGGCTTGGTTTGCTTGCTTGGGTCGGCCCAGCTGTCGCTGTAGTGGAAGTCAATCATGATGCGGAAACCCATGTTTTTGGCTCGCGTGGCCATGGTCACCACCTCGGCGGGACTGCAATGGCCGTTCACCCAGTCCACCATCGACGGATTGACCCACACGCGCAGCCGGATGGAGTTGATGCCTTTGTCTTTCAGGATTTGAAAGCAGTCTTGCTGCACGCCCTGGTCGTTGTAAAACAGGTAGTTGTTGGCTTCCATCTGCTGAAGCCAGCCGGTATCGGCGCCTTTGGCAAACGTTTGCGCGCTCACTCGAAAAGAAAAGAGCGACGCGAAAAGGCAGGCACTCAGTAATAATCCCTGGCGGACGGAGTAAAAAGGTAGATTATTCTTCATGTAGTGAAATCAGATATAGCGGCTAGCTTTTGGCAATAAGCCATGTAATTGGCCATCGTTTTTGCAGCAGTCGGGCGCAATTACGAATTCATCCCTGCCTGCAAATTACTCGACGGTTACTGATTGCACACCAAACCCGCTGTATCAATATCTTCTCAAGCAACTCGAGGATTTACTGTCAGTCAGCATACATTTCCTCGGCGCAAATGGCCGCCTGCCTCTCGGGCAGGTTGAGCCACGGGCTCAACAGCAGGGCCTTTGGCGGGTACCTTTGTAGCGTTACCCATTCGAGCCATTCCCATGAGTGAAAACGCCCCGACCGTCTCCAGCACCTTCGACAAAGCCCGGACAGGGTTGTGGACCAGTCTTCAAAAGCACCTGGCCACCGTGTATGAGGCCGAGGCAAAGTTTGTCCAGGCTGTAGCTTTTACCCTGGAATTTCCCTTTTCTACATCAACGGCCAGCGCCGAGCAGCTTGACGGCTTTTGGCGGCAACGTCGCGCGCTTCAGGACTTGTTTATCGACGAAACCACGCAACTCGACACGCTGACCAAAGCCATTCGCGTAAAAGGCTACGCCGATGACGAGAAAAAACAGCTCTACCTGCTACTGCTCGGCTACATGGACATTGCCGCCACCGTCTTTGAGCGGCTGCAAACCCAGGTACCCGACCGGCTGCCGAAAGACGACGAGCCTGGAGCAAACAACCGCACGCTTCAGCCGAGTCCAAAAGTTTGCGCGGCTCAACGTAAAGGACTCCCGGACCTGCTCAGCACTCCGGCCCGGTAGGCGTCTGCCCAATGGCTTTAGCACCTTAATGCCCGCATGCGCAATTACTGAATATTGAGCCAGGGGCACTTGTAAGATTTCAAGGTTGAACCACGGAAGTAGCTCAACCGCATAGGCAGTAAAATGGGAGACCACGCTGAGTTGGTCGAAGCATCTTGCACGCTACGGCTGTCATCCTGAGCAGCGCGAAGGACCTTCTCACGTTTGTACGAATCGGTGAGCCGGGAGAAGATGCTTCGTGCCTGAGCATGACAGATGGCGCGGTAGTGATGCTTCGACT
>NZ_JBHTEK010000004.1:0-154863 GCF_042665855.1 Hymenobacter humi | reverse complement strand
TCACCTTTCCCCACCGCCCCGATGTCCCGTTTCCGCTACCTGACCCGCGCCGTGTGGCTGCTCTCGCTCATCAGCCTGTTCGCCGGACCTGGCCAGTGAGATGCTCTACCCGGTGATGCCGCTGTACCTGCAATCCATCGGCTTTTCGGTGTTTTTCATTGGCCTGCTCGAAGGCGTGGCCGAAGCCGTGGCCGGCTTGAGCAAGGGCTATTTCGGCCAATGGTCGGACCGGCTGGGGCGGCGCGTGCCCTTTGTGCAGTGGGGCTATGGGCTGCGCCCTGTCCGCCGCTGCTGGCGGTACTGGCCACCCCGGCCGGGGTGCTCCTGGCCCGCACCGTGGACCGGCTGGGCAAGGGCCTGCGCGCACCGGCGCGCGACGCCCTGCTCGCCGACGAAACCACGCCCGCCGACCGGGGCAAGGTGTTCGGCTTTCACCGTTCCATGGACACGCTGGGCGCGGTGTTTGGCCCGCTCGCGGCACTGGGCTGGCTGGCGGCGCATCCGGCAGTACCGGCCGCTGTTTCTGTGGGCCTTCGTGCCGGGCGTGCTGGCGGTGGGCCTCACCCTGGCACTGCGCGAGCGGCGGGCCGTGCCGTCGGGGCGGCCGGTGGTGCCGTTCTGGGCCTCGTTTCGCTACTGGCGGGCCGCGCCACTGCCTTACCGGCGGGTGGTGGGCGGGCTGCTGGTGTTTGCCTTGTTCAACAGCTCCGATGCCTTTTTGCTGCTGCTGGCCCGGCAGCGCGGCCTGTCGGCTACGGCCGTCATCGGCCTCTACATTCTCTACAACGTCACGTACGTGCTCAGCGCGTGGCCCCTGGGCTACCTGGCCGACCGCCTGGCCGCGCCGGCTGCTGGCCGCCGGCTTGCTGGTGTTTGCGGGGGTGTACGGCGGCATGGCGTTCGTGCGCGAAGGCTGGGCCTTCGCGGTGCTCTGGCTTGTATGGCCTGTACGCCGCCGCTACCGAGGGCGTGGGCGGCCTGGGTCAGCACGCTGTGCGCTCGGGCCGATACCGGGGCGGCTTTGGGTACGTTAGGTGGGCTGAGCAGCCTGGCTGCTCTCGGGGCCAGCGCCGGCGCGGCTTGCTCTGGCAGTTTCGCGGGCCGGGCCTTACGTTCGGGCTGGCGGCCGCCGTGGCGCTGGGCGTAGCGGGGTACCTGGCACTGGTCCGAACCGAAGAAAAGCCAATCGGGGATAAGCTAGCCGCTTGTCGGGCAGCGACACCACCAAATCAGTTAGGAGTGCCGGCTACCGAAGCGGTTCCGCGTTGTCGCTGTCGCGCAGCAGCACGCGCACCTGCGCCAGCAAGGCCTGGTTGCGCTCCAGAAAGCCGGCAATCTGGTCGGGGTGGTCAATCAGTTCCACGCACTGCGGGTGTTTGAGCGGCATGTGCTCGTGGTGGCCGTGGTAGCGCGTCGCCGGCCAGGTAGCCGGCCGTCACGTTGAAGGCAATGGCCTGCTCGATGCCCTGCGCTTTGGCGGCCTTGAGCAGCTCGTGGGCCAGCGGGCGGCCCAGCAGGCGGCGCCAGCCCTGCCGGCCGCTGACGGGGCACCGTGCTGAAAGTAAAGCCGCAGCACGGTGTAGGGAACGTGGGGTTGGGGAATGTGACGCTTCATGGGGTGGGGTTGCGGGCCGCCTTTGGGGGCGGCCCATTTTTGCGGTGTTCGGGGATTTCGCCCAGCTGCCGGCCCTGCTCGCGGCCGTGGCGCAGGTGCTTGGCGTGGCCGATGACCTGCGAAGAATAGATGCCCAGTGGCCCGAAAACAGGTAGGAGGCCGCGCAGGCCAGCGCTAGGTACACCCCGGCGTGGGCGCCGAAGAGTTCCAGGCCCATGAAGGTGCAGGCCAGCGGCGTATTGGCCGCCCCCGCAAACACGGCCACGAAGCCCATGCCCGCCAGCAGCGCCACCGGCAGCGGCAGCACCAGGGCCAGGGCCGAGCCCAGCGCCGCGCCAATGAAAAACAGGGGCGTGACCTCGCCGCCCTTGAAGCCGCAGCCCAGCGTGAGGGCCGTGAGCACCAGCTTCAGCACGAAATCCTGCGGCGGCAGCGGGGCCTGAAAAGCGGCTACGATGGTGGGCACGCCTAGGCCGATGTACTTGGTGGTGCCCAGCGCGAAGACGGCCAGCGCCACCAGCCCGCCCCCCACCACGGGCCGCAGCGGCGGGTAGGCGATGCGCTTGAACAGGCGCGTGATTTCGTGGGTGAGGCCGGCGAAGCCGCGCGCCGTGAGCCCGAACAGGATGCCGCAGCCCACCGCCAGCAGCAGGGGCACCGGCGCCAGGGCCGGCGCGTCGAGCCTGCACGTACTGCGTGTGGCCCACGCCCCAGGCCCGGGTCACCAGGTCGGCGCTCACGGCGGCCAGAAAGCTCGGCACGATGGCGTCGTAGCGAATGGAGCCAATCAAAACACTTCCAGCCCGAACACGGCCCCGGCCAGCGGCGTGCCGAACACGGAGGCAAAGCCCGCGCTGATGCCGGCGATGAGCAGCAGCTTGCGGTCGCGGGGCCGCAGCCCCAGCAGGCGGGTGAGCTGGTCGGCCAGGGTGCCGCCCATCTGCACCGCCGTGCCCTCCCGGCCCGCCGAGCCGCCGAACAGGTGGGTGGCCAGCGTGCCGAAGAGCACGAGTGGGGCCATGCGCAGCGGGATGACCTTACGGGGGTTGTGAATCTCGTCGATGAGCAGGTTGTTGCCCTTCACCACGCCCTGGCCCAGGTAGTAGTAGCTGGCCCCGATGACGAAGCCGGCGGCCGGCAGCAGCGCAATAACCCACCGGTGGGCTTCGCGCCAGGTGGTAATCCAGTCCAGGGCGAGCAGGAAGCCGGCCGAGGCGGTGCCCACCAGCAGGCCCACGCCGGCGCATATCAGCAGCCAGCGGCCCAGAAACAGCAGGTGGGGGACCTGGTCCATGGCCAGCACGGGCCGAAAGAGCGCAAGACGGGGAGGGCGAAAGGCCACAGCAGAAAGGGGGATTAGCAGCGTGATAAAATGAAGTGGGGGCTAGCGCAGCGGCACCACCAGCACGGGGCAGTGGGCGCGCTCCATCAGGTGCTCGGCCGCGCCGCCCAGCAGCAGGCCCAGCAGGCCGTGCCGGCCCTGGGTGCCGACCACCAGCAGGTCCGCCGGCCAGGCTTCCACGGTGGCCAGCACCTGCTCGGCGGGCGAGCCCCAAGGCAGAAAGCGGGTGAGCGGCAGCCCGGGCGAGGCCAGTGCCGCGAGCTGGTCGAGCAGCTCCTCGCCGCGGGCCAGCAGCAAGGCCTCCGCTTCCGGGTGGGTCTGGCCGGCGTCGATGTTGCCGATGGCCAGGGCCTCGTCCAGCACGCACACGAAAGCCGCCTCCGCGCCGAGGGCGGCGGCCAGGTCCAGCCCGGCCCGCGCGGCGTGGTAGGCCTGCGGGCTGGCATCGGCGTAAATCAGAATCTTGTGGTACGGCATGGCGAGAGGAGATAAGGCCCGGGTGGAATTAAACAAACCGCGCCAGCCACAGCCCGGCGAAGGCGGCCACCATGCCCACCAGCACGCTGCCGGCCGCGTAGGCGAAGAGCAGCAGCAGTTCGTGGGTGCGGGCCAGCGTCACGCTCTCGTAGGCGAACGTGGAAAACGTGGTGAAGCCCCCGCAGAAGCCCGTGGTCAGAAACAGCCGCCAGGCCAGCGGGCGGCGGTGTGCCGCTCAAAGAAGCCCAGCAGCAGGCCGATGAGCAGGCAGCCGCTGACGTTCACCAGGAAGGTGCCCAGGGGAAGCCCACCGGCACGTAGCGCAGAAAGTACTGCTGCACCCAGTAGCGGCTCACGGACCCCAGCAAGCCTCCCAGCCCAATCACTAACACCGAACGGTTCATAAAACGTGCTGAAGAGGTGCAGATAAGATAGAGGCTTGGTTTAGGTCAATCGGGCCAGCCAAAGCCCCCGGCGGCCAGCAGCAGCCCCACCAGCAGGCTGCCCAGGCCGTAGAGCAGGATGGTGCCCCCGCCCAGGTGGCGAAACAGGCCCTCGTAGACCACGTGAAAGAACGCCGTAAAGCTGACGATGCCCAGCACGTAGAAGGGCAGCCTGGGCCCCAGCGCGGCCAGCCGGCGGTCGTACACGCCGAGGACGAAGCCGAACAGCAGGCAGCTGCCCCACACCATCAGCAACGTATCCAGGGGCAACCCGCCGGGCAGCAGGGGCAGGGTAGAAAGAGCAGTCATGGGGGCGCATCGCTAAAATTCCGGGTTGGTTTTCAGGTCCACCGCCCCTTTTTCAGCAGGCGCAGCTCGTGTTTCAGGTTGTGGGCGTTGCTGCGCGTGGCGTAGTCCGCGTCCAGCCGGCGCAGGTCGGGCCGGCCGGCGTTCACCCAGGCCGTAAACCAGAAGTTGGCGGTGGACTGCACGGCCAGCCGCAGCCGGCGCTCAACGAAAGAGCCCAGGGCCTGGTGGTAGCGCGTGGCGTAGGCCGAAGCGTGGTAGTCGTCGTTAAACTGGGTCTTGCGGATGGCGCCCTGCGCGTCGTGCTCGTAGCGGTCGGCTGCGGGCACCGCGGCCTGCAGCTGCCGCTCCACGGCCAGCAGCGTGTCGGCGCTGGCGTAGCTCCCGGCCAGCAGACGCCAGGTTTCCGCCACCGGGTCGGGCAGGTACGTGGCCGGGCCCACGTCGAAGCGGTAGGCCGCGCCGAACAGCTCGGGCAGCTGCCCTTCAAAGAAGGCGTGGATGCCGGTCTGGCCCGTGAGCTGGCCGTCGTGGTTTGCCGACGTGTGCAGGGGCATTTGCGCATCGCCCAGGTAGTGGCCCAGGTCGGCGGCCAGAAACAGGATTTCGTCTTTGCGTCCGTTTTTCATGGCCTGGGTCAGTTGCGCCAGGTTCTCCTGAATGGTCCAGGGCAGCGTCCCGTTTTTGGCCAGCGTGGCCGCATCGTACAGCTTACGCGCCTCGGCCGCCGTGCGGGGCAGCTGGTCCAGCGGCACGGGGTATGCTTCGAGGTTGATGAAATGGCGCGGCCCCTCGGCCCGGTCGTGCAACACGAACTTGCGCGCGTCGGGCATCACGGCCTCCTCCGTCACAAAGTCGGCGTGGTTGTAAAAGAACGTGCGCAGCTCCGGCGGCAGGGCCAGCACGGCGGCGCGGTTGATGCGCTGGTGGCTCCAGGCGCCCCAGGCAAACAGCAGGGAAGGCACGGCCAGCAGCAGCAGGACGAGAAACAGACGACGCGGGATGGAAAAGGGAAACACGGACAGCGGGAAACGGTAAAAGAAAAACGTAGGGGACACCCCGCCGGAGACGGGCCCGCGTTGCTAGGCTGGTGGGGGCGGAACGGGCGGCATCAGCCGTGCTTCGCCCCAGGCGTACAGCCGGCTCACCCCGTAGGCAAGCACCAGGCTCACCAGCACGGGCACCAGCACGTCGGAAGGGTAGTGCACGCCCAGGTACACCCGGCTGTAGGCCACCAGCGCGGCCCAGGGAAACAGCACCCCGGCCAGCCAGGGAAGTTGCCGGCGGGCCGTGAAGTAGAGGTAGAACGCCAGGGCAAACACGTTGCTGGCGTGCGAAGACACGAAGCCGTAGGTGCCGCCCCGGTAGGCGTGCAGGTAGCGCAGCTGCCCGGCCAGCGCCGGCTCGTGGCTGGGCCGCAGCCGCTGAAACCAGGCTTGAACAGGCCGGAGGCCACCTGGTCGCTGAGCAGGAGGAGCACGGCAATCAGCGGCAGCAGCAGCCACGCCCGGCGGCGAAAGCGCACGGCCAGCAGCGCCAGCAGCGCGGCATAAAAGGGCACCCAGGTGAAGGTTTGGCTGGCCCACCACATCACCGCATCCCCAAGCGGGTGGTGGTGGCCGTTGGCCCACAGCAGCAGGCGCGTGTCGAGGGCTTGCAGCAGCTCACGCATACGCCAGCCCGTTGGCCCACCGGTGCGGACGCAAAAGCGGAAAGAAGGGGAAAGCGGGTGCGGCAGGGCCGCGGGCAGCAAAAAGAAGGGCGAGATGCACGAAAGCGAACGATACGATGAGCTACCCGGGCGGCCCGCGTGGCCGTCCGTTTCAGTAGGAATCATCAGCGCAGGACCCGGGCCCCGGCGGTTCGCGGTGGAAATCCATCACCGTATGCCGTGCAAAGATAAATAAAACCGGGTATGATAGCAGGCCGAAGAAAATGCCGCGAGGACTGCTTACGTGGCGCTGTGGAGTAAACTTTCCGGCCGGGAGATTTGCCATCGAACGTGTTACCTGGCGGCCCTGGGGTAGCATACTTATCGGGCACTGCTTGGGGACAAACCATTTGGTGGGAGGCCGGTTCCTAATCAGGCCGGACTGCTTGTATTACCTGGTTAGAAGTTGAACAGTTAGCGGTGCTATCGGCTCGTAATAGGCGCAGGACTGCCGTCTTTAGGACGAAACCTACCGCAGCGGGCCCGTTTCCCACGGGCTCCGTCGGCGTGAATGGGCACCTCCCGAGGGCGAAAAGAAATAGCAACGGTCAGGGCGGTTGAGGCGGCGGTGGCGAGGCAGCACGGAAACCCGCTTTCCTTAACGTGCGATTTTTTCCGTTTCCTGAGGGGACCCTAGTTAGGCGGCTCGGGTTCCTGCGGCACCGCCTGCTGCTGCCCTGCTCCTGCATATAGGGGCTGCCGAATTGAGCTTTAATGCTAATTTTAGCCCTATAGTCGGAACTGATGCGTTAGCGGGTTAAACCGTGGGTATGGGCTGTACTGATTCAAACACTGGTCTATCATGAAAAACGAATGGGATTTTTTTGCTGATGTACAGCAGCGAGTAGCGAATGGCCAGCAGTTAGTACAAGGGTTTTTCGCCAACTCATTCACGTTTCCTTATGACGAGCAGCGCGGGGTAGTGCTTGACGAGGACGGTAACCAGTACGAGCTAGGCAACGACTACAAGCAGGCACTAAGCAAGTGCATCCAGCATTCGCAAACGCCGTGGGGCCTCTGCTTCCGGGAACGCCTGATATGCTTTGGCCAACAGGTAGCGGCAACCGGCTACGCCGCTGATTACATCGTTGCCTATCCCCCGCTGCGGAATCAGCCCCCGCTAACCAGAACCCTAAAGCTTGGGGCCGCGGCGGCGCTCCTGCTGCTGCGTTTGCGTCTGCTCCGGCTTGATTGGGGGATTGAGTACCTGCATGGCCTGGCGTAGCTGGCCGACGCTGTGGCTGTCTTTGAGAGCCGGCACCTGGTCAATCTTTGCCAGTACCTTAACTAGATTCTCTTGGTCCAGTGGTTTGATTTCCGGCTGTTTGAGCAGGCTTTTGCTTACCTGTTGCAAGTAGGCCGCCTGCAATCCTCCGCCGTTTTCCCGTAGCGATTGCGCCACTGGCACGGCCGCGTCGATAAACTCGCGCCGGGCCTGGTCTTGACTGGGTGAATTACTCGGCTGTATCTGCTGCTGCTCCGCCCGCTTCTGTTGCTGTGCGATTTCCTGGGCGGTGGCAAGTTCCCGGCGTTCCGTTTGGTCCTGCACCGGCTCAATGACCGTGGCCTTGGGGTTCGTGGCCAGTGCGTCGAGGGCGGCACTCAGGGCCGGGAGCTGGGCCGAAGCAACCGGGTAGCGCAAGGTCAGTTCGGTAGCAAGTTCGCGGGGCTGGGCACCCTCCAACCGTAGCGAATGGTCGATGCTCAGGCCCGCTTTCTCTAGGTTCTGCTGCAAAGTGCTGAGCTGGGACATTTCATCCCGGCTCTCCCGAAACTCCACGGTTAGCAGTCGCTCTCCCTCTCGCGGGCCTCGGCCTGTGCCTGGTGCTGCGCGGTAATTTTGCCAACGCCTTCTATGGGCTCATTTTTCCAGTGGTCCATTCCAAAGCCGTACTGGTTTTCGTCCACCGGGCCAAGCTCCCGCTTCACTACCTGCTGCATCTGGTCCTGCTTCAAGTCCTGGTTCCAATCCTTGCCCTGGCTCTTGACGATTTCAATCTTATGCTCAAAGGCTAGGCTTTGCGTCGCGCCCTGGTTGAATGCCCCCAACGCCTCGCGGTTCATTGGAACGTGAAACTGATAAGTATTGGGGCCTAGCTTCGTCGAGCTTATCATCTCGTCGCGCAGGGTCTGGCTCACGGCCTGGGTGTTGGTTTCGCCGGCCTGGTCGCGGTACTGGCGGGCGGTCTGGTCGTTGTATGCTTTGAGGTGGTTGGTCAGCGCCTGCACCCCGGCCGGGTTAGTGGCCGTGACTTCGACGGTCAGCAGATGCTTATGCTCCCGGACTACTTTCATCGGGTTTTGCTCACTGGCGAAGCCAGCGAGTAGGCGCGTGTCGTAGTGGTGGCCCTGGGTGTCGTTGTCGAAGGCAGCCCTGATACTCGGAATCCGTTCCTCGCTGAGCAGGCGCTTCATCTCAAAAATCTTGTTTTGAGTGAGTACGCCCGCCGTGGACGCATACAGGGCTTTCTCGCCGGGGTGCAGTTGCGCGTATGACAACGCATCGAGCGCAGATTCTGCCACTACCATATGCGCGGCGGGCCGGCCTTCGGGTAGCTTACTCAGCCACAACGAGCGGGAAAACTCGCTCTCCGGGGCCTGGCCCTTGTAGCCCTCCCCTTTCAGTTCCAAGCCCACTACGCGCCCCTCGTGGTAAGCCGGAAAAGCTGTGTTTACGAATGTCTTAGCCGGCATTCCTTCCTTCTGCACGGTGTGCAGCTGGTTTAGGATTCGACCGGCAAACTGCGGATTTTGTATCGTGCTTCTGGTAATACCTCGGCTTTCCAAGTAGGCGGTATTTTCCAGCGGCCGGCAGTCTTTGGTGTAGATGCTGTGGAATTTCTCGCCGGGTGCAGTTATGCTGATGGGAGGTAATTCCAGCTTGGGCCGCTGGTCTTCGGGCAAGTTCAGGTAGGCCCGGAAATGGTCGTTCACAGTCTGCCAGACGTTGCGGCCGGGTTGCTGGTCGATGCCCACGATGCGGCCGGAGTTCACCCGGTTTTTCATCCAGTCGATGACACTGCCTTTGTCGCGGTCATCGTGACTGTTAAAGTACATCCAATCGTTACCCCGCCCTTTGAAAACCACAAGCGTATCATCCCCTCGAAAACGTGCCATTTGCCTTTGCCTAAGTCCTCCCCTTTTTTGAGGTTATAGCCGTAGTGGGTCAGCAGTTCGGGGAGTTCTACTTGCTCCTTGATTTTCTGAAAAGTCAGGTCGTGTTCCATGATGGTGCAATAGGTGGGCTAGGGTGAAGGGGAAAAGATAGAAGCCCGAAAAACACATTTTCGGGCTTCTACGAGGGCAAAACGGCCTACTGCGGCCGGCACTTTAGAGGCGCGGTCCGCGCTGCACTTTAGGAGCTTCCACCTTCGGCGCTTCCACGGTTACGGCCTGGGTGGTGCCTTTTACCGTCTGCTCGGCGCGGGTGCTCTGGCCTTGCTGCAACTCGTGCGCGGCGGGCCGGACTTCGATACACGCCTTGGCGGCGTTTACCTGCACGGTTCCATCGAACTTTCTACCTCCGTCGGCGCTGGCCATGTTAGACAAGTCCACGGCCTTCCCTTCTTTCAGGTCGTGGCTCTGCTCTTTCGTTAGCTTAACTCCGGCGATGGTGTCATGCAAAGTAACTTTGTTCTCTGGCAGAATGACAACTTTGTTCATGGCTTTATCCACTGAAACGTAGCCGTTGTACTCCTGGCCCTTCTCGTCCTTGAGGCCGCGAATGAGGCCCGCGTTACCCTCGGTTTCGAGCTTCTGGCGCTGCTCCGGGGTGAAGGGCTGTCCGCCAATTTCGTTCGGGATAACGAGCTTCTCCTGGGGCAATTCAATTTTTAGGGTGGCCGTGCCGTCGGCCTCGCGGTGCAGCACCATTTTACCCTCAAACTTCACGGCTTCCTGCCCATCCTTGCCCGCTACCTGCATAGATAGCAGGTCGGTTTTCTCGCCGCTCAGCAGCTTTTGAAGCTGGCCCTTCTGCTCTAGGTCAGCGGTGCTCAGGCCAAGCGAAGCCAGCACTTTTTGCGGCACGTCGGCCGCTTGAAACAAGGTCGGGGCCTTCGCCGCGGCTGACTGCTCCGGGGCCACTGCGGCACCTGGTGCTGCCGGCGTGGCGGCGGCTACTGCGAGCGCTATGGGGCCGCTGGCCGTCTGGCCCTGGGGAGCCTGTTTCACCTGGTCGTCGCCCTGGTCGAGCCTGCGCGGAGCCGGCTTTTTCAGCAAGCGGGCCTGCAACTGCTGGCGGGTCTTATCATAATCAACTTCCAAGGTCTGCCGGGTCTTGGGGTTGCCGTTGAGGTGGGCGTAAAAATTCTTTAGAAACACGGATGCGGGATTGCCGCTGGTGTCGATATCAAAGATGCTTTTTCCTTCCTTCAGTACCTGCTCCTTGGTTTTGCCCTGCGCCTGGGCTAGCTGCTCTACCCGCTGCTCACCGGCGCTCTGCTGGACCTGCTCCGGCACGGTCAGCGCCGTTTTTGGTACGGCAGTGAGGTTGGCGCTCAGCGCGTCCCACTGCTTCACACCGAAAGCTTCTTTACCTGCTTGCTGCGCTGAGGCTCGTAGTCGTCATCGTAGCCGACTTCCTGCCGACGGGCGGAAGCCTGGCCCGGCTTTTCGACCACCTCTAGGCCGTTGCCAACTTGTTTGAGGCCCTGCAAGGTGGCTTCGAGCCTGGCCTAGCTTGTTGGATTCCGGGTCGTAGCTCACGCCGAAACTGCCGGTAAGCTTTCCATCCTCGCCGCGCTCCATCTTCATAGCGCCTACGGCTACTCCGGCCTCTTTGAGCTGGTCGAGGTAGGCACGCATTTCGAGCAGCGGGGCTACCTCGTCGCCTTTCTGCTTCCATTGGATGTGCAGCTCTCCAACGGGCTCAGTGGCGGGGGCCTCCGGGGCACCGGGTGCTGCCGGCGTTGCGGCCGGGGCCTGCTGCTCGGCGGCGGGCTGCTGGGCCGTAGTCGTGTCGTCGGTGAGCGTCGCGGCTTTGTCGCGCTGCTCGTCGGCGTAAGCGGCCATGCCTGCATCCAGGCCTTGCTCGGCGCGGTTAGCAATTTCCTCCAGGTCGGCTTTTGCTTCGGTACGAGTAGCGCCCGTCGTGATGGTAGCCTCGTTAGCCAGGCCTTCGGCCTCGGTGGTCAGCGCAGCTTGCTCGCGGGCTTGGGGTGTCGCCTCACCATATACGTTGAGGGCCGGCTTCTGCTCGGCGCTGAACTTAACGGAGCCCATTTCAGCTACCTTCCAATTGTCCCCGATTTTCTCAACCCGCGTGGGCTGCTGCACGTCGAGGAAGTCCTGACCGGGTTTTGGCAGACCGCCAAGCCGGTAAGCTGACGACAAAACCGATTCATTAGCCGAAAGCATGGCATCAGCTCCGGGGCCGGAAGTAGTACGCCTTCGTTGGGATTGTTCGGGTTTACTTGGAGCTGGTACAAGCTGTGGTGGGCCTGGGCCGGCTGCAATGCTTCCCCGCTAATGTTGCCATTGGACGTAGGAGCCGCGCTCAGGTAAAGCGTGGTAGGGGTCGGGGCTTCTGCTTCGTCTGTCATTGGAAAGGAATTTATGGATGATAGGATTTTGGCGGGAAAAAGAATAGGTAGAAACCTTCCCGGTCCCTACCTACGAACTTACTCCTTTATTGAAATTGGGTTGCTTGATTGACTTCACCAATTAAGCTTGTCATTCAGCAGCAACTTCCGAAGCTCACCCAACTCCCGGTTGTGGACCTCACCGTACTGGTCGAGTTTCTTTAGGAGTTCGGCCCTGATACAAGCGCCGGCATCCTGGGTAGCGTCTTGCAACTGAAGCTTGCTGACGAGGCTATTATTCTCGGTCAGTATCCAATTCAGGTTATAGCCCTCCTTCTCATAAAGGGCCATAACCTTTAACCAGTTCTCAATCTGTCCGCCCTTGCCGTTCTCCATCCGGTGAATGATGTTCTGGGTTAGGCCCGTCTGCTGGGCTACCTGCGCCTGGCTCCAAGCGTGTTCTCCGTGAAAGCGGCCTAGTTCCTCGCGGATGATGACCAGCCGCTTCCCTACGCGCACGCTCATGGGGTTTTCAGTCGGTCCACTGGGCTTTTCCTTTGCCATTGTTACGCTTCTTTTGTCTTGATTAGGTGCTGCAAGTTCGGGTCATTCCCTATCCGGGTAAGCTCCCGCTGGCAAAGCTCCTTTACATCGGTTTTAATCCGATTAAAGTTACTCTTTAACATTTCTTCTGCCTCATCCTCGCCCGTTGCCGGGTTAATGAAGCTGGTTATGTCAGGAATTGGCTGGTACGCCTTCACCTCGGCGTCAATAGCTTTCACGTCCACCTTAATCTTGGCGTGAAATACCTTTTGGTCGTTTTCCTCACTCCCGATGTTATCCGCAATGGAACCCACAAAATTACCCTGGGTCAGATTGGCAATAGTCGAGGCCGGCACCATGCTATCCATCTGCGTAGATAAGCTGGTGCTCGTTTCGCGCATATTAATGCTCAGGCTCTGGCGCTGCTGCAACACCTTGCCGAAGCGCTCGGAAAAGTATTTGGCCGTGTTGCCGGCTACCTGGCCACTGAACCACGTTCCAATCGTGTTTTGGATTACCTCGGCTTCCTTCTGGCCGTAGTCGCGCTGAAGCTGCGACAAGTCCTGAAAGCCAAGGATGGTGCTAACCCGATTGCTTCGGGCCGTGGCAATGAGGTTATCTAGCCCCTTGAAGTAAATCGTGGGCAACTCGTCAATAATGATGGAGCACTTGCGCTTATTCTTCTTATTTACCAGCTTGACGAGGCGGGCATTGTATAGCCCCAACGCGGCCCCGTAGATGGCCTGGCGGTCGGGGTTGTTGCCCACGCACAATACCTTGGGCTCCTCCGGGTTATTTATGTCGAGCGTAAAATCATTGCCCGACATTACCCAATAGAGCTGTGGGCTAGCCAGTCGGCCTAACGGAATCCGGGCGCTGGCAATTTGCCCCTCTAGCTGCTCTATCGCGTCCTTCTGGAAGGCCGAAACGAACGGCTTTACCAAGTTTTCAATCTCAGGGTAAGAGGCCAGTACGGGGAAGATTTCTTCGTAGTCCCGGCTCAGAAATTCGATGACGTGGGGAAGGTGCAATACTTGCCTTTTTCATACAGTTTGAGAAACCAGATGATAGCGGCCACAAAGTTTATCGGGCTCTCCACAAAGAAATCACCCTGCTTCTGAATCCAGCTCTTGTTAAGGTTGAGCATGATGGTAGAGGCACTTTCGTAGGCATCCACTATGTCAGTCATCAGCTCGGGCAGCAGGGGATTGCAGCGGTGGCTTTTGCGCGGATTATCGAAGTTGATAACGTAGAAGCCCACCGGCACCCGCTTACCGTCCTTGTCTACAAACTTGTCTTGATTTTTGAGCAGCGCATTGTAGCAAATGATGCTCAGGTCGTCAAATTTGTAGTCGTAGACATACATCGAGAAGCCCTTGGCCAAGTGCTGCCGGATGGCCTCGTTGATAACCGCGTAGGACTTACCCGAACCTGGCGTACCTAGCACCCCCACTGCCCGGAAAGGGTTTACCACGTTCAGCCAGCCTTGGCGGGTTTTGCCTTTTAGCCGGTACTCGGTACGTAGATTGAAGGAATACTCGTTTTCAATCAGGCGTTCCTCCTGGGGGAAAGATTCATTTTCCTTGTTGAACACGTCTTTCATCAGGTCGTTGTTAAACAACCGGCTTAGCCAAGCCCCGGCGCTCAGCAGCAGCAGAAACCCACCACTCACGGCCGCCGTGTAGATGAGCGTGGCCAGTCCTGGGCTCATAGGAATGGAGCGTACCACATCGGAGCCAAACATGAGGGCCAGCCCTATCAGAGCATAGCCTACAATCGTTTTGCCTTGCAGCTTCTCGTCGGCCCGGCCCTTCGTGCCCAAGCAACTCAGGGCCAGAAAGACCGTCGCCATTGCCTTGCTTATCCAACTGGCCTTGAACAGAAAGGTATTTCGGGTAAAGTTGCCCATCATCGTTTCAATGATTTTATGACTCCATCCCATCGATTTAAAATAGCCGAAGCAGAAGTAATAGATGTTCACGGCCAGCAGCACAATGGCGAAAAGCCGCATGAACTCCATTATCTTCTTTAGTCCTTTTTCATCTTCCATCGGTCGGTTTGTAGTTAGAGTGTAAATAGTGGAAAGGTTTATTTTAGAGGCGTGGGCCCCTTTTTTCTGCCCTGATTTGGGTTGGTCGGGCACTGGGGCCTGCTGCACCGGCACCTGCGGCGTGGTGCCCTGGAATGACTCGCGCAAGTCCGCGCCTTTGCAGCCTACTTCCTGGCCTTTCACCGCCACGCCGTTCAGTTCAAAACTAACCCCGCGCAGGATGCCGCCTTTATCGTGGGTGTAGCGCACGTCGATTTGCTGCTGCCTTAGCTTCTCCTGGAACCACTGCTCCCCTCCCCTACCCTGCTCAGCCAGCAGGCGCTGCACGGCCTGCTGAATAGCCCCCGCGCTAACTCTTTGCTCGGGTCCACGTCCTTGATGCTTTGCCGGCGCTCGGGTATCGGCTGCATCCCTAGCTCCTGGCTTATCTGCTTTGTAATGGCCGGCTGCCGGTAGAAATTGTTACTCGTGCGCAGGGCGGGGCCTCCATCGACGGGCACCCGGTTTAGGTAAATGTGGACGTGGGCGTGTTTTTTATCCTTGTGCTCATAAACGACCACCTGGTGACGGTCAACGGGAGCACCCATCAGCTCACAATACCGCTTCACGGCCGCAACCTTTTGGGCCTCGGTTACCACCTCGCCAGCCTTCCACGAAAGCACGGTATGCCACACTGGTTTCTGTATGCGCTTGCTCTCGGCGGCAACACTCTGCATCTGCTGGGCCATGAGTTGCGGGGAGGCAGCAACCACGTTAGAAATGTATAGAGGCTGCACCTCGCCCGGCTCTTTTGCCTTGCCTTTCCGTAAGCCTGCGCCGTAAGTCAGGGCTCCCTCGAAGTCACTTCCGGTAACTGTTTTTGCAATCATGCGAGGAAACCTAGTATAGTAGTCAGGGCCTGATTTAGCTGGGCTTCGTGGGTCTGAAACTGCTTGCCTGAATTGGCAAGCCTGGCAATCTGGTTGAGGTTGTTGCCGATACCTACGAGCTGCCGCCTTACCTCCGGGGATAGCTTTTCCTTTATCTCGCTGCCCTGGCCCAAGTCGCGTAGGTAAGCTGATACACTTTTATACCCCGCCTGACTGGCCTTGGTTTCTATTGCTTTTTTCATCCTCCGTCACGCGAACAGGTATCATCTTGTCGCGGGCTGGCTCTTTGGTTTCGGGGGCGGTGTCGGCGGTCATTCTCCCTTTTGGTTACTAATTGGCTTAACTACGGCTAAATCTATTCTACGGCTACTTTTTGGGGTCGTTTGCTTTAGCAAGCCAAGCCAAGTGAGCCTGCGAACTTGGCGGTGCCATTGTAAGATGCAAACGAAGTTTGTATATACAATGGCATGGCTTGCTGGACGAAAGAACGAGCTATCAGAACGGGGGCGTTGAACGGTCGTTGAACGGAGCTAGCACTAGAACTATTATGAGGCTGTGAGGCTATGATACTTTGAGGCTATGAGGCTGCAATTGCAATGCTGATAGGGCCTATGGATAGGGTAGAAGGTCTAGGCTACTCCGCTTGCTGGTTGACGTTCCTAGAAGCCAGTTTTTGAGGCTGTGAGGCTAAGAGTATTTGAGGCTGTGAGGCTGTGATATTATGAGGCTATGAGGCTAGAACTCCTTTCGCGGGATAGCGTATTAGCTCAACTCACTAGGCTTGATATTTTGAGGCTGTGAGGTTTTGGAGTTTTGGAGATTTGAGGCTGTGATACTTTGAGGCTGTGAGGTTATGATATTTTGAAGCTGTGAGGCAAAGCATCTTTGATATTTTGAGGCTGTGAACTAGTGAGGCTATGAGGCTAAGATATTATGAGGCTGTGAGGCCATGATATTATGAGGCCATACCCCAAAGCATCTTTGAGGCTGTGAGGCTTTGAGGTTCCAAAGCTTCTCCTATCTTTGTTTATCACCCAACTAAAAATCTGACCCATGAGCGAACCCAAAGTAATTGCCTTTGCGACCCAAAAGGGTGGCGCTGGTAAGTCCACCATCAGCGTACACGTCGCCTCGGCGCTGGCCTATGTCTATGGCTACAAAGTGGCTATCCTGGATTGCGACTATCCCCAAAACACCGTTCAGGTGTACCGCAATCAGGAGCTACAGAAAATCAACACCGACGAGGCTTTCAAAAACCGACTGCTCAATCAGGGCATCACGCCTTACCCGGTCAGCATATCGAGCGTGGAAAAGGCCGTGGATTCCATCGAAAGCCTGGAACAGCAAGGTTTCGACTTCATTTTGGTAGATACGCCTGGTACTATCAACATCACCGGCCTCCCTGAACTACTCCGCATGGTTCAGTACATCTTTCTGCCGATGGAAGCCGACCAAGGCACCGTTGCATCGACGGTGGGCTACATGCAAGTGCTGTCCGACTATCTGAAATCTGCTCAGCCAGACCCCGACGAATCGAACTTGCTGGGCTACTACGCTTTCTGGAACCGCTATGTAAAGTCGGAGAAAAAGGCCACCTACGACAAGATAGAGGAGTTTTTTCAGCAGAAGGGCTTGCCCTTGCTGCAAAGCCGTGTCGAGCTGCTAATTGGCTACAAGGAAAAGCGTTCTACGCTTTTCTCGCTACCCGAGCGCGAACTTGAAAAGCTGGGCCTGGGCAAGCTGATTATGGAAATGCTCTATACCGTGCTGGGGCCTGGACAAACCACCCCTCGGGTAAGGCAATTGAACTGCCGGCCGCTGCTACTTCAGTTGAAGCCGCTTCGGCTTTGGATGAATAGCTCTTATTCCTACTGCACACACTTTAAAATTCATTTCACCCATGCCAAAACCTAAAGCAAAAAGCGGACAAGCGCCGAAAATCTCCTTGGATGAGATGCTAAGCAAGGCGGCAACCACCAACCACTTAACCGGCGCGGGGATTTCCGCCGCGCCGGGGACTGCGGAAGGTAGCAAGAATGCGCCCGCACCGGAACCCACACCGGGAAATGAGGAACAAAAGGGAGAAAATGTTTCGGTGGCCCCGGCCGCTGAAACCGTCGCCCCGGCTGCTCCTGAGCCTGCCGCTGCACCTGCGCCGGAAGCTGCCGCTCCGGCCCCTGAACCTAATACCTCAGCGCTTGAGCCTGCGGCCGAACCAACACCCGCGCCGCCTGCTGCACCAGTTCCTGAACCTGCGCCCACGTTGGCCGCTGGGCCAGCGGCCAAAGCATCAGTAGCCCCGGTGGCTTCTGTCCCAAACGGGGAAAATGTCCCGGAAGTAGAACATTCGCCGAATGCTGGACCTGAACCGGGTTCTGCCGTAGAGGTAGGCACGGTTGAGCTGGCTTCGCTCTTCACTCCGTCGGTCGATAAAAAGGTATTCACAATGCGCTTGACGGATGCTCACTACCAGTATTTGCTACTGCTGGGCACTATCGTTGGTAATGGGGCATCCCCGCCTGACATCGTGCATAACATCATTGCGCAATTCATCGACAAGAACGACGCGCAAATACAAAAGGCCATTACCAAGCAGCTGCGCCAGCGGCAAGGCAAGAAGTAAACGCTTATCCTACAATCCCCTTTCCAGATGCTTAAACAATATTCCTGGGGCGATTTTGCCCTCTTTGTCCTAGTCGTCGTCGTGCTCTACTATGCGGTGGTCGGCTTTCTGTACTACCGGCAAGAAATAGGGGCTCTCTTTACCCGGAAGGGTGGGGAGGGGCTCAACTCGCGGGCGCTAACGCTGGGCCTGGCGCTGCGGCCTCTGGCCCGTCCTCGCTGGTGCGTACCACGTCGGCATTCGTTTCGGCAACGCCCACGGCGACGGAATCCAAGGAAGCCGTGGAAGCGCCGGAAGCCGGCGCGGCGCAAAATCTACCCGACGGCCAGGAGGTAGCGGAAGTCACCGGGTCGCTGCCGGATTCTACGGCGGCGGCTACGGGCCTGGATGATGGCCAGTCGGCCGCGGTGCCGATGGATTCAGCCGGCGGTGCCGAAACGGAAACCGATACGGCTGCCGAGTACGACGAGCAGCGCACCGAAGAACTAGATACAGTCGATACCGAACTAGCGGCTCGTGCGCGCCAACTGGCGGTAGAAATGCCAACGGAGGAAACCGAAGATGATTCCGAAAGTGTTATTGAAAAAAACAATAATGAATCACCGCCTATTGAAACCATCAGTACCTTTTCTCACGTAGAAGCCCAAACAGCCTATAGTGAAGAGCTGGTGAATGATACGGACTTACTCTTCACGTTTCAGGAGCCCATCGCTTTGCCCGCCGACGTGGTTCCGGTAGCTACTGAACAGCTTTTCACAGCGACTTCAGTAGTTGAGTTTATCGCGCAGGCTCAAGCTGGCAACCGGCCGGCTGTTCCTGCGGCTCTAATGGAAACCACTTTGGCCAGCCAGGTTGCTGATAAGGTAGCAGAAAGTAATGCAGAATTGAATGCGCTTTTCGGAGCTAATTCCTGATTAACCTTTTCACCCTTCTCTCTCCCTCTACAACACCATTTTCCTTTCCCATGAAGAAGCAACACATTATCCGCACCCTTTCTACCGCCATTATGGTGCTGGCCACTCATGTCATCTATGCGCAAGGAGGCAATGGTACTGCCGGCATCCAGGATGCCACGACGCAGGTAACGAGCTACTTTGACCCCCTCACCAAGCTCATGTATGCGATTGGTGCAGTGCTGGGCCTGGTAGGAGCGATTAAAGTGTATGGGAAGTGGAATGCGGGCGACCAGGACACGCAGAAAACGGCGGTTAGCTGGTTCGGCTCGATGATTTTTCTGGTTATCGTGGCAACGGTAGTGCGCTCCTTCTTCCTGTAGGCCGCGGCAATGCCCTTCTACGACCTGAATCGTGGCATTAACAAGCCCGTTGAATTCAAGGGCTTGGTGGGAAGCAACATCTACTTCCTAGTGGCGGGTATTGGCCTCACGTTCGCCTTGTTCGTGACCATGTACATGCTAAGCGTGCCGCTGGTGCTTACCATCCTCATCACCTTCGCCCTGGGCGGGGGAATGTGGGCCGGGGTTTTCGCCCTCAACCGTAAGTACGGGGAGCACGGCTTGATGAAAGCCAGTGCGCGGCGCTCGTCGCCTAAGTACATCACCAACCGGCAAAGCCGCTTATTCCAACATCTCAACGAGGACCGGGCCGGGCGCGAATAGCGCCCGGTTTTGGTTGCATCCTACCCAAGTTGCTTTCTACCCAATGAGTAACAAAGTCCTGCCTTCCGCTTCCCTGGAATCCAAGCAGCCTATCTACAAGGTTGAAAAGGATTGTCTAATCTCGAAGAATGCCGATGTTACGGTAGCCTTTCGGCTGGACCTGCCCGAAATCTTCACGCTGTCGCGTCAGGACTACGAGCAGCTGCAAGCTGCCTTCGTGAAGGCGGTTCGGCTGCTGCCGGACCATTCCGTTGTGCACAAGCAGGACTGGTATGTGGAGGATAAGTATGCGCCGGGCTTCGAGGCCGAAAGAACCTTGCTCTCGGCCTCCTACGAGCGGCATTTCAACGAGCGGCCGTTCCTCAACCACTTTTGCTACATCTACATCACCAAGTGCGCCTCGGAGCGGCCCGATTGGGGTAGTGCGTCGGGGCTGCTGGCCCGGCGCAACATTGTGCCCAAGGAGATGCTGGACAAAAAGGAGCTGGAGGCATTCTTTGATAGCGTCGGGCAATTCGTACGGACGCTGGAAGGGGTGGGGCCAACCAACGCGCCTTACATCAAGTCGCACCGCCTGACCTCCGACGAGCCTGGCCGGCACGGAGCAGGCGGCGGGCCTGCTGGAAAAGTACTTGGCCCTGGACTTATCCGACCAAGCGGTACAAGTAGACCTGGACCTGACCAACGGGCTCAAGATTGGCACCGAGATATGCAATATGTTCTCGGTGGCCAACCTAGACGATTTACCGATTTCAGTTGAAACCGATATTCGCTACGAGCAATACAGTACCGAATATTCCGACTTCCCGATTTCGTTTGCTGCGCCCTTGGGGCTCCTGCTGGGCACGAATCATATCCTGAACCAATATGTGTTCCTGGATAACACGGCCAAGACGGTAAAGATGTTTGAGCAGAAGAAGGACCGGCTTAACTCGCTGTCCCTCTACTCGCGGCAAAACTCCATCAACTACGAATACTATAACTCGTTCCTGAACGAGCTGATAGCTACCAAGCGCCGCCCGGCGCGGGTGCATTGCAACGTGCTCACCTGGGGCCAGACCGAGGAACACCTGACCGAAGTGCGCAAGCAGGTAAACGCGGCTTTTAATGCCATGAACTGCAAGCCCCGGCAAAACACCGTGGACATAGCACAGCTCTATTGGGGCGGCATTCCGGGCAACGCGGGCGACTTCCCTTCGGAGGAAACGTTCTACACCTTCATTGAACAGGCGGTTTGCTTCTGGGCCTCGGAAACCAACTACCGGAGCACTGGCGCTACGAAGGGCATCAAGCTTTCCGACCGCCTCACCGGCAAGCCGGTACTGGTCGATATATCGGATGAGCCGATGAAGCGGCAAATCATCTTCAACCGGAACAAGTTTGTGCTCGGCCCCTCGGGCTCGGGCAAGTCGTTTTTCACCAACCACATGGTACGGCAATACTATGAGCAGGGCGCGCACGTCCTACTTGTCGATACCGGCAACTCCTACAAGGGACTGTGTGAGCTGGTAGGGGGTGTACTTCACCTATGAGGAAAACGACCCGATTTCTTTCAACCCTTTCATCATTTCCGGGGCGCTGGACGTGGAAAAGAAAGAATCCATCAAAACGCTGCTGCAAGCACTCTGGAAGAAGGACGACGAAAGCGTAAGCCAGTCAGAGTACGTGTCGCTCTCTACGGCCGTAAGCACCTATTACGTCATGCTGGAAGCTAACCCGGCCGTTAAGCCAAGCTTCAACTCGTTTTACGAGTACGTGAAAGGCCCTTACCGCAAGCTGCTGGAAGAAGATAAGGTACGGGAAAAGGATTTCGACATAGATAATTTCATCTATGTACTGAAGCCTTACTACAAAGGTGGGGAGTATGACTACCTGTTGAACTCGGAAAAGGAGCTGGACTTGGTGAACGCTCCCTTCATCGTTTTTGAATTAGACAATATCAAGGACCACCCCATCTTGTTTCCGGTGGTTACCCTGATTATTATGGAGACCTTCATTTCCAAAATGCGGAAGCTGAAAGGCATTCGCAAGATGATTTTGATTGAGGAAGCCTGGAAGGCGCTCACCACGCCGGGCATGGCAGCTTACATTAAATACCTGTTTAAGACGGTGCGTAAATTCTTCGGAGAAGCCATCGTAGTAACGCAGGAAATAGATGACATCATCGGCAACGAGATTGTCAAGGATGCCATCATCAACAACTCGGACTGTAAGATTCTGCTCGACCAGCGCAAGTTCATCAACCGCTTCGATGAGATACAGGCGCTGCTCTCCCTTACCCCCAAAGAAAAAGACCTGGTGCTAAGCATCAACCGCGACAACAAAGCGACGCGGGGCCGCTACACGGAGGTATTTATCAGCCTGGGCGGAGTCGTGTCGAAGGTGTATGCCATCGAGGTTTCCAAGGAGGAATACGTGACCTACACCACGGAAGAAAGTGAGAAAGTACGCCTGTTCAAAAAGTTTGGTGAAACAGGTGATATGCCCACGGCTATAAAGCTCGTGGCCGCTGAAATGCGGGAGGGCAAGTAATCATTTCAACAAAAGGGGGAAATCATGAAAACGAAAGTAACCATCCTGGGCCTGGCTTTTCTGGCCCTCAGCATCGGCAAAGCTTCGGCGCAACTCGTGGTAACGGCCCCGGTGCTGGAAGTACAGTCGGGCGTTCAAACCGGGCTGCAAAACACGATGAAGGGCCTTTCCTCGGCGGCTAACGTGCTGGTGAAAGCCGGCGTCAAAGAGCAGGAGCTGACCAAAGTATTCTCGGAAAAGAATATGATGCTGGCCAAGACCTGGTACGATGGCCTGCTGCAAATCAGTAACGCCGTTCGCAACTACCGCCGTGTTCAGTCGGTGTTTGAAAAGCAGGGCCGCATCATCCAGACCTATTCAACTGCTATCGAAACGCTGCGGCAATCGCCCTTTGTGAAGCCGGAACAGCTCTCGACGATGACCAGCGTGTATACCAAAATGCTGACGGAAAGCGCCAATACGCTTTCAGACCTGCAAACCATCGTCAGCCCGGCTATGCTCAAGATGACGGATGCCGAACGGATGCGATTCATCGACAAGTTGGACACGAAAATATCTGACCAGTTGGGCTTGATTCAGTACTACACGCAACGCAACATGGTGCAGATGAACATGGCGGAGCAAAAGGCACGAGACACGCAATCCCTCAACGCTTTGATGGGTGCCCGCTAGTCCCACTTCTCACTTTTGATACACTCTGCCATGAACGCAAGCACCAAGTTTCTCGCCCTGGGCCTGGCCCTACTCGCCGGCCCGGCTTATGCGCAGATGCCGGCCGTTATCTCGGCCCCGATTGCAGAAGGCCAATCCCGTAAGCAGATTGTCCACCAGGGCGTTTCTACTACGCTGCTGGGGCAAGGCAAGGCCCTGGCCAACGACATGACGAAAGTAAGCGGCCAGATTAAGGGCGTTATCGACAAGACGCAGGCCCTGCATGACCAATGGTATAGCAGCCTGCTTCAAATCAGCGCCGGGGTTCGCAATTATCGCCGGGTACGAGAGATTTACACGCATCAAAGCGAGATGATTAGTGAATTCTCTAGTGCTATCCCGGAACTGCGAACCAAGCAGCTCACGCCCGCGCAAATCACCGAAGCTACAACGGTGTACCAAGGCATCCTGACGGAGAACATCGCCCTGCTTGGGGAGTTGGCCGGCGTGATGAGCGCCGGCCAATCGAAGATGACGGACCCGGAGCGTATCGAGTTCATCGACAACATCGCGGACCGCATCACCAAGCAGCACAACTTGATGAACTACTTCAGCAACAAGTGCCGCGCCATCGCGCAGCATCAGGCCCAACAGGTGCAGGACCGCGAATCCATGAATGCCTTTATGACTGCCCGCTAGGGCAGTCATACTTTCCTTTCACTTCCACTTTCGACTTATGAAAAGCAAGCTCAATCAGTTGCTCAGTGTAGTTGCCGCTACTGCAATGTTCGCCATTACCTCGTGTTCCTCTGCCGGTGGAACAGACAAGTTTATGGGTGAATGGCAGTCAGTTGATACCCCAACTCGGCCGCATATGACTATCCAACAGCGGGGCGAGAATCTGACGCTGCTTGAAGGCAAAAAAGAAGTCCCGCTCACCTACGATAAGGACAACCATAAGCTCAGCGTAAATACCGGAATGGGAGCCATTGACATTATCTACCTAGAAGAAAAAATCATCTGCTGGTGTCAGGTTCAGGTGAATATTCCAAAGTAGATAAATAGACAGTTTACCAGCTCTACCAGCTCCCCCTGCCCTCAATCTGATTCCCTTCCTTTCCAATGGACCCAACCGCTATTGATTTGAACATGGCTGTGTATGAGCAAAAGCTCGAAGCCATTTACACGGAAATGCTCACGTTTACCGCCCTGTTTATTAACCTGGGCCGCGCCATTGGTGGCGTAGGTGCCCTGTTGTTCATCAGCAGCAAAGTGTGGGGCAACATCGCTCGGGCTGAACCTATCGACTTATTTCCCCTGCTCCGGCCCTTCGCTATCGGCATGGCCATTCTGCTGTTCGTGCCGCTGTGCGGAGCGCTGCGGGGCATCACAATGGCAGTGGCCCACGGTACGGATTCAATACGGATGGCTCAACTCACGCAAGTGAACCAGCTTACAGCTCAGCGGGACCAATTAGCGGCCGACGCTAAAGCCAAGTCGGATATGGCCATTAACGAGGAATACGAGAAGCAGCTAGGCCAGCTTGGGGCGCTGGACGTGGGCCGCAAGGCCAGCCTGGCGTTCAATCAGGTTCAGTATAGCGTCGGCCAGAACTTCCGGGAGTGGACTAAATCTATCCTGAGCTGGGCGCACTGGCCGCGAAGCTGGCCATTAGCCTTATCTCCACTTTCCTGCTGGTGCTGCTCAGCGTGGCTGGCCCGCTGGCCTTCGGCATTGCCATTATCCCCGGCTTCGGGGGCGGGCTTATGAAGTGGTTCGGCTACTTCCTCACGATTTCGCTGTGGGTGCCGGTGGCCAACATCTATGCGGCGGTACTGGCTCATGTACAGATAACGATGCTCACGGAAAACATTCGTCAGTTGCAGGCCGGGGGTAGCGCCGACTCTGCCGATATAGCCTACCTGTGTATGCTCGTGCTGGCAATCGTGGGCTACATCTTCGTTCCCAAAGCAGCCGATATGCTGATTGATGGCTCGGGCGTGGGTAGCGCTGCTACCTCGTTCATCACCACCACCACGGCCGTTACGGCTGCTGGGGCGGGTGCTGCCGGTGGCGCGGGCCTGCGGACCGGCGCGGATGCCCTCGGGGCCGGGGTAGGAGCCGGACAGGGTCTTTTTGGCCGGGCTGGCTCGGAAAACATGACACGGGGAGAAGCCTTCGGGCATCGCGTGGGCTCGGCAATACGGGACCGCTACAACAACCGCAGCAAGAGCTAAACGGGGCTGCTCTATCCTCAACCTCAAATCCACACCCTCATGTTTGCTTCTCTTAAAACCATCGACTCTGCTTTTCAGCAAGTCAAGACGCTGGCCTTAATTTTCATCATCGCGGTACTACTGCTGGCCGGCACTATTGCCTATTTCGCTTTTCAATCGACCAACGCGGCGGCTAATCGCATTTACGTATTGGAGGGTGGCCAGCTGCTCACGGCTGGCGCGCAGGATGCGCGGGCGAACCGGCCGGTCGAGGCCCGTAGCCACGTCACCCGGTTTCATGAGTTGTTCTTCTCGCTGGACCCCGACCAAAAGGCCATTGATAGCAACGTAAACAAGGCACTGTACCTGGCCGACAACTCGGCCAAAAAGCAGTATGAGAACTTCAAAGAGAAGGGCTTTTACAACGATTTGATAGCGGCCAACATCAGCTTGGGAATGACCGTGGATAGCGTTGTTATCAGCAACTCGCGGCCTCTCACGGCCCGTTGCTACGGTCACCAGCGCGTCATCCGGGCTACGTCGGTAACAAACCGGGATTTTATCTCGGTGTGCTCCCTGCGCGACGTGACGCGCTCGGAAAATAACCCTCATGGGTTCCTTATGGAAAACTGGCGGGTGCTGCAAAACAAGGACCTCAACACGCTACCCCGTTAATCCCCATTCATATGGCGACGCCGACCAAACCGCATGACGCGCAATTTATACGGACCCGTAAAATGGCGACGTTCCTACCCATCGTAGGCGTACCATTTATGGCGGTAATGTTCTTCCTGGGTGGGGGGCGAAGGTGCCCCGGCCGAAGCACAGAACCTGGAATCCGGCTTTAACACGGAGCTTCCCGGCGCTGAAAAAGGCAATATCACTACTAGCAAGCTTGAAGCTTACGCCAACCCCGTAGATTCTATGCGGAACCGGGGCCTGGTCGATGCCAAGATTGACACGGCTACTGGTTCGGGCTTATCCTACGGCATTCAGGCCGACGGCAAGGCCGGCCCGAACGGCTCGGTTGATAACTCGGTGGCCGCTGCTCAGGCGCAGCTCATCGCCGCGCAGCAGGCCCAACTTAACGGGGGCGTCGCACCTGGCACTACTGCCCCGGCTGGCTCCCACCCGGGCTCCCTCACCCCGGAGGAAAAAATGGAGCTGATGCGGACGGAGCACGAGCGGGACCTGGCCGAAGCGCGGGCGCAGGCGCAGATGGCGGCGATGCTGGCGCAGTCGAACGCTGCCGGTGGTGGTGGTGCACCTCGGGCGGTGGCCGCGGCTCCGGTGAAGAAAAAGCCGGTTACCAAGCTGCGGGCCGTGGATGAGGACGCAGTAGTATCGCGCCTGGGGTCGAATGGCACCGGCAAGAAGCGCACGGCCTCTTTTCAGGGGCTGGATGATGGCAGCTCGTCGGGCAATGATGCCAACACGCTGCCGGCTGTTATTCACGAATCGCAGGAAGTGGTTTCGGGCTCTCTGGTGAAAATGCGCCTGACGGAGCCCGCTGTAATTAATGGGCACTCGCTGCTGGCAAACACCTTCATCTATGGCAAGTGCAGCCTGCAAGGCGAACGGCTCAGCATTGCCATTGAAACGCTAAAATCCGGCAACAACGTGTTTCCTGCTTCCCTGGAAGTGTACGACGTGGACGGACTGGAAGGGCTGCACATTCCGGGTGCCATCACGCGGGATGCCGCAAAGCAGGCCGGCGCAAACGGCATGGATGCAACCGATATGATGACAATGAGCGCGGACCCGGCAATGGCGGCGGCAGGGGTGGCGGTTAGTGCTGCAAAGAATCTCGGCAAAAACAAGATTCGACTAGTCAAGGTGCGCCTCAAAGCTGGCTACAATATCATGCTCAAAGTAGATAAAGATTAATTCCCATGAAAACGACTTCCTGCCTGGCCCTGGCCCTGGGGCTTCTCTCGGCCCGGCCATATAGTGTAGCGGCCCAAAATACTACCCTGGCGCAAAATCGGAAGCTGCCCAATGCTACTGAAGCAAGCAAAATGTCCACGATGGCGCTGTATGTGAGCGACCAGAAAACTACTCACCTCGTCTTTCCTCAGCCGGTTACTTATGTCGATTTGGGGAGCACCGGCTTGATTGCGGCCAAAGCTACCGGCTCGGAAAACATCGTGCGCGTGAAAGCGGCGGCGGCGGGCTTCGGAGAAACCAACATGACGGTCCTATCCGGGGGCAAGCTCTACTCGTTCGTGGTGAACTACCAGCACAACCCGCGGGTAACGGGTATCGACCTCGGCACGGCCAACGGCAACGCCGAAGCCGGCAAGCTGCCGACTACGCCCTTGTTTGTGAGCGACCAGAAAACGACCCACCTGGTCTTTCCCTACCCGGTTACCTATGTTGATTTGGGCAACTCGGGGGTTATCGCGGCCAAGGCAGCCAGCGCGGAAAACATCGTGCGGCTGAAAGCCGCTGGGCCTCGTTTCCCCGAAACGAACATTACGGTGCTCACCTCGAATGGCAAGCTGTATATGTTCACGGCCAACTACCAGCCCGACCCCAAGGTGCTCAGCCTGGACCTTGGAGCGCCCGGCTCGGCGGCGGCAACCAGTGAATCAGGGGAGGCCATTCTATCGAACTCGCCCATTGGGCAAGGCAACCTGGACGCCTATTCCAAGCAGGCCCTGGCGCGGGGCGGCTCGGCGGCCAGCGAGAGCGCCAACCAACTCACCGTTAAATGCGGGAGCGTCGGCTACAAGCAAGAAACGCTGTTTTTTCCTCTGCACGTCGGCAACAAGTCGAACGTGACGTATGATGTGGACTTTGTGAAATTCTACATTCAGGATAAGAAAGTAGCCAAACGCACGGCGGAGCAAGCCATTGAAATTGCGCCTATTTACGTCTACAATGGCAGCCAGAAAAAGATAGATGTAAAGGGCAAGCTGGAACAAGTCTACGTGTTTAAGAAGTTTACCATACCGGACCAAAAGCAGCTCATTATCGAAGTCTACGAGAAGGGGGAGGGCGCAACGTGAAGCTCAGCCTGTCGAACTCGGACCTGCTCAAAGCCCGCACGTTTCAATAAGTCCGGTTTTCACCTCCTTATTTTCTCGGCCATGAATAGCCCCCAAACGTCTCGCCTGGCAGCATTGAAGGCTTCGCTGTTTGAAAAGCCTACCCCGAACTATGCGCTGGTGGCCATGCTGGCGCTAATCGGTGGGGCCACGTTTGTTTTTGGGGGCAACATCGCACCGGGCATCGCTACGCACGTCGTCATGCTGCTAACGCTGCTGGCCGCGTCGCGCATGTTTAATCCCCGGCTGCTGCGCTCGTTCTGGTATATGGCCGTGGGCTTAATTGCCCTGGTACTGGTGCTCGACGTAGCCGTGGTTGTGGCCGCGTAGTCGGTAGTGTAGCACGCCTGCAGTTGCGAAGCGGAGCGGAGCATCAGCAGGCCTGCGAAGCGTAGAACGGGTTTCATTGTAATGCCCGGCCGTGACTGGCCGGGCATTCTTCTATCATTTATTTGCTCTTTCGTACGCTCGCGCTCACACTTCTTTTCTTCATGCCGCTTGCAACTGGCTTTTTTGCTAGAGTTGCTTTGGACTTTGAAGAAGGACTAGACAATGGAAGCGAGTAATCAAAACTGGCCCACTTTCCCTCACTGTTAACCTCAGCTTCAATTGGGCTACCTGATTTGCAATACATTAGATGATAAACTTTTCTAGGAATTCCTGATTGACCCGCACCAGTAGTAGTCAACTCAGCATCTTGAACCCGCTTCAGTGGGAGATTTAAGAGTATATCCGATTTGACGTTATCGGCATAGGAAGGAAACAGGTCTTTTCGTACTGAATAGTGAAAGAAGGCATATTTGTCCTGACCTGGCGAACTCGCGTTAATCTGAAAGACGATGACGCCGAATGGACTATCAGCACCTTTAATCTGCCAATATTCATGCAAGTGCCCATCCTTTTCTTCTTGGCTGTCAATTTCAAATCCTTTTTCTAAAAGGACTGCTCTCATGTAGTTTATATCATGAAGACCGCGCTCAATTTCTGACTCTGGAATTGGCGTGTAATCTCTATCCTGAGTTTGACCAAAAGCTGAAAATACAAGTAGGATAAGGGCGCTTGTTAGGTTAAGTGTTTTACGCATCATATGTGCTATTCAAGTTTAAAACATACAATATGGTCCTGCAAAAGTCGGAACCGACTGAGTAGCGCGCATTGCCGTACACCTGTGCATACCATCCCGTAATTCCATGGGTCTTCTAGAAACCGACGACGCGGGCCTGCGACTACTCGTCCACGAGCACCCGAAAGCCATTGCCATGTTCACGGCCGACCACTGCGCGACCTGCGCGCAGTTACGGCCCATTTTTGAGTTATTTGCCACGAACAAAGCGTATGCGGGCATTACGTTCTTGCATCTGAATGCCAACCAGAACCCGGTAGCCAAGCAATCCCTTCAGCAGCAGAATGCCCCGTTTTTCGTTTCCTACGACCAAGGCCGCTTGTTGCATTGCGACACCTTGCACACCGAACAGCAAGTGCGGGCCATGCTACACGCGCTGCACCAACACGCCTATTAGGGGCCTTACGCGACTTTTTGCAGGGCGGGTCCTTCCGCCTGCTTGGATTGGGGAGGCAAAATGACCGGTTCTACTAGGTCGCCCGAAGCAGAAACCGACGTTTTCGCCAGAACGGGGCGGTAGTAGGTCGGTTCATTCCGTCCCTGGTCGCCCTGGGCGTGCCACCGGGCCACGTCCTGCGGGGTGTATTTGGTCCAGACACCTTCCCGAAAAAAGGCCAGGCAGCAAATGAGCAAACCGAACAACACACACAAACTCATGGCAAACGATTGGGTGGCCAGCTCCGGCTTGGGAGCAGATGCGGGGGTGTACCGCGTAGTCCGGGGAAAAGTTGCGGCCCTTTGGATAGCTTCCATTATCTTTGACTACTTGCTAGGCAGTGGGTTGCCATTTCCTAGCAGCAGAAGGAGAACGGCCCTCACTGGGCCGTTCTCCTTCGTCTATTTAAAGCGGGCCGGTTTATCGACTACTCAATGACGTGGCTTGAAGTCGTTCTATGCGGGCTCTTACTGGCAACCGGTGGGCTGGCCGTGGCCGCGCAGCGGCGCTATGTGGCCTTGCTGCGCAAACACAAGGTCTTACAACGCCTCTACGAGAAGGCCGAACAGCAGTTAAGCACGCTCTGGACCAGTAAAAAACCTTAAATCAGGCACTTGTCGGACGCTTTTTAATAAAAGCGGTTTGGGGCCTCATTTACCATACAGTTTCCGACACGCCAACCAGCTAAGCTCCTCGCGCTTGGCCAAGCAGTTGGTAGATAAAGCTGGTTACACTTTGGAAGCTGCTACAGAAAAGGCGCGAACGCTCTACTATAGGAGTAACCATAAGCGTCTTGAATAGCAACTTTAGCCTGCAAGGCTGCGTAAATGACACAGGACATTAGCTGGTCACTATGATTGGTGCTGTGCAATATGTTCTGCGCGATTATATCTATCCAGCCATGCCCAACTACCAACAAGGTTACGAGGAAGGCCGCAACGAGCAACGGTATTCGGCCAAAACCTCCCGCATGGTTGGACAAGGGCTTGGCACCCTCATAGTAGGGGCTTTCGTGTTGGGCACCCGGTTGGCGGTGGAAGCACTGGTAGCTGCTCCCTTCGTCATGCTCGGCTTCATCATCATGGCTCCGATGGACTTTCTCGGGCCGGTGCTCAGTGCTCCGCGCCTGATGGGTATGCTCCTGGTGGGCTTCCTGGCCTACGCTGGCCTATACTGGCTGAAAGGGCTTGTGGTGGCGCTGCTCAACCGTCGGGGCTGGCTCTGGCTGCTGCCTTTCCTGGTGTGCGTCGTGCTGGCCTGCCTGCTGCCGGGCTACCTGGCTCACCTGCTGGTCGTGCACTCGCTGCCGGCCGTTGGCGCGGGTTGGAGCTGGGGCATCGGAGCTGCGGTAGCCCTGTTCACCTACGGCCGTTACCGCTTCACCGAGAACAGCGCCCCGGAACTAATAGACTGGTCTTACCGTCGCGGCTACCAGTGGGGCGCTGCTCAGTAGTAAATGAGGTACTGGCCAATGGCCATGTCTTACAATTTAGGCCCTCGACGCTTCGGCTCGGGGGCTTTTTGTTGCTTGGGAGTGGACAGATTGGTTAAGGCAGTCTCTCCCTTTGGTTCGTTTGGCGGCACTGCCTGCTGAACCGTCGCGCCTGGCTGCTGCTGGACGAGCCTGGGGCCGGAATGCCTGCACGGCCTGGCCGACTGCCTGGGAGTAGCGTAGCAGCACGGCCTTATCGGAAAACTGCGGCGCAGTCGAGCGGGCAATCACTACGTAGGGTTTCTGCAAGTCATCGAGCGTGGCTTGCTCAGTAAGGGCAGCTGGCCGCGTCATCACGGCGGCCTGCACGTAGGTAAGCAACGGCGACATTACCGCTGCTCCGCTGGCTTCCTTCAGGGGCACGCCGGTTTCCTGGGCATGACGGATGCCTACGCGCTGGGCGCTGGCCTTCAACTCGCGCAGGGCCTCTAGCTGGGCAACCTCCAATGTGGGGGCGCTCAGGGGCCGGGCCTGGCTTGGATGGCGGGCGGCTTTGGCTGCTGCGCCGGGTAGTTCCGTGGTGGCCGCGTCGAGCAAGTAGCGTAGGCGCGTCTGGTTCTCGTGCGTACTCGCGGACACGCCGACGAGGCCGGTATCTCGGGCAAGGTTGAACTCCTTATGCACTTTCTGGAAGTCGAGGCGATAACCGGCCTGGTGGCCTAGCTGCATCAGGACTGCTTGCATCGTGCGGCCGTTGCCCTCCCGGAAAGTATGAACGTGGTTGAAGTGGTCGAGGTAGTAGGCGGCCCGTTCCACGAACTGCGGCTTGGTTAGCCCTTTCAGGTTGTTCTCGGCGGTGAGCTGCGCGCTGAGGGCGCCCACGTCGGAACCAATGCGCCGATGGTTGGCGTAGGTCATCATGTGGTCGGCCTGCACGTTGGCAGCCGGCTTGTAGCCCTGAAACCCCCGGTCCTGGCGGGTTTCGCCAGCCCACGGGTACACGTCCTGGAACAAGTAGCGGTGCATGGCCCGTAGGTGCTGCTCGTCGAAAGTGAGCGGGATAGGTGGAATGGCGTAGGCCGGGCCAAAAACGGGCTCTCCTGGCTGCCGGGGGCCGTTAGGCCCACCTGTGCCCGAACGTGCATCAGCCGCTTAATCGACAAGTCGGCTTCGAGGCGGTCAAGCTGGCCCTCGCTGGTGGCGCGGACATTATTATAAAGCAACCCATCGGCCGGGTTCGTAAATAAGTCGGGCATTATCGCGTAGCAAAAAGCCCGGCAAGGGGCCGGGCTTCGTGGAGGTAAGCATTACTGCAGCTATGAAGCGGAGCGGAATAGCAGCAGTCGTGCGCGGGGCGGTTAGAGGGCCGGAATGCGTTCCTCAAACAGCAGATACGGGCTGTACTCGGGGTTGGGCTCAACGTGGGGGCCTTCGCCGGGCGCGTACTTGGCCAGGGGGTCAGGGCCTGGTGCCGGCGCGTAGGTGGCATCGAGCGTGGCCGACAATTCTTCCAAGTCAATCTCGCCGGCTATGTAGCGGTTCTGCAAAGCGACGAGCCTGCGGCGAGGGATTCCGGTTTTGGCTCATGGACACACCTACGGCGAACTTTACCACGTCGCGGCGCTGCTGCTCGGTGCGCTCGTTGTCGGAGAAATACTGGGTCTTTTCCATAATACAAGATACGAAATTGGGCTAGAAATGGTGTCCTCGGCGGCGGTGCTTCGGCGCGGGGTCGGGCTTTTCAGCGGGGGAAGTGGGGGAGAGGGTAGCTTTTTAAGGTCGGGGTGAACTATCATAGCCGGCGTGTCGAGGGCGCGGCGGGCCTTCACCAGCTCGGCAATTTCCCGGCCGCGCTGCTGCTGCGCCGGGGTGCCGTGTAGCAGCTGCTCCACCCGGCTTTCAAAAACCTTGGCCACGGCTTCTTTCACGCCCTGGTCAGGCTGCTTCTGCTGCTCGGCCTGCTTCATCCAGTCGAGGCGGTGTTCCCGGTCGATACACGGCATCACGCCGCTAAGCTTCATCAGGGGATTCTCGCCGGTTAAAAACTGGTCGCGGGGAATGGCGATAAAATACTGTTTGCCTACTCCGTCGCCCCAATGAAGGTTATTCCGGGTCAGGCCCTCGCCAAACTCGGCCGGCTGGGCTACCTGCACCTGCTCAGCCTTCAGCTCCCGCTGCAACTGGTAAAGCGCAACGTTCTGGCTATATAGATGGGGGCTGTCCGGGTCCGGGCGGTAGGGGCCAACCTGCAACGCTTCGGCCAGGCCCCGCGCCTGCACCTGGTCTTTCTCGGTCAGGTACTTCATCAGCGTTTCCGCGTCGGTGAAGTACACGCTGGCCGTGGTCGAGCTTTGGCGTATCACGTCGGCATCCCGAAAATCGAACTGCACCAACATCTTGCCGGCCGGGAGTCCTTTCTTGGGGTGTTCCCACTGGTCCACTCCGGGGTAAAGGGCGTTGCCCTGGTCGGTCATCGCCTGGCGGGCGGCGGTATCGGTTGGGGGAATCGTTACGCTCACTCGCTAGGCTTCAAAGGACATTTTACGGGCGGGCGGGCTGGGGTTGCCCTGGCCAATCCGCACAAAGTGGCGGGTGTCGTGCAAGCCATCAACGGAAAGCTTAATGGTCGGCGGGAAAACAAAGTGCTCCTGCAACAATGCCACGTCGAGGGGCTCCTGAAAGCCGTAGGTGCCCAACCCATCGCGGTTGAAGTCGAACTTATCACCAGTAGCCGGCGTGTAGCCCTGGGCCTTCAGAAAGTCGATGACGGGTAGCAGGTGGTCGGTGTCGCTGCCGTTGGGCGCGTCCTGGGCAATAACGGTTTTAGTCAGGGCCTGGCTCATGGATAACTGCGGCTGATTGGCCGGCAAGTTAAGAATTTGCGGGCCCTGCTGCCGCTGCTGCTGCCGGCGTTTGAGGGCCGACGAGTTAAGGGAAAGGCTCATGGCTACGAGTTGAAGGTTTGCAAGATGGACTGCTTGCGCTGGAAGCTGCGGAGTTGGGACTTGTCGAGGCCGAACGCCTGGCACACGGCGGCAATGGCGGCATCCGATAAGTACGGAGCACTGGTCACCACCTGCTGCACCACGGCGCGGCCGTAGTAGCTTAGCATCGCGGCCCAATCATCGGAACTGCCGCGCTGAATCACGCGCTCAATGATGGTGCTGTACATGGCCAGCGGGTCGATGCTCTCCGGGGCCACGTCCCAAAGCAAGGTCGGCAAGTGCTCGGCCAGCGGCGCGGGAACGGGTAGCGTCCTTGGAAAAGTAGCGGCTGACTTCATACTACTAATATACGTAAAAGTCGGGTTTAGGTACGATAACCGTTAGTTATCGTACCTAAATTATCGCTAGATTTGCGGGCTTGCTTTTTCTCACCACTGCTATCTGACAGTACCATGTTGCCACTGCTACAACTCGAACGAAACATCGGGAAATTTCAACAGACCATTCAAGTTCCAGAATACGATAACGTAATTGATAAGCTGCTTCGGAAGGCTGGCAATTTGAACATAGGTGCGTCCTTCTGGAATGAGACTTATTCAAAAGCCCAGGACACGAACGGCATTTACTACCTGTGGATAAAGAGCAGCGCAGTATCAGGCAATCGAAAGGAATTGGTTTATGATATGATGCACGAGTTAGGGCATTGCTTGGACCCGCTTAAACTAGGCAAGGAAAATAAAGGCAATGCTGCATTAGAGTTAGCCCGAGAAGAGCGTGCCTGGGCGTTGGCTGACCTTGAGTTCAATGCCCATCCGGAGTTGCAAGTTGACAGAGAATCCTACTCGAAGTACCAGAACGACTGCCTAGCAACTTACATTAAAGCATTGAATTAGGGTTCCCGTTAATTTCCAATTGCAAAACCAGTAATGAAACAAAAGGGAGAAAAAGCTAATCTGCCGGTGGTAACTACTTCCGTGCCGGCGCTGGCCCTGGCCGACCTTTCGGGCTCGGTTCCAACTGCCGTGAACCGCTACCTAGTTCGTGGTCTAGAAGGCTCTGATAATACCCGCTTGGCGTATGCTACCGACCTGGCCACGTATGAAGCCTACTGCACCGAACAGCAGTTGGAGCCCTATCCTGGCCACGTAACGACGCTGGCCGGCTACGTTACCCACTTGGCCGACTTGCCCCGCAAATTGTCCACTATCGTCCGGCACTTGGCCGCTATCAATAAGAAGCATCAGCTGCTCGGGCTGCCGTCGTCGGTGGGTGCTCCGGCCCTGGACGTATTAATGAAGGGCATTGCCCGCGAGAATGGCAAAAAGCAAAAGCAGGCCCCGGCCTTCACGGTGGCCCACCTGAAAAATGCCATCAAAGCCCTAGACCTCGAATCCGCGGCCGGCCTACGGGACCGGGCACTACTACTGCTCGGATTTGCCGGCGCGTTCCGTCGTTCGGAGTTGGTGGCCCTCGACCTGGAGCAAATCGAACTGACCGAAACCGCTCTACTGCTGCACCTGGGCAAAAGCAAAACCAACCAGACCGGCGAAGCGGAAGACAAAGCCGTTTTCTACGCCGCTAATGCGCTTTTCTGCCCGGTGCGGGCCTTTCAGGACTGGCAGCGGCTCCTGGGTCGCACGTCGGGGCCGGTGTTCGTGTCGCTGCGGAAAGGAAAGACTGTTGGCGACGCGGTGCCAACTGATAAGCGCCTTTCCGATGTGCGGGTGAACCGCCTGGTCAAGCAGCACCTGGGGGAAGAATACTCGGCGCACTCGCTACGGGCTTCCTTTATCACCGTGGCAGTGCTCAACGGTCAATCCAACGGGTTTATCAAGAACCAGACTAAGCAGAAAACCGACGAGATGATTAGCCGCTATACCCGCATTTCGGATGTGGTAGCATACAATGCGGCGCAATCATTAGGACTATAGAATGACGCTATTAAATGTGAATGCTTAGCCAAGCAAGGCTCCTTTCCAAATTCTTTGACTAAATTTATTAGTTCTTACTAATCAATCCGCTGTCCTGATTTCTGTATGAAATACAAAGTTTTTGTTAGTTCGACCATTAATGATTTGATGCAGGAGCGAGTCGCGGCTGAGAAGGCGATTATTTCAGCGCAATGCGAGCCCCGAATGTCCGACAAGACTTTTACGGCAGTGGACGCCAACTCCTTTGATGCGTGCATGACGGAGCTGGAAGAGTCAGACATCTACATTCTCATTCTCGGAGAACGGTATGGCTGGGAATACGAGGGCAAATCAGTCACTGAATGGGAGTACCTCAAGGCCATCGAGCTGAAAAAGCCTCGCATCGTTTTCAACTTAGCCTACATTCGAAATCGAGAGATTAAGCAGAACGAGTTCATCAATCGTGTTGGTGATTTTGATGCCGGCCGTTTTTGGAAAACCGCCAAAGATGTTTTCGAGCCTGCGAGATGAAATCGAAAAAGCACTTCCGCCGCTCGTTGATAAGCTCAACCGTGAGAAGGTCCACCTGACGGAAACGCTCATTTCCAATCTGGTGCCCATTCGTTTTTCTCCTCGTGTCCAGACCGCCCGCATCAACTACAAGCGGGAAGAGATTATTAAGCAGTCAAAAAGCACCGGTTGGAAGCTGTCTTATCGGTCAGGAGAAGCCATTGTGGCGGCCCGCGCAATGGAATTGGCTGCCGGTGATGCCTTCGGCGACAAACACTTTGATTTCCTGGTCAAAGGGGATATTCTCTACACTTTTTCGGATTTGTCGAATGTGTCGAGCCCTTATCGAAAAATCATTGACCTCGGCACAATCGAAGAAATTACGGTAGCCGACCTAACCACAACCCTCGACGGAGAGAATGTCTTTAAATACCTTCTCCGCAACGTGGTGCGTCACAAGCTGGCTTCTCAGAGTGTCGCTTACATGGCCGAAGAGAACTTGTTTTATTTCGGTGGCAAGCCGGTAATGTCGGATGTCTCCATTGGCTGGGGCGATAATAAAAACGCTCAGCGAAACGTCATTACGCAGATTTGGAGCAAGGAGAAACTCGTGGATGGCGAGAAGCAGCTTCCGCACATTGTTTGCTTCCGCCACTTTGCAATGCGTATCACCTTTCCGGTGCTAGGAGGCAAATGGTATGCTTGCATCAATCCCACTTACATCTGCACCAGTGCCAATGGCAATGGCCGCCGCAAAAGCCGGTTTTCAGAACACTACGTGAAAGGCAAGAAGAAGCTGGAAAACAACGATGCCGTCTACCAAAATGTGCGGTGCTGGGCCTGGTACCTTTCGCCGAACTACGGCAGCTTCACGCCCTATCCGCATTTACAGTTCGATTCGGCGGTGACGTTTGACGAAATGCCTTACCTGAGCGACCAAAAATGGCTGCCGCCTAGAAAGGCGGAAGAAAGAAAAGTAAACGCTGAAGGAGAAGAGATAAGCGTTAAGCCTGGCGAAACCTATAGTTTGGGCTTTTAATAGAATTCCTTATGACCAGTCACTTTCTTGCTGAGCCCGAACTGGTGTTTGCCAGCAGCTTACACATTTGCCCAAAAGCGGGCATCAAAAACTTTGGAGTTTACGACCTAGACCAGCTGCGACCAGACACTATCAAGGTGGCGGTCGTTGGCTTGGCCGAAAGCGTAGATAAGGTGGTAGAATGGCTTGACCGGTCCACAATAGCGCTGGGTGGAAAACAGTCCAATCAACCCAACTTGTTTCCCTCCTTTCCCGGCTTTAACCTAGATACTTCTTTTAGCTCCAAAGTCAAATACGACGAGAGCTACATTCGACGCATCAGCAACCGAGTGTTCAACGAAGCCCTTGCAGAGACTGACCACAATATGTTGCTAGACAAGCTTGTTAGCTTGTATTTGGCAGAAATTGAATTCATTGCTAAAAACAAAAAAGCGGACGTTATCCTGTGTGCCCTGCCCGAAAAGCACATTCAAGTCATTCTGAGTAGTGCTGGCAACGACGATGGAAGCGACTCTGCACCAGAGTCAGAGCAGGAACCACCGGCAGCGCCAGTCGACAGTTCTGCCGATGAACCGGATGATGAGGAAGAGGACGATGAAGTAGACAAGAATTTTCGCCATTTGCTGAAGGCACGGGCCATGCAGTACGGCATACCCTTGCAACTCGTGCGGGACCGGATTGGTAAGCCGACGCGGGAGATGCAGGACCCGGCCACCATTGCTTGGAATTTCTTCACCGCGCTCTATTACAAAGCGGGGGAACTCCCTGGGCGTTAGGACGGAAATACGCCAAACCGGTTTGCTTTGCTGGCATCAGCTTTTACAAGTCACTTGACGGGAAGGAGGTGCAAACCAGCGTCGCGCAGATTTTTGATGAAATAGGCAAGGGTGTCATTCTGCGGGGTACACCTGCCCAAATTGATAAGGATGACCGCCAGCCACACCTTGACGAAACCGCAGCCTACCAACTGCTGCTGAATAGTCTGACGGAATACCGGCAAGCAATGGGCACGAGTCCAAGCAGGCTGGTCATCCATAAAACATCTAATTTCAAACCGGCTGAAATGGAGGGGTTTTCCCGAGCAGCAGCGGAATTCAGGATTGACAACCTTGATATGGTGACGATAATGCATACCGACATCAAGCTGATGCGCAAAGGGCAATATCCACCTTTGCGTGGAACGTGCGTGGAATTAGACCCAAAAAACTACTTATTGTACACGAGGGGGTCAGTAGAATACTACAAGACCTATCCCGGAGATTACGTCCCAAGCCCAGTTCTCATTCGGCTGTTTCGCAACGACGAGAACCCGTTGAAAATCTGCGAGGAAATTCTAGGCCTCACGAAAATGAATTGGAACAACACGCAATTCGACCGCAAATGGCCGGTAACCATTGAATGCGCTCGAAAGGTGGGCGACGTGATGAAATACTTACCGGAGAACGTACCGCCTCAAATTAGATACAGCCATTATATGTAACTATAGTTCAAGGCCTAACGGAGTAAGCACGTTATCCCTGAAGCGCACAATAGCCTCCCCTGTTCCATGGTACTGAAAAGGTACTTTGTCGAAATGCTCCCAAGCATCTTGTAGAGCAACCAAGTACTCATCCGTTACTTCTCGGATGCCAAAGTCTGTCCCCTCAGGGAAGGTAAACATCTTTTCAAACCATTCCGTGGCTGTTTTTGATGCTGGGTTGTCCGGATAATCGGAAAATTTGAAATAGGCGTTCAAGACCATATCGAGCATCCTCCGGCGGAAACGCGGCAGGATTTTATCATCGTTCGCCTGGCACAACAAATGGACGCATTTGCCCAAGCATCTTATTGTATCGATTACCCGATGGTCATTGTCTTGGTCCCGGGCAAGTGCAAGCCAATCCGTCATGTTGCTGAATAGCTCATAAATCATCTTATGAGCAAACGAGGGGTATTCTGAGCGTGGCTCATACGTGTTCTCATCCGGCAGCATCTCTACCAACAGGGCCACGAATCGGTCGTAGTAGAACAGCCACATATGATAGCCGTTATCCCTGTAAATCGTTTCCCTCACCATGTAGTTGAAGTAGACGATTGCTATGTATATCTTCTGGCCCCACATTTCAGGCTCCAAGTCATAATCGTGCTCCTGCAGTAGAAACTCCCGCTGGTTTGAATCGTGCTTTAGCGATTTCACAGCTTCGTTACCTATTGAGTACCACACATAGTTTGCTTCCGCCGCTTCAGTATGGGCCAGCAACCCCACTAAAATGGGGATGTCGTATTGCTCTTGAATATCTAAAAGGGAGCTGTTGGAGTCATTAACAATCTTTAGTTCTTCAATCAGGGATTTATTTTTATGAATGAATAACTCTCCAGTGTACAGTTTCGCAAAGTCTTGGTCCGCTGCTCCCTTGGTGCGCATACCGTTAAACGCCTTGGCAAATAACTCCGGGTACTTATTGGCTGCACTTCGAACAAAAGCTTCATTGCTCAGAATGTTGCTGTAAACCCACGCAGCAAAGAGTATACGCTTGGGGGATACCAGCTTCTTGTAGGCGACATCCGCTTCAGTTCGGCGCCTCAAAACGATATCTTTACTACTTTTCTCAGGAACTTTGGACTCTCCTCTTTTAAATCGCTCAATGTCATCAATGTGGTACTTTGCAATGAAGCTAGCGAGCAAATCCACTTCTCCTTCCTTTAAATAAGTCTCATACAGGCTAATGAGGTCTGGCAGTCGGCTTTTTGCAAAAAAGCTAAAGTTAACCTTTACAATGGGGTAGACGATGATGACCAGCGCCAAGATGTAAGCCCATGATTTACTAGGTATTCCTTTTGAAAAAACAAAGACCGATAAGCCTGGAAACCAATTTACCATCAACCAGTCGAACACCATTAGGTAATGGATAACTAGCAGAGCAGTGGCAAATAGAACGAGTTCGGATACAGAGAAAAAAGCAGAACGAATCTCCGTTCTTTGCTTGGGATGATGGCCCATACGGCCAACGCCAAGCTAAGAACGGTCAGGAAATCGGATGGCTGCATACTAGCGTTCGTGAGCTTTTGGACAAGCAAGGCTGACATTCACACCCCGTAAAAAAATCCGGGGATAAATAGCAACGAGAGCAAGCATAGAGAACAAAATCTCCTACCCAAAAAGGCCAACTTGGGAAAGTACCAAAGGTAATTGAAAAGCCGATGAAGGTAAAGCGGCCCGGCTTGATGGCCAGCCTCGATGACCTGAACCGACGCTTCGGCCGGGGCACCGTGCGCGTGGCCTTGGCGGTGCTGCCGCCTGCTTCGGGGGTAGTCCCGTTCGGACACTCTGGGAGGGGAAAGCACAGTGGTGCTCACCGGCCGCGACGTTGACTTCGATTTTGTTCAAGCCTATCCTCTTCGAAAAAAACTGCGGCTGGAAATACCTGAGAAAAGGGTAACTAGCAGCCCATCCAGCGCTGTCAGTTGGCTGGGCCATGGAATAGGAGTGCATTTGTGGAAGCCGACTGTTACCTTCGGCGTCCCACTTTTTTAGGCATGACCTTTTCCGAGCTAATTGAGCAATTTATCCTTCTCCGTTTACAGGTAGCTTACGCTGGTGAGGCCGGTAAGCCCAGTTGGTGGCCAACGGCCTGCCTTACGGCCGGTGCCGCACTGGATTTCAAGGCCTTATTCGCCGATGCTGCACCGGCCGTGGCTTGGCAGCTCAGCAGTCAAGCCGCCTGCCAGGCGCACGACAAATGGCTTTCCGGCATGGATTACCACCTGTTTCGCTTACCCGAGGGTTTGGAAGAAGCCATTTACCACACGGGATTGCAGCTGTCGAACAGCCAAGCGCAGGCATTGCTAGCGCAGAAAGAAGCCTTATTGGCCGCACCGGAAGCGCAGGGCAACCCCGCCACCGGTCCTCATCGCCTGGGTAGTAGTGCCGACTTGCTTACCGGGAATGCCTTGCCCGCGCTACGCGCCTGCTACGCGGCCGCTTTTGCCGAGGGCAGTCAGGTATTTCCTTACTTCACAGCCGCTTAACCCATGAGCCCCGAACCACTGTTCAGTGCTGCGCTCAACAAAGGCCAGGCCCTGCTATCCGAATCCCATCAACTGGCCATTCACTGGCAGCCGGGCGTTACCACCCGCACCCTCATCGACGAGGCCCGTAACACGGGTTACCTGGGCCGGGCCACTGAAAACCGCATTCAGGACCTCGTGCGGGTATTCAGCCGGCGCTACATGCACGGTCAGCCGCTGCCGGCGGCGCACCTGCACCAGCTGGCTAGCGAGCTGCCCGTCACGGGTTTGTTCACGGAGATTTGCCTGATTCATACGGCCGCCGCTCACCCTGAGCTGGATTCGTTTATCCGGGAAGTGTACTGGCCGGCTTACTACGCCGGGCAGCGTGACCTGTCCAAGGATGCCGCCCGCGAATTTTTCGCCGATGCTCAGCAGAAAGGGCGCATTCAGGGCGAATGGTCGGAAGGGTTGCTGGTACGGACGGCCCGCCGGCTGACCGGCACCCTGACCGAGTTTGGCTTGCTGGGGGCTCCCAGCGGCCCGGGCGTGCGCCCGATTCGGCCCTTTCAGCCGCGCTCCGAAACGCTGGTTTACCTGGCCTATTGGTTTCGGGAGCAGGGCCTGGATATGGCCGCCCTGTTAGCGCACTCGCACTGGCAGCTGCTCGGCATTAAGCCAGCCGACGTGCTGCCTACCCTGCGCCGCCTGGCCCTTCACGACTGGTTTACCGTCCTGACGGCCGGCGACCTGCTCCGCCTCGAATGGCATTACCCCACCACTGCCGCCCTCCTCGATGACCTCACTCAACGACGCGTTCACGCAATTGCTTGAAGCGCTGAAAATGCGCTTTCAGACAATCAACCCCACGGGCGCGCCTCAAGTATACTACCTCGTTTTCCCGCCCGACCAGGCGTTGGAAGTGAAGCACCAGCTGCACAAGTGGCGGCGGCGACTTAACGACCAAGGCTTTAAAACCCAGGAATACAGCTTCGCGCGGCAGTTGCCGCGTCTAGCGGCGAAGAACGTGCTGGTCAATAAGTCGCTGGGCCTGGAAGCGAAAAGTCCCATGCCGCCGGCCGCCAAATTCGCGGCCGCTCGCGGCTGCTGCAACAGCTCACGGAGCCGCTGGCGAGAAGCTGGCCGCAGACATCATTAACCGTTTCGGCGGGGCCGGTGATAATTCCGTGCTGCTGCTCACCGACCTGGAGGCCCTGCACCCGGCCGTGCGTATTGGCACGATTGAAAACCAGCTCACCCAGTCGTTTAAGGGGCCCGTCATCGTGTTCTACCCCGGCCAGCGCACCGCCAATATGCCCTCAAGTTTCTGGGCTTTTATCCCGAAGACGGCAACTACCGCTCCACCCATTTCGAGGCCACCGCCCAATGAGTATTCGTAACCTATTCAATCTGACCATCGAGCGGCCCATTGAGCCGGTCGTAAACTATGCCACCAATGCCCAGCGCGAAGAAGCGCTGCACATGGAGGTGCAGGAATACGTAACGACCACGCACATTGAGGACCGCATCGAAAAGCTGCTCTACGCGCTGGAAGATGGGGCCAGCGGCAATCCCAACACGGAAATTGGCATCTGGGTGTCGGGCTTCTACGGCTCGGGCAAAAGCTCCTTTACCAAGTACCTGGGCATGGCCTTGGACACGGACCGGCAGCTGGCGGGCAAGCCCTTCCGCGAGCGGCTGGCCGAGCGCCTCTCGCCGACCCTGCGGCAGCGGCTGCTCACCCTTACCCAGCGCCACCCGGCGGCGGTAGTAATGCTGGATTTGGCCTCGGAAGCCAGTGGTGCCATGCGGCTGGTCCACGAAGAGCTGTACCGCAAGGTGCTGCAGTGGGCTGGCTTTTCCAGCGAAGCCCGCACCCGCGACCTGGAGCTGCGCTTGATGCGCGACGGCAAGCTGGACGCCTTCAAAAGCCGCGCCCAGGAAGAAGCGGGTACGCCGTGGGAAGAACTCCGCGACGACCCATACTTCGGTATTCAGGTGGCCTCGTCGCTCGCGCACGAGTTTTATCCTCAGCAGTTTCCGACACCCGACACGCTGGCTAACACGGCCGAGCTACAGGTAGAGCGCGGCCTGGACGAGGACGTGGCCACCATGCTGGCGCTGGTCCGGAAAAAGACGGGCTACCAGAACGTCATCTTCGTCATCGACGAAGTGGGTCAGTACGTGGCCCCGGTCGATGACCGCATTACGATGCTGCAAGGGCTGGCCGAAGCCCTCAAGCGCCAGGGCCACGCGATTTTGCTGGTTACGGCCCAACAGACGCTGACCAACGACAACCCCGACGCGGCGCTGAACTCGGCCAAGCTCACGAAGCTGCTGGCTCGCTTTCCGATGCAGTTGGAGCTAAAGTCCGGCGACATCAGCCACATTATCACCGAGCGCCTGCTAAAGAAGAATGCCGCCGGCACCACGGCGCTGTACCAGCTTTTTGACCAAGTTGGCCAAAGCCTGCAGCACGCTACCCGCCTGCACGACGTGAGTGTGCTGCGCCTGCCGGAGTTCAGCCGCGACAAGTTTGCGGATTTGTATCCCTTCCTGCCGCAGCACTTTGAGTTGATGCTGCGCCTGCTGAGCCGCCTTGCCACCAAGCACGGCGGCCTGGGGTTACGCTCGGCGCTGAAACTCACGCAGGATATGCTGCTGGACCGGGCCACAGGCACTGCGGTGGCTGATTTCGAGTTGGGCCGGCTTATCACCCTGGCCGACTTCTACCGGGTGCTGACGCTGGAAATCGGCCGCTCGCTTGGCTACCTGACGGCCGCCGTTGACCGGGCCCGACAGGTATTCGGGGCCGACTCGCTGGCGGCGGAAGCCGCGGCCGCGGTGGCCGTGCTGCAAATCATTGAGGAGGTAGTGCCCGTCACGTTTGCCAACGTGGCGGCCCTGCTCCAACCCGACGCCCGCCAGCTGCGCACCCCGGCGCAAGTGAAGCAGGCACTTGAGCAACTCATTGACCACGAGAAGCTGCCATTTGCCTTGCTCAACGACCAGGTGCGCATCCTGAGCGAAGAGGTGAAGGAGCTGGAAACGCTGCGTAATTCCTATCTCCCCAACGCGACCGAACGGCTGGCGCTGGAGCACGAGGCTATTCGGGAATTGCTGCCCGATACCACCCGGCGGACCATGCTGGGGGCAACCGCGCCGTAACGGCAGGCCTGAGCCTGGTATCCCGGCGGGGAAAGCTTAACGCCAGTAGCGGCCGGGGCCGACCCCATTCAGGTAGTCGTTACGCTGTTTGACCCCAGCGAGTATCAGGAGCAGTTGCGACACCTCGCGCCGCGCACCACCGACCCCCAGGAACGCCAGCGGCTCTACATCTGCGGCCAAATGCCCGCCAAGTGGCACGACGAGATTCGGGACTTGTTCCGGGCGCGCGAGATTGTGCGCCTCAACCACCCGTCAACGCTGAAGGGTGATGAGGCCCAGTACGTGCGCACGCAGCAGGACCTGTCCCGCCGTCTGCTCGACACTCTGGGCCGCCAACTGCGTCAGAGCCTGGAGAATGGCTCTTTCGTGTTTCGGGGCCAGCAGGTGGCCTCGCGCAACGAAGCTCCCACTTTGCCGGCGGCCCTCAATCGCCGGCTGAAAGAAGTTGCGGAACTGGTTTATGAGAAGTATTCGCTGGCGGGTCAGCCAGCCGCTACGGATACCGCCGCCGTGTTTTTGCAGGCGCGGGACCTAACTGCCCTCCCCCAAAGCGACCCACTGCGCCTGGCCGATGCCAACGGAGCAGTTCGGCTCGACCATGCAGCCCTCGTAGCCCTGTCGGACCATTTGAAGCTGCATCACCAGATGGATGGCCGGCCCTTGCTCGACCATTTTGCTGCCCCGCCCTACGGCTGGTCGAAGGACACTACCCGCTATCTGGTGGCGGCGCTGCTGCGCGATGGGCGCGTGAAACTTCGCACCAATGGGCAAGAAGTGAGTGGTACCAGCGTGGAGGCCCGGGCTGCCATCAGCAACACCAACGGCTTCAACCGCGTGGCCCTGCGCCTGGCCGATGGGGTGCCTTCGGCCGACCTGCGCGATAAAGCGGCCCACCGCCTGGAAAGCCTGACCGGCGACACGGTGTCGCCGACCCTGAGCAGCATCAGCCGGGTGGCGCGGGAGTTCTTCCCCGCCAAGCGGAATGCCTTGGCCGGGCTACCCAGCCGCTTGCGGGCCGTGCAGGTACCGGGCCCGGAACGGGCCGAGGAGGTGCTTACGCAGCTTAATGACTTGCTGGCCGGCGACGATGCCGAAGTCATCAGCCGCCTTGGCGACCCCGATAATCAGCTGGTGGCCAACTTAAACTGGGCCGACAACCTGAATCGTCAATTGAATCAGGGGCTGGAAGGGACACTACGCGACCTGGTGCCAATGCGCGACCGGCTGGGCCGCCTGCCAGAGCTGGCCGCGCTCACCGAGCTGCGCCGGGCCACGGCCGAGCCGCTGGCACAGCTGGCGGAATTGCTCACTCACGACACGTTTGGGGGCCGGGTAGCGGAGCTGACCACGGCCCACCAGCACCTGCGCGAAGCCTTGAAGGCGGGGGTGCAGGCGCTGGCCCAACACCAGACGCGCCAGCTCGCGCTTGCGGGCAAGGAGCTACAGGAAATGTATTCCTGGAACTGGCTGGACGTTGAAAACCAAACGGCCATCAGCGACGCCCTGACCGCGCTGGAACAGCCCTACACGCAGGCCCGGCAGGGCTCCCTCAGCGACCTGGACGAGCTGCTCAACCACGGGCAAACGGTGGAAGAGCACCTGCGCGGATTGCGCCACCGTGTCAGTACGGCCCAGCCGCCGGCCCCGGAGCCCGATGATGCCCAGGAAGACTCGGGTACCACGCCTAGCTACGCGCCGGTGCGCCTGCGCCGCCGCCTTACCTCTACCGCCGACCTGGACGGCCTGATTGCCCGGCTCCAACAGTTGCGCAGCGCCCTGGTGGCGGGCCAGTCGGTGGACCTGGATTTCGAAGATTAAGCCATGACTCCCGCCGAACGCTCCCTGCTCCGCCTTTTCGTATCGGATGCCCGGTCTGCCCTCTACCGCGACTTTGAGCAGCAGCTGCCAGCTTACGGCATCTTCTTTCAGCTCGCGGTAGGCGCGGCCGGGGCCCTGCCGGCCTATACCAACCTGCACCTGACGGCCCCCGCCGACCTGCCCAATGCCGACCGGGCCACCCGGGCGCTGGCGGCCCGTCTGCAGGAACGGTTGCAGTACCTGGCCACCACGCTGCCCGGCACCGCGCCCCAGCCTGGCCAGCGCATTGCCGCGCCTGTTGTTAGAGCAGGCCTACACTTTTCTCAACCGCCTGACGGCGTTGCGACTGGCCGAGGAGCGCGAAATCGTGATGGAGTGCCTGCGCCGGGGACAGCAGTCAGAAGGCTTTGTGGAGCTTTTCTCCATATACACCGACCGGGCTTACGACACGGGCGATGCCCGGTACGCAGCATTCGTGCGGGCCAACTTCGACCGGATGGCACGTGAGCTGCCGGGGCTGTTCGGGGCTTACTCGCCCTACGGGCTGCTGTGGCCGCGCCAAGCTGCCTTCGATACGGTGCTGGCCCACCTGCGCCGGCCCGAGCTAGCCTTCGCCTGGGATGCCGACGAAACCCTGGGCTGGCTGTACCAATACTTCAACTCGGACGCGGAGCGCCAGGAAATGCGCGCCCGCAGCCGCGCCCCGCGCACCAGCCGCGAGATGGCCGTGCGCAACCAGTTTTTCACCCCGCGCTACGTGGTGGAATTTCTGACTGACAACACACTGGGCCGGCGCTGGCTGGACGTGGCCGGCACTTCGGAAGCCCTGCTCGCCCGCTGCCGCTACCTGACGCTGAAAGCGGAAACGTTGCCGACCGCTGCCCCTGCCGAAGCACCGGCCCCGGCCGCTGCCACCCCTGAGCGCCGGGCCGCACCCGCGCTGAACGAGGAGCCGGAGCCCTTCGCTCTGCCCGACCCTCGGCGCTGCGCGTGCTCGACCCTGCCTGCGGCTCGATGCACTTCGGGCTGTATGCCTACGACGTGTTCGAGACGATTTACCTCGATGCCTGGGACCGCCTGCCCGCAGCTACGGTGCTCACCGATGTGCGGGCGGCCCTGGCGGCGGAGTTTCCGGACGATGCGGACGCCCGCCGCAAGGCTTTTCAGGCGCGGGTACCGGGCCTGATTATGGCCCACAACCTGCACGGCATCGACATCGACCCGCGCGCCATTCAGGTGGCGGGGCTCACACTGTGGCTGCGGGCGCACCGCTCCTGGCAGCGCCTGAAGGTGCGGGCCGCGCTGCGGCCGCGTATTCAGGAAGCCCGCCTGGTGTGGGCGGAGCCCCTGGCCGACGGCGATTTGCTGGCTGGCTTCGCCCGCACGCTGCGCAGTGAAATACTACCCGGCCAGACCAAGCCGCTGGCCCCGGCCGAGGCGCAGGTGCTGGGCGACTTGCTGCGGAGCGTGGCCCACCACACCCGTCTGGTGGGCGAAGCCGGCTGGCTGATACCTCTGGAACGCGAGCTGGCCAGCCTGATTGAAACGGCCCGGCAGCAATGGCAGGACGCCCGGGCGGCCGTGGCGAAAGCGACGCAGACCGATATGTTCAGAGGCGCGCCCGCCCAGCAACTCACCATGCCCCTGGAAGCGCTGGGGAAAGTGCGCCGCAAGGCCTTTTTCGCGGAGGCCGAAGACCTGTTACTAGTGGCCCTAACACTCTACGCGGAGCAGGCTGCCGGCCCGGATGCCTACCAACGCCAGCTGTTTGCCGCTGATGCCGCCCGGACCCTGGCGTTGGTGGATTTGTGCCGCCTGCGCTACGATGTGGTGCTGATGAATCCGCCTTTTGGAGCAGCGGCTGATGCTAGCAAAACTTATCTGGATAGGAATTACCCAAGTGCCAAAATGGACATCTTTGCCATGTTCGTTGACCGTGCTTTACGGAGACTCCGACCTGGCGGGTTTGTAGGCATAATATCTTCACGCACAGGGCTATTCATTTCGTCCTTCAAGATTTTCCGCGAGCAGGTTCTACTGCGGCATCATTTACCATTAGTAGCCGATTTAGGCGGTGAAGTACTAGATGCTACTGTAGAAACAGCTGCTTACGTAATACAACAAGCTCAACCATCACCTCAACCAACAACTTTTCTTCGCTTACTAAATGTGCCTGGCGAAGAAAAAGCAGAGGCATTATTCGATGGTTTACAGAACGAAGATTCGGAATACAGATTTGATATTCCGACTGCTGAGTTCGAAGTAATTCCTGGCCAATCACTGGCTTACTGGGCCACTAAACCCATAAGACAGAAATTCACCGATTCTGCATTTAATCTAACTGGCGGCGCTGTAAAACAGGGTTTAGAAACGGCGAATAACTTCCGGTTTCTCCGGCTGTGGTGGGAGAAGTCCCCCAAATATGGTTGGTTTCCCTTGACTAAAGGCGGCTCCTATTATCCATTTTACTCTGACATATACTTATCCATTAACTGGATAGACCAAGGTCGAGAGTTGAAAGCCTGGGCAGCTCCACTATACGGAAATTCCGGGTGGTCAAGGATTATAAAATCTGTAAGCTATTACTTCACTCCTGGCCTTACCTATCCAAGGAGAACCCATACTCTTTGTCCACAAGCTATGCCAGCGGGTGGAATAATTAGCGCAAGGGGTTCTGGAATATATCCTTTCCCCCTGAAGGCCGCAGTAGTACCGAACAAAATCTTCTCAACTTGGCTGTACTTGCTTCTCAGCCTTTTGACTATATGCTGAAGATGGGTTTAGGGTTCTCAGCGCGTCCTCAATTCGATGGCGGAGCTATTAACCGGACACCATTTCCAGCCTCGTTGCTACTACCCGCAACTACGGTAGTAGCAGATGAACTTATGGCACTCGCTCAACGCGGCCATGCTGTGCAGCGCGCCCGGGAGTTTTCTCGCGAAACCTCGCTCCACTTCCGTTTGCCGGCCCTGCTGCTGCCTGCTTCGCTGGCGGGGCCTGCTGACACGGAAAGCCTGCCGGAAGAATTGGCTGGTATCGCCGTTTTCCTACCAAACGAGGAAACTACTACCCTGGCCGAAGCCGCCGCGGCTGAAGCTGCCCGCACTGATGCTCGCCGGCAGGAAGTCGAATCTATCCAGTCGGAAATAAACGACCGGGTGTATGCTGCTTATGGCTTCGGCCCGGCCGACCGCGCGGCCATTCAGCAATTCTATGCCGCCCCCAGCAGCTCCGACGAGGAGGAAGCCGATGAGGACGAGGAAGATGATTCGCTCGCTGCCGGCAGCCCCGCTGATACTGCTTTTGCCCTCTGGCAATGGCTGATGGGGGCCGCCTTCGGCCGCTGGGACGTGCGGCTAGCCCTGCACCCCGAGCAGCTGCCTGCTCCCGCTGGTCCCTTCGAGGCCTTGCCCGCGGCTCCTCCCGGTGCGCTGCGTCGCCCCGGCAGCGGCAAGCTGGTTACCAACCCCAGCGAACTGGTGAGTGAGCAAGACGCTGAAATGGGTGTTACCACCCCAGACTATGCCGTGCCAGTGGCTTGGGATGGCTTGCTGCCCCTCGATGCCGACCATCCGCACGACATCGTTCGCCAGCTGCGGCTGCTGCTGACCACCCTGCGCCCCGGCACGGCCGCGGCCCTCGAAACCGAAAGCCGCACCCTGCTGGCTTCGCCGCGGGCCGACCTCACCGGCTGGCTAAGCGAGTGGCTCGCCAAGGGCGGGGCCGGCGGTTTCTTCGCCCGGCACCTGGCCACGTACTCGCGCTCCAAGCGAGAAGCTCCGCTGTACTGGCCGCTGCAAGCGCCCGGCACCAGCTACGTGCTGTGGCTGTACGCCCCGCGCCTGAGCCGCGAAACGCTGTACGCAGCCATCAACGACTACCTGGAGCCCCGCCGCACCCGCGCCCGCGACGAACTACGCCAGCTCACCGAGCTACTTGGCGGCCCGGCCCCGGCCAACGCCCGCGAGGCTCGGCAGCAAGAGCAGCGCCGGGAGCTGCTTACGCAGCTCGTAGCCGGCCTCACGCAGTTCATCGACCACCTGAGCGGCGTGCTGGAAAACACCGGTTTCCAGCCGCACCCCGATGATGGGGCCGTTATCAGCGCCTGTATGCTGGCCGAGCTGTTTGCCCTGCCGGCTTGGCGGCGCAAGCTGGAGCAGCACCGGGCCAAGCTTCACGCCGGCGACTACGATTGGAGCCACCTTGCCCATGGCCTCTACCCGCAGCGAGTGCGCGAAAAAGCCCGCCTCGACCGCTCCATTGCCATCGCCCACGGCCTGGAAGACCTCTACGAAGGCCCCATGACCAACCTGGCGGGGGCGGCCGTCGAAGTCGAAGAAGAAGCCGAAAACAACTAGATTAAACTACCCAGCGCCAGCAAGCTTACCGCTTGCCAGTGCCCTCCGCTCAACCCATGGCTGCTATCCGCTCCTTTATCCAACGCCAGATTCAGCAAAAGCTGTCGCGGAAGCGCTGCGTAGTGGTGTATGACCCCTTGCAGCTCTACGACGAGCCTGGTGACAGAGCTGGCTGGCCCGCCCGAAGCGCCCACGGCGGTGGTGGTGAAGGCGCTGCCCGGCCCCACCGATGCCCTGCTCCACGCCTGGGATGCCTGGGCTGACTTGGGCGCTTCTCCGCCCGGCCCGCCCCTGGTAATCTATGTGGCCGTGGCCTCGCCCCAGGGCGAAGCGGCCCAGCGCGTGGACCCTTCTGGGCCTTGGCGGTGGCCAGCGACACGTTTGGCCACCACGACTACGAGCTATACGAACAACTGGCCCGTCAGCACTATGCTGACTACCTGCCGCAGCTCAACGAGCTGTTTGCTGCCCCGCAACCGCCCCCTTTCGCGGTGCTCGACAACCTGGGCGGCGGGGAGAAATGGCCCCGCCTGAGCCACTACTTCCAGGGCCGGGAGTCACGGGCCGAACTGTTGCTGGGGCTGATGATTCCGCGCACGGACAGCGACGCCCGCCTGCAGGCCTCCGGCGACTGGCTGCCCGAAGCCCTGCGCCTCACCGAAGTAGCGCTTGGGATTTCACTGAGCGAAGGCACGCTGCCCACGCTGCCCACGCTGCCCACGCTGCGCCGCAAGCTTTGGCAGTTGGTGCTGCTGGGCGAGTTCGTGATGGATTTACGCTGCCCACTGCCCTCGGCCCTGACTGGGGTGGAGCGCGCCGCTGACTCGGCCCGCGACCTAGTGCTGCGCCTCGCTCCCGAGCTGCGCCAGCAGGCCTATTCCACCGAATACCTGGAGCAGGCCCGCCAGCTGGCCGAGCAGTTGAACCTGGCCAGCTACTTCGGCCCGCATGACGACCTAGGCGAGCGGCTCACGTTCGGCTTTGAAGACCTGACCCTGCTGGGACAGGTACTCAGCGCCATCCGGGCCGGCGACCTGCCGGGCGCGGCCGACAAGCTGCGCCTGCAGCACAGCTCGGTGTGGCGCGACCAGGAGCGGCCCGCTGGGAAGTGGCCGCCGCTGGCCTCACGCTGCACCAGGCCGTGGCTGCCACCCGCGCCTATCTGCAAGCCGAGCCCCCAACTGACTTAACCCGGCTAATCGCGGCCTATGTGGGTCCGCTACACGCCCCGGACGCGGCGCAGCGCCGCTTTGAAATGGCCGTGGGAGCCTACCTGCACTCCTCCGAAGCACCGGTGTCAGCGGCCGGCCGCGCTGCCGATGGTCGGCCTGACCTCGATGCGTTTATTGTGGAGTGCCGCGCCCTGCACGCAACCCTTGCCGGGGAGCTACAGCAGCGCCTGCTCACCGCCGTGGAAGCGCATGGCTGGCCCGCAACCGGCGTACTGGCAGCCCGGGAAGTGACCAGCCAGCTGGTGCAGCCAACATTGCAGCAGGGCGGCCGGCGCATCGCCTACTTTCTGGTCGATGCGTTGCGCTTCGAGCCTGGCGCAGGAGCTATCTGCGCTGCTTTCTGAGCAGGGGGCTACGGTGACTACCCAAGCCTACTGCGCCCAGCTGCCCACCAGCACGCCCATTGGCATGTCGGTGCTGCTGCCCCACGATGGTCACTGGACCCTGGCGGCCGCGGCCGATGACAAAGTGGAGCCGCAGGCGGGCCAGCCCTACACGGCGGTGCCAACGGCGGCCACACGGGACCAATTTTGGGAGCGGAAATTTGGGGACCGGGTGCGGGTTTTCACCCAGGAAGAATGGCTGGCCAGTCCAACGGTACCGGATGCCGTGGGCCTGCTCGTCATCCGCTCGTCCGACCTGGACCAGGCGGGGGAGAACAATGGCATAGCGGGCTTGGAGCAATTTCCTAGGGCCTTGCGGGCCGTGCGGCGGGCCGTGCTGGCGGCCGGGGCCGCCGGTTTCCGCGAGGTCGTGATTGCCACCGACCACGGCTTTGTCTTGCAGCCCACGCCCAACGACGGCGCCCTGGTGCCCACGCCACCCGGCGAGTGGGCCATGAAGAAAGTGCGCAGCCTGCTCGGCCGGGGCCTGGACGATACGCCCGGTACGGTGCGCCTGGAAACCAAGCAGGTTGGTATTCCGGGGCCGTGGCCGCACTTCGTAGTGCCGCGCTCGCTGGGCAGCTTCACCAGGGGCCGCACCTACGCCCATGAGGGATTGTCGCTGGCCGAAGTAGTGTTGCCCGCCTTGCGGGTGCAGCTGCCGGCCCCCAACCGGCCGGCGCAACGCACGCGCCTGTTCCTGCGCTACGCCAAGACGGCCGTGACCACCCGTCAGCCTATGATTACGGCCGAGGCGGTGGCCGGCGACCAGCTCTACGATGAGTCGCCGCCCGTGGAGTTTCGCATCACCGTGCTGGGCTCCGAGGGGCAGGTAGTGGGCCAGCTAGGCTCCCACAGCACCGTGGTCGATATCCCTGGTCAACTCGTGCGCCTGCCGGCCGGGGAGTTGGCCCGCCTGCCCATTCGCCTGAACGAAGCGTACGAGGGGCCGTTTATCATCCGGGCTTCCGACCCTGACACCCAGGTGGAGCTGTTCAGCTTGCCCCTACAGACGCAGTATGAACTATAATGGCCCCGATGCGCTGGACGCGAAGCTGAACGAGCATTTCAGCGGCAAAGCCGTACGCAAGGATTTGCTGCACCAGATTAAGAAAAGCACCAACGTTCCCTCGTTCGTGCTGGAATTTCTGCTGGCCCGCTACTGCGCTACCGACGACCCCGAAGAAGTGGAAGCCGGTATGCTGGCCGTAGTCGAAACCCTCAGCCGCCAGTACGTGCGCCCCGACGAAGCCAATAAGGCACAGTCGCTGGTGCAGCAGCAGGGCTCGCACCGCTTCATCGACAAAATCCACGTGCGCTACCAGGAACGGGAGCGAAAGCACTGGGCCACGATGGAGAACTTCAACTCCCAGCGCATTGCCATTCCCGAGCAGTTTTACAGCCAGAACGAGCGGCTGCTGGAAGGGGGCGTATGGGCCGAAGTAAAAGTGGCCCGCAACGAAACCGACGACGCCTACGCCTTTTACATCGAGGAGCTGCGCCCCGTTCAAATGGCCCGCTTCGACTTCGATACCTACTGCCAGGGCCGCCAGGCCTTCAGTCGCGACGAGTGGCTGGACGTGCTCATGCGCACTATTGGCCTGGACCCGGCCCGCTTCAGCTTCCGGCTGAAGCTGCACTACCTGACCCGCCTGATTGGCTTCGTCGAGTCGAATTACAATTTCATTGAACTCGGGCCCCGCGGCACGGGCAAGTCCTTTGCCTTTAGCGAGTTTTCCCCTACGGCACGCTTATTAGCGGGGGCAGGCCAGCACGGCCACGCTGTTCTACAACCTATCGCGCCGCACCGTAGGCCTGGTGGGCTACTGGGATATTATTGGCTTTGATGAGGTAGGAGGTATCCGCATCAAAGACCAGAATACCATCCAGATTATGAAGGACTACATGGCCAACGGGCGCTTCTCACGGGGCGCGGAGGTCATTGCCGATGCTTCCTTCGCCTTCGTGGGCAATATTGACCACTCCATCGAGCAGCTGGTCAACTCGCCCCAACACACCCTCTTCTTAACGCTGCCCGACAATTTTGACCTAGCCGTGCAGGACCGCCTGCATTACTTCCTGCCCGGTTGGGAGATGCCCAAAAACAGTTCTTCTTACCTCACTGGCCAGTACGGCCTGATTACGGACTATCTGGCCGAGGCCCTGCACTACCTTAAGAAGAAAGTTAACAAGTACCCAACCATCAACAGCCGCATCCGACTGGGTAATGCCGTTGAGGGCCGCGACGAGCAAGCCATCAAGAAAACCGTGGCCGGCCTGCTCAAGCTCCTCCACCCCGCCGATGAGCCAACGGATGCCCAATTTGACGAGTACGTGGCCTATGCCGTCGAGGGCCGCCGCCGGGTGAAAGAGCAGATGAACAAGCAGAAGCCGGATGATGAGTTTGCCCGTATCAATCTGAGCTACGTGCGCCGGCAGGATGACCGGGAAGAGGTTATTTTCTGCCCCGAATCCGCTCATGTTGTTCAGGCAGCATCTGCTAATGTTCCTCTTCCCCGCCAACCTATACCGGCCCCAGCGACGCCATCAGTAGCATCGAGCATCCCTGGCGTTACTGCTTCCGAGGTGTTACCTGAAAAGACAGTGCGCATCTTGTTCGGCGATACGGGTCATAGCTACGAAACCCTTTTTGGTTCTTATCTGGCGGGCGCCACCACCGTTACCCTAACCGAGCCTTATGTTCGCACCACCCACCAACTGGGCAATCTGGTTCGCTTCTGCGAACTGCTGACCCGCGTGGGCGACTGCCGCGAATTAGTTCTGGTGACTGGTCAGCCCGAAACCGAAGAACAGCACGCCGAAGTCAAAAAAGCCCTTGAAGACCTGAAATGGAGTCTGAAAGACTTTGGAATTCAATTCAGCTTCTCCTTTAGTGCCACCCTCCATGACCGGGAGATGCGCCTGAGCAATGGGTGGATAATCCGCTCTGGCCGCGGCCTGGACCTTTATCAGAAGCCTGAAAACTGGTTTAGCGTCGGGGTAAACGACTTTGCCTATCGCCCCTGCCTGGAAACCACCGTGGTATTCCAGCTAGCTTCTACCAATTAGCTATGATTCGCTATCGTTTTGTTGAAATACCCTTTCAAGGGCATACCATCCGCTACGTGCGCGAAAGCCGCAAGACCACCGATGCCAACGGCCACGCTTTCGAGCGACGGCCCAAAGGTTGGAACGATGACCGGGTGGAGGAGTTGATAGCGGGCCTGGAGCACGATTCGGGTGTGATAGTAATTGTCGACCGCGTGCTGAGCCACGTCGCTAGTCTACAATACCCGGATGTCGTAAAAGCCTTTTTGCAGCAGTATGGCCGTCTGACCGAGCTGGACCAACCATGGCAGTACACTGCCTATCGCATGCCTACTCCCGTAACCATCCAGTACAAAGACATAAAATGGCGGAGCCTGACGGTGCGCCTGATTCATATCCTGAATGAGCCGGCTCCGTGGCCAGTCTTCTTCGGAAACGGCACCGTGCCTGGCCTCGACCCTAATCACGATGCAGCCACTGCTATTACAGCAGAAGTGAATGAGCTTTTTCAAAACGATGAGGTGAAACCCTACATCGAATCGACCCGCTTTTACTTTGAGTACAGCGAAGGATTAGAAGACTTCAAAGCCTACGACTTTGATGAAGACCCAGCGCCGACCACCACAATTACCCTCAAAGCGGGGTTTCGCTAAGTTTCAACTGCTGCTAGCCCAAATAGCTGATTGTCTGCTAGCCGTGCGAGCATTTAAAAGCGCTTGCTGGAAGTAGAGGGAGCCATGCAGAGCTTATCAGCCATGTTTTTCTGCTTGGTTCTCCGCTTTTTCGAAGGTTCTTGATGGTGTTATGCAGTGTCATAATGTGGCTTTTCAACAAAGGAGCAGAGCCACGAGCAAACCGCAGAAAATATTCTTTTATTTTACCTCTGTACTTTCCCACGACGTGAGAGGAATGCGTGACTAGGTAAAAGGCGGTAGCGAACCAGTAGGCCCTGTTCTAATCCGGCTGTGTATCGGTAATGCTTACGCTCATTTCATACCGCTCGGCCTCAGCCGGTGCGCCACTGGGTGGGGTAATCACCACCTCGTAGCGGTCGGTGCTGTACTCAGTATAGATGCGGTTTTGGGCCGCTACTACGGCTTCATCAGAACTTGCCGCGCCCGTTACGGTAACGCTGGTAGTATGAGAGCCTGGGCCGGGACTATCAAAGAATACTTCCATCGTAGGAGAACAAAAGGGAGAAAAATAATGACATTGACATGCGACAAGTGCGCCCATATGGGCTTAGGCTTTTATTCTGATACCATTGGCCCTGCTGACTATCTAGAGGGTAAAACAACGGCGGACATTTGGATTGTAGGGCTTAATCCAAAACATGATATTGGCCACGTTGAGCAACGAACTCCCGCCGAGTTCGCGGATTTCGACCCGGATTGCCATCCCTACTTCTGGGATTTCAGAAAAGTCTCCCCGGCTCTGTATGCCAATTGGAAAAGCCAAAACAGTCGCATCGCTCATACGGACTTGGTAAAATGCTTCTCTCCTAGCTTTCCGGCCGTCGTGTTAGTCAATGGCTCTCCAAGAGAAGTTAACAGTAAGCAAGTAGTGAAGAATTGCAGCACGCATCTACTAGAACAGATTCGCCGGTTTAGGCCCAAAGTGATAATCTGTAATGGTGCCCCGGTATGTTACACCGTCATGGGGTTCTTTCCTCCTAATAACGCAGCGCAGACCAATCGTGCTACCTCTTACAAGTACGAACTAGACTTGGGGAATGACACGAAGCATTCCTTTTGGCTCGTGCTCTCGGGCTTCATCGGAAGGATAGACGACTGGAACAAAAGAAGGCTAGGGGTTGAGATTGAGGGAATACTGGCGAGTGAAGGAATTGAGCTGCATTCGGGCACAAGCAGCTACTCATAACCTTTGAGAAAGGCAAGCTGCTCGTGGAAGGCAGCCAGCGCCTCGGCCGTTGGCAGCACAAAGCGATGAGTTTTGCTACCTGGGGGTACTGAAGCAATCCGGTTGGTAAGGCAAGAGATTTAAGTACCCGTTGTAGAAAGCGGGGCTGCGGACCTTTCAGGGTGTTGTTTTTCAGGCCGACAACATTGGTATAGGTTAGCTGCTGCGCGTCACAAAAGGACTTTACGTTCCCGCTGCCAAGCATTTTCAAGCGGCCCTGGGCATAGAGTAGGGCATCCTCGTAGGGCACCGATAAACGCAGGTCCGGCAGGGTGAGCGGGGCTACTTCTTGCCGGCGTTCTTCTTTTTCCATGCTTTATAGTTCTTAATCATTTCGGCGCACGTCGCCGCGTCGGTAGCCTTCGCCTCGTCCTCGGTTACACCTGGCTTAAACTTAGCTTTTACCTCCCCGTCGGAAACGTACAGGCCCCACTCGTTTTTGCCGATGGTGTACTTACCCACGGTAGCCAGTACGTTCCGGGCGGCTTGCTCCTGGGCCTGGATGATGAGTTGCACGGCCTGGGCCAAGGTGACCGTTGCGGCCTCAATACCGGAAGGCACTTTGAAAAATTTGTCGTTCCACCTCACGTAAACGGCTTTGTCCTCTTTCTGACTCTGGCCCACCACTACCGGCTTGGCCTGGTGCTGGCCCAACTCGCGGGGGCCAACTGCCGGCGCTGGGTAATGATGGCCTGGGCCTGGGCCTCGCTTAGCGTGGCATGGCTTACGCCTTCGGGAATGTTATAGTATTTCTCGGCATGGAGAATATAGAGGCCGTTTTTGCCGGTCTCAATCAGCATTTCCGAACCTTCAAACTGGCCGGCGAGTCGCTTTTGCAGTTCGGCCCGGTCCGGGGTGAGTTGGTCGGCAGCGGCTACCCATCCAAGTAGGTTCTGGTCGAACATGGGCACAAACTGCTGGTAAGTCTGCGTCCCTGCGGCGATTTTATCAAAGATGGCTTCGCAGCCAGCCGTGAACTTATAGTCCATCACCTTCGGGAAATTCTTCTCTAGGAACTCGGTTACTTCGGTGCCGGTGGCCGTGGGCAACAGCTTATCCTTGTCCGCGCCTAGCGTTTCGCTTTTCTGGCTGGTAGTTACTTGGCCCTTCGCCCAAGTGAGTAACTGGCTAGTGAGTTTCTTGCCGGCGACGCTGCCGGTGTCGATGTACTTCCGGGCGAAAATTGTTCGCAGGATGGACGCATAGGTACTCGGCCGGCCAATCCCCTGCTTTTCCAAATCGGCTACAATGGTGGCCTCGTTGTAGCGTTTTGGCGGGCGGGCGTAGCTCTGGCGGGCCTCCACCTTTACGATGCTCAGGGCCTGGCCCTGCACCACCGGGTTTTTCAGCGTGGCCTCGTCCTCGTCGGCTCCTTCCTCGGCCTCGTCCTCGGCATCCTGGTACACGGCCAGATAACCGGCGCGGGTCTGAGTGCGCGTCGAGCCTGGTGTAGGTGTCGGCGGCATCAGCCGCTGGAGCTAAGGTTATCGTGGTCTGGTCGAACTGCGCGGCCATCATCTGCGAAGCCAAAGCGCGGGTATAAATCAGCCGGTAAAGCGCCTGCTCGTCGGGCGTGTCGCCGGCCGTGGCATTTTCCCAATGCGTCGGCCGGATGGCTTCGTGGGCTTCCTGGGCGTTGTCCTTATTTTTCCACTGGCGGGGCTGGTGCTGGTCGGCTCCGAACTGCGATGTTATCTGCACCTGGGCCTGCTGCATAGCTTCCTCGCCAAGATTCACGCTGTCGGTGCGGATATAGGTAATGTGGCCTTCCTCGAACAGCTTCTGGGCTAAATCAGAAACCTTCTGCACCTTAAATTTCAGCTTTTTAACGCCTTCCTGTTGAAGTGTCGAGGTACTGAAAGGCGGCTGGGGCTGCCGTTCCACCGGCTTCTTTTCGACGCTCAGCACGGTAAAGCTTGCGTTGCGGCCGACTTGCTGCAAGTACGCCTGGGCGGCATCGAGGGCGGCGAAGGGCTCGGCCGTGCGACGGGCCTTCAACTGCTCGCCCTGGGCGGTTTGTAAGGTGGCCGAAACGGGCACCGTGAACTTGTCAAGGAACTGCGTTATCTGGCGCTCCCGTTCGACGATGAGGCGCACGGCCACGGACTGCACCCGGCCGGCCGATAAGCCAGCAGCCAGTTTGCGGTTCAGCACCGGGCTAATGGTGAAGCCCACCAGTCTATCTACGGCCCGTCGACCCTCTTGCGCGTGGACCAACTGCATATCTACCGTGCTGGGGGAAGCCAGCGCGGCTTTGATGGCTTTCTCGGTAATTTCCTGGAAGGAAACCCGCTTGGTGGTGCGCGGGTCGAGGTTGAGCACTTCGCAAAGGTGAAAGGCGATGGCCTCCCCTCCCGGTCGGGGTCGGTGGCCAGGTACACACCCTGGGGGCCGGCCACTTTTGCCAGGCGGCGCAAGTTGGCCACCACGTCTTTCTTGTCGTCACTGATTACGTACTTCAGCGCGTGGCCGTGCTCCCGGTCAATGCCAATATCACCCCCGCCCACTGGCAGGTCCCGGATATGACCCACGGACGCGGCTACTTCATAATCTCCCCGGCAAAACCCTTGATTTTCTTAATCTTATTGGGGCTCTCTACAATGATTAGTTTCATAGCTTCTTGATGGTAGAGGAAACAGCCGCCCACTGCTCTGGTAGCCAGTGGGGGAAAGACAGATGCAGTACGTAGCCGAAGCCAAGGGCACAGCTTACCAGCAGCAGCAGCATTAGTTGCTCTATGCGTCTGGTAAAAGCCGATTGTTTTTCTACGGCTCGGGTCAGCTCGTCGCGGTGGTGGCTGGACACGCTCAACTTCAATTCGGCGCGGATAAGGCCGGCTGAGTTTTCAACCAGCTGCGCTAGCAGTTGCTCAGGTGGTTTGGTACGAAGCTTCATGTGGTACTGACCCTAGCGCGAAATGAAAGGCGGCGGCGGAAACTGGGCTTGTATCCAATCCCCAAAAAGCCACGCTAGGCTGAACATTACGGCGGTTCCTCCGATAATGATTGTGGCCACTACCCGGTTGTAGTGCGTCTGTTTTTGGGCTAGCTGCGGGAGGGCCTGGCGTAACAGCTCGTCGCCGCGCCGGCAGGCCGCATAGAGCGCCTGGCTTAGTGGGTCAGTAGCAATAGGGAGCGGGGGTGCAGGCCGACGCTGCCGGCGACGGGGAGCGTACTTCATGCCGGGTGGGATAATGCGCGCCACTGCTGCGCGGGAGCCTCGCCGTTGCTCGCCTGCTGCACCAGCGCGTCTACGTCCTCGGGTTTGAGCATATCCCGGCGCGGCCCCAAAAACCGTATTCCGTCGAACAAGTCCCGCTCCCCGCTGACAAAGCGCACCACGTAGACGTTTTCATAATTGCCGGTGTAGGCGTAGCGCGTAAGCAGGGTAAGTTCCTGCGGGTCGATGCCGTACTCCTGGCAAATTTTGGCGGCAAGCGTTGCCTGGCACTGAATAAGGCCGGTCGGGTTGCCTTCCAATTCAGTTGCTACGGCCCATCCCTGGGCGGGGTGAACTACTAACTCGCAGCGCGTCGGCTGCTGCTTAATGTCGTCGTATAGATGGAATGGCAGGGCATGGGTAACGCCGGCCAGCGTGGATAAGCTGTTCATTGGAAAGGTAGTTGTGGGATGGGGTGCGGTATCAGGGGCGGCGCACTAGCCAGCCCTGGCGCTGGAAGTCCTCGCGCAGCTCGTCGGCCGACGTGTCCTCCCCGAACAGTTGCAGCCACTCGGCTACGGTGGCCAGGTCGGGGGCCTCGGCCAAAAATCGTTCGGGGTATCGAGCGCGTTAGCCGCGGCAAGGCGCTGTTCCGGGTCGGGGTAGCGTAGCAGCAGTTCGGCCATTTGATAGAGCATGGCCAAGATGCCGGTGGACGCTTGCATGAGGGGAACTGGTTACGCCTTGCGGCTGGTGCTGCCGAAGGGCCGGCCGACGTGGGCCGTGGGTACTTCGGCGGGGGATTCTGCATCTGGTAGCGAGCCAGCTTGAACACGGTTTCCAAGTCAAGGCCGCTCAGTTCGGCCAGGCGCTGCAATTCATCAAGTGAAGCGGTTCCGGGCTTTTCCATCCGTAGGGCAATGGTACGCGGCGCTACCTGCCATTGCTCTGAAACAACCTTACGGCTGCCCAACGAGTGAATCAGTTCGGCCAGCGTGGTGCACGTCGTGGCAGTGACTGTTTCGGGGCGTGGCAAGGGCTTTACCTGGACGGTTAGCGGTGCTTCGGCGGGCGGTGTAGGGGTCGTTTTCTTCGTCATGGCAGCAAAAGAACTAGGATAAATTGTCATTATTACGGACTGTCGCAATTAATGACAATACCCTTGCGGCTCAAAACCTATTCGTAGAGCGTGGGGGCACTGTATCTCAGCAATTCCCGCCCGTCGGCTTCGGTTATGCGGTCGAGGTACACCAGCACATTGCCCTGCCGGGCCTCGCGCTCGTCGGCCCGCTGCCAAATGGTGTATAGCTCGGCGTAAGGGAAGAAATTCATCTGGTCAAAGCCACTGGCGAAGCCCTGCACCATTGCTTCTACCTGCTCCCGCTGCTCGTGGGCAACGTGGTTGTAAACCCAACGCAGAAACTCGGCTACGTCGGCCGGCAAGTCAAAATAGGCGGCGGTCTGCGGCACCGTATGGCTGCCCATGTACAAAAGCAACTCCCAAAGGCGGTACTGGTCCTTCTCCTGCTGCCAATACGTTACAATATCCTTGCGGCCGTTGCCGACGATGGCCCCCCGAAACGCATCTGGCCGGGGTTGGCTTCGAAGGCCTTCCGAAAACCGTAGTCGGTCGTCCAGTCCTTTTTTGTGAGGGCTTGAAAGTTGAACATGAGCAGGAAAAGGAAGTTAGAGCCAGTGAAAAACCACTTTTTATAAGTCAGAAAGTTAATGCTGCGGGGAGTTGGCGGGCATCATCACCTGGTCAGGAATAGGCAAGCTTTCCTCGGTGCGAATGCTGGCGCGGGGGCCGCTGGGGGTGGCCGGCTCGTACCAGTCGCGATAGGACGTGGCCAGGCGGTCGGCAATAATGGCCAGTCGCTCGGTGTCTTCCTTGCGCTTCATCCAGATATGCGACCTGCCGCAAACTACCTGGTAGCCCTCGCCCATTAGCTCACGCACGTAGGGAGCCAGCGCCCGCAAGTCGCTCTGGTGGGCGTGGGCCTGCACGTACTGGCGGACGGCCAGCAGGCGCTCGTTTTCGGCCTCGTCGGCGGGTTTTATCTCAATGGCTAGGTAGGCTTGCTGGTGGGTCGTGCTCATGGCTGAAAAAACAAAAGGGAGAAAAGACGTTACTTGCTCAGGGTAATATTGCCAGCCAGCGTCTGTGAAATGAGCATTACCTGGGCCTCGTGCATGGCCTGGCCGAAAAGCCCGCTTCGGAAGTCGGTGTGGAGCTGGCCGACGTTCGTAAAAGCGTAGTCGAGGCTCGAATCACCAAGGGGCTGCAAAAACTGGTCGGCCTCCTGGGCACTAAAGCCGCTTAGGTCGCGCCCATCGGCCAGAATCACGCTCACGCCGGGGCGGGCTCCCGGCCCATCAACGAAAGTATAGGTTTCGTAAATGATGCCTACCGTCTGCTCTCGGGCATAAAAAACGGCGTGGCCTACGGGTAAGTCTTGGGGCTGTTGCATAATTGAGGGCAATTAAAGTAGAAGTAAGGCATACTGCCCACCCTGGTCCTCACGGGTACGGCGTAGGCCCTCCTGGGCAATCGGACGGGCAGCTTTTACAAGCTTCAGCAGCGCCTCGTAAGCCTCGGGGGTGTCGATTTCCATTCCCATGTGCGCGGCTACTTCTTCGGCCAGCACCTCGGAATTAATGCCTTTGTCAAGCTGCCGTATGAGCACTTCCACATCGGTAATGGCGGCAATGACCTGGTTACGGTAGGCGTTCCAAGTTTTGCTCTGAATTGTTGGGGCTTTGCTGGCTTTCATGGCGGCGGCTGTTGGGCGGGCGGTTGAATGCGGCCCACTGGTTCAAAACTTCATTTTCTGCGCGGGCAGCGGGGTTGATGAAAACTAGAATAAAAGGCTGGCCTGGGCGCTGGCGTAGGCTTTGCCGTGGCTCAGCACTACCGCCGTGGCGCTGTGAATCGGGGTCTGGCCCTCGACGCGGATAAAATGGCCGGCGGTGTAGGGGTTGTAAGAAATGGGCTCGGAGGCCGTGGGCTGCGCTGCCGTGGTGAAGGTGCCGATGGCGTAAGCGTGAACGTTGCGCTGGCGCTGGGCAAGCACCCGCTGGCGGGCCGTTTCGGTCACTTTGAACACCACTCCGGTAAGCTGCACCGTGGCAAGGTGAGCCACGACTAGCCCCCGAACTGCACCGAAAAGAGGCCGTTTTGTAGGTTGCGGTACACTTTGACGCGCTGGCCTTCTAGGTCGATGGTAAGGGCTCGGGGGCTGGCATGGCGGTGGCGCTTACTTTCGAACGATGACGGGCAAGCGGGTTTCGTAGCCCGTCACGCTGCGGAAAAGCTCGGGTAAGTCCTCGCCGTACACCATTTCAAAGGTTTGCTCGTGGCTGATTACCGGCGACCAATCGACGAGTACCTGGCGGTAAAATTCCACCTTGTAGGTATCCGTGGGCATGAGCGTAATTTTCAGCCGGTTTACCTGGGCCTGGTTCTTCCGCAAGTCCATGCGAAGCCAAGGATTCGGGTTGCTGTCCGACCGGCCGGCTGCCATTAGCTTATGGGCTCCGGTCATGGTTAGAAACTCTTTGCCGCCTAGCTGCATCAGAATGGTATAAGCTTCTTCTACAATCTCGGGCTTGGGGGCGGGGCTGGTGCTCATAAAAAGGGCTTTTTAGCTGCGTTGCTTATACTTGTTAAACGCAAAAGCTCCTATTAACGTTGCATATTTGTCGTAATTAAATAAGATAATTTAGCCGCTTTATTGGCACGGACCTTGATTTTCCCCTCTTGTTTTTTTTGCAATTGTAAAACGGTGGCCTGCCCCTGCCGCCTGGCTTGCTAACTTTGGCCTTGGTTAAAAGTTTGGTACAAAGGTTAAACAGGCTAGTGAGAATTGTCTGACTCTCGGCGGGAGGCCCGCGCCTGCTACGGCTAACCTTTTTCACAAACTTCCCGTGCGCTTAGCCCCGGCGGGGTAATCGAGCTCGCCCAATACCGGCCCGAAGGCCCATTGGCCCGCCAAAAAGGCCATTCTGAATGCCAGGACGGCGCGGTGGCGGTGGGTTTGGCTACCTTTAAAGCCTATGAGCACGACCGCCCGGCCCCCGGAACCGCAGAAGACCCCGCCCCTGGTGAGCGGCTCCACCATTGCCCTGGCGTGGCTGCTGTTCAGCGGGTTCATGGTGCTGCTGATTTTCGTGCAAAACCTTTCGGCCGGCACGCCCACCGACTGGCGCGAGGCCCTGGGCGGGCGCCTGCTGCACGGCCTGATTTGGGGCTGCTCACGCCCGTGGTGTTTGCCCTGGCGGCCCGCTTCAACCTCACCGAGAGCCGCCACCGGCTGCGGCACCTGCTGGCCCACGCGGCGGCCAGCTACGTCCTCACCCTGGCCTACCGCCTCGTGTACGCCGCCGTGATGCACGGCAGCGGGGCCGTGCCGGGCCGGGTTTCCTCGCCGAGGTCGTGGCCAACGCCAACAGCTGGGTGCCCATTTACTGGATGCTGCTCTGCATCGCCTACGCCGTGCAGTACCGCGAGCGGTACCGCGAAGGCCGGGTGCGGGCCGCCCAGCTCGAAACCCAGCCTGGTGCAGGCCCAGCTGCAGGCCCTGAAAATGCAGCTCCAGCCGCACTTTCTCTTCAATTCCATGAACGCCGTGTCGGCCCTGATGAGCCAGGACGTGAAAGCCGCCCGGCGCATGCTGGCCCAGCTCAGCCAGTTTCTGCGGCTGGTGCTGGAAGGCACCGACGAGCAGGAAGTGACCCTGGAACAGGAGCTGCGCCTCACCCGCCTCTACCTCGAAATTGAGCAAACCCGCTTCCCCGACCGGCTGGCCGTGCGCTACGACATTGCCCCCGATACCGAAGGGGCGCTGCTGCCCGCCCTGCTACTGCAGCCAGTGGTGGAAAACGCCGTGCGCCACGGCCTGGCGCCCCGCGCCGGGGCCGGTGAGCTGGCCGTGCGGGCCGAAAAACAGGGCGACCGGCTGCTGCTGCAAGTGCAGGACAACGGCCGGGGCGCGGCCGACACCGCCGCGCGGGGCATCGGCCTGCGCAACCTGGAAAGCCGGCTGGCCACGCTCTACGGCCCGGACTATGCCCTGGCGGTGGAGTCGGCCCCGGCGTGCGGCTACTGCCTGCGCCTGTCCATCCCGTTCCGGCGGGCGGCGGGGGCGTTACCCCAGAGCCCGCATGAGCCCCATCCGCACGCTGCTGGTCGACGACGAGCCCCTGGCGCGCAGCCTGCTGCGCGAACTGCTGGCCGATTTTCCGGCGCTGGCCGTAACGGGCGAAGCCGCCAACGGCACCGAGGCCCTCGCCGCCCTGCACACCGGCGCATACGACGTCGTTTTCCTTGATGTGCAGATGCCCGACCTTGATGGCGTGCAGGTGCTGCGGCGGCTGCAGGCGGCCGGCCAGCCGCTCCCGCTGGTGGTGTTTGTGACGGCCTACGACCAGTACGCGGTGCAGGCCTTCGCCCTGCACGCCGTCGATTACCTGCTCAAACCGCTGGACCCCGACCGGTTTGCCGACTGCGTAGGCCGGGTGCAGCAGCGCTGGCGCTGCGCCAGGACCAGGCCCGCGTCCCCGAGCCTGGAGGCCCTGCTGCACAGCTGGACCGCCCCGGCGGCCGACTACCAGGACCAGTTTCTGGTGAAACTGCCGGCGCGCAGCTTCTTCGTGCCGGCCGCCGAGGTGTGCTACTTCGAAGCCACCGGCAACGGCGTGCTGCTGCACGCGGCCGGCGGGCACTACCCGCTGCGCACGGCCCTGGGCCAGCCTGGCCGAGCGGCTCGACCCGGCCGTGTTCCTACGCATCCACCGCTCGTGCATCATCAACCCGGCCCACATCGTCGACTTCAAGCATTGGTCGCACGGCGAGTACCTGTTTCGCATGGCCAACGGGCAGCACGTCACCTCCTCGCGCAGCTACAGCGCCGGGGTGCAGCAGCTGCTCAAGCGCTTCGCCTGAGCCGGGCCGGGCAGCAAAAGGCCGGTTCACCCCGGGATAGGTCCAGTTGGCCCGTGTCGGGCGTTCATCTTCTGGAGTTGCCCGTTAGCGCACCAGCCCCCGCTAACGGGGCGGCCCCGGTGCACGACATGACCAAATCCCTCCTCTTTTGCTGGCGCTCACCTTCGGCGGAGCCGTTGCGGCCCGCGCCCAACACCACCCGGCCAGCGCCCCCCGATGCCGGGCATGGCCGGCATGCACATGAACCACGGCATGGCCGCCCCGGGCACCCCGGTCGCCGCCTTCCAGCACGGCATGGATTCGGTGATGGTGGTGATGGACGAGGGCATGCGCCGCATGACCGGCGCCAACCCCAACGACATCGACGCCAGCTTCGCGGCCATGATGCTGCCCCACCACCAGGGTGCCGTGGACATGGCCCGCCTGCAGCTGCTCTACGGCAAAGACCCGGCCCTGCGCCGCCTCGCCCAAAGCATCATCGCCGAGCAGCAGGTCGAGATTCAGCAGATGGCCGCCTGGCTGAAGCAGCATCCGGTGGCGAGCCAGAGTTCTGGCAAATAGCGCCCAATCAATCAGAACCGTCATGCTTCGACTACGGCTGCGCTCCTGGCTTGATGCGCCACATGCTTAGCATGACGTTCTTTTTCCCAATCCCAAATGAAATTTTCCCTTCTCCCCGGTCTGTTGCTCATTACCAGCGCCGCCGCGGCCCAGGCCGTGAGCCACCGCGACCGGGTGTACACCGCCGACCAGATTTCCAACACCGTTTCGGTCATCGACCCCGTCGACAACAAGCTGCTGGGCCAGATTGTGCTGGGCAAGCCGCAGCCCGATTTGCTCTCGGCGCTCTACAAAGGGCAGGCGCTGGTGCACGGCCTGGGCGCTTCGCCCGACCACAAATTGCTGGCCGTGGTGTCGGTGGGCTCCAATAACGTCACGTTCATCGAAACGGCTACCAATGCCATCCGGGGCAGCGTGTACGTGGGCCGCGCCCCGCACGAGGCTACGTTCCGGCCCGACGGCAAGGAGGCCTGGATAACGGTGCGCGGCGAGGACTACCTCTCCGTCATCGACGTGGCCACGCTGCGCGAAACCCGCCGCGTGCCCGTGCCCAACGGCCCCGGCCAGATTGCCTTCAGCCCCGACGGCCAGCGCGCCTTCGTGTGCTCCAGCTTTTCGCCCGAGCTGGCGGTGGTGGACGTGGCCACCTACAAAGTCATCAAAAAGTCCCCGTGGTGAGCCCCTTCTCGCCCAATATCTTCCCTACCCGGGACGGCCAGCAAATCTGGTTCACGCACAAGGACGTGGGCAAGGTGTCGGTGCTGGATACCAAGACGCTCACCATCAGCGGCGTGCTGACGACCGGCCCCATCTCCAACCACGTGGCCACGGTGGACGTGGCCGCCGGCAAGCTGGCCTACGTGACGGTGGGCGGCGAGGACGTGGTGAAGGTGTACAGCCGCGCCCCGGGTTTTAAGCAGCTGGCCACCATTCCGGTGGGGGCGCTGCCGCACGGCATCTGGCCCTCGGGCGATGGCAGCCGGGTGTACGTGGGTCTGGAAAACGGCGACTCGGCCGTGGCCATCAGCACCGCGAGCAATAAAGTGCTGGCCAAAATAAAAGTCGGGCAGGCCCCGATGGCCCTGATGTACGTGCCCAACGCCGTGCCGGCCGGCGCGGCCGGCGCCACCGGCCTGGGCCGGCAGCCTGGTGGACCAGCCCGCCATCGTCCGCACCTTGAAGCCACCTACGCCCGGCCCCGCCACCGGCACCATGACCCTGCGCTCGGAAGGGCTGGTGGATTTGGCCACTTTCGCCCTGCGCGGCCTGACGCCCAACACCGACTACGACATCTTCCTGACCAGCGGCACCAAGGCACCCTACCCCCGTGACTACGCCCTGACCACCGTGCGCACCGACGCCAAAGGCGGGGCCATGGGCCAGGCGCTAGGGCCGGTGCAGCGCATCGCGGGCGGGGATTTGAATACATCCGGCAAAACGTTTTCGCGGGTAATCGTGGCGCCCAAAGCCGCTGACAGCGAACCCGTTTTGGTGGCCGAATAGTCCGCCTTTGGACGCCCACCCAAAGGCCATTAATGGCCGCCGGGACAACCATTCCTGCTGCAATGCCGAGCTAATCTAAACTGAATTCACTTGTAACCACAACCCTACAACATGCAATCCATTTTCAATCAACACACTGGCATCAGCTCGCGGGCGCAGTCGCTCAAACGGTTTCTGCTGCCGGTGGCGGCGTGCGCTGCTGCTCGGCGGCTGCAAGAAAGACAACGAGGCCATCGCCGACACCAGCGCGCCGCCGGTGCTCAACATCGTCTCGCCGGTGGAGGGCGCGACCATCATGCCCGGCGGGCGGCTGGGCAACGCCACCACGGCCGACTACAACGGCACGGGCTTCGCCATCAACCTGGAAATCGTGACCAAGGACACCGTCACCATCCCCACCAAGGAAAGCCTCAACATCCGCAACACCGCCGCCCTAGGCCAGCCCAACGTGAACCTGCCCGGCTTCACGGCCAGCCTCGACGTGGACCTGATTAAGCCCGACGGCGGCACCATCCCCAAGGGAACCAACCTGGCCTCGCTCTTCAACATTGCGGGCACCGACGACACGCCCGGCCCCGGCGTGACCACCTGGGTGAGCTGGCACGTGCTGGAGTCGGTGGCGGCCGGTACTACCAGCTGCACGCTGACTACTTCCGTAACGGACCGCGCCGGCCGCAAGGTCACGGCCACCCGCTTGCTGAAGGTAGGCCCCGGACCCAACGGGGCCCTCAGCGGTGAGGCCCTGACGCCCGCCCCCAAACCCATCACTTACGGCACGGTGGACAACCCCGACGGCCCCACGGTGACCATGATTGCCCCGCGCACCCCCTCCAGCATCAGCCCCGGCATCCAGACGGCGGGTGTGCTGCCGGCCCCGCCCACCAGCGGCGCGCTGTTTTTCATCCAGGTGTCGGCGCTCGATAAGTCGCGCAACGGCATCAACGTGGCCGAAAACGGGGACGGTGCCTTCGGCAAGCCCGCCGCTGACCGCGGCACGATTGAAGACAAGACGCAATCCAACGCCGGCGTGAACCGCTACGTGCCGGGCCTGAAAGTCACCTTCGACGTGCCCCTGCTCCAGCCCAACGGCAACGTGATTCCGGCCGGCGGCAACCTAGCCCCGGTGTTCAACACAGCCGGCAGCGAGCCTGGACCCGAGCGGCTTCGTGCGCACCACCTTCGGCTGGAGCGTGGGCGGCACCCTGCAGCTGGGCGGCAAAACCAGCGTCACCATCAAAGCCGCCGTAACCGACGCGGCGGGCAAAACCGGCAGCGCCACCCAGGTGGTGCAAATCAGCCCCGTGGCCAACGGCCGCCTGCTGACCCCGGCCCCGCGCTAAGGCCCTGAATTTTAGGCCGTAGCCCCGTAACGGCCCGAAGGCTGGCCCGTTTCACGACGAGCCAGCCTTCATTTTTTAGCATCCCTTCCACTCCATTTTATTTTTCCATGCGCATTCCTAACTTCTCCACTTTCGCCCTCGCGGCCACCCTGCTGCTCGGGGCCTGCTCGAAAAATAACGATGAGGACGCCCAGCCCGACATGGTAGTGCCGGCCGACCCCGGCCCTCAAGCGCCCAGCGCCAGCGACCGGGTGTACACGTCCGACCAGTCGTCGAACACGGTGTCGGTGCATGACCCGAACACCAACCAGCCTGCTGGGCGTGATTCGCCTGGGTAAAGGGCGGCCCCAGTTCCTGAGCCCGCTCTACGACCGGGAAACCAACGTGCACGGCATGGGCGTCTCGCCCGACGGCAAGACGCTGGGCGTCATTGCTACCCTTACCAACGCGGTGGTGTTCATCGACCTGGCCACCAACGCCATTAAGAACACCGTGTATGTGGACCGTAATCCCCACGAGGGCTTTTTCACGCCCGACGGCAAGCAGTTCTGGGTGACGGTACGCGGGGCCGACTACGTAACGGTGATTGACGTGGAGAAAATGCAGGCCGTGAAAAACATCAAGACTGCGCCGGGCCCCGGCATGGTGGTGTTCCGGCCTGACGGCAAGGTGGCCTTTGTGGACCACTCCTTCACGGCCGAGCTGGATGTGGTGGATGTGAAAACCCGCGAAGTAATAGCGCGCGTACCGGTGGTGAGCAAGTTTTCCCTAACCTGGCCGTAACGGCCGACGGCCAGCAGGTATGGCTTACGCACAAGGACGTGGGCAAGGTGACGGTGGTGAATGCCCAGACCTACGCCGTGGAGGGCGTGATTGACACCGGCCCCGGCACCAACCACGTGAACCTGGCCGGCCCCGGCGGTGGCACCCGCTTCAGCGGCGCGGCGGCCGGCGACTTTGCCTACGTAACCGTGGGCGGCGAAAACGCGGTGAAGGTATACACCCGCCAACGCCAGTTGGTGGCCACCATTCCGGTGGGCCCCAATCCGCACGGCGTGTGGCCCAATGGCGACGGCAGCAAGGTGTACGTAGGCCTGGAATACGGCGACGCGCTGGTGAGCATCGATACCAAAACCAATACCAAGCTGAGCGAAACTCCCAGTGGCCAGGACCCGAACGCCATCATTTACGTGGTGAAGGCCGGCGGTGGCAGTCCCGGCACCGGCAACCTGGAAGCCTTTGTGCCAGTCGCGCCCGTTAACCTGCGCCTGGTACCCGTCGGTACGCAGCCGGTACCCGGGGTAGGCGGCGTGGCCGTTATCCGGCCGGTAGAAGACGTGGACGAGTTGATTCTGGCTCTCAAGCGGCTGGCCCCGAACACGAACTACACCTTATACTTATCGGACAATAAAACCACGCTGGTGGCCCCGGAGCCCGTCATTTCTTTCAAAACCGATGCCGAGGGCGCGGTCGAAGTCAACGCCTACTACCAGATTCGGCTGCGGCTGGCGGGGCGCTTTGCCGTGGTGGTGCTCGGCGACAAGAACCCGGCCGGCGCGGTCACGCTCACGCAGCCGTAAGCCGGCCGCCGACCAAAAAGGCCCCTGGTGCATGAGGCATCAGGGGCCTTTTTTATGGGCGTAAACTCTTTCGCCTCGGGTAGCGCCGGGTGGGCCTTTGCCGCTCACCTACCGCCGCCAGCCGGGAGCTGGCAGGCCGCCAGCTCCCGGCGGTGCGCCCGAAAGCGCAGCAGCCCTACCGCCAGCACCAATCCCGCCACGGCCAGCGCGGAGTAGCCCAACCGGCCGCCCCGCTCGGGGTGAAATTGAAGGAGCGCCAACCCGAAGCCCACCAGTGCCAGGCTGGTGCGCACGTAGGTGAGCAAGGTCCGCTCATTGGCCAGCCGGGTCCGTTGCAGGGCCAGCCGGTCCGACAGGGTGAGGGGGTTGGTGGGGGTAAGCGGCATGGGGGTGGGCTACGTGAGGGTAATGGCCGCGCCCGGTTCGGCCAGCCGGTGAAACGTGATGCCGTGCTTCTCAAAGTACGGCCCGTAGTTCGCGTATCGCTGCTGCACGAAGAAGGGCTTGATGTAGCCGTCGTGCACTGGCAGAATCTGCTGCGGTCGCATTTTCAGGGCGAAATCGGCCACCACGAGCTCCGTGAGAAAAGGCGCGGTGATGGGCAGAATGAGCAGCTCCACGCCCGCGAAGGGGAGCAGATTATGGGCAAAAGAGTCGGCCGGGTTCAGCACCTTGCCATTCACCAGCCAGGCTGTCATCTGTGGCAAGGGGCTGTCGAGAATGGCCTCGTGCTGCACCGGCAGGGCGTGCAGCTGAAACGCGCCCAACTCCAGGGGCCTTCCTCGTGGATTTGCACGGCCAGGCCGTGCTTTTTCAATTCGGCCGCCACTTCACGATTGGAAATGATGACGGCCTGGCGCAGGGCCACGATTTTCTTTAGCGCCACCACATCAAGGTGGTCGGGGTGGTCGTGGGTAATGAGGACGACCGAGACGTCCTTAAAAACCTCCGGCTGCACCAGGCCTTCGTTGAAGGAAAACTTGCCGGGGTCGAAGAGAATTTGTTGGCCATCCAGCTCAAACAGCAGGCAGGAATGGATGTACTTGGTGATTTTCATGACCAGACTTAAATAGTGGGGCAGGACGGAAATGCGCGCCGAGAAGAGCGGAAATTTAACTAGCAAACGCTTACGGAAACAAGCGCTGCTAGACCCCTGCCGCCTCCTGCTGCTGGCGCAGGTACGCATACAGCCCGCCCAGCACCAGCCCGAACACCGCGTTGGCAACAAAAAAGTACGCCATGCCGCCGGCCGTCAGCACGTGCCCGCCCGCCAAGCCCTGCCCCAGCAGCGGCAGCACCACGAAGCCGTTGAGGACCCAGGGCAGCAGCGAAAACAGGCCGCCTTTTACCCAGCCATTGCCCGGCAGCCGGGGTTCGAACACCAGCACGTACAGCCCCACCATGCCCAGCCCCGTGAGGTAATGAAACAGCAGCTTGAAGCCCTCGGCTTTGACCACGGGCAGCAGCCCGGCCGGCAACACCGGCGTGGTATGCAGCAGCACAAGCTTGAGCAGGCCACCGCTTTCGGCGTTGACGGCCATCAGCGGGGCCGCTTTCAGCACCAGCGTATTAGCGGTGATGGCGACCACGCCGGCCAGCAGGCCCAGGTACAGGCGGGGGTGTTTTTTCATGGGAGGGAGCAGAATGGAAATAGGACAGGCAATGGGGGAGTATACGGCCACCCACGCGGCACCATTTGGCCCCGATGGGTTCTTCAGTCGCCCAGCCAGCGGTCGGCCACCAGGCCCAGCGCGTAGTTAAGCTGCACCAGCAGCAGCAGCCCCGCCCCGGCCGGCACGCTGAGCAAGCACAGGCCCGCCGCTGCCGCGTACTGCACCTGCATCAGGCCCAGGCGGCGCACCAGGGCCCGGCCCACGGCCGCGTGCTCGGGCCGCAGCAGTCCGTGGCGCTGGGCGTAGCGGTAGCTGCCCAGCAACGCCCCGCCCAGCAGCAGCAGGTTGGCCCAGTACACCAGCACGGCCCCGCGCAGGGGAAAATGGGTGGTGAGAAACGCCGTGGAAAAGGGCAGCAGCCCCACCACCAGCAGAAAGGCAATGTGCCACCAGGCCAGCCGGCGGTCGCTGCGCGCCAGGTAGGTGAACTGCGTGCTCTGGCACACCCAGAAAATGCCCAGCGAGAGAAACCCCAGCACGTAGCCCCCGATGCTGGGCAGCAGCGCCCGCAGGGCCGGCCCCACGTCGGCCTCGGTGCGCACGAGGGCGGCGGCCGGCACCCGCAGGTTGAGCACGAGCAGGGTCATGGCGATGGAAAACACGCCGTCGCTGAGCGACTCGATGCGGCGCAGGCTCTGGCCCGCTACTTCAGTGTAGGCCAGGGGCGGTGCGTGGGACGAAGACTGGGCCATCGGCTAGCGCGGCGAACCGCCCGCCCGCCGGGTTTTGCGCGGGGCGGGGGCCTGGCGATGGTCCAGCCGGTCTTCCTCCCGAACGAGCTTGGGCTCTTTGCTCAGGCTTTGGCCGTGGTTCACGCGGCCGTCGCGCATCATGCGGCGGTTTTCGCGCAGCAACTTGTCGTCGGTTTTGCCTTCTTTTTTGAGCATTTTGCCGCCTTCCTGGCCGTGACCCGGTGGGTTGATGGCGGTGAGCAGCAGGCCGGTCAGGGCGAGCAGGCCGGGGAGTTGAGCGAGACGGGTCATGGGGTTTGGATGATGGAGAAGCGGTTGCCGCAGGTACGGCGGCCCGTATTTTCAAACTTGCTTTGTTAGCCCAGCTGCAAGCGAAACAGCGTGGAAAGCGTGCCCGCCACCAGAGCCCAGGCCATGCCCGTAAGCAGGTACTGTTTGGCAATGGTCTTGGGGTCCTGGCTGAATACGTAGCGAAACAGCCAGTGCGGCGTTTCGTGGTCGGCCGGGGGCGGCGGGCAACGGGGTGCTAGGCACCGGCATCGGAAGCGAAGGAATAGCCATGCGAATGCGGGAAAGCAAGGTGGAATAGTGAAAACCAAGAGCCATTTGCCCGTCCTGCTGAGCGCAGCCGAAGCAGGACGTTCTTCGTGTTTGCTTTCCGGCCGCCAACGCCCGGCCTATTCCCAGCCGTTGCGGCGGAAAATGGCGTGCCCGTCGGCCGACTGCAGAAAGGCCACGAACTGCCGGGCCGCGGCGGCCTGCGTGGTGCGCTGGGTGAGGGCAATGGGCGTGCCCCGACTCACGCGCTGGTCGCGGGGCAGGCGCACGAGGGCCGAGCCGGGCAGGCGCGGCTGCCAGGAGGCATAGGTTATCCAGGCGTCGTAGTCCTGGGGCTTTTGCTGCCAGAGGGCCACGGCCTCGGCGCTGGTTTTGACCGACGTTTTGGTGTTGTGCTGCAGGTTGCTGATGAGGGCCGGGGTGCGGGCCATGTCCTCGGTCATGCCCATCTGGCCGGCCCCGTTCACGTCGAGCAGGCGCACGCCGGGCCGGGCCAGGTCTTCGAGCCGCTTGATGTGCAGCGGATTGCCCGGGCGTACCAGCACCGCCGACTCGCGGGCATACAGGCTGGTACGGCTGGCTTCGTCGATAAAGCCGGGGTGGGCCAGCTCCGTTTGGGTGAGCATGTACTCGGCCCCGCCGTACACCAGGTCGGCGTCCTGCTGCGCCTGGGCCAGCCACTTGGGCTCGGGGCCGGCCGTGACGGCCACGTCCAGGCCGGTTTGTTTGGTGAAGGCGGCGGCGCATTCCTTCATGGCCGTGGCCGGGCCGCCGGGGCCGTACACGTGCAGGGTTTGGGCGGCGGCCGGCGCGGCCGCGAGCAGAGCAGGAGACATGAGCAATAGAGCGAAGCGGCGGAGCCGGGTAAGCGGGGATGTTTTCATGGGTATTAGCGCGTTACTTAACGGGCGGCAAAAAGCCGTATTTCTGGTACACGGCCTGCCCGTCTGGGCTGTTAAGGAAGGCCACAAAGTCTTCGGCGGCCTTGGCGTGGGGCGCGGCTTTCATCACCCCGGCCACGTAGTTGGCCATGATGTTTTCCTTGGCCGGGATGGCCACGCTTTCCACCGGGTGGCCCAGCATTTTCTGATAAAAGGCCTCCGTGTACCACACCGGGGCCGCGTCGGACTGGTCGTAGAGCACCCTCAGGGGCGACTGGCGGTGGTGAATCTGGGTCAGGTAAGTGCTGCCGGCTTTCACTTTGGTCGTCATCACGGCCGTTTTCAAGGCCGCGCCCCCGGCCTTCTCGTACGATTCCTCGATGCGCTTGCCGATGCCTTCCCATTCGGGGTTAGGCATGCTCACGCGCACCTCGGGCCGGCCCAAATCGCGCAGGCTGGTCACCTTCTTGGGGTTGCCCTGGCGCACGAGGATGGCCAGCCGGTTCTGGGCGTAGCTGGTGGTGCGGGCAAACCACTCCGGCGTCATATCCATGCGGTTTTTGCCGGCCGCGTACACGTCGGGCTTCAGCTCGATGCGCAGGTTGCCTACTACCAGGCTGCCCTGCGTAATCTGCTTAGCCAGGATGCCGGGCGGCAGCGTTTCCACGAAAATGCGCACGTACTCGGGGTGGGCCTTGCGGAACTCCTTCAGCAAATCATCGAGCACCATGAACTGGTTGCCCCCGAAAAACACCACCAACTGCGGGTCCACCACGTCGCCGTAGAGGTCGGGCGCGTTGTCGATGCCCGGCACCGTGAAGGGCACTCCAGCCTGAAACGGCGCGTTCCAGGGCGGGTCAAAGCGGTGGGCCGGCTCGGGCGGCGTGGGCTTTTGGATAGGCATGGTCTGGGCGAAAAGGGCGGCCGGGGCGGCCAGTGCCAGCGCCAGCAGCAGGTGCGGAAGGGGTTTCATGGGGTTGGGTAAGGAAAGCGGAGAAAAGCACGAAAGCAGCGGAGAGCCCGGCGCTACGGATGCACCAGCGACCAGCCCTGGGCCTGCCGGATAATAAGCTCGCCGTTGCCGCTGGGCACGTAGGAAATCAGCGGCAGCAGCTCGTCCTTGCTCATTTTCCTTTCCTTCAGCGTGTTCAGGCACTGGGCCAGAATCACGCCTTTCTGCTTGAGGGCCGTGAGCTGGGCCTCGTAGGGCTGGTCCTTGCGGTAGAGCGTGGTGCCCCCGCCGAAGGCAATCAGCTCCACGGTGAGCTTGCCTTTAAGCCGGCTGTCCTCCAGCGCGTTGCCGATGTTACGCAGCGTCTGCTGGATGAGCTTGGGGTCGTCGCTGTCGAGCCTGGTAGATGACATGGTACTGGGCCTGGTCGGCCGTGGCCCCTTGGAAGGCACCTTTTTGAAAAGCTTCGCGGTCATGCATGGCGGTGGCGTTGCGGGTGGCGGGCGTCTGGGCGCGGGCCGAGAGGGTGAGGCCGGCGAGCAGCGCGGCGGTCAGCAGCAGGTGTTTCATGGCAACTGGGGAAAGGGCACCACCGAAGCAGCGCGGTGAAAACGAAAGGGGTGAAACTGGAAATCGGTGCGGGGCTACTCGCCGCCCTTTTTGCCCGCTTCCATCGCCGCGTAGGGACCAAACTGGTGCTGGTGCTGCGTAAACCGGTCGGCGTAAGGCGGGTAAGGGCAGTCGGCGGGCTTCTTTTTCAGGTTGGGGTAGTCCTTTTCCAGGTGGGCCATGCGCGGGCGGGGCAGCGAGTTGATGTAGGCCGCCACGTCGTAGGCGGCGTCATCGGTGAGGATGCTGTGCTCGGCCGTGGCGCCGAAAGGCATGTTGGCCTTGATAAAGCGGGCCGCCGTTTGCAGGCGGTGCATGCCGGCCCCGTCGTTGTAGCTGTCGGGCCCCCACAGCGGCGGGTACTGGTAGCCATCGGCGGCCAGCGTGCCGTTGAGGCGGCCCTGGCCATTGGCTCCGTGGCAGCTGGTGCACTGCTGGGCGAAGACGATTTTGCCCTGCCCGAGATTCGCCTCGCGGTTGGGCATGGTGAACTTAACAAAACCCTGGCCCTTCACCTTCTCCCCCACTGGCACCTGGCGGCCCAGCCATTTCATGTAGGTGATGATGGCCTTCATCTCCTTGCCGTCCACCGGCAGGGGCCGGCCGTTGAGGCTGCGCGTCATGCACCCATTGATGCGGTCCTCCAGGGTGCTGATGGCATCCTCGCGCCCTTTGTAGGTGGGGTAAATGCCCCAGATGCCCACGTAGGGGGCCGAAAACGCCTTCTGGCCGGCCTGCAGGTGGCAGTTCTGGCAGGCCAGGTTGCTGCCGGCCAGCCGCAGGGCCGGGTTGGCCACTTGCGGGCCGAGGTAGTGGGCGGTGTGGGCAATCAGCTCGTGGCCGTAGCGGATGAGCTGGCCCTCCGGGTCGGGCTTCACGCTGTCGAGCACGAAGCGGGCGGGCTGGAAGAAGTTGGTTTTGCTCCCCACAGCCCCCCGGCAACGTCAGGCAAGCCCGCCGCAGGCCCACTCGCAGCGGCGGCCGTCGTGGCCGGGGCATCGGCCAGCAGGTCGGGCGTTTTGGGGTTGAAGACGACGATGTAGGCCGTCACGGCTACTACCAGCACCATCAGGGCAATCACCCAGGTCAGCAGGCCAGCGATTTTGATGAAGGCCTGCTTGTCTTCCGGCTGCAGCCGAGGCGAGGGGTCGGGAGTGGTTTCCATGAGGCCAAGGAGAGAGGTGAAACAGGCGGCAATGGCCAGCCAGCGCGCAAAACAACTTGTTTTGCGGAATGCAGACAGTCAATTAGTTAAATCGGGCAAAGCAAGCGCTACCATTCGGCCGCTCTGCCCCGTTCAGGCGGCTAGACCGTGTGCAGAATCACGTAGAGCGAGCCGGTCGAAATCACTACCCAGAGCAGAATGCCCAGCACGTAGGGCTTTATTCCCACCGAGCGCACCACCTTGGCCGAGAGGCCCGCGCCGATAAAGAACAGCGTCACCGTGAGGCCGATTTTGGCCAGATTCACCATCACCGGGCCCAGGGCTTGGCGGCGGGAATAAAGGTGTTGACCAGCATGGCGGCGATGAAACCAAAGATGAAGTAGGGAATTTTCACCTTCACGCCCTTCTGCTTGAATAGCATGGCCGTGCCGATGGAAATTGGGATAATCCAGAGGGCGCGGGCCAGCTTCACGGTGGTGGCCACTTCCAGGGCCTGGTTGCCGTAGGCCGCCGCCGCCCCCACCACCGAAGAGGTGTCGTGGATGGCAATGGCGCACCACAGGCCGAACTGGTTCTGCGTCATGGCCAGGGCGTGGCCGATGGGCGGGAAGGCGAATAGGGCCACGGCATTGAGCACGAACACCGTGCCCAGCGCCACCGACATTTCCTCGTCCTTGGCCCGCAGCACCGGTCCGATGGCCGCGATGGCCGAGCCGCCGCAAATAGCGGTGCCGCACGAAATCAAATGCACCACGTGCTTGCCCAGCCCCAGCCACCGGCCCACCACCAGGCCCAGCAGCAGCGTGCCGAAGATGGACACCACCGTGAAAATGATGCCCTCCTTGCCGGCCTGCACCGCCGCGTGGGCATTCATGCCAAAGCCCAGCCCGATAACCGAGAACTGGAGCAGCTTGGCCGTGGCCTGCTTGGTTTGCGTGGTGAAGGGGTTGCCGATGGTTTGGGCCAGCAGCAGGCCCAGCGCCAGGGCAATGGGCGGCGAGGCCCAGGGCGTGAGGCAGAACACGAAGAACAGCACGAACACCACCTGCTTCAAGGTGAAGTCCTGCCCGAACACCACCCGGGGCGTGTGCAGGTGGCGGAAGAAGCCGGTGGTTTCGTTGAATTCGGGGCGGCGGTTTCCCCGGCCGGGGCAGGGGCGGGCAGCGGGGTGGAAGCTTGAAGCGGCGTGGGCTGAACTGGGAGGGCCATGAGCGGGAGGGGTTTGTTTCTGAGGCAAATATACGGCGTTGCCCACCGATTGGATTATCCAATAGTATTATCCTGCATAACCAAAGGTTATTGATTGCCCGGGCCGAGCCAGGGTGGCGCGTCCGTTTTGCGTGGCCAAGCCGGCCGCCGCGAGGGCTGGAAACGCCAGCGGCCGGCTCGTACACCACGAGCCGGCCGCTGGACGGATGAACTACTGGCCTGAGGGCTTAGAAGCCGGTTTGCTCGTCCTTCAAATCGAATACGTCGCCGCCAGCGTAGCGCGGGTCGTCGAGGGCGTAGGCGGCGCGCTCTTCGGCGTCGCTGCCCCCTCGGCTGCGGCAATGGCTTCGGGGTGCTGGTTTTGCTCGACGTGCCCGCGCTGCAAATTTGGGTCAGCAATAGCACCGGGTAGGCAGTATTGCTCGGTGGCTGAGGCATTTTTGCCGCGAAATTCGCTGAACTCGTCGGGGTTGTCGTTCGAGCCGTCGTTGGTCGGGGCCTGGTAGTGGCGGGGCGCGGTGGGGTCGGCGGGGTGGCCGAAGTCGCCGTAGTGCGGGGTGCCATCGTGGGCGGCCGGTTCGGCGGCGGGTTGCGCATCGGTTGGGGCGGGCTGCGGAGTGTTTTCCATGAGTATAAGCAAGTCGGGTGAAGATGGGCGAACCACCCGGTCCGCACTACGCTGCAATGGTACGTAAGCTGCTCATAAAGTGTTGCTTTCAGCGGATACAGAATAGTTATCCGGCATCACCATTTTTTATTTGCCCCCTTCAGCTGCCCCTGCACGAAGCTCAGGAACCGCTGCGCCGGCCGGGCCAGTGGCTGCCCCTGCACCGATACCGCCTCAAACTGCCGGGCCAGGTGCAGCCCGGCAATGGGCACGATTTCGAGCAGCCCGGCCGCCACTCGCGGTCCAGGGCCCGGCGCGACACGAAGCCCAGGGCGGTGGGCGCGGCTTCGAGGTAGCGCTTGATGGCTTCCGTATTGTCCAGGTAAATGGCCACGGGTAGGGCGCTGAGCTTGATGTGCTGCGCCCGCAGGGCAAATTCGAGGATTTCCAGCGTGCCCGAGCCCGCTCGCGCAGCACCAGCGGGTGGGCCAGCGCCTCGGCCAGGGGCAGCGGCGCGGCGGGCGGGCCGCCGGGCGTGGTGCGGCGCACGGCCACCAGGCTCGTCGGGCAGCAGCAGGCTCGTAGTGCAAGTCGTGGCTCTTGGTGCGGCCCTCCACGAAGCCAAGGTCCAGCTCGCTGCGCAGCAGGGCCTCGGCAATGCGCTCGGAGTTGGCGTTCAGAAACGAGAGCTGCACCTGCGGGTAGCGGGCCTGGAAGGCGGGCAGCAGCCCCGGCAGCACGTACTGGGCCAGCGTGGTGCTGGCCCCCAGGCGCAGGCGGCCGGCGGCCTCGTCGGGGTCGCGCAGGCCCAGCAGCTGGTCTTCCAGCTGCTGCTGGGCGGCGGCGGCGGCCTCGGCGTGCGTGTGCAGCAGGCGGCCGGCTTCGGTGAGGGTCACGCGGTTGCCGCGCCGCTCTAGTAGGCGCTGGCCGTACTGCGCCTCCAGCTCCCGGATATGCTTGGTGACGGCCGGCTGGCTCACGAACAGCTCCTGCCCGGCCTTGGTGAAGCTCAGGTGCCGGGCCACGGCAGCAAATACGCGCAGACGGAAATCGGACATGGCGGCAAAGTACGCAGATGTGACATTTTGATATGGACAACTAAAGGTCGCGGGCGTAGACCGCCTGATTTGGGAAAAATCAGCGGCACGCTCACAGCGCGCGGTGCTCACCGAGCGGCTGGCCACGTTGCGTGCCGGGGACACGGTGACTTTAGCCCGCCTGAACCGGCTGGGCCGCAACAGCACCCACATCATGTAGGTGGTGGCCGCTCTGCACGCCCGGCAGGTCCGCTTCGTCGCTCTGGACCTAGGCATCGATACGGCCACCCCGGCCGGGCGGTCGGTCTTGGGCCTCTTCGCCGCGCTGGCTGGGTATGGCCGCGAGAGTATCCATGAGCGGGCGACGGCGGGCATGCGACCACCCACGCAAGCAGGCCCTTGCAAACGGCTGGTGCAGAACGTAATCGTCTGTTGGAATTGCCTTTGTCCCAACCAGTAGCTGCTTCATGCCCCGGCGGCCGAGCGCTAGTCCGTGGCAGATTGATGTGCTGCCAGCTCACGGGCGAGCTGGCAGCACATCAATCTGAACGGCGAGTTCGATTTCTCGGACGACGCCCTAAAAGATTCACTCCCCTTCGATTTGGAGGCCCTTTTTGCCTTCGACTGGGAGTCTCCTGCGGCCCCGCCCGTTTAACCTTTGTACCAAACTTTTAACCAAGGCCAACTTTTTGCAATTGCAATTCCTTTTGTTCCTGGGCCGGCCGGCCCCTTGCCTTCCCCCGGAGGGGGCGCTGCCTAAGCCAGCCAGCTACGTTCTGCCGCCTCAAATTCGCGGTCGGTGCTATCCTGGCCGGGGTCGCTTAGCCACTGCATTTCGGCGGCGCGGTACTCCTGTGCGGTCTGGTCGTCGGCCTCGCGCCCAGCTTTGAGGTGGGCCAGCCGGTCAAGTACGCGCAGGTGCGCCCGCTGCGGGTCGTTGGTGTAGAGGCTGAACTGCATGGTGAGCTGGTGAACCTCGGCGGCTTCTACTTCGCTCAGGTAGGCGCTGCGGTCCTCCATCTGGCGGGAATCGACCACGTAGTAAGAGCACCCGATGAAGCGGAGCGGCCGGCCCCCTGCTGCCAACGTTCCTCGGCCAGTGCCCAAAGGGCATCAATCCGCGCCCCAACCTGGGCGGCGTGGGCCTCCGTGGTAATTTCGGCGGTGGGGTCGGTCAACTCGGCGGCCGGCTTCTCTTGGGTGGGCTCCTGCCCCTGGGCGGGCGCAACCACCGGCACGGCCGGGGCGGCGCTGGGGCTGCCCTGCACGGTCAGCGTAACCTCGTGGCCTTCCGTGGCCAGTTCGGGCGCGTGGCCCTGTACCGTCAGGGCCTCGGCAAAGCGCTCTAAGTCGCCGTGGCTGCTGTCGCTGCTCACGGTGTAGGTGCCGGCGTTCTCGCCCCAACTGGTTACCATGTTGTACCGCTGGCGGTGGTGCCAGTCGTAGAAGGAGGCGAACTGCTCGGCCAGCGTCGGGGCCTGGCGCAAGTCTAGCGAGTTGAGGAAAAAGCCATAAGCCGGCGAGTAGCTGCGGTGCTCGTGGATATACTTGGCCCCGTAGCTCAGGCGTAGCAGCTTGCCGCTGTCGTCCACTTTCGTAGCCTCGCGGTGGTACTCGTACATATCCTCGGCGCTGTTGTAGTGGCCGCTAATGAAAGGGGCATATACCTGCTCAACCTGCTTGCGGGTGGGTCCATCCTGGTAGCGGATATCTACGGCGGTGCCGTTGGCGAAGCTGTCTGAGGTTACGCTGAACTTCACGCCTGGAAAGGCTACTTTCAGGGCCTCCCGGATGAGCTGCGCGGTGCCGGCGACGGTGTAGCTGCGGCACGTAATATTGCCTTCCTGGCGCTCGTGGAAAGGAGCCCGGCCCGACTTGCGTTCCTCTACTCGGCGCTCGGCGTTCTTTCCGGCCTGGGTCAGCGCCTTGATGATTTGCGCCTCAGCGTCGGCCTCCGACTTGGCGGCGTAATGTAGTTTTGGCTTGCCCTGCTTGCCGTAGAAAACCGCATAGGTAAACTGGCCTGCCCGCTGCCGAACATAGCCCACGGCTACCGAATCGGCTACCCCTTCCACCTGGACTTGCCGGGCATTTTCGGTAAAAAACTGACGTACTTGGTCGAGGGTTTGGGCGGCGGTTTTCATAGCTAAAGCGTTGTTTTTATGCTGCTTTCTTATACTATGGGTGTTGTTAAACAAATAGGGTAAAACCTCCGAGTCCATGGCTAAAAGGGGTTCTTCTTCCCAAAGGGCGGATTTACACGCTAAGCACTTTTTAGCTTCTGGGCGTAATTGTAGACGGTGCCATAGGCCAGGCCTAACTGCTTGATGACTTGATTCATAGATAAGCCATTGCGCAGAAGCTGCGCAATGGCCTCCTGCTTAGACTGGGCCAGTGGCGGCCGGGCCACATGCTTGCCCTGGGCTTTGGCCCGGGCCATGCCGGCGCGCACGCGCTGGCTGATGAGCGTGCTCTCAAACAGGGCCAGCGAAGCCATGACGTGGAACCCCAACTCGCCCGTGGGCGTGGTGGTGTCGATATTTTCCTGGTAGGAGACGAAGTCCACCCCTAGGCTCTGGAATTCCTTCGGCGCGTTGACCAGCGCCTGGGTCGAGCGGGCAAAGCGGTCGTAGCGCCGGACCAGCACCGCGTCGAGCTACCGGTTCTTGGCCGCCGCCATCATCCGTTTGTACTGAGTTCATTCCTCGCTGGTACCCGAGGCCTAGTCCACGTATTCATCGACAACGGCAAAGCCGCGGCGCTGGGCGTACTCGCGCAGGGGCGCAGCTGCGTCTCCGGGGCCTGCCCTTTGTCGAGGGTGGAGACGCGGGCATAGAGCGCCACGCGGGTGGGCTGGTCGGTCGGGTTGGCGGGCATCGGAGGTTATCAAAAAGGAGTTCCTTGTTGATAGGCAGCACGCACCCGCTCTACAGCGTAGAATCAGTCTTTCTCAGGCAGTACTATAACCCTCTTTGATAACCGGGCTTAGCGTGTAAATCCGCCCTTTTGGCAAAAGAACCCCTTACAGAATTCTCAAGGCAGCTCAGCAACTACGTATAATAGTTACTGAGCCTAGATGAACGGCCTGCTCATGTTCTTTTCTAGCCTGGCTCGAAGCCTCAAGCCCTTCACGTTTTGCATCGTGCCGAGTTCTGCAACAGCCACTGCACCATTCGGGGCCAGGTAAACCATGATACACGAGCTCACATACTGGTTTGAAGCGGCCATGGTCTTTTTGTCCAGCCACTAGTTGCGTCCGTCCATGTTAATCCTTTCAGAGAGGCAGCACCTTTGTTATATCAATTTACCTAACCCCCACTTCCATGAAGAATGTAGGATTGCTGGTCCGGCTCGAAGCGAAGCCCGGTAAAGAGCAGGCAGTACTCGATTTTTTGACGGGCGCTCTGCCCCTGGCTCAGCAAGAGCCGGCTACCATAACCTGGTATGCTATTCAGCTGGCGCCGGCCACCTTCGGTATCTTTGATACCTTTCCGGATGAAGCAGGCCGGCAGGCGCATCTTAACGGCCCTATTGCCGCTGCGTTGATGGCCCATGCGGCCGACTTGCTGGCCGTGCCGCCTGTCATTGAACAAGTAGCTATCTTGGCTGCCAAATAATTACCAGCCCCTAAAGCGACCTATGCCTGGGCATAGGTCGCTTTAGGGGCTGGCGGGCAGTTAGTCCCGTTGGCTAGCTGCTATTCTTCTCACGCGATGGCGATTGACTGTCTCCTGCTAACTCATCCGCACACGGGTGAATTAGCGTTTCGAAGCTACTCCTTTAGCGACGACACCCCGTTTAATTACTTACAACGCAATAATTATTACTCCCTCATTCTGCTTACGCAGGGCAGCGGCGAGATACGCGCCAACTTTGCCACCTACCTGTTTGCTGGCAGTACGCTGTGTTGTTTTGGCCCTTACCAACCTTACACTATCCAAGCCAGCACCGCTGTAGCGGGCCTGGTCCTGGATTTTCATGCCGACTTTTTCTGCATCTACCGGCATCAGCAGGAGGTAGCTAGCAATGGCATCTTGTTCAACACCATTTTTGAGCCGCCCTTCTTCCCGGTTACAACAGAGGCGGTGCGTGAATTTGCCGCCCTGGCAGCTGTGATGCAAGAGGAAGTACGGCGTCAAGAGGTAGCACAACAAGAGTCCATCGTATTATATCTGAAGCTCTTTTTGCTGAAAGCTATCCGTATTCGTACTGCACAGCCCGCGTTAGGCACCGAGCAGAACCCGTCTGGCCGGGAGCCCTGGCTCCTGCAGCAACTTCAAGATGCCATTAATACGCACTACCGCCACCTGCACACGGCCGGGGAGTATGCCGACCTGTTACGAGTTCCCGCCCGAAGCCTAACGCGCCTAGTCAAGTCCCATTATCAGAAGACGCTCAGCCAACTCATCACGGAGCGAATCATTATGGAGGCCAAGCGCGAACTGTACCTAACCAGTCAATCCGTCAAGGCTATCGCCTTCGCGCTGGGCTTCGGGGATGAATACTATTTCAGCCGCTTCTTCAAGAAAAATACGGCCGTATCGCCGCAGTTTTTTCGTGAATCAGTTGGGTTCGCAAAAGCAGAAGAAAGCTAGCGCTGTTGAGCTGCTAGCGTTTGGCTGGAGAAATCGTTTTTCTCAACCAGACCGCAGGCTTTCTTCTATAGGCTGCTGGCTCCCAAAGAGACCCCATACGGCGCATAGTATATAAAAAAATTATAATTATATAGGTAATTTAGGTGGTGTTAAACAAATAGGGTAAAACCTCCGAGTCGTCCGGTTAGGGGGCGGCATTTCGGCTCGGTTACCGCTGCAGTTTGGCCAGGTAGTTTTTCAGGGAGAGGTACTTGCCGTACTTCAGGTGCACGTCCACGATGGTGGTGAGCGGTACGCCCAGCGCGTGCAGGTGCAGAATCCGCTCGCGGTCGGCGTCGTACATGGAGGGCTGCACCACACCCTTGGGCTTGCCCAGCACGATGCCCTGCTCGCGCCGCGCCCGCAAGCCTTCCTTCGTGCGCTCGGAAACGAAGTCCCGCTCCAGCTCGGCCAGCATGGCGAAAATGGTGAGCAGGATTTTGTGGGTCATGTCGCGGTGATTCTGCGGGTCCAGGTCCAGGCCCTGCTTGACCAGAATCAGCCGGCACCGCTTCTGGTGAATCAACTCTTCAATCAGGCCCAGCACTTCGCGCAGCGAGCGGCCCAGCCGGGAGAGCTCGGAGACGATGACCGTATCGCCGGCAGCAACCTTGGCCAGCAGCTCGGGCAGGCGGCGCTGCCCGGCGGTGCGGCGGGAAGACATTTCTACTTCAATCCACTCGTCGAGGGTCCAGCGGTGCTCGACCAGATAGCGGGCGATGAGGCTCTTCTGGCTCTCGGCCGATTGGGCGCTCGTGGAGACGCGGACGTAGCCAAATAGCATGGGCAAAACGGGCAGGTTAGCGATAAGGTAAATGCGCTTCGTAAAGGTACCGGTTTTCGATACCTTTACATGGACGTTAACGCTATCATTGGTGGGTAGAAATAACGGTCGTTTACACCATCGCCTTTTGGGTAGCTTATGGCCACGCACCTGCGGATTCACCTGGGCAAGGAGCGTGAGCTCTACGAGCAGCCCCGCTGGTACCAGCGGCCGAGCAGGCCCGGGTCTTTGCCGTCCCGGATTGGGCGGATGTTCACTTGGCCCGGATGCTGGCGCCGGGCAACCGCGTCGGGTTTGTCTTGCAGCTGGGCTACTTCCAGATTAGCCAGCGCTTCTACGTGGCCACCCGCTACCACGCGGCCGATGTGGCGTACGTGGCCCAGCAGCTGGGCCTGGGGCCCGCCGACTTTGACCCGCTTCGCTACGCCGATGCCCGCTATTATGCCCACCAGCAGCTCTTGTGCGAGCAACTGGGTATTGCGCGGTTCGAGGCGGCCGCGGCGGACCGGCTGTACCAGGAGGCGGTCCGCCTAAGCAGCCAGCACCTGAAGCCGGCGTCGGTCTTCGATTACCTGGTGCTGTTTCTGCACGAGCACCGGCTGGAGCTGCCCACCTACAACACGCTGGCCGACCTCATCACGCGGGCCCTGCTCGCGTTCGAGAAACGGCTGCTCCACCGCTTGCAGCAGCACCTGCAGCCCGGCGAGCAGCGCTTGCTGGACCGGCTGCTGGCCGCCGACGACCCCGACGCCCGCGAAGCGGAGGCGGACCGGCGCTACCCGCTCACCTTTCTCAAGCGCATTCGCCAGGGCCTGCGCCCCGGGGAAATCCGCGAACGGGTGACGCACTTCGCGTCCCTGCGGCGGCTCTTCGAGCAGCTGCAGCCGCTCTGGCAGCGCCTGCGCCTCTCGGACCAAGCCATCACCTACTACGCCGAGTACGTGCTGCGGGCCCAGGCCGCGCAACTCTACCGCCGCGACGAGCGGCGCTACCTCTACCTGCTCAGCTTCGTGGTGCACCAGTACTACGAACTGGGCGACGCCCTGGTCGACACGCTGCTGCACACCACGACCAGCGCCGCGAATCAATGCCGCGAGCAGGTGAAGGAGACGCTTTATCAGCAGCGCGCCGCCACGCAGCAGCTGACCAGCCAGGTCACGGGCCGGGGTTACCGACACCTGCAGGCGCTGACCCAGATTCGTGCCCTGGTCGATGCCCCCGACGTGCCGGCCGAACAGAAGCTGGCCCGTATCGACGCGCTGCTGCAGCGCCACCAGGTCACGGCCGCGCAGCTGAGCGAAGACCACCAGCAGCTGGAGCAATTACGCCAAGCCACCGAGCAGCAGGCGGGCGAGGCGCTGTTTCACGAGGCGTTGGCCGGGGCGTCGCTGCGCCTGCAAACCAAGCTCGGGGCCCTGGTCAAAGCGCTGGTCGTCGACGAAGCGACCACCCGCGCCGACCTGTGGCGGGCCGTGCACTACTACCAGCAGCACGACGGGCACCTGGGCGCGCAGGTGCCGCTGGACTTTCTCTCGCTCACGCAACGGGCCTACGTCCTCGATGCGCAAGGTCGGTTACGCACCTCCCTTTATAAAGCCCTCCTTTTTTGGAGATGGCCACGGCCATCAAGTCCGGCCAACTCAACTTTACGTGCTGTTACCAGTACCGGGCGTTTGAGCACTACCTGCTGCCGGCCGCGCAGTGGGCCAAGCAGCACGAGGCCTTGCTGGAGCAGGCGGGCCTGAGTGCCTGGCGCGACTTTGCCACGGTCCAAACGACCCTGCAGGCGCAGCTGCAGGCCCAGTTTGCCGCCACGAATGCCCACCTGAGCGGAGCCGACAACCCGCACGCGCACCGCACCCCGGCCGGGCGCTACCGCCTCACCACGCCCCGGCTGCCGGCCGAGCAGCCGCGCCTGCCGGCCCACCTGTTTCCCCGCCACCGGGTCGTGCCCCTGCGCGAGGTGCTCACCAGCGTGGCCCGGCTGACCCAATTTGACACGGCCTTCGGCTCGCTGCCCAGCAAGCACGCCCGCACCCCGCCGCCCTTGTCGCAGCTGCTGGCCGCCCTGGTGGGGCTGGGGTGCAACCTGGGCCTGCGCCGCCTGGCCCAGGTCGCACCCCAGGTGGACGAGGCCGCCCTGCAGCGCCTGGCCAGCACCCATTTCTCGCTCGACAACCTGCGCCAGGCCAACGAACTGATTCTAAACTTTACGCGCCGCCTGCGCCTGCGCGAGGCCTTTCGGCGCTCCCCGACGTGCTGCACAGCAGCAGCGACGGGCAGAAGTACGACCTGGCTGTGGACTCGCTCGCCGGCAGCGCCTCGTTCAAGTACTTCGGCAACCGCCGCGGCCTGACGGCCTACTCCTACGTGGACGAAACGCTGCTCGTCTTCGACTCGACCGTGTTCAGCGCCGCCGACCGCGAGGCCACGCACCTGCTGGAGGGGCTGCTGCGCCACGCCGTGCGGCCCACCGACGTGCACAGCACCGACACGCACGGCTACACCGAAGTCATCTTCGCCGTGACTCGCATGCTGGGCATCGCCTACGAGCCGCGCATCCGCCAGCTCACCAACCAGCAGCTCTACAGCTGGGAGCCGGTGGCCACGCACCGGCAACTGGGGCAGACCCTGCTGCCCGACGCGCGCCTCGACCCCGAGCGCATCGCCCGGCACTGGGACGAGGTCCTGCGCCTGGTCGTCACCCTGAAGCTGCGCCACAGCGAGGCCTCCCGCCTGTTCGGCCGCCTCAACTCCTACGCCCGCCAGCACCCGCTCTACCGGGCCCTGAAAGAGCTGGGCCGGCTGGTTAAAACCGAGTTCCTGCTGCGCTACGTTGACCAGGTGGAACTGCGCCAGCGCATCCAGAAGCAGCTCAACAAGGGCGAGAGCGCCCACCGGCTGGCCCACGCCGTCTGGCACGGCCGCAACCAGGAGTTTCACGCCGCCACCCGCTCCGAGCAGCTGGTGGCCGAGACCTGCAAGCGCTTGTTGATGAACGCCATCATCTGCTGGAATTACCTGCACCTCTCCCAGCACCTGGCCCGGCTGCCGCCCGAGCAGCAAGCGGCTACGCTGGCCACGCTCTCGCCCTTCGCCGTGCTCTCCTACCGCCACCTGAACCTGCACGGCGAGTACGACTTCTCCGACCACCCCCTGCTGGCCGAAGCCCCGTTTGACATGGACCTGATTGCTACCTGGCAGCCGCCAAGCAAACCGGCGTAGGGCCGAGTCGGAGGTTTTACCCTATTTGTTTAACAACACCCTACTATGTAAACGTAAATAACCCTATTAACGTTGCATATTTGTCATAATTAAATAAGATATTTTAGCGTCGTTATTGGCATGGCGCTTGATTTTTTCCCTTTTGTTCTTTTTTGGCGCTCGGGGCCGATGGCAGCAGTAATCAAGTGCGCTTGGTCAATGAGCTGGGGAGCTAGCGTTACTGCAGCTGCGAAGTGAAGCGGAGCAGCAGCAGCAACGCGCCGCGTAGGGCCTTTGCTTTTGTTCGCGGTAGGGATAGGAAGGGAGCGACCAGCGGGAGCTGTCCGCAGGACCGCAGCGAAGCGGAGCCCTGGATAGCCCGGCCACCCGCCCACCTATTTTCCAACTACTACTTTTTATCAGTTGCTCAATCGGCTTGCTGTTCTACTGGCAGCAATCCTAACTAGGAGGTTTTATAAGTCTGGCCTCGCGCTTCTTTGGACGCTGCCGCAGGGGGCTAGAGACAAATGCTCTGGGTGGTTCCGCAGTGCAGGACAGTTAGCGATTCTTGGCTTCAATGATGCTGAAGGCTCAGAAATGGAGGCTCTGAATCGAAAAAGGAGGAATTATACGTTCCTTTTCCTTGGCCCTGCGTCTCACGAAGTAGGAGGTTTTATAAGCTAAAAGACCGGAAATGTCCACCCAAGAGGTTAAGACGATGGCCAAGTAGGAGGTTTTATAAGCAAAAACCCTACCCTGACCTGCTGAGGTAATATTTGGTTAGCCCTAAGTAGGAGGTTTTATAAGTCAAAATGCCAGCACATACACGTTATGGTGCGATTGGTCGTCGGCTGGGAGGAGCTTATCTTTGGGCAAGTCCGGGCGGGAGGGCTTTACATTATTAGTAAAGTAGTAATAAATAGCAAAAAAGTGCAATCCCGGTTTGTGCTATTATAGGCCTCTCTTTTTTGTTGTTTTGTCGTCCGAGAGGCCCCGTTTTATACCTAAAAGCTTTTTTAGCGAAGCCATCACCAAGTTTGTGGTATTTAAAGTATTTAACAGTATTTGTAGGCTGCTGTAACTACTTGTGAAACAGTGTTTTAATTGGAACAAAAAGGAGGTTTTATAAGCTAAGTAGGAGGTTTTATAAGTCTAACAGGAGGTTTTATAAGCTAAGTAGGAGGTTTTATAAGCTGAGCAAGGAGGTTTTATAAGCTAAGTAGGAGAAGTTTCCACCTCCCTCCTACTTGGGTTTTTTGACGTATGTTTGGGACGTCGAACCTTCCCACCCTGCCATGTCTGCCGCTGCTGCTGAAACTGTTGCCTCCGTTCAGGTGCGGCAACACAATGCCATTACCAACGCACGCTACGAAATGAGCGCGTGCGAGATGGACATTGTCTTTGCCTTACTATCCAAGCTAAGCAGCCACGACAAGCCCGGTACAATGTATCTGGTACGGGTCCGGGAGCTAGAGCTGTTGACAGGCCGCCAGTGGAACTACAAGCAACTGCTGGATTCCACGGAACAGCTAAACAGCCGTATCTACCACATCGAGGATAAGGCCAAAGTGCTACAAATAAGTCTGCTGGCCTCGGCCGAATACTTAAAAGGCAAGGGCGTTATCGAGTTGGAAATCTCGGAGAAGATGCGCCCCTACCTCATCGACTTAAAAAGCAACTTCACCAGCTACCACCTGCAAGCGGCGCTCAGCCTGACGAGCAAGTTTGCGAAGCGCATCTACCAACTCGTTTCGCAATGGAAAGACGTAGGCCACACAAAAACCTACACCCTGGATGAGTTCAAGTACATGCTCAACCTGAAAGACCCAAAAGGAAAAGAGCCGGAGCAATATGTAGCGATTGCTAACTTTCAGCGCGACGTGCTCAAGGTGGCCATGAATCAAATCAATGAGCACACCGACTTACGGGTCAGCTACGAGTTATTGAAATCGAGCCGCGCCTATGACCGGATTAAGTTTTACGTCAACGCGCAGGAGCCGAAGCAACTACTGATACCCTTTGAGTTGCCGGCCGATGATGCCAAAGCCCAAATGGCCAGTAAGCATTTAGGGTCGTTGGGGATTGTTGAGCCCAAATTGGTGCAGGAGATTTTGCAAAGCCCAAAGCTGACGGAGGCACTATTTGGATTCATTTATAAACTGAAAACGGATAAGATTAAAGCCGATAAGAATCCTGGTGGCCTATTCTTGAAAATGAACGGCCTACGCTGACTTCCACTCTACCCGCTTTCTTCCATTCTATGACAAAAATATATACTCGCGGCTTTGCTGGGCGCTACTTGCTGCGCACCAGCGACCAACTCACTTTATCCACTTGGATGTTGAAACTTCAGGTTGATAAATCCAGTTTAGAGTGTAGATTGCATCAAATTCAAATCTTATGAAAGCCCCACTCTCTGCGGATATCGCCAGCGTACTGCAAGACCCGCGTTCGGCTTACGAGTTGGTGTCAGCCGTGCTAAAGGAGCGTTCCTCACGGGGGAAACGCGTGATTGAAGTACGAAAAGGTGATGTCGTAAAACGATACAAATCGGTCACTTCTATTTATCGCCGAGGCGCATAGCGCCCGCTAACGTACCCGGTGAATTTTCTATTTACAACGGTCCTGGTGCTCCTGCTGGTAGCGCCAGGACTTCTTATTTTTCGGACTTACTACGCAGGGCGGTTTTCCATCCGATATAGTAATCTGACCATTACGGACCAAGTGTTTCGGTCCATTGTACCGGGGCTGTTGCTGCAACTAGTAGCGTTCTGGCTCATTGGGCTTTGTAGCTCACGCTACGTGCGGCTGGATGTACTGGGCAGCATGCTGTTAGGAGCGAAAGAAGACCGGACCATCCGAGAGGGGTTTGACTTATTGCGACAGCAATTGGGGCCTATTCTGGCGTATTATCTGGGGCTGCTGACCGCCGGGGCGCTAGCTGGGTGGGGAGTACGGTCGCTGGTGCGCTGGCTTAAGCTGGACCGGCGGTATTCGTGGTTGCGCTACGACAATCAGTGGCATTACTTGCTGACAGGCGAAATCTTAGAGACGCCGGATTTACAACCTACCATCGGCTTGCCAGACGCCAGCCTAATTGACTTTGTGTTTGTGGATGTACTGATGAAGCTGGAGAAAAGCAACATGCTTTACTCGGGCATCTTAGTGGACTATGAGTTAGCTGCTGATGGTGGACTACGTACCATCTACATACGCGAAGCACGCCGGAAGATTCTCAGCAACGGTGCGCCCGAGGAGCAGAAACCAACATCTGATGCAACAGAGGAAGTAGGCGGACTAGACGCGACTAGTGAGGCAACGATGCCGCTGACAGATGAGCAAGTGGAGGGCAAATACTATGACGTGTTGGGTGACCTAATGGTGATACCCTACGCTCAGACCCTTAACCTGAATCTGACCTACTACATCGACGAGGACGATTTGGAAGAGAGCGGGGCCTCGATGACTAGTTCGCCACAAGAATATACTGTTACAGCCCCTCCTTCCGACATGAACGAGCCTGTTGCGGATGACTCCAAATCTGCTTAGATAGTTGGCCACACGTTTGGCCTTGGTTAGAGTGAAAGCGCCCCGGCCAGCTGACCGAGGCGCTTTCGTTTGATGCTCAGGTGGGCGGGGCTACTTGCCCTGGGGCTGGGCCTGCTTCCTGCCTAGCATCACGCTGCCCAACATCGGGGCCAGCTCGGTAGTGCAGCTGAACAACCCCAAGTCTACCATCGTGGGCTTGGGGCCATAGATGCGCTGCATTTCCTTGAATAGCTTCCCGGCCTGCTTCGGGTCAGCATCCAGCCAGTGCGCCACGTCGGCCACGGTTACGAGCTGACCAGCCAACAGAAATTCCATGTTCGGGCTCAGCTCCGCGAAAGGTGCCGGCGCGGGCTGCGGCCGTAGGCTCAGGTAAACCGTTCCCTCGTGCTCCGGGTGCGGGTCGGTGGTTACCCACGTATCCGCGGCCTCGGTGCCGTAGTCCTTCACCCTGGCGGCGGTGTAGGTGCCGGTAGCCGTGTTGCCCGCCTGGCGGCTGGCCTCGGCCACGAGCCTGCGGGCTGGTCAGGAAGTCATAGCCGGCCGGGAACTGATACGGCAAGCGGTGCTGGCAGCTCAGGCGCAACTCGCCTAGCAGATTGCGGCAAGCGCCGCCCATCCAAACCGCCTGTACCTGGCCGTTAATGCTGGTAAACTCCCGGATGGGCGCGGCTGTGTCAGCGTTGCGGGTGCTCATGTGGACATAAGCGCCGACGCGAAATCCCTTCGCTGCGGCCTTAGCCGTGATTTCCTGGGGGTGGGGTAAGCCATAACAAAAGGGGAAAAAAGGGAGATATTTTTACAATTGCAAAACGATGGGCTACGCGGCCAGCTCTGCTGGCGCGGCCGTAGTGTTGGCCTCGCTCATGGGGTGGTGGGTGCCTTTCGCGCCTTCGTAGAAGTAGTGCCACTGCGTCTTGCCGTAGTTCAGGCGGTCCTTGTACAAAGCCAGTCCGCTAATCGTGTGGGTCGTGTGGGGGCTGAAAAATGCACCTGGTGGCCCACTAGAAACTTGGGGGCCGGGTGCTGCTTGCCGGTGCCGGTGCTCACGTAAGCGAGTTGGCCAACGATGCTGCCAAAGGCCTGCCCGCGCCAACGCAACTCGTCCACCGGGCCGGCCTCGGCCCGCTGCTTCAGGTATTCGACTTCGGCGGTCTGGGCGCGCAGGCCGATGGTGGCCGCAAGCAAAGCAATGGCCTGCTCGGCGGTGTCGGCAAAATATATGCGGTCGCCCTCCCCTGGTAGCAGGACCTCGAACTTGCCGCTTAGTACCTGCTGGGTGTTCGGATTGACGTAATTAAAGCCTTGGTGCGTGGGCTCAGAAAGTAGCTCGTACTGGCCCGCGTCGTCGCTGTGGCGGTCGTTTACTTTGATGGCGTAGTGGTAGCCGTTCCAATAAATGGCGGTCACCAGTCCCTGCACGTCGCGGTAACGAGTGCTGCGGACGGTGGCCCCAATGGCAATGCGGCCGGCGTGGGTTTCGATGGCGGGGAGGTTCGGTAACATAAGCTTTTGCAATTGTAAAAAGTGGGGGATAGGCTGCCTGCTGGTGGTGGGCCTGGTGCTCCTGCACCTGGGGCCGGGGCTGCTCGAAGCGTAGGGCGGCGCGGATAGCTTCGGGGAAGTTGGCCGCTGCTCCGGTTCGGATGCTGGCGGCGGGGCCTCGGCCCTGTCGCATTTTCCACGCCCACCGGCTGCCCTGCCGGTGGACGTGGACGCTGAAAACCGGGAGCATCAGTTAGTCGCGCTGCTCGTCGGCCGGGTGCTCCGGGTACTCGGTACTGTCCTGGTTGTCGTCGCCCTCCTGGGGCGGGTACTCAGGAATCCAATCGCCGTGCTCAGCCGGAGCGGGCTCTTGGCCGTTGGGGGTGAAATCGAAAACGTACTGCTCCTGCACCTGGGCCAGCGTTAGCGGGGTCAGCCGGGGGTAATTCGGGCCGTAGTGAAAGCGGGGCTCGGTTTCCACGTAATACTGCCCGCTGGACTGCTGCCAAAGAGTAACGCGGCCGTTGCACTCGCCTTCCTCAGCCGTGACCCTGCGGCCCGAAATGTAGGCGTAGCTGTCAAGCGGAATCTGGCCTAAATCAAGCTCTAGGCGCTCCCAAGGGCACTCCCCGCTGCCGTAGGCTTCTTCCTCGAACGCTACCCACGTCCGCCACTCGTTTTTCTCCACGATGCGGCCCCGGTACTGTGCGCCCTGCTCCTTCATGGCCTCGGCAAGTGCGCTCAGCGTGTCGTACTGGTCGTAGGTGTAGGGCACTGCGGCGGGGATGCGGTACGGGCCGGGGAACTGCTCGGTCAGGTAGTCCACCTGGTTTTCAGTGCCGGCGCGAAGGGCGAAAATCTGCGGCCCCTTGCGCTCGTGGCTTTCCTCGTGAACCTCTAAATAGTGGTGCTCGGGAAGGTCTTGCCAGTTGGCCGGGTCGGCCAGGCGGGCCGCGTCCTGGCGGTCCGTGCCGGTGAAGTGTTCCACGTCATAGAAACCGTAATAATCAGCCAGCCCGCCGTACACAACGGTAATGCGGCCGGTTCCTAGGTTGCGGTAGTAAAGCGGGGCCGGAATTACCCGGTACTCCTGCGAGATGATTTCTACCACTTCGGGCACCTGGGCGGGCGCGGCGGGGCCGGGCGTGTAGGGCTCCAACTCCCGGCCGAAAAAATGGCCTAGCGTTACGCCGTGCTTCGCTAGATGCTCGGGCATCTTATCTGGCTGGCAAAGTAACCCCAAATAACCGTCAGCGTGAAAATAGGCGCGCACGGTGGCCGGGCCAAAGCTGTTCATGTAGATATGAACTCGGGCACCGATGGCGGGCACCTCGCCGCTGCCGGACCATATGAGGCCAGCAGGCAAACCGGCGCGGGTGGGGTAGCCTATCCACTTTGGGCACTGCTCGGGGTCACCTGCCCAATCGAGGGGGCTAATTTGGGGCTGCTGGGGGGCGGGGGCTGGGGTTATCATATCGAAGGGGAAAAGGGAGTAGTGAGAAGTTGAGCCGGGGGCTAAGCGGCAAGGGCCAACTGGCTGCCGAATACCACTCCGGCGCGGGGGCTGCTGCGCTTCCGGCGGCTGGCACCTTTGGCGTGGTGGGTGGTTTCGGTTACCAGACCTAGAAAACCGGCTGCGTGGGTGTAGCCTTTCACCTCGGCTCGCTCGGGGTGTCCGTCGCGGTTCACCGTTACCGTGGCACCTACAGCGGGCACCGGCTGCTGGGCCGACCAATGCAAGCCACCGGGGAGCATCGTTAAGCGGGGCGCGGCCTCGAACTCGGGCACCGGGTTGGTCAGCTGCTCGGCTGCGTCCTGGCGGGCTTGGCGCTGGGCTTCGCGGGTAGCGCGGGCGGCTTCCACTTTCAGGGTCAGGGCAGCATGGGCGGCGGCACTCATGCGACGGGCGGGGCGAAGGACTTGGGCGGTTTTCATTAGATAAAAGCTGCTGAGGTGAGGCAAAAAGAAGGTTAGAACCAAGGGTTAGCTTCCCAAGCTGCCACGTCGGCGGCACTGGCTGGGGTGGGGGTTTCTGCTGCGTCGGCCGGGTCGTAACGGTCAGCGGCTACTTCTCCGGGGGCTAAGTCAAAAGCTTCGTCAAACATGGCTAAAGGGCTGTTTCTTTGTTCGTTGCTTATACATATTAAACGCACAAGCGCCTATTAAGGTTGCATATTTATCACAATTAAGTAAGATATTTTGTCTTTATTTTCTGGCATGGCCTTTGATTTTTTCCCTCTTGTTCTCTTTGTTGGCTGGGGCACTAAAAAGCCCCTCCTGGGCTGGGAGAGGCGTTTTTCATTTTGTCGCGGCCCTGGGCCGGCCGGATGGTTGCCGGCCGGCCCGCTGGCCCCTCCCCTACTCGCTCTCGGCCTCGCTGGCTTCGTAGCTGGGTACAATCCCTAGAATGTGGTTGAGGGCCTTCTGTGCCTGGCTGGCGGCCGATATTATCAGCGTCTTATCGTTACGCAGGGCCTGTAACCAGCTTTCTATATAAGCGGCCGTGTTGTTCTCGGTCACGCTCAGGTCGAGGCCGGCCGTGTTGCTCAGGAAAGCGGCCCCCAACTCGGCTACCAGTTCTTCCTTGGCATAGGTCGCGCTACCAAAGAAGCCTTCTCGGTCAGCGTGGCCCGGTCTAGGCGCTTCGCGTGGCCGGTGCTGTGTACCAACTCGTGAAAGGTGGTCAGGTAAAAATCTTCGGCCGTGTGAAACGTGCTAGCCTCGGGCATGGTCACGCTGTCGGTGCTCGTGCGGTAAAAGGCTTCGCTGCCTTTGTAGGTAATGTTGGGGCCACCCACGTAACCGGCAATAATCTGCTCGGCTGCCTGCTGGGGCGTGTGCTCCCGGCTGGGCAGCTCGGGAAACTTCCACGTAATGCCGTCAATCTGCGCCACGTTGAACACGGTAGAATATTGGAGGAAGGCCACCTTCTTTTCCTTGCCCTGCGCGTCCTCCTTCTTGCTCACTTTCCAGAATACGACGGGCATCCCTTTCTCGCCCCGGCGCACCTGGCCCCCTAGTTCCTGGGCCTGCTTATAGGTCAGGTAATAGGCCTGCTCATAGTCGAGCATGCCTAGCAAAAGGGCATTAACGCCGGTATAAACGTGCTTGCTGCGATAGTTGCGGGGGCACCACTGGCTGCGTTCCAAGGCTTTTTCCACGGCGTAACCCCGTTTTCGAGGGCCATGATGATGCGGTTCGTAATGATTTCTTGAACGTCGGTGCGGGGGCGAAGGTGGTTGCAGCTTTCATATCGAAGGGGCTAATTGGTGAGGGTTGCGGGTTAGTATTGGTACTCAGGATGGGCCGGGGGCCTGGCTGTTCGTGTTCGGCTTTCAGCTTGGCATCTTCCCATGCCTGGCTTTCGGCGATGGCTAGGGCCTTCCACTTCACCAGCCGGGCCGCGTCGGTGCTGGTGCTAATCAGGGCCTCGGCCTTCTCGCGGCGCTCTTTGGTGAAAGCCGGGTGGTTCAGGACTTGCCGTAGGTTGCGGCGGGCCGATGATACCATGAGCATTTGGCCGGAAGTAAGAGTGAGCGCGGCGCTGGTCGTTTTCATGACTAAAAACCTGTTTCTTTGCTTGTTACTTATACTTATTAAACGCAAAACTCTGTATTAACGTTGCATATTTATCATTATTAAATATGATATTTTATCTTTATTTTCTGGCATGAGCTTTGATTTTTTCCCTTTTGTTCTCTTTGCTGGCTGCCTTAATTCTTGCAATTGCAAACAGGCCGTACCTGGCCAGTACCAGGCAACTAATCATCCCGCTCTGTGCCCACGTCGAGGGGCAAAAGCAAGCCTGCAGTTGTGGAGCTTAGCGGAACAGCAGCAGGCGTGCGCGGCGCTGGGCTTCTGCTTTTGTTCGCGGTAGGGATGGGAAGGGAGCGACCAGCGGGAGCTGTCCACAGGACCGCAGCGAAGCGGAGCCCTGGACAGCCCGGCCACCCGCCCAAATCCTACACCTGGCTGATTTGCCACCTGCACCCGCTGAAATCTGTCATGTTCGCAACCCGTTGTGGCAAGTAGGTTTCGCAATTGTAAAATGCCCCGCCCCACTGTCTTGCATCTGGAGAAAAAAAGACCTCACCGAGATGGTGAGGCCTTTTTCATGGGAACAATAGCTCAATAGTAAAGCCGTGGGCCTCGGTTAGAGGTTGGGGAGTTAGGGGTCCTCTCAGGAAACGGAAAAAATCGCACGTAAAGGCGTAGAAAGGGCCGTAGCGGGTAAAACTTGCCGCGTGCACGCTTGGTGCGCCAGGTATAGTCGCCCGTGAGGTTGATATGCTCCCAGCCCAGCGGCGACCATCGGGGCAGCAAGGCCTCGTTTATATGCTGGCCGTGGGCGCAGCCGGGGCTTGCCGCAGCCACGCTTGCCAGGGCACCATTCCCGGAAACCGCACTTACAGGAGTTGCACAACAAACCCGAGGCGGTTAGCCGCCCTGCGATGCTGCCGGGTAAGCGACAGGTCTGCTTCGCTAAAAGAATAGTGCAGCAGCAACTCGGTGGGCGTAGCGGGCAAAGCCAGCAGGACTTCGCGGTCGACTACGGAGAGCGTTGAACGACGGGGCATAGGCGGAAGTTCGTCCGTTTAAAAAGCCCTTGCTAAGAAGACAGGGGCGTGTTTTGTGCCAGTCGCGGAGTAGGTTTTTGCCTCAAGGAAGCACGATGCAAACGGCCGCGCCTACGGCCCCGTTCGAATACAGTGGGGTTATCATGGCCCGCTCGTTCAGGCCGCGCAGCAGCAGCCGGTGCACCAGCGGGTAGGCCCAATAGGCCAGGCTCGGTGGATACTATGCCCACCCCGGCCCCGGCCAGCACGTCGGACAGCCAGTGCTTGTTGCCCAGCACCCGAATGGCAGCCGTGGCCGTGGCCACGGAGTAGCCGCCCACGCTGTACCAGCCGCTGCGCCCGCCGTACTCGCGGTGCATAAACGTGGCCGCCGCGAAGGCCGCGCTGGTGTGCTGGCTCGGGAAAGAGCTGTAATCTTGGTTGCCGTAGGGCCGCTCCACCTGCGCCAGGTTCTTGAGGTTGCTGGTGAGCGTGTTGTTGATAGTGTAGGCCAGAAAGAAAATCACGGCCTGATTCACGGTGCTGTGCACACCTTTTACGCCGGCTAGGCTCAAGCCCAGCGTGGCCACGGCCGGCACGTGGCGCAGTTGGTCGTCGAGCGAGGTTTCGAACCGGGGGAAGTGCGCCCGCACGGCCCGCTGCACGGCCTCGTCGGTTTCCAATACATCCACGCCTTCGGTGCTCAGCACGGCCACGCCCAGCAGGGCTATGGGCAGCGCCAGCTGCCGCAGCGTCGGGCGGTACGGATTTACTGGTCGGTACGTGGCGGGAATAGAATCCGACGGCACCATTGGCAGAGGCAGCGCCTGGGCCCAGCCTTTACCCGTTAACGAGAGGGCAACCAACCATAAACCGGCGGAAAAGCGGGAAGGCAACGTTATCATGTGGCGAAGCGGCAAGTGGTAGTCAGGAAGGTTGGCGGTGGGCCTGGTGTCGGTGCCTAACCGGGCTCCATAACGACCGCAGGACGGGTAAAAACAGCACGTACACGCTCGTCACCCATCCCAGGGAGGCTATCCAGCCGGACAGCACGTCGCTGGGGTAGTGGACCCCCAGGTACACCCGGGAAAAGCCTACGCCCAGCACAAAGAGCCCGCCCAGTACCCATGCCGGCCAGCGCCACTTCGAGTGCGCCAGCAGCAGCCCCAGGGTGAGGGCCAGCGCGGCCGTGCCCATGGCATGGCCGCTGGGAAAGCTCGACGAGGATTCCGGGGCCAGCGACACCCAGAGCGCCGGCCGGGCCCGCCCGAGCAGCACCTTGGCCAGCAGGTTAATACCCATGGCACCGCCCACAGCCACCCCAAAAACAAGGCCTGGCGCCGCTGCTTTCGCCACAGCAGCCCGGCGGCAATCAGCCCGCTGGCCAGGGCCATCCAGAGCGGCCCGCCGGCCCGGGTCAGCAGCAGATTTACGGTGTCCATGGCGGGGGAAGCGTGGGCGTGTACCAGGCGCAGGGCTTGCTGGTCGCCGTAAAAGCCTTCCTGCTCCTGAATTTCCGAGCCCACTTTCAGGAAGATGGCCCAGGGCAGCGCCACTCCGAGCAGCAGCAGCCACCCCAAGCGCCGGTAGGGGGCTGAACAGGTGCCCAAAACCGGGTAGTTGCGAATTGCTCATTGCGGGCTTAATCAGTGTGTAGCCAACCCTACCTGGGGCCGACGCCCAAGGTTACGTCAGCATTCTGAGCAAAGATTGAGCATGCTTCGCCCCGGTCCGGAGGGTCCTCCCCGCTTTTGGTGGCCTTTAAGGCCAAGCATGGCAGACAACTTCATGCTCCGAACTAACTCAAAATTGGCCCGTAGCCTTGCGGCTCCAAACGCCTTTGCCCTCCCATGCTCAAACCCCTCTTTGCGGCCCTGCTGCTCACCGGCTGCGGAAATGCGCCCGCGTCTTCCGACCCCGCCCGGCCGCTGACCACCTCGCCATCGGATGCCGCGGGTAGCCACGCGACCAGCGCCTACAACTTCACCCGGCCCACCGTGACGTACGCCGTGCCGCCGGCGCTGCAGGAGCTGTCCGGGCAAACCCTGGTGGGCGACGGGCAGCTGGCCTGCATCGAGGACGAAACCGGCGACCTACTCTTCTACAACCTGCGCACCCAGCGCCTCGACAGCACCGTGCAGTTTGGGCCCAAGGGCGACTACGAGGACGTGGCGCGGGTGCCCGGCGGCTACCTCGTCCTGCGCAGCGACGGCACCTTGTTCAAGCGCAGCGGCCGGGTGACTTCGACCTACGCCACCGGCCTGAGCGCCGCCAACGAGCCCGAAGGCCTTACCTACGACGCGGCCAGCCAGACCCTGCTCGTGGCCTGCAAGGGCGAGCCGGGCGCGGGCCTGCCCGGCACCCAGCGGGCCGTTTATCGCCTCAACCCCACCACTTACCACATCGAGCCGAAGCCTGCCTACGTGCTCGACATCGAGGCCATCCTCACGCGCTCGCCCGACGCGGCCCGAAAGGGCAAGGCCGCTAAAAAGACCGGTCAGCTCAGCCAGTTCGCGCCTTCCGCCGTGGCCGTGCACCCGCGCACCCACCACGTGTTCGTGCTCTCGGCCCGGGGCAACGACCTGGTGGAGCTGGACGCGCAGGGCCGTCTCATCGCCGCCCAAACCCTGGACCCGAACCTGTTTCCGCAGCCCGAGGGCCTGGCCTTCGCGCCCAACGGCGACCTGTTCGTGTCGAGCGAGGCGGGCAGCAAAAAAGGTCAGGGCCGCCTGTACCGCTTTTCCGAAATCAACCCCCAACCTTAACCCCTTGCCCTCATGTGGTGGATATATGCACTTCTTTCGGCCGTGTTCGCGGCCCTCACGGCCGTACTGGCCAAAATTGGCATAAAGGGTGTCGACTCCAACCTGGCCACGGCCATCCGCACCGTGGTCATTTTGGTGCTGGCCTGGGGCATCGTGTACTTCCGGGGCGGGCTGGAGCACATCGGGGACCTTACCCGCACCAACTGGATTTTTATCGGGCTGTCCGGCCTGGCCACGGGCTTGTCCTGGATATTCTACTTCCGGGCCCTGCAGCTAGGCAAGGTGTCACAGGTGGCCCCGGTCGATAAGCTCAGCGTGGCCATTGCCATCGTGCTCTCGGTGGTGTTTCTGGGCGAAAAGCTTACCTGGCACACCGGCCTGGGCGCGGCCATGATTATCGGCGGCACGCTGGTGCTGATTTTTAAGCCTTATCCACCAAGCTGTTTCCGTTATGCGTTTTAGCCTCTTCAAATCCCTGGGCCTGAGCTTGCTGCTGGCGGCCCCCGTTACTTCTGCGCTGGCGCAACAGGTGCCCAAGCCGGCGGCCGACACCCTCCACAAGTACGAGCGCCCCGCCACCGGCCCGGGGGCGGTGGAGAAGAAAAGCTTTTTCCAGAGCAAGGGGTTTCGGGCCAGCGTCGTGCCGGCGGTGCTCATTGGCTACGGCACAGCACCATCCACGGCCACGGCTTCTACAGCAGCTACGACGCCAAGAGCGACATCAACCACCTCTTCGGCCCCGGCCGCCACACCCACGTGGACGATTTCCTGCAATTCGCCCCCTACCTGGAGTTGGGCGGCGTGCTGCTGGCGGGCGTGAAGAGCCGCAACGACCGGGTGAACCTGGGCCTCGTCATCCTGAAAAGTGAGCTGATTATGGTGACCAGCGTCTACATCGTCAAGTACGCCACCAACATCGACCGGCCCGACGGCACGCCCACGGCCTTCCCCTCGGGCCACACGGCGCAGGCGTTTCTGGCCGCCAGCATCCTGCACACCGAGCTGCGCGACAAAAGCCAGTGGTACGGCATCGGGGCCTACACCATCGCCACCGGCGTGGCCGCGCTGCGCATGATAAACGACAAGCATTGGGAGTCCGACGTGGTGGCCGGGGCCGGCTTCGGCATCCTCTCGGCCCACCTGGGCTACCTCACCCACCGCTACCGCTGGGGCCACAAGCCCAACGAGACAGCGGCACTGCGCGTAACGCCCCTTTACTACGCCGGAGCCACGGGCCTTTCATTGAACTGGCAGCTCCGCTAGGCCCATCGAAAACTCCCTTTAACTCAATGCTGCCATGAAGAAGATTGCCGAAGTAACCCTGCTGTTCTGGGTGATGAAAATCTGCGCCACCACGCTGGGCGAAACGGCCGGCGACCTGCTGGCTCAAACCCTGCACGTGGGCTACGGCACCACTCGCTTATCCTCATTGGCATTTTTCTGGTCCTGCTGGTGGCGCAGCTCGCCGTGAACCGCTACATTCCGGTGCTGTACTGGGCCGTGATTCTGGCCACCAGCACGGCCGGCACCACCATGTCCGATTACATGGACCGCACCCTGGGCCTGGGCTACGCCACGGGCGCGCTCATCCTGGTCAGCATCCTGGCCGTGGTGCTGGGCTTGTGGCGGCTCAGCGAAAAGTCGCTTTCGGTGTCTGACATTACCACGAGGCGCGGGGAGCTGTTCTACTGGACGGCCATCCTGTTTTCCAACACCCTGGGCACGGCCCTGGGCGACTTTCTGGCCGATGATTCCGGGCTGGGCTTTGGCGGCGGAGCACTGCTCATTGGCTCCTTGCTGGCAGTTGTGGTAGTGGCCTACTACTTCACCAGTATCTCGCGGGTGCTGCTGTTCTGGGTGGCCTTCGTGCTCACGCGGCCCTTCGGCGCCACCTTTGGCGACTTGCTGACCAAATCGCCGGCCGACCACGGCCTGGGCTTCGGTACGCGCGGCTCGTCGCTGATTTTGTTCGGCCTGCTGCTGGGGCTGATTCTCTATACCTCGGTGCGTCCGCCCCTGTCCCCGTCTGCCCTTGAGAGCGGCAGCGCGGGCGGGAGGGGTGGGCGCTAGCTGCCGCGCTTTTCAAGCTGGCATTTCTTTCCTGCTACCCTCACTCCATGAAAAACCTGCTGTTTATCGCGCCGCTGGCCTGTCTGCTGGTGGGTGGCCCGGCCCGAGCCCAAACGCCGCGCGTAGGCGCGGTGGTCCCGGCCCCCTACCGCTTGCTGCGTACCATCCCCATCGGCGGAGAAGGCGGCTGGGACTTTCTGCAAGTCGACCCCGCCGGCACCCGGCTTTACATCTCCCATGATGCGCAGGTGGAGGTCGTGGACTTAAAAACCCACCGGCTTATCGGCCATATCCTCAACACCCCCGGAGCGCATTGCATTGAGGTAGTACCGGCCGCCGGCCGCGGCTACATCAGTTGCGGGCGCAGTAACACGTGCGTGGTCTTCGACCTAAGGACGTTGAGAACCATTGCCACCGTGCCCACCGGCACTAAGCCCGACCCCTGCTCTACGATGCCTTCACCAAGCGCCTGTTTGTGTTCAGCAGCGACGGCGGCACCAGCACCGTACTCGATGCGGCCACCAGCAAGGTAGTGGGGGAGCTCCAGCCTGGGCGGCGAGGGCGAGGTAGCCACCACCGACGGCAAAGGCCACATCTTTGCCAACATCGAGGACAAAAGCGAACTGGTGCAGCTCGACGCCCGCACCCTGGCCGTGCAGCATCGCTACCCCCTGGCTCCCGGCCAGGGGCCCACCGGCCTGGCCTACGACCCCAAAACCAACCGCTTGTTCAGCGGCTGCGCCAACGAGAAGCTGATTGTGACGGACAGCAAGACGGGGCGGCAAGTGGCCGTGCTGCCCATCGGGGCCGGGGTCGACGGCGCGACGTTCGACCCCGTTACCAACAACATCATCACGGCCAACGGGCGGGCAGGCACGTTCACCGTCATCCACCAAGCCTCGCCGACCAGCTATTCGGTCGTGTCCAACGTGCCCACCCAGCGCGGGGCGCGCACGCTAACGCAGGACCCCAAGACGCATCATCTTTTCACCTGCACGGCCGAATTTGGCCCCGCGCCGGCCCCTACTGCGGAGAATCCTCGGCCCTGGCCCAGCATTGTGCCCGGCACGCTCCGCGTGCTGGAATACGGGCGCTAGCCGTGCCTCCGCTCCATCAGCAAAAGAGCCAAGTGAGAAATCCTCACTTGGCTCTTTACCAACTAACACGGCTTTGGCGGCCTTACTTCTTGGCCAGGGTGCCGTCGGCGTTAAACACCACGTCCTGGTGCTTGCCGCCCTTGCTCACTTCGGCCTCGTAGGTGGTCGCGCCACTGGCCGAGACGAGCACGGCGGCCTCAGTCACCTTGTAGGCCTTGTAGTCGCTGGCCAGCTTGGCCCGCACGGCGGCCGGCAGCTTGGCCGGGCTCATGTCCGACTCGGTTTCGACCAGCTCCCCGGCCGGGGTAATCAGGGCCGACATGGTGATGCCGTTCTGCTTGAAGCCGGCTTCGTACTTGTCGCCTTCCTTCTCCCACGAGTTGGTTTTCACCAACGGGAATTTGGCTTTGAACGTGGCGCGGGCGGCGGCGGGCACCTGAGCGGGCTTCAGCATCTGGGCCTGCGCCCCCAAGGCCAACACGGCCAGCAGCGTCGAAAACAAGGTCTTTTTCATGGAAATTAGAAATGAATGGGTGACATGATTGCTCAAGTTTACTTGCTGATTCTGAGGACGGTCTGAGTGCCATGATTCTTCTATAAATAACCCAAGTCGTCATTAAGGCAGCGAGGCCTTTGCCAGCAAGTGTTTCTCCTCGGCCCTTTGTATTCTTACTTCGTTCTTAACGCCCCCCGCCCATGAAACTCCTGATTGTGGAAGACGAGCCCGAGCTGGCCGCCAGCCTGGTGAACTACCTGGAGGGCGAGCAGTACCGCTGCGAGGTGGCCGCCACCTTCGCGGCGGCGGAAGAGAAGATGCTGCTCTACGACTACGACTGCATCCTGCTGGACTTGACGCTGCCCGGCGGCGACGGGCTGGAGCTGCTGCGCCAGCTGCAGCAGCGGCAGAAGGCCGACGGGGTCATCATCACCTCGGCCCGCAACGCGCTCGACGACCGCATCGCCGGCCTGCACCTGGGCGCCGACGACTACCTGCCCAAGCCCTTTCACCTCTCGGAGCTGAGCGCCCGCATCGCGGCCCTGGTGCGGCGGCGCCACTTCAACGGCTCGAACCTGGTGCAAGCCGGCCCGCTGGCCGTGGACGTGCTGCTGCGCACCGTGCGGGTGAGCGGCGAGCTGCTGGCCTTGACCCGCAGCGAGTTTGACCTGCTGGTGCTGCTGCTGGCCAACCAGAACCGGGTGGTGATGAAGTCGACCATCGCCGAGCACCTCTCGGGCGACATCGCCGAGCACTTCGACTCCTACGAGCCGGTGTACACCCACGTCAAGAACCTGAAGCGCAAGCTGGCCGAGGCCGGGCTGGGCGAGTGCATCCGGACGGTGTACGGGTTGGGCTACCGCTTCGAGCCTGGCCACCGCATGAGCGCGCCGCGCCCGATAAAGCTGCTCATGCGCACCCTGCGGGCGCAGCTGGCCTACGCCGGAGTGGTGCTGGTGGCGGGCACCTTCGTGTTTTACTACGTGCTGCGCCGGCTCTACTTCACCGACGTGGACGACGCGCTGCTGCTGCGCCGCGAGGAAGTGGTGAGCAAGCTGCCGCTGGTGCCCACGCCGGCCGACCTGGCCCTGTGGATGAAGCTGAACCGCGACCTGGAAATCCGGCCGCTCGCCGCGCCCTCCGCCGCGCCCGAGCGCATCTTCGGCGAGCTGCGCTTCGACAGCCTGGCCCACGAGATGGAGCCCTACCGCACGCTCGTCACCACCGTGCGCTACCAGGGCCGGCCCTACCGGCTGGTGCTGCGCAACTCGCTGGTGGAAGACGAGGACCTGCTGGCCGCCATTGCCCTGGCGCAGGCCGGCCTGCTGGTGGTGCTGCTCGGCGGGCTGGTGCTGGTGCAGCAGCGGGTGGCGCGCCGGCTGTGGCGGCCCTTCTACCAGACGCTGGCGCAGCTGCGGCGCTTCCGGCTCGACCAGCGCACGCCCGTGGCGCTGGCGCCCACGGCCATCCGCGAGTTCGGGGAGCTACACGAGGCCCTGACCGAGCTGCTCACCCAGCACCGGCGCCAGTTCCTGAGCCAGAAAGAGTTTACCGAAAATGCGGCCCATGAGATGCAGACGCCCCTGGCCGTGCAGCACACCAAGCTGGAGCTGCTGGCCCAGGGGCCGGACCTGACCGAGGGCCAGGCCCGGCACGTCGAGGCCCTGATTGCCGTCACCCAGCGCCTCTCCCGCCTCAACCGCAGCCTGCTGCTGCTGGCCCGGCTGGAAAACCAGCAGTTTGCCGCCGACGAGCCGGTGGCGCTGCGCGCGGTGGTGGAAAGCGTGGCTGCCCAACTTCAGGAACAAGTAGAAGCCGCCGGCCTCACCCTGGAACTGCAGCTGGCGGCGCCTGGCCGGGTGCAGGCCCACCACACGCTGATGGAAATTCTGGTGAGTAACCTGTTCAGCAACGCCATCCGCCACAACATTGCTGGCGGCACCATCGATGTGCGCCTGAGCGCGGCGGCGCTGGTGGTGGAAAACACCGGCCGGGGCGTGGCATTGCCCTTGGGCGAGGAGTTTGCCCGCTTCCGCAAGGATGCGCTCAGCGCGCCCGGCGGGGTGGGGCTCGGCCTGGCCATTGCCCGGCAGGTGTGCGACACCTGCGGGCTGACGCTGGCCTACGACTTTGCCGCGCCCAACCGGCACCGCTTCACCGTGCGGCTGCGCTAAGGGGCGGCCCGGCGGACGGCCTCCCTGCTCCGAACATGCTCAGAATCGGCCGGTAGCTTGCCGCCTCGTTGGCCTGTTGCGGCCCCCGGTGGCCGCCCCGGCGGCGCGCCTCCTTTGCTTAAAACCCCGAACTATGCGCTCAAAAATCAGCCTGCTGCTGGCCTTAGTCCTGCTTCCGTACAGCCTGTTGGCCTGGGGCGTGCTGGGCCACCGGGCCATCGGCCGCATTGCCGAAAACCACCTCACGCCGCACGCGAAGCGGGAAATGCAGCGCCTGCTCGGCACCGAAACCCTTACCCTGGTCACGACCTGGCCCGACGAAATCCGGCCCGACCCGCAGTACGCGCCGCTGGCCGTGTGGCACTACGTGAACGTGGCCCCGAACCTGCCGCTGGCGGCGTACGCGGGCCGCTCGCGGCCAGCGCCCCGACGCCCGGCAACGCCTACACGGCCTTGGAGCAACAGATTAAGAACCTGAAAGACCCCACGAAAACGACGGCCGAGCGGCTGTTTGCCCTCAAGTGGGTGGCCCACCTGGTGGGCGACGTGCACATGCCCCTGCACGCAGGCCGCGCCGAAGACCACGACGGCAACCTGATTAACGTGAGCTGGCGCGGCCACGACACCAACCTGCACGCCGTGTGGGATACCGACCTAGTGGAGTACCCCGGCCTGAGCTGGTCGGAGATGGCCACGGCCTACGACCACGCCAGCCCGTCCGAAGTCCGGCAGTGGCAGCACGACGCCCCGGCCACCTGGCTGTTTGAGTCGTATCAGCTCTGCACCCCGATTTACGCGGCCGCCGCGCAAAGCACCGCGCTGGACTACCGCTACTTTCCCACCCACGGCCCCACCGTGCAGCGGCGCCTGCTGCAGGCCGGCATCCGGCTGGCCGGCGTACTCAACGCCGCCTTCGGGGCTAAGCCCAACGACTAAAATCACCGTATTCCAGTTAAAGGCTCCGCCCCGGGGCGGTTGCTGCTTTTTGTTCCTGCTCCTCTCATGGCCCTTACCCAACCTTTTTTCGCCACACGGCCCACCCCACGGGCATCCTGGCGCCGGCCCCCGAGCCGGAGCGCTACCCCTACCACGACAACGACGCATGCCCGGTGGGCCTGGACGTAAAAGCCAGCGGGGAGTGGCAGTACTACGCGCCGAAGCAGGAAGAAGAAACCCGCCCGCGCTGCCTCACCTGCGCCGAGTTGAGTGAGGCCGATGCCCGACCGGCCCAAACCCCTCATCCCACATCCTGACGCATGAAAGTATTTCGCCTTAGAGTCCTGGTCTGGCTGCTGCCGGGCCTGCTGGCCGGCGGGCCGGCGCGGCGCAGCAGCCGGCCCCCATGCCCGCGCCGGCCCGCGACCTGTCGTTCTACCTGAGCCAGGCCCAGCAGAACAGCCCCTGGCCCGCGACGCCCAAAACCAGATTCAGGCCGCCGGCCTCGAAGCCCAGCGGCTGCGCGCCCTCTACACCCGCGCCCAGGTCACGGTGAGTGGCAACTACCTGGTGGCCCCGGTGCTCTCGCACGACAACGGCCAGACCAAGCTCCAGTACTCGGCGGAAAACGCCAGTAATTACACCGGCTTCGACAAGAACCTGACCAACGGGGCCCTCTACCAGGGGCTGGTGCAGGTGACGCAGCCGCTGTTTGCCACCGGCCGCTACAACGTCTACGCCCAGCAAACCCAGAACCTGGCGTTGAGCCAGCAGAACCTGGCCCGCCTCTCGGTGCACGACCTGGAAAAGCTGGTGGCCGACCAGTACATCCTCTGCCGGCAGGACCTGGAGCAGCTCAGCTACGTCCGCGAGCTGCTGGGCATCCTCAACACCCAGAGCCTGCTGGTGCGCAAGCTCGTGGAAGCCAGCTTGCTCAAGCAGTCCGACTACACCCTGCTCACCATCGAGCAGCAAACCCAGGAGCTGGCCCTGAACACCTACCGCGCCGCCTACCGCCGCGACCTGCTGGACCTCAACGTGCTCAGCGGCATCGGCGACACCACCGAGGTGCTGCTGCCCGCCCCCAACCTGCCCTTGCAGCGCACGCCGGTGGCCGCGCCCCGCTTTCTGGAGCGCTACCGCCTCGACAGCCTCGGGCTGGCCGCCACCCAGCAGGTGTTTGAGCTGCGCTACCGGCCCCAGGCCAACGCCTTCGTGAACGGGGGCCTGAACGCCGTTTCGTTCGGCGACATCCCCAACCGCTTCGGCACCAGCGCCGGGCTGAGCTTTTCGCTGTTTCTCTTCGACGGGCACCAGCGGGAGTTGAGCCGGCAGCGCACCGGCATCCTGCTGCGCTCGGTGCAGCAGGCCCGCCAGAACTTTCAGACCGTGAACCCCGTGCGCCAGCAGCGCATCCTGGGCGAGCTGCGGGCCCTGGAGGAGCGCCAGCGCCTGGCCCGCGCGCTGGCCAGCTACCGCTCGCTGCTCGACTCCTACAAGCGCGAGGTCATCGCCGGCCAGCTCTCGGTCATCAACTACGTGCAAGTGCTCAAGAACTACGCCGCCGCCGGCCGCGACCTGGTGCTGCTCGACAACAACCGCCTGCTGCTCATCAACGCTTACAATTACTGGAACTGGTAGCCCCATGCCGATATTTTCGCTTTTATCCCGATTTCCCATCCCCCGGCGGGTGCGGCTGCTGCTGGCGCTGCCGGCCCTGCTGGCCGCCTGCCACTCCGGCGACCCTGCCGAGGAAGCCGCCGGCCCCGCGCCCCGCGCCCAGGTGAAAACCGTGCGGCCCGTGACCCAGGCGCTGGAGGAGTTCGTGAGCTTTCCGGCCACGAGCATCTACCCGCGCAAAAGCGCCGTCACGGCCCCAATTGCGGCCTACGTGACCGGCGTGCGCGTGCGCATCGGCGATAGGGTGAGCGCCGGGCAGGTGCTCTTCACCCTCGAAACCAAGGAGCGCCGCGCCCTGGGCGGCAGCATCAACCGCATCGACCCGAGCCTGCGCGACTTTGGCTTGCAGACCGTGAAGGCCCCCGCGAGCGGCGTAGTCAGCCTGCTCGACCAGCCCCAGCCCGGCGCCTACGTGCTGGAAGGGGCGCCGCTGTGCACCGTGGCCGAAAGCAGCCAACTGGTGTTCCAGCTCAGCCTGCCCTACGAGTACCACCAGGCTGGCCGCCGGCCAGCCCACGGTCACCATCCTGCTGCCCGACAGCACCCGAATGACCGGCACCGTGCAGGCCCCGCTGGCCAGCGTGAACCCCGGCCAGGCCGAAGTCTACCTGGTGCGCCCGCAGAACGTGACGGCCGTGATTCCCGAAAACCTGGTGGTGCAGGTGCGCCTGACCAAGGCCCGCCACGCGGCGGCCCAGCTGCTGCCGGCCTCCGCCGTGCTCTCGGACGAGACGCTGGATAACTACTGGGTGATGAAGCTCGTGAACGACTCGACGGCCATCAAGGTACCGGTGAAGCTGGGCACCCAGACGCCCGAGCAGATGCAGATTCTCAGCCCCGTCTTTGGAGCCAACGACCGGATTCTGAGCGCGGGCAACTACGGGCTGGCTGACACGGCCAAAGTGAAGGTGGTACGATGAAGAACGAGCAGCCCAGCAATTCCGCCCCCGTAACCGAAGTGGTGCCGCAGCCGGTGCCCCGCCCCGGTGCCCCCGCGCCCGGCGCCAACGGCCAGGCCGGCAGCGCGCCGCCGCCCGCCGTGCCCGACCCGGCCGACTCGACCTACTTCCAGACCTACCGCAAGCCCATCCTGCTGGTGGCGCTGCTGCTGCTGGCGGCCGGCATCTTCGCCTACCAGCGGATGCAGACGGCGCTGTTTCCCGAAGTCACCTTTCCCAAAATCACCCTCATCGCCGACAACGGGCAGCAGCCCGTGGACCGGATGATGATAACCGTGACCAAGCCGCTGGAGTCGGCCGTGAAGCGGGTGAAGGGCGTGACCATCGTCAAGAGCAGCACCAGCCGCGGCTCCTGCGTGATTGAGGTGTACCTAACCTGGGACGTGGACGTGTACGCCACCAAAACGCAGGCTCGAAAGCCGCATCAACGAAATCAAGGGGCTGCTGCCGGCGGGCGTGACCATCTCCACCGAGGCCATGAACCAGTCGCTGTTTCCGGTGCTGGGCTACACGCTGGAAAGCAGCTCCCGCTCGCCCATTGCCCTGCGCGACGCGGCCAACCTGGTGGCCCGGCCCTTGTTTTCGCAGGTGCCCGGCGCCTCCAACGTGGTGGTGCGCGGCGGCAAGGCCAAGGAGTACGTCGTCATTCCCGACCCGGTGAAGCTCACGGCCCTGGGCATCCCGCCGGGCCAGCTGCTCACGGCCTTCGCCAACACCAACTTCGTGCTTAGCAACGGCAACCTGGCCAACTTCCGCCGGCTCTATCTCACGCTGACTGACACCCGCCTGGCCGATGTGCGCGACCTGGAAAACGTGGTGGTGCGCGCCGACGCCGGCCGCGTGGTGCACCTGCGCGACGTGGCCCGCGTGGACGTGCAGGAGCAGCAGGAGTTCGTCATCATCAACGCCAACGGCCACGACGCCGTGCTGGTGGACCTGGTGAAGCAGCAGGGCACCAACCTCGTGAACTTCGCCCGCGACGCCCACGTCAAGGCCGAAGAGGTGCAGCGCCTGCTGCCGCCGGGCATGAAGCTCAAGCCCTACTACGACCAGTCGGCGTTTGTCGGCGACAGCATCACCAGCGTGGTGCACAGCATCCTCGAAGGCCTGGCGCTGGCCATCCTGGTGATGATAGTGTTTCTGCGCTCCTGGCGGGCCAGCCTGGTGGTGCTGCTCACCATCCCGGTCACGGTCTGCTTCACGCTGCTGGTGCTTTACCTGGTGGGCATCACCATCAACATCATGTCGCTGGGCGCCATCGCGGCCTCGGTTGGCCTGATTATCGACGACGCCATCGTCATCATCGAGCAGATATACCGGGTGCACGAGGAGAACCCCGAGGAAAGCAAGTTCCGGGTGGTGCGCGAGGCCATCCGCGACCTGTTTCCGGCCATGGTGGCCTCCTCGCTGAGCACCATCGTCATCCACTTCCCCTTCCGGCTGATGAGCGGGCTGGCGGGCAGCTTCTTCAAGGAGCTGTCCGACACGATGCAGATTACCATGGTCTGCTCGTTTTTGGTGACCTGGCTGCTGCTGCCGGTGCTGCACCTGCTCATCGGCTACCGGGCCGGCAAGCAGGCCCACGCCCACAACGCGGCCCAGGAGCAGGCCGAAAAGCTGAGCTGGCTCACCGGGCTCTTTGCCCGGCCGGTGCTGGCCATTTTGTTCGTGGTGGTGCTGGCCGGCGGGGCCTACCTGGTGTCGGGCAAGCTCGAAACCGGCTTTTTGCCCGACCTCGACGAGGGCACCATCGTGCTCGACTACTACTCGCCGCCGGGCACCTCGCTGGAGGAAACCGACCGCATGCTGCGCCAGGCCGAGAAAATCATCATCGCCCACCCCGACGTGGAAAGCTACTCGCGCCGCACCGGCATCCGCATGGCCTTCCGCACGGTGCCGGCCAACTACGGCGACTACTCCATCCAGCTCAAAACCGACCATAAGCTCACCACCCCGCAGGTCATCAACCAGCTGCGCCAGCGCATCAACGCCACCCAGCCCGCGCTCACCATCGACTTCGGCCAGCGCATCGCCGACCTGTTGGGTGACTTGATGAGCACGCCCAGCCCCATCGAAATCAAGATTTTCGGCGACAACCAGGCCACCCTCGAAAAGCTGGCCCGCCAGGCCGGGCAGGTGCTGGAAAAGACGCCTGGCGTGGCCGACGTCGAGGACGGGCTGGTGGTGGCCGGCCCCGGCATCATCTTCCGGCCGGATTTGGCCAAGCTGGCCCAGTTCAAGCTCACGCCCACCGACTTCCAAACCCAGCTCAACGCCCTCACCGGCGGGGTGCCGCTGGTGGGCATCGGGGCCAGCCAGGGCAACGTCTCGCCCGCCCAGAGCGCCATGCTCGGCGGCGTGCAGGTGGGCCAGGTGCAGGACGGCGAGCAGATGCGCACCGTGCTGCTGCGCTTCGTGGACTTCCGCCAGAACTCCCTGGAGCAGCTCAAAAGCAGCTCATCTTCCTGCCCGACGGCACGGCCAAGCCGCTGGCCTTCTTCACGGCCATCGACGTGGAAGCCGGCGAGGTGGATTTGCGCCGCGAAAACCTCAAGTCGGCCGTGGTGCTCACCGCCCGCCTCAACGGCCGGGATTTGGGCAGCACGATTAAGGAGCTGCAGCAGCGCCTGGGCCAGCAGCTGCCCCTGCCGCCGGGCTACACCGTGGTCTACGGCGGGGCCTACGCCGAGCAGCAGTCCTCGTTCCGGGAGCTGGAGCTGATTCTGCTCACCGCCTCGCTGCTGGTGTTCACCGTGCTGCTGTTCCTGTTCCGGGAGTGGCTGATTTCGCTGCTCATCCTCTTCATCTCGGTGATGGGCATCACGGGCTGCCTGCTGGGCCTGTTTTTCACCGGCATCCCGCTGAACGTAAGCTCCTACACGGGCATCATCATGATTGTGGGCATCATCGCCGAAAACGCCATTTTCACCGTCAATCAGTTCTACGCCAGCCTGCGCGAGGGCGGCGACGTGGACCAGGCCATCCGCTTCGCCATTGCCCTGCGCATCCGCCCCAAGCTAATGACGGCAATCGGCGCCATCCTGGCCCTGATGCCGCTGGCCCTGGGCATTGGCCTGGGTGCGCAGATGCAGCAGCCGCTGGCCGTGTCGGTCATTGGCGGCTTTCTGGTGGCGCTGCCGCTGCTGCTCTTTGTGCTGCCCAGCGGCATGCGCCTGATTTACCACCGCCGCAGCGCCGCCCAGGAGCTGGCCGAGCGCGGCTGATTTATTGATTTTTCCTTATGAATAACGCACGTTTGGAGTTCTTCGTCGGCGCGGGAACACTGCTGCTGCTGGCCGGGGCCTGCCACTCCGATAACAAAGCCCAACAGGCCGCCGCACTTTCGCCCCGCGCCGCGCCGCTGCTGACGCTGGAACGCACCGTACCCCTGCCGCACGTGAAAGGCGGCTTTGACCTCATGGCCCTGGACGTGGCCGGCCAGCGGCTGTTCGTAGCTGCCGAAGACCACCACACCGTGGAAGTCATTGACGTGCGCCGCGGCCAGCCGCTGGCCAGCCTGCCCGGCTTCAACGAGCCCAAGTGGGTGGTGTACCGGCCCGAAGGCAACCGCCTGTTCGTCTCGACCGGGGGCGACGGCCGCGTGACGGAGCTGGACGGCACGACCTACCAGAAAGTACGCTCCTACGCCTTCCGCGAGGCCTGCAACAACCTGCGCTACGACAGCCTGACCCGGCAGCTCGTGGTGGGCGTGGGCAAAAGCTTCGGAGCCCTGGGCCTGATTGACGTGGCCCGCAACGTGAAGGTCGGCGAGATTCCGCTGGCCGGCTACGCCAAGCAGTTTGAGCTGGACGGCCCCCTTATCTACGTGAACGAGCCGGCCCTGAATCAGGTGGAAGTCATCGACCGCAGCACCGGCAAGCAAACGGCGGTGTGGCCCGTTACGGGCGCCACCCAAAATATTCCCATGGCGCTGGACCGGGGGCACCACCGGCTGTTTGTGGCCTGCGCGCCGGGGCGCTGGTGGTGTATTCAACCCCGGACGGGCGGCGCGTGGCCAGCCTGCCCATCCCGGCCGAAGCCGACGGCATCTACTACGACGCCCGCCGGGCCCGGCTCTACATCTCCTGCGGCGCCGGCAGCATCGCCGTGGTGCAGCAGCAGGCCCCCGACCGCTACCAGGTGCTGCAGCTGCTGCCCACGGTGCCGGGGGCGGGCACCTCGCTGTACTCGGCGGCCCTGGACGCGTACTTTCTGGCCACCCCGGAAGGGGCTGGAAAGGTGGCTTCCTCCGAGTCTACCGCGTAGCGAAGTAGCGGGCACCGCCTCAAGGGTGGGCCGTGGGGCCGGAATACCCGCGTAAGCCTCCGCTTTAGAGCACCAGACCGGGCAGCGGCAGCAAGAGCAGCGCCGCGCGTGCGGCGGGCCAGTCGTCGTGGTCCGGTTCCAGCACGCTGGCCAGCAGCAGGACCAGCCACGCCAGGCGCAGGTGCGGGGCCGCCCAGCTGAGCACCTGCACCGGGGGATGGGCCAGGGCGAAAGGCTGAGCAGCACCAGCACCAGGGCGACATGCCAGAGGACCATGGCCGCGGCGAGCCGCCACGGGTAGAGCAGTGCCCGCCGCTTGTCTTGGCGGGTGAGGCCGAGCCGGGTACTGGCGTAGTCGGCGGGGGCGGGCGGCCCCAGCCACGCCACCAGCCGGGGCCAGGCCGCGAGGCGGACCCACCAGCCCCAGCCGCGGGCTTTCCAGCCCCAGCGTTGGGCGTGGTGCCGGCCCGCGGCCCGCAGCGAGTGCAACAAACGTAAGACGGCGGGGGAAGGCAGCATGGCGAGGCGCGAACAGGAAAACTACCCCGGGAGCCCGGACGGGCCCCCAGCTAGGTAGGAATCATCAGCGCCAAGCCGGGACTTGGGCGGTTCGCGGTGGAAATCCATCACCGAATACTGTGGGCCGAAGATATCATAAACCTGCGAATTAGAAATGTCCCCGCCGAGGTAAACACCAAGGCCCGCCGCCCGTTGACCAGCACCAGTACCTTGTAGCCCATGAAATCCCTCATCCACTCAACGTCCTTTTCAAAGCGCCGGGGCGCCTGGCTGGCCGGTCTGAGCCTGGCCCTCTGGTTAAACGGCTGCGCGGTGGCAAAAATTGGCGAAGCCCGTGCCCAGGGCAGCCGGCGGGCCGAGGTCGAATGCGCCCCCGCCTCCCCCGCGACCATGCCCCTGCCGGGTCGGGTCCTGCCGCCCGAACAAGTGCTGGCCGACACCCTCTTGCGGGGCCAATTCACGCCCCCGCGCTGGAAGCGGCCAACCGCTTCGGCCTGCTGCCGGCCCTTCACCGCCTGGCGGCCGCGCCGGTGGGCTCCCTGGCCCGGCTGGGCGAGCGGCAGCGGGTGGGTGAGCAGCTCAGCGCGTTGGCGCTGGCCGTGAGCAGCACCGCCGCCGAGCTGGACTGCGAGGAAGAGCGGGCCGACCAGATTGCCGACTACCTGCTGGACCGCGCCAGCAGCCGGGTGCGCACCTTCACGCTGCTTTCCATTCTGCTCGGGGCCCTGGGCACGGTCGTCACGGGGGTGATGTCGCTGCTGGAAGTGCGCAAGTCGCTGTACCGGCCCATCGGCATTGCCTTTGGCCTGGCCGGGGCCACGCTTGGGCTGCTCACCTTGCGCACGTCGGAAGCGAGCGTGGATTTCCGGCACCGCCGCAATGCGTTGGCCGCCGTTGGCCGCGGTCCGGCCGCGACGCCGGTGTTTCCTACCGCCGTGTGGGCCCACCTGAACCAGCCCCACCCCGACGCCCCGGCCGCGCTTTCCCCGCGCCAAACGCTGCTGCAACGCTGGCAGACCACCGGCGAACTCGGGGCCAAGGACGAGGCGGATAAGCAGCGCCTGCTCCGCCTGCTCTTCGGGCCGGGCGGCACCTACAAAGCCAGCGAGCTGCGCATCCGGGCCAATTTTTACGACCAGCTCGAATCCAGTGTCGCCCTGATAAAACCCGACGTCTTCCTGCTCAGCCAGCAGGTGGCCGTCCTACCCTAAGTCCAGCCCCGGCCCCTGCTATGCTGCCAGGGGCCACGGCTTGCTTCACCTTTCCCCACCGCCCCGATGTCCCGTTTCCGCTACCTGACCCGCGCCGTGTGGCTGCTCTCGCTCATCAGCCTGTTCACGGACCTGGCCAGTGAGATGCTCTACCCGGTGATGCCGCTGTACCTGCAATCCATCGGCTTTTCGGTGTTTTTCATTGGCCTGCTCGAAGGCGTGGCCGAAGCCGTGGCCGGCTTGAGCAAGGGCTATTTCGGCCAATGGTCGGACCGGCTGGGGCGGCGCGTGCCCTTTGTGCAGTGGGGCTATGGGCTAAGCGCCCTGTCCAAGCCGCTGCTGGCGGTACTGGCCACCCCGGCCGGGGTGCTCCTGGCCCGCACCGTGGACCGGCTGGGCAAGGGCCTGCGCACCGGCGCGCGCGACGCCCTGCTCGCCGACGAAACCACGCCCGCCGACCGGGGCAAGGTGTTCGGCTTTCACCGTTCCATGGACACGCTGGGCGCGGTGTTTGGCCCGCTCGCGGCACTGGGCTGGCTGGCGGCGCATCCGGGGCAGTACCGGCCGCTGTTTCTGTGGGCCTTCGTGCCGGGCGTGCTGGCGGTGGGCCTCACCCTGGCACTGCGCGAGCGGCGGGCCGTGCCGTCGGGGCGGCCGGTGGTGCCGTTCTGGGCCTCGTTTCGCTACTGGCGGGCCGCGCCACTGCCTTACCGGCGGGTGGTGGGCGGGCTGCTGGTGTTTGCCTTGTTCAACAGCTCCGATGCCTTTTTGCTGCTGCTGGCCCGGCAGCGCGGCCTGTCGGCTACGGCCGTCATCGGCCTCTACATTCTCTACAACGTCACGTACGTGCTCAGCGCGTGGCCCCTGGGCTACCTGGCCGACCGCCTCGGGCCGCGCCGGCTGCTGGCCGCCGGCTTGCTGGTGTTTGCGGGGGTGTACGGCGGCATGGCGTTCGTGCGCGAAGGCTGGGCCTTCGCGGTGCTCTTTGGCTTGTATGGCCTGTACGCCGCCGCTACCGAGGGCGTGGGCAAGGCCTGGGTCAGCACGCTGTGCGCTCGGGCCGATACCGGGGCGGCTTTGGGTACGTTAGGTGGGCTGAGCAGCCTGGCTGCTCTCGGGGCCAGCGCCGGCGCGGGCTTGCTCTGGCAGTTTCGCGGGCCGGGCCTTACGTTCGGGCTGGCGGCCGCCGTGGCGCTGGGCGTAGCGGGGTACCTGGCACTGGTCCGAACCGAAGAAAAGCCAATCGGGGGATAAGCTAGCCGCTTGTCGGGCAGCGACACCACCAAATCAGTTAGGAGTGCCGGCTACCGAAGCGGTTCCGCGTTGTCGCTGTCGCGCAGCAGCACGCGCACCTGCGCCAGCAAGGCCTGGTTGCGCTCCAGAAAGCCGGCAATCTGGTCGGGGTGGTCAATCAGTTCCACGCACTGCGGGTGTTTGAGCGGCATGTGCTCGTGGTGGCCGTGGTGCAGCGCGTCGCCGGCCAGGTAGCCGGCCGTCACGTTGAAGGCAATGGCCTGCTCGATGCCCTGCGCTTTGGCGGCCTTGAGCAGCTCGTGGGCCAGCGGGCGGCCCAGCAGGCGGCGCCAGCCCTGCCGGCCGCTGACGGGGGCACCGTGCTGAAAGTAAAGCCGCAGCACGGTGTAGGGAACGTGGGGTTGGGGAATGTGACGCTTCATGGGGTGGGGTTGCGGGCCGCCTTTGGGGGCGGCCCATTTTTGCGGTGTTCGGGGATTTCGCCCAGCTGCCGGCCCTGCTCGCGGCCGTGGCGCAGGTGCTTGGCGTGGCCGATGACCTGCGAAGAATAGATGCCCGTGTGGCCCGAAAACAGGTAGGAGGCCGCGCAGGCCAGCGCTAGGTACACCCCGGCGTGGGCGCCGAAGAGTTCCAGGCCCATGAAGGTGCAGGCCAGCGGCGTATTGGCCGCCCCCGCAAACACGGCCACGAAGCCCATGCCCGCCAGCAGCGCCACCGGCAGCGGCAGCACCAGGGCCAGGGCCGAGCCCAGCGCCGCGCCAATGAAAAACAGGGGCGTGACCTCGCCGCCCTTGAAGCCGCAGCCCAGCGTGAGGGCCGTGAGCACCAGCTTCAGCACGAAATCCTGCGGCGGCAGCGGGGCCTGAAAAGCGGCTACGATGGTGGGCACGCCTAGGCCGATGTACTTGGTGGTGCCCAGCGCGAAGACGGCCAGCGCCACCAGCCCGCCCCCCACCACGGGCCGCAGCGGCGGGTAGGCGATGCGCTTGAACAGGCGCGTGATTTCGTGGGTGAGGCCGGCGAAGCCGCGCGCCGTGAGCCCGAACAGGATGCCGCAGCCCACCGCCAGCAGCAGGGGCACCGGCGCCAGGGCCGGCGCGTCGAGCCTGCACGTACTGCGTGTGGCCCACGCCCCAGGCCCGGGTCACCAGGTCGGCGCTCACGGCGGCCAGAAAGCTCGGCACGATGGCGTCGTAGCGAATGGAGCCAATCAAAAACACTTCCAGCCCGAACACGGCCCCGGCCAGCGGCGTGCCGAACACGGAGGCAAAGCCCGCGCTGATGCCGGCGATGAGCAGCAGCTTGCGGTCGCGGGGCCGCAGCCCCAGCAGGCGGGTGAGCTGGTCGGCCAGGGTGCCGCCCATCTGCACCGCCGTGCCCTCCCGGCCCGCCGAGCCGCCGAACAGGTGGGTGGCCAGCGTGCCGAAGAGCACGAGTGGGGCCATGCGCAGCGGGATGACCTTACGGGGGTTGTGAATCTCGTCGATGAGCAGGTTGTTGCCCTTCACCACGCCCTGGCCCAGGTAGTAGTAGCTGGCCCCGATGACGAAGCCGGCGGCCGGCAGCAGCGCAATAACCCACCGGTGGGCTTCGCGCCAGGTGGTAATCCAGTCCAGGGCGAGCAGGAAGCCGGCCGAGGCGGTGCCCACCAGCAGGCCCACGCCGGCGCATATCAGCAGCCAGCGGCCCAGAAACAGCAGGTGGGGGACCTGGTCCATGGCCAGCACGGGCCGAAAGAGCGCAAGACGGGGAGGGCGAAAGGCCACAGCAGAAAGGGGGATTAGCAGCGTGATAAAATGAAGTGGGGGCTAGCGCAGCGGCACCACCAGCACGGGGCAGTGGGCGCGCTCCATCAGGTGCTCGGCCGCGCCGCCCAGCAGCAGGCCCAGCAGGCCGTGCCGGCCCTGGGTGCCGACCACCAGCAGGTCCGCCGGCCAGGCTTCCACGGTGGCCAGCACCTGCTCGGCGGGCGAGCCCCAAGGCAGAAAGCGGGTGAGCGGCAGCCCGGGCGAGGCCAGTGCCGCGAGCTGGTCGAGCAGCTCCTCGCCGCGGGCCAGCAGCAAGGCCTCCGCTTCCGGGTGGGTCTGGCCGGCGTCGATGTTGCCGATGGCCAGGGCCTCGTCCAGCACGCACACGAAAGCCGCCTCCGCGCCGAGGGCGGCGGCCAGGTCCAGCCCGGCCCGCGCGGCGTGGTAGGCCTGCGGGCTGGCATCGGCGTAAATCAGAATCTTGTGGTACGGCATGGCGAGAGGAGATAAGGCCCGGGTGGAATTAAACAAACCGCGCCAGCCACAGCCCGGCGAAGGCGGCCACCATGCCCACCAGCACGCTGCCGGCCGCGTAGGCGAAGAGCAGCAGCAGTTCGTGGGTGCGGGCCAGCGTCACGCTCTCGTAGGCGAACGTGGAAAACGTGGTGAAGCCCCCGCAGAAGCCCGTGGTCAGAAACAGCCGCCAGGCCAGCGGGGCGGCGGTGTGCCGCTCAAAGAAGCCCAGCAGCAGGCCGATGAGCAGGCAGCCGCTGACGTTCACCAGGAAGGTGCCCAGGGGAAGCCCACCGGCACGTAGCGCAGAAAGTACTGCTGCACCCAGTAGCGGCTCACGGACCCCAGCAAGCCTCCCAGCCCAATCACTAACACCGAACGGTTCATAAAACGTGCTGAAGAGGTGCAGATAAGATAGAGGCTTGGTTTAGGTCAATCGGGCCAGCCAAAGCCCCCGGCGGCCAGCAGCAGCCCCACCAGCAGGCTGCCCAGGCCGTAGAGCAGGATGGTGCCCCCGCCCAGGTGGCGAAACAGGCCCTCGTAGACCACGTGAAAGAACGCCGTAAAGCTGACGATGCCCAGCACGTAGAAGGGCAGCCTGGGCCCCAGCGCGGCCAGCCGGCGGTCGTACACGCCGAGGACGAAGCCGAACAGCAGGCAGCTGCCCCACACCATCAGCAACGTATCCAGGGGCAACCCGCCGGGCAGCAGGGGCAGGGTAGAAAGAGCAGTCATGGGGGCGCATCGCTAAAATTCCGGGTTGGTTTTCAGGTCCACCAGCTGCCCCTTTTTCAGCAGGCGCAGCTCGTGTTTCAGGTTGTGGGCGTTGCTGCGCGTGGCGTAGTCCGCGTCCAGCCGGCGCAGGTCGGGCCGGCCGGCGTTCACCCAGGCCGTAAACCAGAAGTTGGCGGTGGACTGCACGGCCAGCCGCAGCCGGCGCTCAACGAAAGAGCCCAGGGCCTGGTGGTAGCGCGTGGCGTAGGCCGAAGCGTGGTAGTCGTCGTTAAACTGGGTCTTGCGGATGGCGCCCTGCGCGTCGTGCTCGTAGCGGTCGGCTGCGGGCACCGCGGCCTGCAGCTGCCGCTCCACGGCCAGCAGCGTGTCGGCGCTGGCGTAGCTCCCGGCCAGCAGACGCCAGGTTTCCGCCACCGGGTCGGGCAGGTACGTGGCCGGGCCCACGTCGAAGCGGTAGGCCGCGCCGAACAGCTCGGGCAGCTGCCCTTCAAAGAAGGCGTGGATGCCGGTCTGGCCCGTGAGCTGGCCGTCGTGGTTTGCCGACGTGTGCAGGGGCATTTGCGCATCGCCCAGGTAGTGGCCCAGGTCGGCGGCCAGAAACAGGATTTCGTCTTTGCGTCCGTTTTTCATGGCCTGGGTCAGTTGCGCCAGGTTCTCCTGAATGGTCCAGGGCAGCGTCCCGTTTTTGGCCAGCGTGGCCGCATCGTACAGCTTACGCGCCTCGGCCGCCGTGCGGGGCAGCTGGTCCAGCGGCACGGGGTATGCTTCGAGGTTGATGAAATGGCGCGGCCCCTCGGCCCGGTCGTGCAACACGAACTTGCGCGCGTCGGGCATCACGGCCTCCTCCGTCACAAAGTCGGCGTGGTTGTAAAAGAACGTGCGCAGCTCCGGCGGCAGGGCCAGCACGGCGGCGCGGTTGATGCGCTGGTGGCTCCAGGCGCCCCAGGCAAACAGCAGGGAAGGCACGGCCAGCAGCAGCAGGACGAGAAACAGACGACGCGGGATGGAAAAGGGAAACACGGACAGCGGGAAACGGTAAAAGAAAAACGTAGGGGACACCCCGCCGGAGACGGGCCCGCGTTGCTAGGCTGGTGGGGGCGGAACGGGCGGCATCAGCCGTGCTTCGCCCCAGGCGTACAGCCGGCTCACCCCGTAGGCAAGCACCAGGCTCACCAGCACGGGCACCAGCACGTCGGAAGGGTAGTGCACGCCCAGGTATACCCGGCTGTAGGCCACCAGCGCGGCCCAGGGAAACAGCACCCCGGCCAGCCAGGGAAGTTGCCGGCGGGCCGTGAAGTAGAGGTAGAACGCCAGGGCAAACACGTTGCTGGCGTGCGAAGACACGAAGCCGTAGGTGCCGCCCCGGTAGGCGTGCAGGTAGCGCAGCTGCCCGGCCAGCGCCGGCTCGTGGCTGGGCCGCAGCCGCTGAAACCAGGGCTTGAACAGGCCGGAGGCCACCTGGTCGCTGAGCAGGAGGAGCACGGCAATCAGCGGCAGCAGCAGCCACGCCCGGCGGCGAAAGCGCACGGCCAGCAGCGCCAGCAGCGCGGCATAAAAGGGCACCCAGGTGAAGGTTTGGCTGGCCCACCACATCACCGCATCCCCAAGCGGGTGGTGGTGGCCGTTGGCCCACAGCAGCAGGCGCGTGTCGAGGGCTTGCAGCAGCTCACGCATACGCCAGCCCGTTGGCCCACCGGTGCGGACGCAAAAGCGGAAAGAAGGGGAAAGCGGGTGCGGCAGGGCCGCGGGCAGCAAAAAAGAAGGGCGAGATGCACGAAAGCGAACGATACGATGAGCTACCCGGGCGGCCCGCGTGGCCGTCCGTTTCAGTAGGAATCATCAGCGCAGGACCCGGGCCCCGGCGGTTCGCGGTGGAAATCCATCACCGTATGCCGTGCAAAGATAAATAAAACCGGGTATGATAGCAGGCCGAAGAAAATGCCGCTGAGGACTGCTTACGTGGCGCTGTGGAGTAAACTTTCCGGCCGGGAGATTTGCCATCGAACGTGTTACCTGGCGGCCCTGGGGTAGCATACTTATCGGGCACTGCTTGGGGACAAACCATTTGGTGGGAGGCCGGTTCCTAATCAGGCCGGACTGCTTGTATTACCTGGTTAGAAGTTGAACAGTTAGCGGTGCTATCGGCTCGTAATAGGCGCAGGACTGCCGTCTTTAGGACGAAACCTACCGCAGCGGGCCCGTTTCCCACGGGCTCCGTCGGCGTGAATGGGCACCTCCCGAGGGCGAAAAGAAATAGCAACGGTCAGGGCGGTTGAGGCGGCGGTGGCGAGGCAGCACGGAAACCCGCTTTCCTTAACGTGCGATTTTTTCCGTTTCCTGAGGGGACCCTAGTTAGGCGGCTCGGGTTCCTGCGGCACCGCCTGCTGCTGCCCTGCTCCTGCATATAGGGGCTGCCGAATTGAGCTTTAATGCTAATTTTAGCCCTATAGTCGGAACTGATGCGTTAGCGGGTTAAACCGTGGGTATGGGCTGTACTGATTCAAACACTGGTCTATCATGAAAAACGAATGGGATTTTTTTGCTGATGTACAGCAGCGAGTAGCGAATGGCCAGCAGTTAGTACAAGGGTTTTTCGCCAACTCATTCACGTTTCCTTATGACGAGCAGCGCGGGGTAGTGCTTGACGAGGACGGTAACCAGTACGAGCTAGGCAACGACTACAAGCAGGCACTAAGCAAGTGCATCCAGCATTCGCAAACGCCGTGGGGCCTCTGCTTCCGGGAACGCCTGATATGCTTTGGCCAACAGGTAGCGGCAACCGGCTACGCCGCTGATTACATCGTTGCCTATCCCCCGCTGCGGAATCAGCCCCCGCTAACCAGAACCCTAAAGCTTGGGGCCGCGGCGGCGCTCCTGCTGCTGCGTTTGCGTCTGCTCCGGCTTGATTGGGGGATTGAGTACCTGCATGGCCTGGCGTAGCTGGCCGACGCTGTGGCTGTCTTTGAGAGCCGGCACCTGGTCAATCTTTGCCAGTACCTTAACTAGATTCTCTTGGTCCAGTGGTTTGATTTCCGGCTGTTTGAGCAGGCTTTTGCTTACCTGTTGCAAGTAGGCCGCCTGCAATCCTCCGCCGTTTTCCCGTAGCGATTGCGCCACTGGCACGGCCGCGTCGATAAACTCGCGCCGGGCCTGGTCTTGACTGGGTGAATTACTCGGCTGTATCTGCTGCTGCTCCGCCCGCTTCTGTTGCTGTGCGATTTCCTGGGCGGTGGCAAGTTCCCGGCGTTCCGTTTGGTCCTGCACCGGCTCAATGACCGTGGCCTTGGGGTTCGTGGCCAGTGCGTCGAGGGCGGCACTCAGGGCCGGGAGCTGGGCCGAAGCAACCGGGTAGCGCAAGGTCAGTTCGGTAGCAAGTTCGCGGGGCTGGGCACCCTCCAACCGTAGCGAATGGTCGATGCTCAGGCCCGCTTTCTCTAGGTTCTGCTGCAAAGTGCTGAGCTGGGACATTTCATCCCGGCTCTCCCGAAACTCCACGGTTAGCAGTCGCTCTCCCCTCTCGCGGGCCTCGGCCTGTGCCTGGTGCTGCGCGGTAATTTTGCCAACGCCTTCTATGGGCTCATTTTTCCAGTGGTCCATTCCAAAGCCGTACTGGTTTTCGTCCACCGGGCCAAGCTCCCGCTTCACTACCTGCTGCATCTGGTCCTGCTTCAAGTCCTGGTTCCAATCCTTGCCCTGGCTCTTGACGATTTCAATCTTATGCTCAAAGGCTAGGCTTTGCGTCGCGCCCTGGTTGAATGCCCCCAACGCCTCGCGGTTCATTGGAACGTGAAACTGATAAGTATTGGGGCCTAGCTTCGTCGAGCTTATCATCTCGTCGCGCAGGGTCTGGCTCACGGCCTGGGTGTTGGTTTCGCCGGCCTGGTCGCGGTACTGGCGGGCGGTCTGGTCGTTGTATGCTTTGAGGTGGTTGGTCAGCGCCTGCACCCCGGCCGGGTTAGTGGCCGTGACTTCGACGGTCAGCAGATGCTTATGCTCCCGGACTACTTTCATCGGGTTTTGCTCACTGGCGAAGCCAGCGAGTAGGCGCGTGTCGTAGTGGTGGCCCTGGGTGTCGTTGTCGAAGGCAGCCCTGATACTCGGAATCCGTTCCTCGCTGAGCAGGCGCTTCATCTCAAAAATCTTGTTTTGAGTGAGTACGCCCGCCGTGGACGCATACAGGGCTTTCTCGCCGGGGTGCAGTTGCGCGTATGACAACGCATCGAGCGCAGATTCTGCCACTACCATATGCGCGGCGGGCCGGCCTTCGGGTAGCTTACTCAGCCACAACGAGCGGGAAAACTCGCTCTCCGGGGCCTGGCCCTTGTAGCCCTCCCCTTTCAGTTCCAAGCCCACTACGCGCCCCTCGTGGTAAGCCGGAAAAGCTGTGTTTACGAATGTCTTAGCCGGCATTCCTTCCTTCTGCACGGTGTGCAGCTGGTTTAGGATTCGACCGGCAAACTGCGGATTTTGTATCGTGCTTCTGGTAATACCTCGGCTTTCCAAGTAGGCGGTATTTTCCAGCGGCCGGCAGTCTTTGGTGTAGATGCTGTGGAATTTCTCGCCGGGTGCAGTTATGCTGATGGGAGGTAATTCCAGCTTGGGCCGCTGGTCTTCGGGCAAGTTCAGGTAGGCCCGGAAATGGTCGTTCACAGTCTGCCAGACGTTGCGGCCGGGTTGCTGGTCGATGCCCACGATGCGGCCGGAGTTCACCCGGTTTTTCATCCAGTCGATGACACTGCCTTTGTCGCGGTCATCGTGACTGTTAAAGTACATCCAATCGTTACCCCGCCCTTTGAAAACCACAAGCGTATCATCCCCCTCGAAAACGTGCCATTTGCCTTTGCCTAAGTCCTCCCCTTTTTTGAGGTTATAGCCGTAGTGGGTCAGCAGTTCGGGGAGTTCTACTTGCTCCTTGATTTTCTGAAAAGTCAGGTCGTGTTCCATGATGGTGCAATAGGTGGGCTAGGGTGAAGGGGAAAAGATAGAAGCCCGAAAAACACATTTTCGGGCTTCTACGAGGGCAAAACGGCCTACTGCGGCCGGCACTTTAGAGGCGCGGTCCGCGCTGCACTTTAGGAGCTTCCACCTTCGGCGCTTCCACGGTTACGGCCTGGGTGGTGCCTTTTACCGTCTGCTCGGCGCGGGTGCTCTGGCCTTGCTGCAACTCGTGCGCGGCGGGCCGGACTTCGATACACGCCTTGGCGGCGTTTACCTGCACGGTTCCATCGAACTTTCTACCTCCGTCGGCGCTGGCCATGTTAGACAAGTCCACGGCCTTCCCTTCTTTCAGGTCGTGGCTCTGCTCTTTCGTTAGCTTAACTCCGGCGATGGTGTCATGCAAAGTAACTTTGTTCTCTGGCAGAATGACAACTTTGTTCATGGCTTTATCCACTGAAACGTAGCCGTTGTACTCCTGGCCCTTCTCGTCCTTGAGGCCGCGAATGAGGCCCGCGTTACCCTCGGTTTCGAGCTTCTGGCGCTGCTCCGGGGTGAAGGGCTGTCCGCCAATTTCGTTCGGGATAACGAGCTTCTCCTGGGGCAATTCAATTTTTAGGGTGGCCGTGCCGTCGGCCTCGCGGTGCAGCACCATTTTACCCTCAAACTTCACGGCTTCCTGCCCATCCTTGCCCGCTACCTGCATAGATAGCAGGTCGGTTTTCTCGCCGCTCAGCAGCTTTTGAAGCTGGCCCTTCTGCTCTAGGTCAGCGGTGCTCAGGCCAAGCGAAGCCAGCACTTTTTGCGGCACGTCGGCCGCTTGAAACAAGGTCGGGGCCTTCGCCGCGGCTGACTGCTCCGGGGCCACTGCGGCACCTGGTGCTGCCGGCGTGGCGGCGGCTACTGCGAGCGCTATGGGGCCGCTGGCCGTCTGGCCCTGGGGAGCCTGTTTCACCTGGTCGTCGCCCTGGTCGAGCCTGCGCGGAGCCGGCTTTTTCAGCAAGCGGGCCTGCAACTGCTGGCGGGTCTTATCATAATCAACTTCCAAGGTCTGCCGGGTCTTGGGGTTGCCGTTGAGGTGGGCGTAAAAATTCTTTAGAAACACGGATGCGGGATTGCCGCTGGTGTCGATATCAAAGATGCTTTTTCCTTCCTTCAGTACCTGCTCCTTGGTTTTGCCCTGCGCCTGGGCTAGCTGCTCTACCCGCTGCTCACCGGCGCTCTGCTGGACCTGCTCCGGCACGGTCAGCGCCGTTTTTGGTACGGCAGTGAGGTTGGCGCTCAGCGCGTCCCACTGCTTCACACCGAAAGCTTCTTTTACCTGCTTGCTGCGCTGAGGCTCGTAGTCGTCATCGTAGCCGACTTCCTGCCGACGGGCGGAAGCCTGGCCCGGCTTTTCGACCACCTCTAGGCCGTTGCCAACTTGTTTGAGGCCCTGCAAGGTGGCTTCGAGCCTGGCCTAGCTTGTTGGATTCCGGGTCGTAGCTCACGCCGAAACTGCCGGTAAGCTTTCCATCCTCGCCGCGCTCCATCTTCATAGCGCCTACGGCTACTCCGGCCTCTTTGAGCTGGTCGAGGTAGGCACGCATTTCGAGCAGCGGGGCTACCTCGTCGCCTTTCTGCTTCCATTGGATGTGCAGCTCTCCAACGGGCTCAGTGGCGGGGGCCTCCGGGGCACCGGGTGCTGCCGGCGTTGCGGCCGGGGCCTGCTGCTCGGCGGCGGGCTGCTGGGCCGTAGTCGTGTCGTCGGTGAGCGTCGCGGCTTTGTCGCGCTGCTCGTCGGCGTAAGCGGCCATGCCTGCATCCAGGCCTTGCTCGGCGCGGTTAGCAATTTCCTCCAGGTCGGCTTTTGCTTCGGTACGAGTAGCGCCCGTCGTGATGGTAGCCTCGTTAGCCAGGCCTTCGGCCTCGGTGGTCAGCGCAGCTTGCTCGCGGGCTTGGGGTGTCGCCTCACCATATACGTTGAGGGCCGGCTTCTGCTCGGCGCTGAACTTAACGGAGCCCATTTCAGCTACCTTCCAATTGTCCCCGATTTTCTCAACCCGCGTGGGCTGCTGCACGTCGAGGAAGTCCTGACCGGGTTTTGGCAGACCGCCAAGCCGGTAAGCTGACGACAAAACCGATTCATTAGCCGAAAGCATGGCATCAGCTCCGGGGGCCGGAAGTAGTACGCCTTCGTTGGGATTGTTCGGGTTTACTTGGAGCTGGTACAAGCTGTGGTGGGCCTGGGCCGGCTGCAATGCTTCCCCGCTAATGTTGCCATTGGACGTAGGAGCCGCGCTCAGGTAAAGCGTGGTAGGGGTCGGGGCTTCTGCTTCGTCTGTCATTGGAAAGGAATTTATGGATGATAGGATTTTGGCGGGAAAAGAATAGGTAGAAACCTTCCCGGTCCCTACCTACGAACTTACTCCTTTATTGAAATTGGGTTGCTTGATTGACTTCACCAATTAAGCTTGTCATTCAGCAGCAACTTCCGAAGCTCACCCAACTCCCGGTTGTGGACCTCACCGTACTGGTCGAGTTTCTTTAGGAGTTCGGCCCTGATACAAGCGCCGGCATCCTGGGTAGCGTCTTGCAACTGAAGCTTGCTGACGAGGCTATTATTCTCGGTCAGTATCCAATTCAGGTTATAGCCCTCCTTCTCATAAAGGGCCATAACCTTTAACCAGTTCTCAATCTGTCCGCCCTTGCCGTTCTCCATCCGGTGAATGATGTTCTGGGTTAGGCCCGTCTGCTGGGCTACCTGCGCCTGGCTCCAAGCGTGTTCTCCGTGAAAGCGGCCTAGTTCCTCGCGGATGATGACCAGCCGCTTCCCTACGCGCACGCTCATGGGGTTTTCAGTCGGTCCACTGGGCTTTTCCTTTGCCATTGTTACGCTTCTTTTGTCTTGATTAGGTGCTGCAAGTTCGGGTCATTCCCTATCCGGGTAAGCTCCCGCTGGCAAAGCTCCTTTACATCGGTTTTAATCCGATTAAAGTTACTCTTTAACATTTCTTCTGCCTCATCCTCGCCCGTTGCCGGGTTAATGAAGCTGGTTATGTCAGGAATTGGCTGGTACGCCTTCACCTCGGCGTCAATAGCTTTCACGTCCACCTTAATCTTGGCGTGAAATACCTTTTGGTCGTTTTCCTCACTCCCGATGTTATCCGCAATGGAACCCACAAAATTACCCTGGGTCAGATTGGCAATAGTCGAGGCCGGCACCATGCTATCCATCTGCGTAGATAAGCTGGTGCTCGTTTCGCGCATATTAATGCTCAGGCTCTGGCGCTGCTGCAACACCTTGCCGAAGCGCTCGGAAAAGTATTTGGCCGTGTTGCCGGCTACCTGGCCACTGAACCACGTTCCAATCGTGTTTTGGATTACCTCGGCTTCCTTCTGGCCGTAGTCGCGCTGAAGCTGCGACAAGTCCTGAAAGCCAAGGATGGTGCTAACCCGATTGCTTCGGGCCGTGGCAATGAGGTTATCTAGCCCCTTGAAGTAAATCGTGGGCAACTCGTCAATAATGATGGAGCACTTGCGCTTATTCTTCTTATTTACCAGCTTGACGAGGCGGGCATTGTATAGCCCCAACGCGGCCCCGTAGATGGCCTGGCGGTCGGGGTTGTTGCCCACGCACAATACCTTGGGCTCCTCCGGGTTATTTATGTCGAGCGTAAAATCATTGCCCGACATTACCCAATAGAGCTGTGGGCTAGCCAGTCGGCCTAACGGAATCCGGGCGCTGGCAATTTGCCCCTCTAGCTGCTCTATCGCGTCCTTCTGGAAGGCCGAAACGAACGGCTTTACCAAGTTTTCAATCTCAGGGTAAGAGGCCAGTACGGGGAAGATTTCTTCGTAGTCCCGGCTCAGAAATTCGATGACGTGGGGGAAGGTGCAATACTTGCCTTTTTCATACAGTTTGAGAAACCAGATGATAGCGGCCACAAAGTTTATCGGGCTCTCCACAAAGAAATCACCCTGCTTCTGAATCCAGCTCTTGTTAAGGTTGAGCATGATGGTAGAGGCACTTTCGTAGGCATCCACTATGTCAGTCATCAGCTCGGGCAGCAGGGGATTGCAGCGGTGGCTTTTGCGCGGATTATCGAAGTTGATAACGTAGAAGCCCACCGGCACCCGCTTACCGTCCTTGTCTACAAACTTGTCTTGATTTTTGAGCAGCGCATTGTAGCAAATGATGCTCAGGTCGTCAAATTTGTAGTCGTAGACATACATCGAGAAGCCCTTGGCCAAGTGCTGCCGGATGGCCTCGTTGATAACCGCGTAGGACTTACCCGAACCTGGCGTACCTAGCACCCCCACTGCCCGGAAAGGGTTTACCACGTTCAGCCAGCCTTGGCGGGTTTTGCCTTTTAGCCGGTACTCGGTACGTAGATTGAAGGAATACTCGTTTTCAATCAGGCGTTCCTCCTGGGGGAAAGATTCATTTTCCTTGTTGAACACGTCTTTCATCAGGTCGTTGTTAAACAACCGGCTTAGCCAAGCCCCGGCGCTCAGCAGCAGCAGAAACCCACCACTCACGGCCGCCGTGTAGATGAGCGTGGCCAGTCCTGGGCTCATAGGAATGGAGCGTACCACATCGGAGCCAAACATGAGGGCCAGCCCTATCAGAGCATAGCCTACAATCGTTTTGCCTTGCAGCTTCTCGTCGGCCCGGCCCTTCGTGCCCAAGCAACTCAGGGCCAGAAAGACCGTCGCCATTGCCTTGCTTATCCAACTGGCCTTGAACAGAAAGGTATTTCGGGTAAAGTTGCCCATCATCGTTTCAATGATTTTATGACTCCATCCCATCGATTTAAAATAGCCGAAGCAGAAGTAATAGATGTTCACGGCCAGCAGCACAATGGCGAAAAGCCGCATGAACTCCATTATCTTCTTTAGTCCTTTTTCATCTTCCATCGGTCGGTTTGTAGTTAGAGTGTAAATAGTGGAAAGGTTTATTTTAGAGGCGTGGGCCCCTTTTTTCTGCCCTGATTTGGGTTGGTCGGGCACTGGGGCCTGCTGCACCGGCACCTGCGGCGTGGTGCCCTGGAATGACTCGCGCAAGTCCGCGCCTTTGCAGCCTACTTCCTGGCCTTTCACCGCCACGCCGTTCAGTTCAAAACTAACCCCGCGCAGGATGCCGCCTTTATCGTGGGTGTAGCGCACGTCGATTTGCTGCTGCCTTAGCTTCTCCTGGAACCACTGCTCCCCTCCCCTACCCTGCTCAGCCAGCAGGCGCTGCACGGCCTGCTGAATAGCCCCCGCGCTAACTCTTTGCTCGGGTCCACGTCCTTGATGCTTTGCCGGCGCTCGGGTATCGGCTGCATCCCTAGCTCCTGGCTTATCTGCTTTGTAATGGCCGGCTGCCGGTAGAAATTGTTACTCGTGCGCAGGGCGGGGCCTCCATCGACGGGCACCCGGTTTAGGTAAATGTGGACGTGGGCGTGTTTTTTATCCTTGTGCTCATAAACGACCACCTGGTGACGGTCAACGGGAGCACCCATCAGCTCACAATACCGCTTCACGGCCGCAACCTTTTGGGCCTCGGTTACCACCTCGCCAGCCTTCCACGAAAGCACGGTATGCCACACTGGTTTCTGTATGCGCTTGCTCTCGGCGGCAACACTCTGCATCTGCTGGGCCATGAGTTGCGGGGAGGCAGCAACCACGTTAGAAATGTATAGAGGCTGCACCTCGCCCGGCTCTTTTGCCTTGCCTTTCCGTAAGCCTGCGCCGTAAGTCAGGGCTCCCTCGAAGTCACTTCCGGTAACTGTTTTTGCAATCATGCGAGGAAACCTAGTATAGTAGTCAGGGCCTGATTTAGCTGGGCTTCGTGGGTCTGAAACTGCTTGCCTGAATTGGCAAGCCTGGCAATCTGGTTGAGGTTGTTGCCGATACCTACGAGCTGCCGCCTTACCTCCGGGGATAGCTTTTCCTTTATCTCGCTGCCCTGGCCCAAGTCGCGTAGGTAAGCTGATACACTTTTATACCCCGCCTGACTGGCCTTGGTTTCTATTGCTTTTTTTCATCCTCCGTCACGCGAACAGGTATCATCTTGTCGCGGGCTGGCTCTTTGGTTTCGGGGGCGGTGTCGGCGGTCATTCTCCCTTTTGGTTACTAATTGGCTTAACTACGGCTAAATCTATTCTACGGCTACTTTTTGGGGTCGTTTGCTTTAGCAAGCCAAGCCAAGTGAGCCTGCGAACTTGGCGGTGCCATTGTAAGATGCAAACGAAGTTTGTATATACAATGGCATGGCTTGCTGGACGAAAGAACGAGCTATCAGAACGGGGGCGTTGAACGGTCGTTGAACGGAGCTAGCACTAGAACTATTATGAGGCTGTGAGGCTATGATACTTTGAGGCTATGAGGCTGCAATTGCAATGCTGATAGGGCCTATGGATAGGGTAGAAGGTCTAGGCTACTCCGCTTGCTGGTTGACGTTCCTAGAAGCCAGTTTTTGAGGCTGTGAGGCTAAGAGTATTTGAGGCTGTGAGGCTGTGATATTATGAGGCTATGAGGCTAGAACTCCTTTCGCGGGATAGCGTATTAGCTCAACTCACTAGGCTTGATATTTTGAGGCTGTGAGGTTTTGGAGTTTTGGAGATTTGAGGCTGTGATACTTTGAGGCTGTGAGGTTATGATATTTTGAAGCTGTGAGGCAAAGCATCTTTGATATTTTGAGGCTGTGAACTAGTGAGGCTATGAGGCTAAGATATTATGAGGCTGTGAGGCCATGATATTATGAGGCCATACCCCAAAGCATCTTTGAGGCTGTGAGGCTTTGAGGTTCCAAAGCTTCTCCTATCTTTGTTTATCACCCAACTAAAAATCTGACCCATGAGCGAACCCAAAGTAATTGCCTTTGCGACCCAAAAGGGTGGCGCTGGTAAGTCCACCATCAGCGTACACGTCGCCTCGGCGCTGGCCTATGTCTATGGCTACAAAGTGGCTATCCTGGATTGCGACTATCCCCAAAACACCGTTCAGGTGTACCGCAATCAGGAGCTACAGAAAATCAACACCGACGAGGCTTTCAAAAACCGACTGCTCAATCAGGGCATCACGCCTTACCCGGTCAGCATATCGAGCGTGGAAAAGGCCGTGGATTCCATCGAAAGCCTGGAACAGCAAGGTTTCGACTTCATTTTGGTAGATACGCCTGGTACTATCAACATCACCGGCCTCCCTGAACTACTCCGCATGGTTCAGTACATCTTTCTGCCGATGGAAGCCGACCAAGGCACCGTTGCATCGACGGTGGGCTACATGCAAGTGCTGTCCGACTATCTGAAATCTGCTCAGCCAGACCCCGACGAATCGAACTTGCTGGGCTACTACGCTTTCTGGAACCGCTATGTAAAGTCGGAGAAAAAGGCCACCTACGACAAGATAGAGGAGTTTTTTCAGCAGAAGGGCTTGCCCTTGCTGCAAAGCCGTGTCGAGCTGCTAATTGGCTACAAGGAAAAGCGTTCTACGCTTTTCTCGCTACCCGAGCGCGAACTTGAAAAGCTGGGCCTGGGCAAGCTGATTATGGAAATGCTCTATACCGTGCTGGGGCCTGGACAAACCACCCCCTCGGGTAAGGCAATTGAACTGCCGGCCGCTGCTACTTCAGTTGAAGCCGCTTCGGCTTTGGATGAATAGCTCTTATTCCTACTGCACACACTTTAAAATTCATTTCACCCATGCCAAAACCTAAAGCAAAAAGCGGACAAGCGCCGAAAATCTCCTTGGATGAGATGCTAAGCAAGGCGGCAACCACCAACCACTTAACCGGCGCGGGGATTTCCGCCGCGCCGGGGACTGCGGAAGGTAGCAAGAATGCGCCCGCACCGGAACCCACACCGGGAAATGAGGAACAAAAGGGAGAAAATGTTTCGGTGGCCCCGGCCGCTGAAACCGTCGCCCCGGCTGCTCCTGAGCCTGCCGCTGCACCTGCGCCGGAAGCTGCCGCTCCGGCCCCTGAACCTAATACCTCAGCGCTTGAGCCTGCGGCCGAACCAACACCCGCGCCAGCTGCTGCACCAGTTCCTGAACCTGCGCCCACGTTGGCCGCTGGGCCAGCGGCCAAAGCATCAGTAGCCCCGGTGGCTTCTGTCCCAAACGGGGAAAATGTCCCGGAAGTAGAACATTCGCCGAATGCTGGACCTGAACCGGGTTCTGCCGTAGAGGTAGGCACGGTTGAGCTGGCTTCGCTCTTCACTCCGTCGGTCGATAAAAAGGTATTCACAATGCGCTTGACGGATGCTCACTACCAGTATTTGCTACTGCTGGGCACTATCGTTGGTAATGGGGCATCCCCGCCTGACATCGTGCATAACATCATTGCGCAATTCATCGACAAGAACGACGCGCAAATACAAAAGGCCATTACCAAGCAGCTGCGCCAGCGGCAAGGCAAGAAGTAAACGCTTATCCTACAATCCCCTTTCCAGATGCTTAAACAATATTCCTGGGGCGATTTTGCCCTCTTTGTCCTAGTCGTCGTCGTGCTCTACTATGCGGTGGTCGGCTTTCTGTACTACCGGCAAGAAATAGGGGCTCTCTTTACCCGGAAGGGTGGGGGAGGGGCTCAACTCGCGGGCGCTAACGCTGGGCCTGGCGCTGCGGCCTCTGGCCCGTCCTCGCTGGTGCGTACCACGTCGGCATTCGTTTCGGCAACGCCCACGGCGACGGAATCCAAGGAAGCCGTGGAAGCGCCGGAAGCCGGCGCGGCGCAAAATCTACCCGACGGCCAGGAGGTAGCGGAAGTCACCGGGTCGCTGCCGGATTCTACGGCGGCGGCTACGGGCCTGGATGATGGCCAGTCGGCCGCGGTGCCGATGGATTCAGCCGGCGGTGCCGAAACGGAAACCGATACGGCTGCCGAGTACGACGAGCAGCGCACCGAAGAACTAGATACAGTCGATACCGAACTAGCGGCTCGTGCGCGCCAACTGGCGGTAGAAATGCCAACGGAGGAAACCGAAGATGATTCCGAAAGTGTTATTGAAAAAAACAATAATGAATCACCGCCTATTGAAACCATCAGTACCTTTTCTCACGTAGAAGCCCAAACAGCCTATAGTGAAGAGCTGGTGAATGATACGGACTTACTCTTCACGTTTCAGGAGCCCATCGCTTTGCCCGCCGACGTGGTTCCGGTAGCTACTGAACAGCTTTTCACAGCGACTTCAGTAGTTGAGTTTATCGCGCAGGCTCAAGCTGGCAACCGGCCGGCTGTTCCTGCGGCTCTAATGGAAACCACTTTGGCCAGCCAGGTTGCTGATAAGGTAGCAGAAAGTAATGCAGAATTGAATGCGCTTTTCGGAGCTAATTCCTGATTAACCTTTTCACCCTTCTCTCTCCCTCTACAACACCATTTTCCTTTCCCATGAAGAAGCAACACATTATCCGCACCCTTTCTACCGCCATTATGGTGCTGGCCACTCATGTCATCTATGCGCAAGGAGGCAATGGTACTGCCGGCATCCAGGATGCCACGACGCAGGTAACGAGCTACTTTGACCCCCTCACCAAGCTCATGTATGCGATTGGTGCAGTGCTGGGCCTGGTAGGAGCGATTAAAGTGTATGGGAAGTGGAATGCGGGCGACCAGGACACGCAGAAAACGGCGGTTAGCTGGTTCGGCTCGATGATTTTTCTGGTTATCGTGGCAACGGTAGTGCGCTCCTTCTTCCTGTAGGCCGCGGCAATGCCCTTCTACGACCTGAATCGTGGCATTAACAAGCCCGTTGAATTCAAGGGCTTGGTGGGAAGCAACATCTACTTCCTAGTGGCGGGTATTGGCCTCACGTTCGCCTTGTTCGTGACCATGTACATGCTAAGCGTGCCGCTGGTGCTTACCATCCTCATCACCTTCGCCCTGGGCGGGGAATGTGGGCCGGGGTTTTCGCCCTCAACCGTAAGTACGGGGAGCACGGCTTGATGAAAGCCAGTGCGCGGCGCTCGTCGCCTAAGTACATCACCAACCGGCAAAGCCGCTTATTCCAACATCTCAACGAGGACCGGGCCGGGCGCGAATAGCGCCCGGTTTTGGTTGCATCCTACCCAAGTTGCTTTCTACCCAATGAGTAACAAAGTCCTGCCTTCCGCTTCCCTGGAATCCAAGCAGCCTATCTACAAGGTTGAAAAGGATTGTCTAATCTCGAAGAATGCCGATGTTACGGTAGCCTTTCGGCTGGACCTGCCCGAAATCTTCACGCTGTCGCGTCAGGACTACGAGCAGCTGCAAGCTGCCTTCGTGAAGGCGGTTCGGCTGCTGCCGGACCATTCCGTTGTGCACAAGCAGGACTGGTATGTGGAGGATAAGTATGCGCCGGGCTTCGAGGCCGAAAGAACCTTGCTCTCGGCCTCCTACGAGCGGCATTTCAACGAGCGGCCGTTCCTCAACCACTTTTGCTACATCTACATCACCAAGTGCGCCTCGGAGCGGCCCGATTGGGGTAGTGCGTCGGGGCTGCTGGCCCGGCGCAACATTGTGCCCAAGGAGATGCTGGACAAAAAGGAGCTGGAGGCATTCTTTGATAGCGTCGGGCAATTCGTACGGACGCTGGAAGGGGTGGGGCCAACCAACGCGCCTTACATCAAGTCGCACCGCCTGACCTCCGACGAGCCTGGCCGGCACGGAGCAGGCGGCGGGCCTGCTGGAAAAGTACTTGGCCCTGGACTTATCCGACCAAGCGGTACAAGTAGACCTGGACCTGACCAACGGGCTCAAGATTGGCACCGAGATATGCAATATGTTCTCGGTGGCCAACCTAGACGATTTACCGATTTCAGTTGAAACCGATATTCGCTACGAGCAATACAGTACCGAATATTCCGACTTCCCGATTTCGTTTGCTGCGCCCTTGGGGCTCCTGCTGGGCACGAATCATATCCTGAACCAATATGTGTTCCTGGATAACACGGCCAAGACGGTAAAGATGTTTGAGCAGAAGAAGGACCGGCTTAACTCGCTGTCCCTCTACTCGCGGCAAAACTCCATCAACTACGAATACTATAACTCGTTCCTGAACGAGCTGATAGCTACCAAGCGCCGCCCGGCGCGGGTGCATTGCAACGTGCTCACCTGGGGCCAGACCGAGGAACACCTGACCGAAGTGCGCAAGCAGGTAAACGCGGCTTTTAATGCCATGAACTGCAAGCCCCGGCAAAACACCGTGGACATAGCACAGCTCTATTGGGGCGGCATTCCGGGCAACGCGGGCGACTTCCCTTCGGAGGAAACGTTCTACACCTTCATTGAACAGGCGGTTTGCTTCTGGGCCTCGGAAACCAACTACCGGAGCACTGGCGCTACGAAGGGCATCAAGCTTTCCGACCGCCTCACCGGCAAGCCGGTACTGGTCGATATATCGGATGAGCCGATGAAGCGGCAAATCATCTTCAACCGGAACAAGTTTGTGCTCGGCCCCTCGGGCTCGGGCAAGTCGTTTTTCACCAACCACATGGTACGGCAATACTATGAGCAGGGCGCGCACGTCCTACTTGTCGATACCGGCAACTCCTACAAGGGACTGTGTGAGCTGGTAGGGGGTGTACTTCACCTATGAGGAAAACGACCCGATTTCTTTCAACCCTTTCATCATTTCCGGGGCGCTGGACGTGGAAAAGAAAGAATCCATCAAAACGCTGCTGCAAGCACTCTGGAAGAAGGACGACGAAAGCGTAAGCCAGTCAGAGTACGTGTCGCTCTCTACGGCCGTAAGCACCTATTACGTCATGCTGGAAGCTAACCCGGCCGTTAAGCCAAGCTTCAACTCGTTTTACGAGTACGTGAAAGGCCCTTACCGCAAGCTGCTGGAAGAAGATAAGGTACGGGAAAAGGATTTCGACATAGATAATTTCATCTATGTACTGAAGCCTTACTACAAAGGTGGGGAGTATGACTACCTGTTGAACTCGGAAAAGGAGCTGGACTTGGTGAACGCTCCCTTCATCGTTTTTGAATTAGACAATATCAAGGACCACCCCATCTTGTTTCCGGTGGTTACCCTGATTATTATGGAGACCTTCATTTCCAAAATGCGGAAGCTGAAAGGCATTCGCAAGATGATTTTGATTGAGGAAGCCTGGAAGGCGCTCACCACGCCGGGCATGGCAGCTTACATTAAATACCTGTTTAAGACGGTGCGTAAATTCTTCGGAGAAGCCATCGTAGTAACGCAGGAAATAGATGACATCATCGGCAACGAGATTGTCAAGGATGCCATCATCAACAACTCGGACTGTAAGATTCTGCTCGACCAGCGCAAGTTCATCAACCGCTTCGATGAGATACAGGCGCTGCTCTCCCTTACCCCCAAAGAAAAAGACCTGGTGCTAAGCATCAACCGCGACAACAAAGCGACGCGGGGCCGCTACACGGAGGTATTTATCAGCCTGGGCGGAGTCGTGTCGAAGGTGTATGCCATCGAGGTTTCCAAGGAGGAATACGTGACCTACACCACGGAAGAAAGTGAGAAAGTACGCCTGTTCAAAAAGTTTGGTGAAACAGGTGATATGCCCACGGCTATAAAGCTCGTGGCCGCTGAAATGCGGGAGGGCAAGTAATCATTTCAACAAAAGGGGGAAATCATGAAAACGAAAGTAACCATCCTGGGCCTGGCTTTTCTGGCCCTCAGCATCGGCAAAGCTTCGGCGCAACTCGTGGTAACGGCCCCGGTGCTGGAAGTACAGTCGGGCGTTCAAACCGGGCTGCAAAACACGATGAAGGGCCTTTCCTCGGCGGCTAACGTGCTGGTGAAAGCCGGCGTCAAAGAGCAGGAGCTGACCAAAGTATTCTCGGAAAAGAATATGATGCTGGCCAAGACCTGGTACGATGGCCTGCTGCAAATCAGTAACGCCGTTCGCAACTACCGCCGTGTTCAGTCGGTGTTTGAAAAGCAGGGCCGCATCATCCAGACCTATTCAACTGCTATCGAAACGCTGCGGCAATCGCCCTTTGTGAAGCCGGAACAGCTCTCGACGATGACCAGCGTGTATACCAAAATGCTGACGGAAAGCGCCAATACGCTTTCAGACCTGCAAACCATCGTCAGCCCGGCTATGCTCAAGATGACGGATGCCGAACGGATGCGATTCATCGACAAGTTGGACACGAAAATATCTGACCAGTTGGGCTTGATTCAGTACTACACGCAACGCAACATGGTGCAGATGAACATGGCGGAGCAAAAGGCACGAGACACGCAATCCCTCAACGCTTTGATGGGTGCCCGCTAGTCCCACTTCTCACTTTTGATACACTCTGCCATGAACGCAAGCACCAAGTTTCTCGCCCTGGGCCTGGCCCTACTCGCCGGCCCGGCTTATGCGCAGATGCCGGCCGTTATCTCGGCCCCGATTGCAGAAGGCCAATCCCGTAAGCAGATTGTCCACCAGGGCGTTTCTACTACGCTGCTGGGGCAAGGCAAGGCCCTGGCCAACGACATGACGAAAGTAAGCGGCCAGATTAAGGGCGTTATCGACAAGACGCAGGCCCTGCATGACCAATGGTATAGCAGCCTGCTTCAAATCAGCGCCGGGGTTCGCAATTATCGCCGGGTACGAGAGATTTACACGCATCAAAGCGAGATGATTAGTGAATTCTCTAGTGCTATCCCGGAACTGCGAACCAAGCAGCTCACGCCCGCGCAAATCACCGAAGCTACAACGGTGTACCAAGGCATCCTGACGGAGAACATCGCCCTGCTTGGGGAGTTGGCCGGCGTGATGAGCGCCGGCCAATCGAAGATGACGGACCCGGAGCGTATCGAGTTCATCGACAACATCGCGGACCGCATCACCAAGCAGCACAACTTGATGAACTACTTCAGCAACAAGTGCCGCGCCATCGCGCAGCATCAGGCCCAACAGGTGCAGGACCGCGAATCCATGAATGCCTTTATGACTGCCCGCTAGGGCAGTCATACTTTCCTTTCACTTCCACTTTCGACTTATGAAAAGCAAGCTCAATCAGTTGCTCAGTGTAGTTGCCGCTACTGCAATGTTCGCCATTACCTCGTGTTCCTCTGCCGGTGGAACAGACAAGTTTATGGGTGAATGGCAGTCAGTTGATACCCCAACTCGGCCGCATATGACTATCCAACAGCGGGGCGAGAATCTGACGCTGCTTGAAGGCAAAAAAGAAGTCCCGCTCACCTACGATAAGGACAACCATAAGCTCAGCGTAAATACCGGAATGGGAGCCATTGACATTATCTACCTAGAAGAAAAAATCATCTGCTGGTGTCAGGTTCAGGTGAATATTCCAAAGTAGATAAATAGACAGTTTACCAGCTCTACCAGCTCCCCTGCCCTCAATCTGATTCCCTTCCTTTCCAATGGACCCAACCGCTATTGATTTGAACATGGCTGTGTATGAGCAAAAGCTCGAAGCCATTTACACGGAAATGCTCACGTTTACCGCCCTGTTTATTAACCTGGGCCGCGCCATTGGTGGCGTAGGTGCCCTGTTGTTCATCAGCAGCAAAGTGTGGGGCAACATCGCTCGGGCTGAACCTATCGACTTATTTCCCCTGCTCCGGCCCTTCGCTATCGGCATGGCCATTCTGCTGTTCGTGCCGCTGTGCGGAGCGCTGCGGGGCATCACAATGGCAGTGGCCCACGGTACGGATTCAATACGGATGGCTCAACTCACGCAAGTGAACCAGCTTACAGCTCAGCGGGACCAATTAGCGGCCGACGCTAAAGCCAAGTCGGATATGGCCATTAACGAGGAATACGAGAAGCAGCTAGGCCAGCTTGGGGCGCTGGACGTGGGCCGCAAGGCCAGCCTGGCGTTCAATCAGGTTCAGTATAGCGTCGGCCAGAACTTCCGGGAGTGGACTAAATCTATCCTGGAGCTGGGCGCACTGGCCGCGAAGCTGGCCATTAGCCTTATCTCCACTTTCCTGCTGGTGCTGCTCAGCGTGGCTGGCCCGCTGGCCTTCGGCATTGCCATTATCCCCGGCTTCGGGGGCGGGCTTATGAAGTGGTTCGGCTACTTCCTCACGATTTCGCTGTGGGTGCCGGTGGCCAACATCTATGCGGCGGTACTGGCTCATGTACAGATAACGATGCTCACGGAAAACATTCGTCAGTTGCAGGCCGGGGTAGCGCCGACTCTGCCGATATAGCCTACCTGTGTATGCTCGTGCTGGCAATCGTGGGCTACATCTTCGTTCCCAAAGCAGCCGATATGCTGATTGATGGCTCGGGCGTGGGTAGCGCTGCTACCTCGTTCATCACCACCACCACGGCCGTTACGGCTGCTGGGGCGGGTGCTGCCGGTGGCGCGGGCCTGCGGACCGGCGCGGATGCCCTCGGGGCCGGGGTAGGAGCCGGACAGGGTCTTTTTGGCCGGGCTGGCTCGGAAAACATGACACGGGGAGAAGCCTTCGGGCATCGCGTGGGCTCGGCAATACGGGACCGCTACAACAACCGCAGCAAGAGCTAAACGGGGCTGCTCTATCCTCAACCTCAAATCCACACCCTCATGTTTGCTTCTCTTAAAACCATCGACTCTGCTTTTCAGCAAGTCAAGACGCTGGCCTTAATTTTCATCATCGCGGTACTACTGCTGGCCGGCACTATTGCCTATTTCGCTTTTCAATCGACCAACGCGGCGGCTAATCGCATTTACGTATTGGAGGGTGGCCGCCTGCTCACGGCTGGCGCGCAGGATGCGCGGGCGAACCGGCCGGTCGAGGCCCGTAGCCACGTCACCCGGTTTCATGAGTTGTTCTTCTCGCTGGACCCCGACCAAAAGGCCATTGATAGCAACGTAAACAAGGCACTGTACCTGGCCGACAACTCGGCCAAAAAGCAGTATGAGAACTTCAAAGAGAAGGGCTTTTACAACGATTTGATAGCGGCCAACATCAGCTTGGGAATGACCGTGGATAGCGTTGTTATCAGCAACTCGCGGCCTCTCACGGCCCGTTGCTACGGTCACCAGCGCGTCATCCGGGCTACGTCGGTAACAAACCGGGATTTTATCTCGGTGTGCTCCCTGCGCGACGTGACGCGCTCGGAAAATAACCCTCATGGGTTCCTTATGGAAAACTGGCGGGTGCTGCAAAACAAGGACCTCAACACGCTACCCCGTTAATCCCCATTCATATGGCGACGCCGACCAAACCGCATGACGCGCAATTTATACGGACCCGTAAAATGGCGACGTTCCTACCCATCGTAGGCGTACCATTTATGGCGGTAATGTTCTTCCTGGGTGGGGGGCGAAGGTGCCCCGGCCGAAGCACAGAACCTGGAATCCGGCTTTAACACGGAGCTTCCCGGCGCTGAAAAAGGCAATATCACTACTAGCAAGCTTGAAGCTTACGCCAACCCCGTAGATTCTATGCGGAACCGGGGCCTGGTCGATGCCAAGATTGACACGGCTACTGGTTCGGGCTTATCCTACGGCATTCAGGCCGACGGCAAGGCCGGCCCGAACGGCTCGGTTGATAACTCGGTGGCCGCTGCTCAGGCGCAGCTCATCGCCGCGCAGCAGGCCCAACTTAACGGGGGCGTCGCACCTGGCACTACTGCCCCGGCTGGCTCCCACCCGGGCTCCCTCACCCCGGAGGAAAAATGGAGCTGATGCGGACGGAGCACGAGCGGGACCTGGCCGAAGCGCGGGCGCAGGCGCAGATGGCGGCGATGCTGGCGCAGTCGAACGCTGCCGGTGGTGGTGGTGCACCTCGGGCGGTGGCCGCGGCTCCGGTGAAGAAAAAGCCGGTTACCAAGCTGCGGGCCGTGGATGAGGACGCAGTAGTATCGCGCCTGGGGTCGAATGGCACCGGCAAGAAGCGCACGGCCTCTTTTCAGGGGCTGGATGATGGCGAACTCGTCGGGCAATGATGCCAACACGCTGCCGGCTGTTATTCACGAATCGCAGGAAGTGGTTTCGGGCTCTCTGGTGAAAATGCGCCTGACGGAGCCCGCTGTAATTAATGGGCACTCGCTGCTGGCAAACACCTTCATCTATGGCAAGTGCAGCCTGCAAGGCGAACGGCTCAGCATTGCCATTGAAACGCTAAAATCCGGCAACAACGTGTTTCCTGCTTCCCTGGAAGTGTACGACGTGGACGGACTGGAAGGGCTGCACATTCCGGGTGCCATCACGCGGGATGCCGCAAAGCAGGCCGGCGCAAACGGCATGGATGCAACCGATATGATGACAATGAGCGCGGACCCGGCAATGGCGGCGGCAGGGGTGGCGGTTAGTGCTGCAAAGAATCTCGGCAAAAACAAGATTCGACTAGTCAAGGTGCGCCTCAAAGCTGGCTACAATATCATGCTCAAAGTAGATAAAGATTAATTCCCATGAAAACGACTTCCTGCCTGGCCCTGGCCCTGGGGCTTCTCTCGGCCCGGCCATATAGTGTAGCGGCCCAAAATACTACCCTGGCGCAAAATCGGAAGCTGCCCAATGCTACTGAAGCAAGCAAAATGTCCACGATGGCGCTGTATGTGAGCGACCAGAAAACTACTCACCTCGTCTTTCCTCAGCCGGTTACTTATGTCGATTTGGGGAGCACCGGCTTGATTGCGGCCAAAGCTACCGGCTCGGAAAACATCGTGCGCGTGAAAGCGGCGGCGGCGGGCTTCGGAGAAACCAACATGACGGTCCTATCCGGGGGCAAGCTCTACTCGTTCGTGGTGAACTACCAGCACAACCCGCGGGTAACGGGTATCGACCTCGGCACGGCCAACGGCAACGCCGAAGCCGGCAAGCTGCCGACTACGCCCTTGTTTGTGAGCGACCAGAAAACGACCCACCTGGTCTTTCCCTACCCGGTTACCTATGTTGATTTGGGCAACTCGGGGGTTATCGCGGCCAAGGCAGCCAGCGCGGAAAACATCGTGCGGCTGAAAGCCGCTGGGCCTCGTTTCCCCGAAACGAACATTACGGTGCTCACCTCGAATGGCAAGCTGTATATGTTCACGGCCAACTACCAGCCCGACCCCAAGGTGCTCAGCCTGGACCTTGGAGCGCCCGGCTCGGCGGCGGCAACCAGTGAATCAGGGGAGGCCATTCTATCGAACTCGCCCATTGGGCAAGGCAACCTGGACGCCTATTCCAAGCAGGCCCTGGCGCGGGGCGGCTCGGCGGCCAGCGAGAGCGCCAACCAACTCACCGTTAAATGCGGGAGCGTCGGCTACAAGCAAGAAACGCTGTTTTTTCCTCTGCACGTCGGCAACAAGTCGAACGTGACGTATGATGTGGACTTTGTGAAATTCTACATTCAGGATAAGAAAGTAGCCAAACGCACGGCGGAGCAAGCCATTGAAATTGCGCCTATTTACGTCTACAATGGCAGCCAGAAAAAGATAGATGTAAAGGGCAAGCTGGAACAAGTCTACGTGTTTAAGAAGTTTACCATACCGGACCAAAAGCAGCTCATTATCGAAGTCTACGAGAAGGGGGAGGGCGCAACGTGAAGCTCAGCCTGTCGAACTCGGACCTGCTCAAAGCCCGCACGTTTCAATAAGTCCGGTTTTCACCTCCTTATTTTCTCGGCCATGAATAGCCCCCAAACGTCTCGCCTGGCAGCATTGAAGGCTTCGCTGTTTGAAAAGCCTACCCCGAACTATGCGCTGGTGGCCATGCTGGCGCTAATCGGTGGGGCCACGTTTGTTTTTGGGGGCAACATCGCACCGGGCATCGCTACGCACGTCGTCATGCTGCTAACGCTGCTGGCCGCGTCGCGCATGTTTAATCCCCGGCTGCTGCGCTCGTTCTGGTATATGGCCGTGGGCTTAATTGCCCTGGTACTGGTGCTCGACGTAGCCGTGGTTGTGGCCGCGTAGTCGGTAGTGTAGCACGCCTGCAGTTGCGAAGCGGAGCGGAGCATCAGCAGGCCTGCGAAGCGTAGAACGGGTTTCATTGTAATGCCCGGCCGTGACTGGCCGGGCATTCTTCTATCATTTATTTGCTCTTTCGTACGCTCGCGCTCACACTTCTTTTCTTCATGCCGCTTGCAACTGGCTTTTTTGCTAGAGTTGCTTTGGACTTTGAAGAAGGACTAGACAATGGAAGCGAGTAATCAAAACTGGCCCACTTTCCCTCACTGTTAACCTCAGCTTCAATTGGGCTACCTGATTTGCAATACATTAGATGATAAACTTTTCTAGGAATTCCTGATTGACCCGCACCAGTAGTAGTCAACTCAGCATCTTGAACCCGCTTCAGTGGGAGATTTAAGAGTATATCCGATTTGACGTTATCGGCATAGGAAGGAAACAGGTCTTTTCGTACTGAATAGTGAAAGAAGGCATATTTGTCCTGACCTGGCGAACTCGCGTTAATCTGAAAGACGATGACGCCGAATGGACTATCAGCACCTTTAATCTGCCAATATTCATGCAAGTGCCCATCCTTTTCTTCTTGGCTGTCAATTTCAAATCCTTTTTCTAAAAGGACTGCTCTCATGTAGTTTATATCATGAAGACCGCGCTCAATTTCTGACTCTGGAATTGGCGTGTAATCTCTATCCTGAGTTTGACCAAAAGCTGAAAATACAAGTAGGATAAGGGCGCTTGTTAGGTTAAGTGTTTTACGCATCATATGTGCTATTCAAGTTTAAAACATACAATATGGTCCTGCAAAAGTCGGAACCGACTGAGTAGCGCGCATTGCCGTACACCTGTGCATACCATCCCGTAATTCCATGGGTCTTCTAGAAACCGACGACGCGGGCCTGCGACTACTCGTCCACGAGCACCCGAAAGCCATTGCCATGTTCACGGCCGACCACTGCGCGACCTGCGCGCAGTTACGGCCCATTTTTGAGTTATTTGCCACGAACAAAGCGTATGCGGGCATTACGTTCTTGCATCTGAATGCCAACCAGAACCCGGTAGCCAAGCAATCCCTTCAGCAGCAGAATGCCCCGTTTTTCGTTTCCTACGACCAAGGCCGCTTGTTGCATTGCGACACCTTGCACACCGAACAGCAAGTGCGGGCCATGCTACACGCGCTGCACCAACACGCCTATTAGGGGCCTTACGCGACTTTTTGCAGGGCGGGTCCTTCCGCCTGCTTGGATTGGGGAGGCAAAATGACCGGTTCTACTAGGTCGCCCGAAGCAGAAACCGACGTTTTCGCCAGAACGGGGCGGTAGTAGGTCGGTTCATTCCGTCCCTGGTCGCCCTGGGCGTGCCACCGGGCCACGTCCTGCGGGGTGTATTTGGTCCAGACACCTTCCCGAAAAAAGGCCAGGCAGCAAATGAGCAAACCGAACAACACACACAAACTCATGGCAAACGATTGGGTGGCCAGCTCCGGCTTGGGAGCAGATGCGGGGGTGTACCGCGTAGTCCGGGGAAAAGTTGCGGCCCTTTGGATAGCTTCCATTATCTTTGACTACTTGCTAGGCAGTGGGTTGCCATTTCCTAGCAGCAGAAGGAGAACGGCCCTCACTGGGCCGTTCTCCTTCGTCTATTTAAAGCGGGCCGGTTTATCGACTACTCAATGACGTGGCTTGAAGTCGTTCTATGCGGGCTCTTACTGGCAACCGGTGGGCTGGCCGTGGCCGCGCAGCGGCGCTATGTGGCCTTGCTGCGCAAACACAAGGTCTTACAACGCCTCTACGAGAAGGCCGAACAGCAGTTAAGCACGCTCTGGACCAGTAAAAAACCTTAAATCAGGCACTTGTCGGACGCTTTTTAATAAAAGCGGTTTGGGGCCTCATTTACCATACAGTTTCCGACACGCCAACCAGCTAAGCTCCTCGCGCTTGGCCAAGCAGTTGGTAGATAAAGCTGGTTACACTTTGGAAGCTGCTACAGAAAAGGCGCGAACGCTCTACTATAGGAGTAACCATAAGCGTCTTGAATAGCAACTTTAGCCTGCAAGGCTGCGTAAATGACACAGGACATTAGCTGGTCACTATGATTGGTGCTGTGCAATATGTTCTGCGCGATTATATCTATCCAGCCATGCCCAACTACCAACAAGGTTACGAGGAAGGCCGCAACGAGCAACGGTATTCGGCCAAAACCTCCCGCATGGTTGGACAAGGGCTTGGCACCCTCATAGTAGGGGCTTTCGTGTTGGGCACCCGGTTGGCGGTGGAAGCACTGGTAGCTGCTCCCTTCGTCATGCTCGGCTTCATCATCATGGCTCCGATGGACTTTCTCGGGCCGGTGCTCAGTGCTCCGCGCCTGATGGGTATGCTCCTGGTGGGCTTCCTGGCCTACGCTGGCCTATACTGGCTGAAAGGGCTTGTGGTGGCGCTGCTCAACCGTCGGGGCTGGCTCTGGCTGCTGCCTTTCCTGGTGTGCGTCGTGCTGGCCTGCCTGCTGCCGGGCTACCTGGCTCACCTGCTGGTCGTGCACTCGCTGCCGGCCGTTGGCGCGGGTTGAGCTGGGGCATCGGAGCTGCGGTAGCCCTGTTCACCTACGGCCGTTACCGCTTCACCGAGAACAGCGCCCCGGAACTAATAGACTGGTCTTACCGTCGCGGCTACCAGTGGGGCGCTGCTCAGTAGTAAATGAGGTACTGGCCAATGGCCATGTCTTACAATTTAGGCCCTCGACGCTTCGGCTCGGGGGCTTTTTGTTGCTTGGGAGTGGACAGATTGGTTAAGGCAGTCTCTCCCTTTGGTTCGTTTGGCGGCACTGCCTGCTGAACCGTCGCGCCTGGCTGCTGCTGGACGAGCCTGGGGCCGGAATGCCTGCACGGCCTGGCCGACTGCCTGGGAGTAGCGTAGCAGCACGGCCTTATCGGAAAACTGCGGCGCAGTCGAGCGGGCAATCACTACGTAGGGTTTCTGCAAGTCATCGAGCGTGGCTTGCTCAGTAAGGGCAGCTGGCCGCGTCATCACGGCGGCCTGCACGTAGGTAAGCAACGGCGACATTACCGCTGCTCCGCTGGCTTCCTTCAGGGGCACGCCGGTTTCCTGGGCATGACGGATGCCTACGCGCTGGGCGCTGGCCTTCAACTCGCGCAGGGCCTCTAGCTGGGCAACCTCCAATGTGGGGGCGCTCAGGGGCCGGGCCTGGCTTGGATGGCGGGCGGCTTTGGCTGCTGCGCCGGGTAGTTCCGTGGTGGCCGCGTCGAGCAAGTAGCGTAGGCGCGTCTGGTTCTCGTGCGTACTCGCGGACACGCCGACGAGGCCGGTATCTCGGGCAAGGTTGAACTCCTTATGCACTTTCTGGAAGTCGAGGCGATAACCGGCCTGGTGGCCTAGCTGCATCAGGACTGCTTGCATCGTGCGGCCGTTGCCCTCCCGGAAAGTATGAACGTGGTTGAAGTGGTCGAGGTAGTAGGCGGCCCGTTCCACGAACTGCGGCTTGGTTAGCCCTTTCAGGTTGTTCTCGGCGGTGAGCTGCGCGCTGAGGGCGCCCACGTCGGAACCAATGCGCCGATGGTTGGCGTAGGTCATCATGTGGTCGGCCTGCACGTTGGCAGCCGGCTTGTAGCCCTGAAACCCCCGGTCCTGGCGGGTTTCGCCAGCCCACGGGTACACGTCCTGGAACAAGTAGCGGTGCATGGCCCGTAGGTGCTGCTCGTCGAAAGTGAGCGGGATAGGTGGAATGGCGTAGGCCGGGCCAAAAACGGGCTCTCCTGGCTGCCGGGGGCCGTTAGGCCCACCTGTGCCCGAACGTGCATCAGCCGCTTAATCGACAAGTCGGCTTCGAGGCGGTCAAGCTGGCCCTCGCTGGTGGCGCGGACATTATTATAAAGCAACCCATCGGCCGGGTTCGTAAATAAGTCGGGCATTATCGCGTAGCAAAAAGCCCGGCAAGGGGCCGGGCTTCGTGGAGGTAAGCATTACTGCAGCTATGAAGCGGAGCGGAATAGCAGCAGTCGTGCGCGGGGCGGTTAGAGGGCCGGAATGCGTTCCTCAAACAGCAGATACGGGCTGTACTCGGGGTTGGGCTCAACGTGGGGGCCTTCGCCGGGCGCGTACTTGGCCAGGGGGTCAGGGCCTGGTGCCGGCGCGTAGGTGGCATCGAGCGTGGCCGACAATTCTTCCAAGTCAATCTCGCCGGCTATGTAGCGGTTCTGCAAAGCGACGAGCTGCGGCGAGGGATTCCGGTTTTGGCTCATGGACACACCTACGGCGAACTTTACCACGTCGCGGCGCTGCTGCTCGGTGCGCTCGTTGTCGGAGAAATACTGGGTCTTTTCCATAATACAAGATACGAAATTGGGCTAGAAATGGTGTCCTCGGCGGCGGTGCTTCGGCGCGGGGTCGGGCTTTTCAGCGGGGGAAGTGGGGGAGAGGGTAGCTTTTTAAGGTCGGGGTGAACTATCATAGCCGGCGTGTCGAGGGCGCGGCGGGCCTTCACCAGCTCGGCAATTTCCCGGCCGCGCTGCTGCTGCGCCGGGGTGCCGTGTAGCAGCTGCTCCACCCGGCTTTCAAAACCTTGGCCACGGCTTCTTTCACGCCCTGGTCAGGCTGCTTCTGCTGCTCGGCCTGCTTCATCCAGTCGAGGCGGTGTTCCCGGTCGATACACGGCATCACGCCGCTAAGCTTCATCAGGGGATTCTCGCCGGTTAAAAACTGGTCGCGGGGAATGGCGATAAAATACTGTTTGCCTACTCCGTCGCCCCAATGAAGGTTATTCCGGGTCAGGCCCTCGCCAAACTCGGCCGGCTGGGCTACCTGCACCTGCTCAGCCTTCAGCTCCCGCTGCAACTGGTAAAGCGCAACGTTCTGGCTATATAGATGGGGGCTGTCCGGGTCCGGGCGGTAGGGGCCAACCTGCAACGCTTCGGCCAGGCCCCGCGCCTGCACCTGGTCTTTCTCGGTCAGGTACTTCATCAGCGTTTCCGCGTCGGTGAAGTACACGCTGGCCGTGGTCGAGCTTTGGCGTATCACGTCGGCATCCCGAAAATCGAACTGCACCAACATCTTGCCGGCCGGGAGTCCTTTCTTGGGGTGTTCCCACTGGTCCACTCCGGGGTAAAGGGCGTTGCCCTGGTCGGTCATCGCCTGGCGGGCGGCGGTATCGGTTGGGGGAATCGTTACGCTCACTCGCTAGGCTTCAAAGGACATTTTACGGGCGGGCGGGCTGGGGTTGCCCTGGCCAATCCGCACAAAGTGGCGGGTGTCGTGCAAGCCATCAACGGAAAGCTTAATGGTCGGCGGGAAAACAAAGTGCTCCTGCAACAATGCCACGTCGAGGGGCTCCTGAAAGCCGTAGGTGCCCAACCCATCGCGGTTGAAGTCGAACTTATCACCAGTAGCCGGCGTGTAGCCCTGGGCCTTCAGAAAGTCGATGACGGGTAGCAGGTGGTCGGTGTCGCTGCCGTTGGGCGCGTCCTGGGCAATAACGGTTTTAGTCAGGGCCTGGCTCATGGATAACTGCGGCTGATTGGCCGGCAAGAATTTGCGGGCCCTGCTGCCGCTGCTGCTGCCGGCGTTTGAGGGCCGACGAGTTAAGGGAAAGGCTCATGGCTACGAGTTGAAGGTTTGCAAGATGGACTGCTTGCGCTGGAAGCTGCGGAGTTGGGACTTGTCGAGGCCGAACGCCTGGCACACGGCGGCAATGGCGGCATCCGATAAGTACGGAGCACTGGTCACCACCTGCTGCACCACGGCGCGGCCGTAGTAGCTTAGCATCGCGGCCCAATCATCGGAACTGCCGCGCTGAATCACGCGCTCAATGATGGTGCTGTACATGGCCAGCGGGTCGATGCTCTCCGGGGCCACGTCCCAAAGCAAGGTCGGCAAGTGCTCGGCCAGCGGCGCGGGAACGGGTAGCGTCCTTGGAAAAGTAGCGGCTGACTTCATACTACTAATATACGTAAAAAAGTCGGGTTTAGGTACGATAACCGTTAGTTATCGTACCTAAATTATCGCTAGATTTGCGGGCTTGCTTTTTCTCACCACTGCTATCTGACAGTACCATGTTGCCACTGCTACAACTCGAACGAAACATCGGGAAATTTCAACAGACCATTCAAGTTCCAGAATACGATAACGTAATTGATAAGCTGCTTCGGAAGGCTGGCAATTTGAACATAGGTGCGTCCTTCTGGAATGAGACTTATTCAAAAGCCCAGGACACGAACGGCATTTACTACCTGTGGATAAAGAGCAGCGCAGTATCAGGCAATCGAAAGGAATTGGTTTATGATATGATGCACGAGTTAGGGCATTGCTTGGACCCGCTTAAACTAGGCAAGGAAAATAAAGGCAATGCTGCATTAGAGTTAGCCCGAGAAGAGCGTGCCTGGGCGTTGGCTGACCTTGAGTTCAATGCCCATCCGGAGTTGCAAGTTGACAGAGAATCCTACTCGAAGTACCAGAACGACTGCCTAGCAACTTACATTAAAGCATTGAATTAGGGTTCCCGTTAATTTCCAATTGCAAAACCAGTAATGAAACAAAAGGGAGAAAAAGCTAATCTGCCGGTGGTAACTACTTCCGTGCCGGCGCTGGCCCTGGCCGACCTTTCGCTCGGTTCCAACTGCCGTGAACCGCTACCTAGTTCGTGGTCTAGAAGGCTCTGATAATACCCGCTTGGCGTATGCTACCGACCTGGCCACGTATGAAGCCTACTGCACCGAACAGCAGTTGGAGCCCTATCCTGGCCACGTAACGACGCTGGCCGGCTACGTTACCCACTTGGCCGACTTGCCCCGCAAATTGTCCACTATCGTCCGGCACTTGGCCGCTATCAATAAGAAGCATCGCCTGCTCGGGCTGCCGTCGTCGGTGGGTGCTCCGGCCCTGGACGTATTAATGAAGGGCATTGCCCGCGAGAATGGCAAAAAGCAAAAGCAGGCCCCGGCCTTCACGGTGGCCCACCTGAAAAATGCCATCAAAGCCCTAGACCTCGAATCCGCGGCCGGCCTACGGGACCGGGCACTACTACTGCTCGGATTTGCCGGCGCGTTCCGTCGTTCGGAGTTGGTGGCCCTCGACCTGGAGCAAATCGAACTGACCGAAACCGCTCTACTGCTGCACCTGGGCAAAAGCAAAACCAACCAGACCGGCGAAGCGGAAGACAAAGCCGTTTTCTACGCCGCTAATGCGCTTTTCTGCCCGGTGCGGGCTTTCAGGACTGGCAGCGGCTCCTGGGTCGCACGTCGGGGCCGGTGTTCGTGTCGCTGCGGAAAGGAAAGACTGTTGGCGACGCGGTGCCAACTGATAAGCGCCTTTCCGATGTGCGGGTGAACCGCCTGGTCAAGCAGCACCTGGGGGAAGAATACTCGGCGCACTCGCTACGGGCTTCCTTTATCACCGTGGCAGTGCTCAACGGTCAATCCAACGGGTTTATCAAGAACCAGACTAAGCAGAAAACCGACGAGATGATTAGCCGCTATACCCGCATTTCGGATGTGGTAGCATACAATGCGGCGCAATCATTAGGACTATAGAATGACGCTATTAAATGTGAATGCTTAGCCAAGCAAGGCTCCTTTCCAAATTCTTTGACTAAATTTATTAGTTCTTACTAATCAATCCGCTGTCCTGATTTCTGTATGAAATACAAAGTTTTTGTTAGTTCGACCATTAATGATTTGATGCAGGAGCGAGTCGCGGCTGAGAAGGCGATTATTTCAGCGCAATGCGAGCCCCGAATGTCCGACAAGACTTTTACGGCAGTGGACGCCAACTCCTTTGATGCGTGCATGACGGAGCTGGAAGAGTCAGACATCTACATTCTCATTCTCGGAGAACGGTATGGCTGGGAATACGAGGGCAAATCAGTCACTGAATGGGAGTACCTCAAGGCCATCGAGCTGAAAAAGCCTCGCATCGTTTTCAACTTAGCCTACATTCGAAATCGAGAGATTAAGCAGAACGAGTTCATCAATCGTGTTGGTGATTTTGATGCCGGCCGTTTTTGGAAAACCGCCAAAGATGTTTTCGAGCCTGCGAGATGAAATCGAAAAAGCACTTCCGCCGCTCGTTGATAAGCTCAACCGTGAGAAGGTCCACCTGACGGAAACGCTCATTTCCAATCTGGTGCCCATTCGTTTTTCTCCTCGTGTCCAGACCGCCCGCATCAACTACAAGCGGGAAGAGATTATTAAGCAGTCAAAAAGCACCGGTTGGAAGCTGTCTTATCGGTCAGGAGAAGCCATTGTGGCGGCCCGCGCAATGGAATTGGCTGCCGGTGATGCCTTCGGCGACAAACACTTTGATTTCCTGGTCAAAGGGGATATTCTCTACACTTTTTCGGATTTGTCGAATGTGTCGAGCCCTTATCGAAAAATCATTGACCTCGGCACAATCGAAGAAATTACGGTAGCCGACCTAACCACAACCCTCGACGGAGAGAATGTCTTTAAATACCTTCTCCGCAACGTGGTGCGTCACAAGCTGGCTTCTCAGAGTGTCGCTTACATGGCCGAAGAGAACTTGTTTTATTTCGGTGGCAAGCCGGTAATGTCGGATGTCTCCATTGGCTGGGGCGATAATAAAAACGCTCAGCGAAACGTCATTACGCAGATTTGGAGCAAGGAGAAACTCGTGGATGGCGAGAAGCAGCTTCCGCACATTGTTTGCTTCCGCCACTTTGCAATGCGTATCACCTTTCCGGTGCTAGGAGGCAAATGGTATGCTTGCATCAATCCCACTTACATCTGCACCAGTGCCAATGGCAATGGCCGCCGCAAAAGCCGGTTTTCAGAACACTACGTGAAAGGCAAGAAGAAGCTGGAAAACAACGATGCCGTCTACCAAAATGTGCGGTGCTGGGCCTGGTACCTTTCGCCGAACTACGGCAGCTTCACGCCCTATCCGCATTTACAGTTCGATTCGGCGGTGACGTTTGACGAAATGCCTTACCTGAGCGACCAAAAATGGCTGCCGCCTAGAAAGGCGGGAAGAAAGAAAAGTAAACGCTGAAGGAGAAGAGATAAGCGTTAAGCCTGGCGAAACCTATAGTTTGGGCTTTTAATAGAATTCCTTATGACCAGTCACTTTCTTGCTGAGCCCGAACTGGTGTTTGCCAGCAGCTTACACATTTGCCCAAAAGCGGGCATCAAAAACTTTGGAGTTTACGACCTAGACCAGCTGCGACCAGACACTATCAAGGTGGCGGTCGTTGGCTTGGCCGAAAGCGTAGATAAGGTGGTAGAATGGCTTGACCGGTCCACAATAGCGCTGGGTGGAAAACAGTCCAATCAACCCAACTTGTTTCCCTCCTTTCCCGGCTTTAACCTAGATACTTCTTTTAGCTCCAAAGTCAAATACGACGAGAGCTACATTCGACGCATCAGCAACCGAGTGTTCAACGAAGCCCTTGCAGAGACTGACCACAATATGTTGCTAGACAAGCTTGTTAGCTTGTATTTGGCAGAAATTGAATTCATTGCTAAAAACAAAAAAGCGGACGTTATCCTGTGTGCCCTGCCCGAAAAGCACATTCAAGTCATTCTGAGTAGTGCTGGCAACGACGATGGAAGCGACTCTGCACCAGAGTCAGAGCAGGAACCACCGGCAGCGCCAGTCGACAGTTCTGCCGATGAACCGGATGATGAGGAAGAGGACGATGAAGTAGACAAGAATTTTCGCCATTTGCTGAAGGCACGGGCCATGCAGTACGGCATACCCTTGCAACTCGTGCGGGACCGGATTGGTAAGCCGACGCGGGAGATGCAGGACCCGGCCACCATTGCTTGGAATTTCTTCACCGCGCTCTATTACAAAGCGGGGGGAACTCCCTGGGCGTTAGGACGGAAATACGCCAAACCGGTTTGCTTTGCTGGCATCAGCTTTTACAAGTCACTTGACGGGAAGGAGGTGCAAACCAGCGTCGCGCAGATTTTTGATGAAATAGGCAAGGGTGTCATTCTGCGGGGTACACCTGCCCAAATTGATAAGGATGACCGCCAGCCACACCTTGACGAAACCGCAGCCTACCAACTGCTGCTGAATAGTCTGACGGAATACCGGCAAGCAATGGGCACGAGTCCAAGCAGGTTGGTCATCCATAAAACATCTAATTTCAAACCGGCTGAAATGAGGCTCCGAGCAGCAGCGGAATTCAGGATTGACAAC
>NZ_JBHTEK010000003.1:0-196459 GCF_042665855.1 Hymenobacter humi | reverse complement strand
TGCCGTAGGACAGCCCGCTGCCCGAACTGGTATCAATCTTGGCATCGACCAGGCCCCGGTTGCGCATGGAATCCACGGGGTTGGCGTAGGCTTCCAGCTTGCTGGTGGTAATGGTGGCCTTCTCCGCTTTGGGAAGCTCCGTGTTAAACCCGGATTCAACGTCCTGCGCGGCTACGGGGGTGCCCTCCCCTCCCCCACCCAGGTAGAACATCACCGCCAGAAAGGGCACTCCTACCACCGGCAGGAACGTAGCCATTTTACGGGTCCGGATGAATTGTGCGTCGTGCGGTTTAGTGGGCGGTGTCATGGGAGTAGAGAATTAGCGAGGAAGGGTATTGAGGTCTTTGTTTTGCACCACCCGCCAGTTCTCCATCAGGAAGCCGTGGGGATTGTTTTCCGAGCGCGTTACGTCGCGTAAGGAGCACTCCGAAATGAAGTTGCGGTTGGTAATCGACGTGGCCCGAATCACGCGCTGATGCCCGTAGCAGCGGGCCGTGAGCGGCCGTGAATTGCCGATGACAACGCTGTCCACGCTCATTTCCAGGCTGATGTTAGCGGCTATCAAGTCGTTGTAAAAGCCCTTTTCTTTGAAGTTCTCGTACTGCTTTTTGGCCGAGTTGTCGGCCAGGTACAAGGCCTTGTTCACGTTTAAGTCGATGGCCTTTTGGTCGGGGTCCAGGGTGAAAAACAACTCATGAAACCGGGTGACGTGGCTACGGGCCTCAACCGGCCGGTTCGCCCGCGCATCCTGCGCGCCGGCCGTGAGCAGTTGGCCCTCCAACACGTAAATGCGGTTCGCCGCCGCATTGGTCGTTTGAAAAGCGAAGTAGGCAATGGTGCCGGCCAGCAGCAGCACCGCGATGATGAAAATCAGGGCCAGCGTTTTGACTTGCTGAAAAGCAGAGTCGATGGTTTTGAGGGAAGCAAACATGAAGGATAGAATCTGAGGTTGAGGATAGAGCCGCCCTGGTTAGCCCTTGCGGTTGAGGCGGTCCCGCAGAAAGGAGCCAGCCCGATGACCGAAGGCTTCGCCTCGCGTCATATTTTCCCCGGCACCCGCCCGGCCAAAAGCACCCTGAGCCGCCCCCACTCCGGCCCCGAGCGTATCCGCGCCGGTCCGCAGCCCGGCCCCACCCGTTGCCCCGGCAACGGCCGCCGTAGTGGCCGTGGTATTGGTGATGAACGAAGTAGCCGCGCGCCCTACGCCCGAGCCGTCAATCAACATATCAGCCGCTTTCGGCACCATGATATACCCCACGATAGCCAGCACGAGCATACACAGGTAGGCAATGTCGGCCGATTCTGCCATGCCCCCGCGTTGCAGCTGCTCAATGCTTTTGGCAAGCATAGTAACCTGCACATGGGCCAATACTGCTGCGTAAATGTTGGCTACAGGCACCCACAGGGAAATGGTGATGAAGTACCCGAACCACTTCATTAGTCCGCCACCAAAGCCGGGAATGATGGCAATGCCGAAGGCCAGCGGCCCGGCGACGCTGAGCAATACCAGCAGGAAGGTGGAGATAAGGCTGATGGCCAGCTTCGCGGCCAGGGCGCCCAACTCTAGAATGGATTTCACCCACTCGCGAAACTGCTGACCAACGGAGTATTGCATCTGGTTCATTGCCAGGCTGGCCCTGCGGTCCAAATCCAAAGCGCCAAGGTTAGCTAATTCCGCCTCGTACTCTTTGTTTATTTCTAAGTCCGACTTCTTTTTAGCTGCCAAAGCCAGTTCGTCTCGTTGGGCCGTGAGTCGATTAACTTCCGCTAGCTGGCTCGTTCGGATGGAATCGGTGCCGTGGGCTACGGCCATGGTAATGCCCCGTAGTGCCCCGCATAGCGGCACGAATAGTAGAATAGCCAGTCCGATAGCAAAGGGACGCAGTAAGGGGAATAGGTCGATGGGCTCCGCCCGGGCGATGTTGCCCCACACGCGAGAGCTTATAAACAGCAGCGCACCAATGCCGCCAATTGCGCGACCCAAGTTGATGAACTGAGCGGTAAACGTCAACATTTCCGTGTAAATGGCTTCGAGCTTTTGCTCGTACATAGCCATGTTGAGGTCGATTGAAGTTGGGTCCATTGGAAAGGGAAAATGGATATGCGGGTGATGGTAAAAGCAGCCGGGTAGGGCTTATTTAGGCGCGTAGTGCTCATTATGTATCGTTGTCAAACGCCTTTCGCCACGCGCAAAAACGGCGGCTTGCTTTTCGGCCAGTTCACCTATCAGTGCGACTTGTGCAGGGTCTTTTGAGTTGGCGGGGTCCAATTGGTCCAAGGCCGTAAGGTTGGCTTGGCTCTGCTGGATTATTTCGGCAAATCGTTTGGTAGAGTGCTCAATATGTGCTGGGCTAAGCTTTTCCGCGCCTGTCAGGGTGGGGAGTTGCGCGACGTACTCCTTTGCTTGGCAATCAACTGCTCGTGCTGTTGGCGAATGATAGCCGCCCGAGGGTCCAGATTAGCATCGGCTGATGCCTTAGCAGCAGTCGTACCCGTGGTAGCGTCCGTGCCGGTTGCAGTGTCCGAACCGCAACCGGCAAGCAGCAGTCCGAGCGCTAGGATGGAAGTGTTTTTCATGGTTTAGGGGCAGAAGGTGAAAGGATAGCAGGAATAGTAGAGAGGCACTTAGCGGCCACCCATGAGGGCGGTCATAGATTCCCGGTCTTGCACTTGTTGGGCCTGCATCTGCGCGATAGCGCGGCATTTGTTGGTGAAGTAGTTCATCAAGTTGTGCTGCTTCACAATGCGGTCAGCTATGTTGTCGATGAATTCAACCCGTTCCGGGTCCGTCATCTTTGACCGGCCAGTGCTCATCACGCCGGCTAGCTCCCCCAGCAGCGCGATGTTTTCCGTTAGGATGCCTTGATAGATAGTAGATGCCTCGCTGAGTTGCGCGGGCGAGAGCTGTTGGGTCCGCAATTCTGGGATAGCCGCTGAGAACTGGCTAATCATTTCGCTTTGGTGCGTATAAATTTCCTGTACGCGGCGATAGTTGCGGACCCCGGCACTTATTTGCAGCAGGCTGCTATACCATTGGTCGTGCAGGGCTTGCGTCTTGTCGATAACGCCCTTAATCTGGCCGCTTACCTTCGTCATATCGGACGCCAGCACCTTGCCTTGCCCCAGTAGAGTAGCAGAGACGCCTTGATGAACGATTTGCTTGCGAGAGCTTTTCTCCGCAATTGGAGCCGAGATAACGGCCGGCATTTGGGCATGAGCCGGGCCAGCTAGTAAGGCTAGGCCCAGAGCAAGAAATTTGGTGCTTGCGTTCATGGCTGAGGGAGCTGAAAGTGAGAAAAAGACTAGCGGGCACCCATCAGCGCGTTAAGCGCCTGCGCGTCGTTCGCCTTTTGCTCCGCTAGGTTCATTTGCACGATGTTGCGTTGGGTGAAGTAGTTGATTAAGCCCAACTGACCAGAGATTTTCACGTCCAGCTTATCAATGAAGCGCATCCTTTCCGCATCCGTCATTTTGAGCATCGCCGGGCTCACGATGGTTTGCAGGTCCGAAAGCGTGTTTGCGCTTTCCGTCAGCATTTTGGTATAGATGGTCGTCATGTCGGACAGCTGTTCCGGTTTCACGAATGGCGACTGCCGCAGCGTTTCGATAGCCGTTGAGTAAGTCTGGATGATTCTCCCCTGCTTCTCAAAAACCGACTGCACGCGCCGGTACGAGCGCACGGCCGAGCTGACTTGCAGCAGGCCATCGTACCAGTTCTTGGCCAGCATCATATTCTTTTCCGAAAATACTTTGGTCAGTTCCTGTTCTTTTACCCCAGCTTTTACCAGCACGTTTGCCGCTTTGGAAAGGCCCTTCATGGTGTTTTGCAGTCCCGTTTGAACGCCTGACTGCACTTCGAGCACCGGTGCCGTAACCACGAGCCTGCGCGGAGGCTTTGCCGGCGCTGAGGGCGAGGATAGCCAGGCCCAGGATGGTGACTTTCGTTTCCATGATTTTTCCCCTTTTGTTGAAAATTAAGCCCGGCCTTCGCGCAGGTCGGCCGCAAACAGCTTGATGGCCGTGGGCATATCCCCGGTCTGCTTGAACTTCTCAAATAGCCGCACTTTCTCGGTTTCCTCGGTGGTGTAGGTCACGTATTCTTCCTTCGACACCTCGATGGCGTACACCTTGGACACGACCCCGCCCAGGCTGATGAATACCTCCGTGTAGCGGCCCCGGGTGGCTTTGTTGTCGCGGTTGATGCTCAGCACCAGGTCCTTTTCCTTGGGCGTGAGCGAAAGCAGCGCCTGAATCTCCTCGAAGCGGTTGATGAACTTGCGCTGGTCGAGCAGAATCTTGCAGTCCGAGTTGTTGATGATGGCGTCCTTGACAATCTCATTGCCGATGATGTCGTCGATTTCCTGCGTCACCACGATGGCCTCGCCGAAGAACTTGCGTACCGTCTTAAAGAGATACTTGATGTAGGCGGCCATGCCGGGCGTAGTCAGCGCCTTCCAGGCCTCCTCAATCAGAATCATCTTCCGTACGCCCTTGAGCTTGCGCATCTTGGAGATGAAGGTTTCCATGATGATGAGTGTGACCACCGGAAACAGGATGGGGTGGTCCTTGATGTTGTCGAGCTCGAACACGATGAAGGGGGCCTGCACGAGGTCCAGCTCTTTCTCGGAGTTCAGCAGGTAGTCGTACTCGCCGCCCCGGTAGTAGGGCTTGAGCACGTAGATGAAGTTATCAATATCGAAATCCTTCTCCCGGACCTTTTCCTCCTCCAGAATCTTGCGGTACGGCCCTTTAACAAATTCGTAGAACGTGTTGAAGCTCGGCTTGATAAGCGCGTTGGCTTCCAGCATCACGTAATACAAGCTGACGGCCGTGGAGAGCGACACGTACTCCGACTGGCTCACCGTTTCGTCGTCCTTTTTCCACAGCGCCTGCAGCAGCGTTTTGATGGATTCCTTCTTTTCGACGTCCAGCTTGCCCGAAATCAGGAAGGGGTTAAAGGCAATCGGGTCGTCTTCCTCGTAGGTGAAATAGACCCCGCCCACCAGTTCGCAGAGCCCTTTGTAGGAATTGCCGGTGTCCACCAGCAGCACGTGCGCGCCCTGCTCGTAGTACTGGCGCACCATGTGGTTGGTGAAAAACGACTTGCCCGAGCCCGAGGGCCCCAGCACGAACTTGTTGCGGTTGAAGATGATTTGCTTCTTCATCGGCTCATCCGAAATGTCCACCAGCACGGGCTTGCCGGTGAGCCGGTCGGACAGCTTGATGCCCTTGGTGGCCCCGGTGCTGCGGTAGTTGGTTTCGCAGGCCCAGAAGCAGACGGCCTGCTCGATGAAGGTGTAGAAGGTCTCCTCGGCGGGGAAGTCGCCGGCGTTTCCCGGGATGCCGCCCCAGTAGAGCGCGGCGATATCCACGGTGTTTTGCCGCGGCTTGCAGTTCATGGTGTTGAAGGCCGCGTTCACCAGTTTGCGCACCTCGGTCAGCTCCTCCTCGTGCCGGCCCCAGGTGAGCACGTTGCAGTGCACCCGCACCGGCCGGCGCTTGTGGGCAGTAAGCTCGTTGAGAAAGGCGTTGTAGTATTCGAAGTTGATGGCGTTCTGCCGGGAGTAGAGCGAGAGCGAGTTCAGCCGGTCCTTCTTCTGCTCGAAGGTCTTAACCGTCTTGGTGGTGCTATCCAGGAACACGTACTGGTTCAGGATGTGGTTGGCGCCCAGCAGCAAGCCCAGCGGCGCGGCGAAGCTGATGGGGAAGTCCGAGTATTCGGTGCTGTATTGCTCGTAGCGAATATCCGTTTCAACCGAAGTGGGCAAGTCGTCGAGGTTGGCCACCGAGAACATCTGGCAGAACTCCGCCCCCACTTTCAGCCCCTGGGTCAGGTCCAGGTCCACCTGCAGGGCCTGGTCGGACAGGTCCAGCGCCAGGTACTTTTCCAGCAGCCCGGCCTTTTCGGCCGTGCCGGCCAGCTCATCCGAGGTGAGGCGGTGCGAGCGGATGTAGGGCGCGTTGGTAGGCCCCACCCCTTCCAGGGTGCGCACGAACTGGCCCACGTTGTCGAAAAAGCTTTCCAGCACCTTGGTGTCGAGCATGTCCTTGGGCACGATGTTGCGCCGGGCCAGCAGCCCCGAGGTGCTGCCCCAGTTGGGCCGCTCCGACGAGGTTTTGGTGATGTAGAGGTAGCAGAAGTGATTCAGGAAGGGCCGCTCGTTGAAGTGGCGCTCGTAGGCCGACGAGAGCAGGGTGCGCTCGGCCTCGAAGCCGGGGGCGTACTTGTCCTCCACGTACCAGTCCTGCTTGTGCACCACGCAGTGGTCGGGCAGCAGGCGCACGGCTTTCACGAAAGCGGCCTGCAGCTGGGCGTAGTCTTCCCGCGAGAGAGTGAAGATTTCGGGCAAATCCAGCCGAAAGGCCACGGTCACGTCCGCATTCTTCGAGATGAGGCAGTCTTTTTCCACCTTGTAGATGGGCTGCTTGGATTCCAGGGAAACGGAGGGCAGAACCTTATTGCTCATAGGCAGTGAAAGCACCCAAAACCAGCCGCTAGGCGCGGCTGGTCGGGTCCTCGTTGAGGCGTTGGAATAAGCGGCTGTGCCGGTTGGTGATGTACTTGGGCGACGAGCGCCGGGCGGCGGCCTTCATCAGCCCGTGCTCGCCGTAGCGGCGGTTCAGGGCAAACACCCCGGCCCACATGCCGCCCCCGGCCAGAAAGGTGCCCAGCACCGTGAGCAGCAGGGGCACGCCGAGCAGGTAGCAGGTCACGAACAATGCGAACACCAGCCCGATGCCGGCCACTAGGAAGTAAATGTTGCTGCCCACCAGGCCCTTGAATTCGACGGGCTTGTTGATGCCGCGATTGAGGTCGTAGATGGGCACGGCGACGGCTTAGAGGAAGAAGGAGCGTACCACCGTGGCCACGATGACCAGGAAAATCATGGAGCCGAACCACGACACCGCCGTTTTCTGGGTGTCCTGGTCGCCCGAGTTCCACTTGCCGTACACCTTGATGGCCCCGACCAGGCCCAGCACCGCGCCGATGGCGTACATGAGCTTGGTGAGCGGGTCAAAGTAGCTGGTCACCTGCGTGGTGGCATCCTGAATGCCGGCCGTGCCGTTGCCGGCGCCTTGGGCGTACAGAAGCTGGGAGGTGAGTAGCAGGGCACACAGGGTCAGGGAAGTAAAAAAGTGCTTCTTGTTCATCACAACAGGGAAAGAATTAGAGGAAAGGGAATGGGTGAAAGGGACAGGGCCTGGATTAGGCCTCGTCCATCTCTAAGAGAGCGTTGAGCTCCGCGTTGAAGTGGTCCAGGTGCTGGGCCATCTGCTCGGCCAGGCAGGAGCCCTGCAGGGCCGCGGGCAGGGCGGATTCTGGCCCGCCTGCAGCCGGGCGATGTATTCGCTGACCGAATCGGCGGCCACCAACTGCGAGGCCGGCTCGGCGGTGATAATGTCCAGCAGCGACGCCACCGGCTCGTCGAACGTGGCCAGGGGCTCGTAGCCATCCACTGAAGGTTCGGCTGAAATGGTGTCCGGTTCCAGGGCCGCGACAGTGGGCTGCAATTCTTCCTCCTCGGTTTGCGAAGGCACCTGCTGCCGAACCAGGGCCGCCAGCCGCTCATCGGCTTGGTCGGCCTCTTCGGTCCGGGCTTCGTCCTGCACCTGAGCTTCAGGCTGAGTTGATTGCGTAGCGTCCAGGGGAGTCTCCTCGCTACGGCTCTCGTCCTGGCCGGTAGCGGCGGCGGTTGAGTCGGGCAGCTCCTCCTACCACACTCTCGGCCGCCGTGGGAAGGTTTTCCGCCGCGCCGCCGGCTGGGCTTTCAGTTTCAGCGTCGGCATCGACAGGTGCGGATTCCGCCGCTGCTGCCGGGGCAAAGGCCGAGGTGGGGCGCACCAGGGCCGGGGAGCCATCGCGCCCGCCCTGGCGAGCCTGAGCGCTGGCGGGCTTGTTGCCGGGCCTGAGCAGGGCGGTGAGTTCAGCCCGGTAGTACAGCAGGGCAACCACGAGGTAGTAGCAGAGGACTAGAGCCAGGGTAAACAAACCAAACTGACTCCAGGAATAGGCGCTGAGCATCGAAAGGAATTAGCGTGGCACCCCGGGTCAACCAGGCCGGGCGTGGAACTGCCAAACCGGGGTTTGACGCTGCAAACCTATCGGCCCCAAAACCCGATTAGTAGAAAGTTGACGAACGGTTGGAATTGGGTGGTGAGGTGCACCCTCTCCACACGAATGGCGTACCTTGTTTTTGCCAAAAGGCCCGCAGCAGGTCCGGCGGCAGCATCCTTTGCTATCCATGAAGCGCTATCAGACCACATGCCATGAGCGGTAGGTACCAACCTAACCGCTCCCATGAAACAACCCAAAAACGCTGGGCCTGGTCGGCCCGGCAGCGCGGCCGCTGCCATCACCGCCGCGACCACCGTATCACGTCCCCCGCGCCGTGGTTTCTGCGTGAGAAGTGGCACCAGCACCGGTCCATAACCCGGCAGGCGCTGCACCAGCTACTTGCTGGCCACGACGAGGGGCACGTCAGCTTTACCTATCAGCCCCGCCACGGCGGCCGCTACGATTGGGCGTAACACACTGCAGCGGGCCCTGGTGTTTACCGTATTTAAAGCGAAAAAAGGCGGCCTAGCCCCGGACCAGAAAATCGGTGAGATTGTCCGGTAGCGGATGTTCTTCCAGGCGCTCGGCAATCTGCTCAACCGGCAGGCCGGAGAGTAGCAGCTGGTAGGCTCGTAGGATGGATACGTCCGGCGCGTCGGCTGGGGAGATGCCAAACTGCTGGGTGGCATCTAGGTGCGGGTTAAGGTAGCTGAGCACGGCCATCCAGTCAGTGGTTTTCGGGGTGTTGAGCCCGCCCGGGAAAGTGGCTCCCCGCTCCAGCCATTTGCGGCAGGCCAGCTCAGCGTGCCACGCGAAGCTGGACATGCGCAGGAAGGTATCCAGTTCGCGGTAGCTCGCAAAAGGAGCGCGGTCTGATTTCCAGAAAGGCGGCTTTTCGAAGGGTTGTTCCATCCTACAAGATACGCATAAAAAGGCTGTTAATGACACTTTTAAGCCCTTTTTAGGTGAGTTGAGGGAGGCTTTGAAATGTCCGGAAGCGGTTGGTTTTGACCCTAACCCACCAAGTGAATGCGGCTCTTGGCTCGTCTTTGCAGGAACGGCTGACAGCAATGTAGTCCTTGCCCAGCAGCACGCTGCTTTCCTCGTAGGCCTGCACGTGGTCGAGGTTGACGATGTAGGAGCGGTGGGTTTTAAAGAATTGGTCGGGCAGCTTCTGCTCCAGCTCCCTGAGCGTGGAGTCAAATACGAAGTTCTCCTTGACCGTGTGCAGGCGCACGTAGTTCTGCAGGGCCTCAAAGTAGAGGATGTCGCGCAGCAGCACCTTGACGTGGCCCGAGCCTTTGCGCACGAACAGGTATTCCTTGAACTTGGGACAGCGCTCGGCGGCGCCAAGAACCTCGTCCCCGGCGGCTCCGGCCAGGTCCGTCACGGGGCCAATAGGCCCGGCCTGGTAAGCATTGTAGAGGGCCAGCTCAATCTGAGCCCGTAGCGAATCATCCGTGAAGGGCTTAACCAGGTAGCCGTAGGGCTGGGCCAGCTTGGCGCGGTTGAGCGTGGCTGAGTCGGAGCGGGCGGTGAGAAACACCACGGGCACGGCAAACTGCCGACGCACGAGCAGGGCCGCGGCAATGCCGTCGCAGTCGCCGGCGATGTTAATGTCCATGAGCACCAGCTCCACGGGTTGCTGCGCCAGCACCTGCAGGGCTTCGTCACTGCTGTCGACGGGTTCGAGCGGGTTATGACCCAGGCGGACCAGGGCCCGCTGGATTTCATCCGCAATCAGTAATTCGTCTTCAACAATGAGAATGGTTGCCATAGGGTAGAGTAGCAATATGGCACCGCCAGGCCCCGGCTTAGTTGCGGGTGACCTCCATGCGGGTGCCGGTGGGTTCGGATGGAGAGGCCGTCACAGTTGCTTTTAACTGCTTAGCGAGCCGGTGCACGAGCTGCAACCCGAGCGAGCGGGACGCGGCCTCCTCCTCCCCCACTGGGCAAGCCGACGCCGTTGTCGATGACGCACAGCTGAAAGCCCGTGGGACGAGGAGAAAGGGAAACGTGCAGGTGGCCCGGCCCGGGGCCCCGAAAAGCGTGCTTGTGCGCATTGCTGACTAATTCGTTTACCAACAGACCGAAGGACGTCGCCTCGCGAGCCTCCAAAACCAGCGGGTGGAGGTCAGTGCTGAGCTGCACGGGGCGCTCGTCCGAGTTGTGTGAAAGATGAAGAAAATCAAGCAGTTCGGCCAGATAGGCGTCCAGGCGAACCTGCGCCAGGTCGTCGGCCCGGTACAGGAATTCGTGCACCAGGGCCATGCTTTGAATGCGGGCCTGACTGGCGGCCAGCGCGGCCGTCAGCGCCGGCTCGGGCAGCACGCTGCTCTGCCAGGCCAGCAGGCTGCTGACCAGCTGCAGGTTGTTTTTACCCGGTGGTGTATTTCCTGCAGGAGCACCTCTTTCTCGGCCGCCGATTGGCGATTAACCTCGTTGGCCACGGCCAGCAAGGCTTTCTGCCGCCGCAGTCGCCAATGCAGCCACGCGCCCACGCCCAGGGTGGCCGTCAACCCGCCCAGCAGCAACAGAAGAGATTGCAGCCGGGCCCGCTGGGTGCGCTGCTCGTACTCGGCCGCGCGTTTCTGCTGCGTGAGCAGCTGTACATTGTAGCCCACCTGCAGCTGGGCCAACGCCTGGGCTTTGTCGCGGCTGAAGAGCGAATCCTGCAAGCCTTGGGCCTGTTTATCCAGCTCTATAGAGCGCGCTACGTGGCCCAGGTCGGCCTGCGCCCAGGCCAGAGCCGCTAGGGCCTCGGCCTCGTACTCGGGCATCGGCGTCTCCCGAGCCATACGCAAGGCCAATTCCGCCGCCTGCTGCGACGCTGCCGGGCGGCCAATCTGTCGGTAGGTGCGGGCTAATGCCAGGGCACAGGCCGTCGCGTGGGAAGGGAAGTGGTGCTGTTGCAAGAGCTTCAAGGCCCGCCGTATGTTGGTCACCGCAGAATCCAGCCGGGCCGGGGTATGCGGGCGCAGCAGGGCGTACACCTCCCCTTGGAACTGGTACACCATCCCCTGCCCCCGGGCGTCACCGGCTTGCTGCATTGGGGGCAATGCCCGTTTCGCGTAGTGCAGTACTGAGTCGTACTGCTCCAAAACCATGAAGCTGGTGGCCAGATTTAGCAGCAGGCCGCCCCGCTCCTTGGGGGTTACCCGGGCGGCCCCGGCCTGCTGCCGGTAGGCCAGCCGCATCCACCGCAGCCCCTGGGCCGCGTCCTTGGTGTCCACGGCCAGCATCCCCAGGCACTGCGTAAAGCGCCACAGCTGCGGCAGTGCATGGGCCCGGGCCAACTCCACCCCTGCTGGCTGTATTTAGTGGCGCCCACGTAGTCGCTGCTCCGCTCGCAGAACACCACCAGCCTGGAAAAGCGCCTCGGCTGCGCCCTGCCAGTCGCGTCGGCGGGTGGCCAGTGCGACGGCCTGCTCGCCGACTGGCCGGGCATCCGGGTCCGCCTGCGTAAACAGCTCGTCGCGCAGGGCTCCCAGGAGCCGAAAACGTGTTGAGTCGGATAAGTCCCGCTGCTGCAGCAGACCCCGCAAGGAATCGCTGGTCGCTAGGCTACGGGCCGATGGGTTTGGTAGGAGTGGCGTTTCCGCCTTCGCCACGGCACCGGCCAATACCATGGCTAAGGCAACAGCCAACTTGTTACAATTTAGAAGCATATCGGGTAGCGATAAAGCTCCTCCCCTCCCCTACTCGTTCAGCGGAGCAAGGATACCAAGACGGGGAAGACGGGAATAGAAAGGCCCGCGCCGAGGCAGCGGGCCTTAGGATAGATTCGAGTAGCGGCAACGCTACTTTTTGGGGCTCATCATCTGCCGCAGCTGCCGTTGCAGCGCTTTCTGGATTTGCTGCTCGTGCTGCTCCACGAACTGATTCAGGATGTTGTGGATGACGTCCGCCGAGGAGGCGCCCCGCCCAGCAGCAACCCCATTTGCTGGAAAAGCTGCTGATGCGTCGCCGTAATGCGCACCTGGAAGGTTTTCTTTTCCTCCGAGGGAGCATAAAGGCCCTCAAATGAGAACTGCAGGGTGTTGCCCGTAGCCGATGCCGGCGTGGGTTCCACCCCTGGTCTTCATCCAGGGCGTTTTCTGGCTCCTCTCCTGCCACTGTAACCGGTTGTGCCACTTGGGTCGGGGCTACCCGCTCCTTGGGCTCTTTTTCACCCTTTGGTTCTGCCTTAGGCTCCGGTGCTGTGGGCGTCATCACTGGCGTTGGTGCCTCCACTACGGGTACAGCGGTAGGTACGGCAGCTATTGGCTCAACCGGTGCGGGGGCTACGGGCGGTGCTGCTTGGGTAGTTGCTGCTGCGGTAGCTGGGGCCGGGACTGCAGCCGGTTCGGGAGCTGGAATTGCGAAGGGCTGGCTGGGCCCCATGTGGCTGATGGAAGCGACGGAGCCCGTCAGGCGGGCTAGTTCGGCCATCTGTTCTTCCGGGGTAAGCTTGGGCTTTTTGGTGGTGGCTTTTGCCATGATGGACAAGCGTTAAGGCGTGGGAATGAAATGCGGGAAAACCGGAAGCGCTTACTCGGCCTCCACGGCCGCGGGCGTGGGCTCTACCGGCGGCGGGGTGTAGGCAATGGCTTTCCCCGAGGGTGTAACTTGCCCCTCCCCTACTACCAGGGTGAGGATTTCCATGATGAGCTGGCCCAGGCCCAGGCGATTGAGGTCGCGCTCGGGCAAGGGGAACATGGTCGAGCGGTTTTCCTTGTAGGTCATCAGCAGCTCCACCCGGCTCGTGAGCAGCGGCATTTCCTTCTCCTTGAAAAGGGCCTCGGTCTTCTCGTAAATGGCTTTCTTCTCGGCTTTTACAAACTTGTTCCAGAAGGCGTAATAGCCCTGCAGGTTGGAGTCTGCATCGCGTGACTGCACGAACTGACCCAGAATGGCCATGTAGGACATGGTGGAAGCAATGGAGCCCTTGTCCGGCTCGATGGGCAGAAAGATGTAATCGACCAGTCGCAGCAGCTCCGGCAAGCCCATCACGTTCACGGTGCCGGGGGTATCCACCAAAATGAAGTCGTAGTCCTGCTCCAACAGCCCTTCAATGGAGGCCACCGCCTTTTCGACGCTGGAGATGATAACCGGGTAAGGCGGCACCCCCTGCTTGATTAGCCGGGCCTGAAAAGCCGACTCGGACTGCAGGCGGTGCTGCTCTTCCAGCCGGTAGGCATGCAGGGAGTTCTGCGGGTAGTCACAGTCTACCATGGCGACCTTGTAGCCATAGTAGTAGCACAGGGCGGATGCCATGTGGGTGCCAATCGTGGACTTTCCCGCCCCTCCCTTCTGGGTAGCAAACGCGATAACGTGAGGTTGTGTCATAAGGCAATTCAGGAGTGGTAAAAGGGCTGTGTGGGGCAGAGTTGCTTTGTTGCAACTAGCTCTTGTTGCAAAGTTGCAAAAGATAATTGTTGCAATGCCACAACGTTAGGTTGTTGCAAAGTAAGGATGTGCAAATGAACATTGTTGCAAAGTTGCAAATAAACAAAGTTGCTCTAGTTGTTTGTCACAATGTGGCGAAGGTACATCGTGGCATTGTTGCAAAGCAACTCTGTTGCGATAAATTATTGCAGGTGTTATGAACCGTGTTGCATAGGTGCAAAGTTGTGAAGTGGCTTTGTTGCAAAATTGGCGTAGTGTTTTGAGAAGGCTAAAAATGTAGTAGGAGTGACATTGTGGCAAAGTTGTAGTGTTGCGTTGTGGCAACACGAATGTTGCTCAACGTTTCATCATAAGACGATGAATGCATTTAATACAAGCGAATTTTAGTGGCATAGTTGCAATGTTGCAATGTTGTGTGGTTGCAATTGATATTGCCATCGAAATCTAGCCCTAGCCCCGTTCATTGTCCTCGTTCAGGTGTTGGTTCACCGCTCAGCAAGCCATGTCTTTGTGTACACAAAGACATGGCTTGCTGGTCCTCTGTGCGGGGTTCTGGTTACTGGTGCGAGGATAAAGCAGGTGGTGTGGAATAGCCCTATTAGTGCTTTTAGCCGTAGGAAGCTCCTGTAAAGCCATTCAACGGACGCATGCACGAAGAAACCAGCCCGCACCCAATTGAGCCCAACCGCGACGCTCAGATTCACTTTCGCGTGACCGCCGACGAGAAGAAAGCCATTGCCGCCAAGGCCAAAGCGGCCGGCTTCAAGAAGGTTTCCGATTATCTCCGAGTGGTCGGATTGGGGACCGAAGTAAGGAAGTGTTACCCGCTGAACTACGAAAGCAGCTCGTTGGTATTGGCACAAATTTAAATCAGATGGCGCGGCTGGCTCAGGCCGGTAAGGCATTCAGTAGCCATGAAGAGCAGCTGGTGCAGGCCTTAACTATTATCAGGGGGTATCTGGTATGATAGCGAAAACCACCACGGGGAGTGACTTTGAAGGGGCCCTTACGTACGGGGCCGGTCAGCGAAAGGGCAAGGGAAAAGAGCCCGGCGAAGCGCCACTTCTGGTCGTTTCCAATGTCATTCCGGGCAGCCCAAAGGAGATGGCGCAGGAGATGAAAAGCATCGCCAGTCAGAGTAAAAAAATACGAAAACCGGTGTGGCATACCATTCTTTCCTGGACCGAGGGGAGGCCGTTAGCCTGCAGCAAAAAGTGGCGGCGGCCCGCCGGTATTGTGAGTTGATTGGGGCGCCCATCGACCGCCACCAGGTAGTCGTGTACGAGCACCGCGACAAGAAGCACGCCCACGTGCACATCTACCTTAATCGGGTGCCGATTGACGGCGGCCCCGCTCTGCGGACGGACAATAACTTCTACCGGCAGCCGGCCATCACCCGTCAGATAAGCCAGGAGCTGGGCATGCAGCCCTTGCCCGAGCGCCGCCGCAGCATCAAGGACCTCGACCCGAAAAAGGAAGCCGCCCGCGAGCAGGTAGGCCAAGCCTTAAAGCACTTGTTTAGCCTGCCCGATAGGAGGGGAGGAGTGGCTGGCGGCCCAGCTGCTGAACCAGCAGATAAGCGTGCGCTACACCCACGACCGAGGTGGCACCTTGCGGGGGTGAGCTTCGAATGGAGCGGAATAAGAGTGAAGGGACAAGAAGCGGGCTACAAGGCGGGGCAACTGCGCGAGGAGTTTGCTAGAGCAAGGACAGAGCAGGCAAAGCAGCAAAGCCCGCTCAAACCCGTAACCGGCTTAATCTCCAAGCTGCCGGTACCAGCAAACCAGGAGCCACCGAAGCGAAACGTAAAATTGAAACCAGGCAAGTAGTTTCCTGAATCACTCAACTCCCTTTATCAACGGCACCGCCGACGGTATAACCTTTTATGAGCGGTGCCATTCGTGTGTTGCAGGTGCGCCTCACCCCTGACTTTCTGCTGCTCGTCAAGAAGTGCCCAGAAAGGCCTTAGCGCCTGGGTAGGTTGCCGGATTAAAACGGAACCTCACCAGTGCTGACTGATGGAAGACGAAAAGGGATTACGGAAAATCATGGAGTTTATGCGCCTGTTTGCCATCGTGCTGCTGGGCCTGAACATCTACTACTACTGCTTTGGCTACTTCAGGGTCATGGGGTGGGCACCGGCCGTGGTGGAACGGCTCTTGGATAGCTTCACCCGTAACACCTTTTTGTTTAAGGCCAGTTGGGTGAGTAAGACCCTGGCCGTGGTGTTCCTGCTGCTGAGCTGCCTGGGCACCCGGGGCCGCAAGGATGAAAAGGTAAAGGGGATTTCCGTGGCCGGCTACGCCGTCATTGGCCTCGCCTTGCTGTACGGGGCCGACCTGCTGCGCAGCCTTTCTATGCCCGCCGGGCTGGCCACGGCCTTATACGCGGGGCTTCTGTCCGCGGGCTTTCTGCTGCTGCTCAGTGCCGGCGCCTGGCTGAGCCGGCTCTTCAATAACGATTTGATGAAGGACATCTTCAACAAAGACAACGAGAGCTTTCCGCAGGAGGAGCGGCTGATGGAAAACGAGTTCTCGGTGAACCTGCGCACCAGCTACCTGCTGCGGGGCAAGCAGCACCACGGCTGGCTGAACGTGGTCAACCCGTTTCGGGCCACCATGGTGCTGGGCACGCCGGGCTCGGGCAAGAGCTTTGCCATCATCAACGAGTTTATCCGCCAGCACCTGGCCAAGGGGTTCTGCATGTACATCTACGACTACAAGTTTGACGACCTCAGCCGCATCTGCTACAACACGCTGCTGCGCCACCAGGACAAGTTTGACCGGCCGGTGGGCTTTTACGTCATCAACTTCGACAACCCCGCAAAAGCCACCGCTGCAACCCCCTGCTACCCGAGCTCATGTCCGACATCGTGGACGCCTACGAAAGCGCCTCAACCATCATGCTCAACCTCAACAAGAGCTGGATTCAGAAGCAGGGGGACTTTTTCGTGGAGTCGCCCATCAACTTCGTGGCCGCCATCATCTGGTTTCTAAAGCTGTTTGAGAAGGGCAAGTACTGCACCTTTCCCCACGTCATCGAGTTTCTGAGCCGCGACTACGAGGAGATTTTTCCAGTGCTCGCCTCGTACCCCGAAATCGAAAACTTGGTCAAGCCCTTCGTGTCGGCCTTCCAGAAAGACGCCATTGAGCAGCTGGAAGGGCAGATAGCCAGTGCCCGCATCCCGCTGGGCCGCCTGGCGTCGCCGCAACTCTACTGGGTGATGTCGGGCAACGACTTCACGCTCGACATCAACAGCAACGAGGAGCCCAAGGTGTTGTGCGTGGGCAACAACCCCGAGCGCCAGGCTATCTACGGGGCCGCGCTGGGCCTCTACAACGCCCGGCTGGTGAAGCTGGTGAATCAGAAGGGCAAGCGTAAATCGTCCATAATCATTGACGAGCTGCCCACCATCTATTTCAAGGGGCTGGACAACCTCATTGCCACGGCTCGCAGCAACAAGGTGAGCACTTGCCTGGGCTTCCAGGACTTCTCGCAGGCTCGAGCGCGACTATGGCCAGAAGGAAGCCGAGGTTATCAAGAATACCGTGGGCAACGTGTTCAGCGGCCAGGTAGCGGGCAACAGCGGCAAGTGGCTGAGTGAGCGGTTTGGCAAAATCCTGCAGCAGCGCCAGAGTCTGAGCATCAACATGCGCGAAACCAGCACCAGCCTCTCCACCCAGATGGACAGCATGATTCCTGCGAGCACCATTGCCAACCTCACCCAGGGCAACTTCGTGGGGGCCGTGGCCGACAACTTCGGGGAGGAAATCGGCCAGAAGGTGTTTCACGCCCGCATTCAGGTGGACGTGAAAACGGTCGCCGCGGAGGCCCAGGCCTATTTGCCCATCCCGGACATTACCAGCTTCATCAACCCGGCCACCGGAGAGGACGAGGCCGAGGAAATGATTAAGGCCAACTTCAACCGCATCAAGACGGACGTGAAAGAGTTGTGCGAGCGTGAGCTCCTCCGCATCAGGCAGGACCCCAACCTGCGGCACCTCATCAAGGAAAAGGTGGAGAAATAAGAGGGATAGGGTGCGTACCTAGGCTCAATGGACAGCCCGTTCGTGTGGCCTGCGCGTTTCTCACCACTCGATTTCAACCGTTCGTCAACTTTCTGCCAATCGGGTTGGGGACCCGGATAGGTTTGCAGCGTCGAATTCCGCTTCGGCCTCACCCCTAACCCCTCCTTTCCATGGCAGAGCTAGATGAAAACCCGACCCCGGCGCCGCTGTACCTGAGCCAGCTGCCCACCGCCAACGGCAACATTGCCGGCGATTGGCTCCAGCCCCAGCAGGCGCACCACAGCCTTTTTCAGTTCCAGCTGAACCCGGCAAATCCCAAGCAAGCGGCGCTACTGCCGGCTCCCGGCGCCGATGGGCCCCTGATGAGCTCCTACAACGACACGCTGGGCAGCGTGTACCAGTTGGGCAAAATTCCCGGGCAGGCTGACCAGTACGTGCGACTGGAACGACCCACGCTGCTGGAGAAGATTGGTGACAACTGGAAGGTGGTGCAGCAGGGGCGCGTCGGCTTTAGCCCCAACGCTCAGGAGCCGCTTAGGTCCGTATTTGGGGAGCCAGCCCCGGCCCCCGTGCCGGAGGTTGACTCGAGGCAGCAGATTACTGAGCCGATAGCTGCTCGCTCCGAGCAAACTACCGCACCTGCACAAGAAAGCCACACGAGTGAAGTACCCGAACCGGGGAGCCCCACCAAAGTGGAAGAAACGCCGCAGCCGGTCAAGCCGGAACCAACGGCGCCGGTAGGGGAGGGGCAAGGGCCCCAGCCAGAAGCTGAGCTGCCGCCCGCAGTTATTGCTGCACCAGCGCACATAGGGGAGCTGCAGATTCAGTGGCGGCAGAAAGGCGACGAGGTGGCCCCGCTGTTGGAAATGCGGGCCTACCTCGACCAGCTTAGGGAGGCGGGGGTGGCCGTGGGTGCCCTGACAATGGAACGTGACCCGGGCGGCAAGCTCAGGGGCCGGTTTGCTGTCAGCTACGACCCCGCTTCCAACAAGCTGGGCCAGCTGGAAGCCACGCTGCAGGGCTTTAAGCAAGTGGGCAACGGCATAGTCGTGGTGGAGAAGCCCGAACAGGCATCTAATCGCCGGCAGGAAGCCGGCTATGACGAGGGGTACGAGCCCGCGCGCAGCCGCCAGGTGAAGGACGCCTTCGGCGTGAAGCAGTGGGACGCCCTGAGCGCCCAGCTGTCGGCTGTGCCCAAGCACGCGCTCACCGCGCCCGAGCAGGTGCAGCAGCACGCCGCCGGCCAGCGCGTGGCGCTGGTCGCTCAGCAGCAGGGCAAGACCACGGAGCAGGTAATCCGGGAAGCCAAAAGCCTGTTCGACATCGACACCAGCGGTAATCCTGCATCGGCGTTCCTGAAAAACTTCTATGCCCATCTGAACGGCGGCCCGAAGACGCGGCAGAGCCTGGAAGTCGACTATGAGAAAACCCGCCAGGAGCTGCAGGCCCGTTTAACCCGGCAGGCGGGGCCGGGGGCACTCCCTGCCTTGGAGCAGCCCGGTGGTGCGCCAGCGCCCGAGCCGAGCGAGGCTACACCCGCGCTGGATGGATTGGGTGCGCAAGCAAGGGTTGCACCTAGAGCAAATCCTTCCCTGTTGTTTGAGGCCCGGGAAACGCCGCTTAAGGTTCTCAGTTCCCTCGGGCTAAAGTTCGAGGAACTGGCCGCCAGCGGCCAATTAAGCAAGCTGCTGCGTGGTGAGAAAACCGACCTGCTGCCGATGGCAGTGGCGGGGCGCGAGGGTAGGGAGCCCGTGCGCTTCGAGGGCAAGATGGTGCTGCACCGCGAAGCCGACGGCTCAGCTACGCTAAAGCTGGAACTGCCCCAGCAGAAGCTGGTCATTCCCAACGAGATTGGCGGGCAGGTATTCACCCCCGAGCAGCGCGAGAAGCTGGAAAAAGAGGGCAACGCGGGCCTCGTTCGGGGACTTCGTGATGAGCAGGGCCGGGAATATAACGGCTACGTAGCCGTGGACCAGACCATGAACAAAGTCGTGGTGCTGCCGGAAAACAAAGTCACCCTGCATGACACCGTGGCCGGCGTTCCACTCAGTCCGGAGCAAAGCAAGGACCTGCGCGAGGGCAAGGTGGTGGCGCTAGCCAACATGGCCAGCGGCACCGGCGGCCCGAAGTTCGACGGCACCGTGCAGGTGAATGCCGCCAAGGCCTGCCTGGAAGTAAAGCCCGCCGCCCACGAACTCCAGCAGCGGCAGGCCCCGCACCAGAAGCAGGCAGCAAAGGCTACCCGGGCAGTCACGACGGCTGCGCCGGCCGTGGAAGCTCCCCAGGTCAAAACCCGTGGGCCCCGGCTCTAAGGACCACATCACCCCTAAACATCTTCTTTTCTGCAGGCCCGGCCCGGACGCTCAGCGCCGGGCCTTGGCTTTGCTATGCCCCCTTCCCAAGCGACTGATATGGAACACGAGCTGACCTTTCAGAATATCAAGGAGCAGGTTGAATTGCCTGAGCTGCTGCATTATTATGGCTATACCCTCAAAAAGGGGAGAACTTAGGCAAAGGCAAATGGCACGTCTTTGAGGGCGATGACACCCTCGTCGTCTTCAAGGGCCGGGGCGGCGACTGGATGTATTTCAACAGCCAGGACGACCGAGACAAGGGCAGCGTCATCGACTGGATGAAGTGCCGCTTGAACTCAGGACGCATCAGTGGCATCGCCCAGCCGCCGGACCGCACCGTGTGGCAGGCGGTAAACGACCACTTTCGCACCTACCTCAACCTGCCCGAAGCTGAGCGGCCCCGGCTGGACCTGCCACCCATTGCGGAAACCGCGCCGGGTGAGAAGTTCCACAGCATCTACACCAAAAACTGCCGGCCCCTGGAAAACACGGCTTATCTGGAAAGCCGGGGTATTACCAAAAGCACGTTGGCCCGGCCGCAATTCGCCGGCCGTATCCTCAACCAGTTCCATACCGTCCAGCGCCCGGGCCTGCCCGCCAAAACCTTTGTCAACACGGCGTTTCCGGCTTATCACGAAGGGCGCGTGGTGGGCCTGGAGCTCAAAGGGGAGGGGTTCAAGGGCCAGGCGCCCGAAAGTCAGTTTTCCCGCTCGCTCTGGCTCAGCAAGCTCCCGGAGGACGGCCCGGCAACGCACCTGCTGGTCAGCGAGTCGGCGCTCGATGCGCTTTCCTATGCGCAGCTGCATCCCAATGACAAGGCCCTATATGCATCTACGGCGGGCACGCTCACCCAGAATAAGATTTTCGAGTTGAAGCGCCTGCTCACCGAAGCCAGTATTCCCACCATTCGGGCGGCTTTTGACAACGACACCCAGGGGCATCATTTCGACACGCGGCTGCTGGCCGGTTTTGCCGGGGCGGAGAACCCCATGAAAGTTGTGCGGGAGCACGAGCAGCTGCTCACAGTGGAAGTAACCACCAGCAACGTAGCCAGCGCTCAGGCTTTAAGCGACAAACTCAAAATCTACAACGCGGCAGCGACGGTGCACTACTACCAGGAGAGCGGGGCCAAGGAGGCCCGGACGATAAGTCCAACGCTGCGGGACGAACTGATTCATTCCGTTAAGTCGGCGCAGAACACCTTCCAGTTTCACGTGCCTATGAACCGTGACGCTTTGGGCGCCTTTAATCAGGCGGCAAGCCGGTGTCTGGCCTTCACGCACAAAATTGAGATAGTCAAAAGTCAAGGCAAGGATTGGAATCAAGATGTCAAGAAAGACCAGCTGCAGCAGGTAATGCAGCGGGAACTGGGGGCAGTGGATGAGCACCAGTATGGCTTTGGGCAACTGCATTGGGACAACCCCCGCTTCGAGGGGGATGGAAAAATGCCGCCTCTCAGGAGTACTGAACCACGAAACCAACGATTGCCGCGGTAATACTTCAGGAGGTAACACTGTAGCAGCTATGCTGGCCAGGATGCTGAAGAGGCAGTCTCCGTATGCTGTTTTAATTTTAGTGTTTGCTTAAATACGAAAGTAGTATCTTTGGCGAAACGATAATTATGACTGCTTCCTCTTGCATCCGGGTGTTTGCCGACGCGGCGCATATTAAACACAGCAAGCAGCGTTTGGCCTCGGCCGCGCCGGGCATCGAAGCCGTAGCAGCCGTGCTGGCGCTGGCGGGCAACGAAGTGCGCCTGAAGATGCTGTTTTTGCTGCTTGACCAGCAGCAGCTCTGCGTGTGCGACCTGGCCGACGTGCTGCAGATGAACGTCTCGGCCATTTCCCAGCACCTGCGCAAGCTTAAGGACGGCGGTGTGGTGCAGGCGCGCAAAGTCGGGCAGACCGTGTTCTATACTCTAACGCCCGCTTTGCGGCCCCTTGTGCAGCCGCTGCTGGCTTCTGCTTCCACTGCTCTCACTACCGCCGCCGTATGAACCAGCCCGCTTCCACTCCCTCCAAGTCCCTGGCCGGCACTGGCCTGCTGGCGGCCCTTGCGGCCTCGCTGTGCTGCCTCACCCCGCTGCTGGCCATTGTTGGCGGGCTGGGCGGCGTGGCCTCCACCTTCTCGTGGCTGGAGCCGCTGCGTCCCTACCTGATAGCGCTGACGGTGGGCGTGCTCGGCTTTGCCTGGTACCACAAACTGCGGCCCGTACCCGTGGCCGCTGATGACTGTGGCTGCCCCGTGCCGGCTAAGCCCTCCCTGATGCAGTCGCGCGGCTTTCTGGCCAGCGTGACGGTGCTGGCCGCGCTGCTGCTCGCTTTCCCCTATTACAGTTCCCGGTTCTACCCAGCAGCGGCGCCCAAACTGGTGGCGGCCACCAGCACCGTCCCGGTGTGGCAAACTAGCTCCTATCGCATCGGGGGCATGACGTGCGAGGCCTGCGCCCGCCACGTGGAGCATGATGTACAGCAGCTGCCGGGCGTGCAGAGCGTGCAGGTGTCCTACGACCAGGGCACCGCCCAGGTACGCTTTGACCCGGCTGTGACGCCTGCTGCCCAGGTCGAGAAAGCCATTAATGGCACCGGCTACCCGGTGCTGAATCCCACCCCTTCCCGCTAATCGTCCCGGCTATGATTCCCTTGACGCCCACTACTCCTACGCCATCCGTCACGCTGACTTCGGTGCTCACCTGCCCCGCCTGTCACAACGCGCAGGCCGAGCAGATGCCCACCGATGCCTGCCAGTGGTTTTACGAGTGCACCCGCTGCCACACCCTGCTCAAGCCCTTGGCCGGCGACTGCTGCGTATTCTGCTCGTACGGCACGGTGCCCTGCCCGCCCATTCAGGAGCAGGGCAAAGGCGCCTGCGGCTGCTGCTAATTCCCCGCGCCGGTTCGTTACGCCCTTTGCCGGTTAATTAAAACACATGAATGGACTTGTGGGCCACTTAGGCTTGGCTCTGCTGACGTTTGCCGTCACCAACGTCGATGACTTGCTTTTGCTGAGTTTGTTGTTCAGCAACCCACGCTATCCAGTTCGGTCGGTCGTTGTCGGCCAGTGTCTGGGTGTGGCTTTTCTGGTGGGGGTCAGCCTGTTTGGTCTGGTGCTCGGTAAACTCGCCCAGCCGCAGTGGGTGGGTTGACTGGGGCTGGTACCCATTTTTATCGGTTTGCGCGGGGCCTGGCGTCTAAGGGACCCTTCGGCCGCGGAGGCGTCTCCGCAGCCGGTGAGCGCCGGCTCCACCGTGCTGCAGGTGGCGGCGATAACGATTGCCAACGGGGCCGATAATGTCAGCGTGTACGTCCCCTTGTTTGCAACGCTGCCGGCGATGGTCGTTGGCTTGTACTGCGGGGTGTTCGCCGCGATGGTGGGCGTGTGGTGCCTGGTGAGCTATTACCTGGTGCAGCACCCGGGGCTTTCGCGGGTGCTGACTCGTTACGGCCACCTCATCCTACCCTACTTTCTCATGGCCCTGGGCTGCTGGATACTTTTTGAGACCAAAGCCTACAAGCTGGTGCTGCCCTAACTGCCCGAAACCAGAAGCTCACTGCCTTATTATATACTTTCCAAACCAAAGCAAACGGAAAAGAGCCAACCCGGGGCAGGTTGGCTCTTTTAGTGTTACGAATTCCAGGGGATTATGCAGCCAGGGCGGCGCGGCAGGCCTCCTCGCAGCGGCGGCAGGCGTCAGCGCACTCCTGACAATGCTGCATGTGGCCGTGCTTGGCGCACGCATCCCCACAGGCTTTGCAAACTTCGGCGCACTCCCGCAACAGGTGCTGGCCGTGGACGGAGCCCCGGGCTACCAAGCGGGCGGTGAGGGCGCAGATGTCGGCACAGTCGCGGTCGAGGCTGATGCAGGATACCATCATTTTCACGTCCTGCTCCTGCAGGCAGGCGGTGGCGCACCACTCGCAGGCGGCGATGCAGGCATTAAGGGCGTCGAGCAGACTCTGATGCTGGTTGTTCATGGGTTAAAAGATTAAGTTAATGAAAGGAGGAATTGAAAAGTGCTTGGTCCGGGGCGTTATTTCTTGACTAGGTCCATGCCGCACTTGGGACACTTGCCGGGCTCGTTGGCAATGACTTCGGGGTGCATGGTGCAGGTATAGGTTTCGGTCGCGATGCCCGGGCCGGGGTTGCCGCCGGGGGTGGCAGTGCTATCCGTTGTGGCACTGGTACCGGCCGCCGTGCTGGTTTCCGCCGTGCCCTTGTTATCGGAGCAGGACGAGAGGGTGGTGGACAGGCTGGTGAGCACCAGGCCGAGGAAAAGAAGCTTTTTCATGAATGTTGGGGAGGGTAATGGAACAAAGTGCTGAACCGCAGCACCACAACGGATTAAAAATGGCGTTTCGGCAGCTTACATGGCCATGCCGTTCATGCTGTCGGTAGCGCCCTGGCGCAGGGAATATTCGCTTTGTAGCAAATAGGCCCCGGACACGACGACCTTGGCCCCGGGCGGCAGACCTGCCGTAACGGGCACGCTGCTGGCAGAGCCTTCGCCCGTGCTGACCCGCACCCGGCGGTACTGCCGCTCACCGGTTTGCGTCCAGAGGTAACTGTTCTCGCCGTCGCGGACAAGGGCCTCCACGGGCACGCGCAACGTGGTTTGAGCGGTAGGGGATGCCGTTGGAGCATCAAGCAACACGTTCGCCTGAGCCCCGGGTAGCAGGCGGCCTCCGGGGTTAGCGAGCTGGATGCGGGCCAGGGTAATCTGACTGCCGCCACTAAGTTCGGGGCTCAGAAAGATGACTTTGCCTTGATGGGAGCCGGACCCCCGGCCACCTGCACCGTGACGTTTTTGCCAATCGGAAGCTTGTCCACGTCCTGCGGATAGAGTTGCGCTTCGACCCACACGGTGGCCAGGTTGGTGAGCGTCACCAGGGGGCTGCCTTCGGTCACGTATTGGCCTTGTACCACGTCCAGCGTCTGCACGGTGCCGGTGGTTGGGCTGTAGTACGTGACCACCGGGTTGGGCCGGCCCCGGGCGGCCAACTGCCGGAGCTGTCCGGAAGTCAGACCAAGGAGGCGGAGCTTCTGGCTCGTGGCCTCAGCAAATTGCCGGTAGGCGCCGCCCTGCTCGCGGCTTTGGGCCAGGGCCAGCAGGTACTCCTGTTGCAGGGACTGCAGCTGCTCGCTGTACACGGAAAACAGGGGCGCGCCTCGGTTTATCAGCTGCCCGGTCTGGCGCACATATAAATGCTCAATGCGCCCTGCTACCCGGCTGCTCACGCTTTCCGTTTGGAGGGCATCGGCGGTGATGGTGCCGGTGAGCACGGTAGGTGCGGACAGTTCCGACGGGCTGGTTCCGATAACCTGCGTGTGAATGTTGCCCAGCGTGACCTGCTGCGCGGTCAGCGTCAGGTCCGCGCCGCTGGTCGCCTCACTTCCCGCCGGAGTCGGATGCCCGGCCTGTTTCACCAGGTCCATGCCGCATATGGGGCAGAGGCCCGGTTTGGATTGATGTACCTGTGGGTGCATCGGGCAGGTGTATACGGCGGGGCTGGCGGCAGGCTTTTTACCACGGGCACCGTTTTCACGGCTATCAAATTCATGCCGCAGATGGGACAGGTGCCGGGGGCGTCCTCGTGAATCTGAGGATGCATGGAGCAGGTGTAGTACACTTTCTCCCCCACCGCCCCTTGGTTAGCGGGCTTGGTTTTCTGACAGGCCGCGCTGCTCAGTGCCACCAGTAGCACCAGCAGCCAACGGCCGGCCAAACGCGAAAAGGGTCGTGGGCTAGTCATGGGATGGGGAAGGTGGAATGGAGGTGGTTTGCAGAAAGCTTTCGCTGTCCACCAGGTACTGGCCGTTGGCAGCCACGTCCTCGGTGCCGCGCAGGCCCTGCCGGATTTGGACCTGCGAGGCGGTGCGCTGGCCTACCTGCACCGTGACCGGCACAAACGTGGGACCACGCCTTACAAAGGCTACCTGCCGGGTACCGAGGTCCACCACGGCCGCACGAGGCAGCCACCAGCCGCTGGCGGCCGCGCTCGTCAGTCGGGCGGTGAGGCGGGTGCCGCGCCGCAGCAGCCCCTTGGGGTTAGGCAGGGAGACGCGCACGGCCGGCGTGCTGGCCCCGGCCCGGTACGTGGGCTCCACCAGCTCCACGCGGGCGGTCAGGGGATGGGTGGGGTCACCGTCCACGAGCACCTGCAGCGTCTGACCGGGACGCAGGCGCCGCATCACCAGGCCCGGGCTGGAACAGCCCCCAGACCTGCGCGGTATTCATCACCTGAAACAAGGTCTGCCCGGCACTCACATAACTGCCTTCCTGTAGCGTGAGCGCCGGGGCTGGGGCGGCAGTTGGGGCCGTTTCAGCGGCTGGTTGAGCTCCTGAGTTCATGGCCGATGCGCCGCCCATGCCACCCGCCGGGGCACTGGCTTCGGCCATGCCGGATGGGGACGGCGGTGCTGGTGCCGCCGCGGCCAGCGTGTTTTCCACCACGTAGCCATCGTAGGGGCTGAACACGGCGACCCGGTAGTCGGGGCGTCGGGTGCGGGTCAGGGCGCGCAACTGGCTTTCGCTCAAGCCCAGCAGGCGCAGCTTTTGCCGGGCTCCGTTGACCAGGACCGCATTGTCGGCATCGTTCTCCAATAAGAAGATGTACTCCTGCTCGGCCGTCACCAGGCTCGGGGCTGTAGAGCTCTAGCAGCGTCTGGCCCTTGCGCACGGGCTGGTAGTTGAAGCGCACCAGCAGCCGCTCGATGCGCCCACCCACGCGGGCGGCCACGGCCCGGCTCCGGCGTGGGTCGTAGTCGACCACGCCGGGCAGGGTGAGCGTGTCGGCCTCCGCGCTTGAGGTGGGGTGCACGGTGGCGATACCCGACACCACGGAGGCGTTGGGCGCGGTAACCAGATGGCTCAGGGTTGAGCCCGCCATGTCCCCAGACGCCGTAGTCGGGGCTCCGCTGGCTTTAGGCACCAGGTCCATGCCGCAGATGGGGCACTTGCCGGGCGCGTCGCGCACGATTTGCGGGTGCATCGGGCAGGTGTAGAGCTGCGCGGCCGGCGTGGCTACGGGTTGCCCGGGCGCCCCGGCGGTGGGACCGTGGGACTTGTCCTTGCAGCTGGCCAGCAGGGTGAGTAGCAGAAGGCCTTGCGCCACCTGCCGCAGCTTATTGCTCCAGTTCCTGGTCATAGCGCACGTGTAAGTTCATGAGTTCAAGCTGCGTGTCGAGATACTGCAGGCGGGTTTGCAGCCAGGTTTCGAGGGCTTCGACCACGGCCGGCAGTTGGGCGGTATTCTGCTGGTAGGCCAGCAGGGTGACCTGGTAGTTCTTGCGCAGGGCGGGCAGGATGCCCTTTTCGTAGTTCTCCACCTGCTGGCGCTTGGTGCGTAAGTCCGACTGCAGGGTGGTGATGCGGCCGGCGGCTTCGGTGAGCAGACTGGCCCGCTGCTGCTGCACGGCCTGCGCCTCGTAGCCGAGCGCAGCGGTGTTGGCCTTGTACTCGCGGGCCGCCCACGGGGCTATGGGGATGGAAACCATGCCCATCACGGTGAACTGATTGGGCGTAACGCCAATGCCGTTCATGTGGTCGTAGCGCACTCCGAAGTCGGGCCGGCGGCGGTTGGCTTCCACGTTCTGGTTGAGGCGCAGTACGGCCAGCGAGCGGTCGAGGCTGCGCACGTCGCTGCGCCGGTGGGCCAGCGCGGCCGTGTCCGGGTAGGGTCCGGCAAAGGAAGTGGGCAGCAGCGTATCCACGGCAAACTCGCCTTCCGGGTCGCGGGCCATGAGCGTGTTCAGGGCAATGGTGTTCTGCCGCAGCTGTCCGTAGAGCTGGGTGTGGTCGTTGCCGTGCATGGCCACCCGCGCCTGGGCCTGGTAGATGCTGCCCAGCGTGCTCTGGTTGTAGGGGTAACGGGCCTTTGCCACCTTGAGCAGAAAGGCCAGCAGCTCCTCGCTCTCGTCGAGCACCTTCAGCTTCTTCTCCAGAACCACCCGGCCGTAGTAGAGGCTGCGGGCCTGGGCCCGCAGCTGGTTGAACATTGTCGTTTGGTCGGCCTGGTCCACGGCCGACTGACCCGCCAGGTACTCCCGCTTGGCGCGTTGTTTGGCCGGGTTGGGAATCATCTGCTCGACGGACACCATCTGCATGCCCTCGCCCTGGCCGTTGTTCATCTCCTTGATGGGTCGCTGGTTGTAGGGCGTCATCCAGTAGCCGGCGCTCACCTTGGGGGCTTCCCAGCTGCTGGCGCCCGCCACGGCGGCCTGCTTGGCCTGGGCGCGGTAGCCGTACTGGCGCAGGGCCGGGTTGCGGCGCTCCACGGCCCTGAGCACCGAGTCCAGCGGCAGTACCTGTTGCGCCCGCAACGGCCGCCCCGGCCACGTGAGCAGGGCGAGGAGCCAGAAAAGGTTGAATGCTTTCTTCATGACTTTCATGGCTTAATGCTTCACGGCCAGCACGTCGAGCTTACCGAACTTGCGGAGCTCGTACTCCTTGGTCATCAGAAAAATCAGGGGCGTAACCAGCAGAATGTGGGTCGAGGAGGTGAACACCCCGCCAATCATGGGCAGCACGATGGGCAGCATCACGTCCGAGCCCGTGCCCGTGGCCCACAGCACCGGCACCAGTCCGAACAGGGCCACCGACACGGTCATCAGCTTGGGCCGCAGTCGCTTGGCCGCCCCATTAAACACGGCATCCCGCAGGTCCTGCGTGGTAATCGTTTCGCTGGAATTGCCCTTGGCGGCCACCGCCTGCTGCATGGCATCGTTGAGGTAGATGACCATGATGACGCCCGTTTCCACGGCCAGCCCGAACAGGGCGATGAAGCCCACGGCCACGGCCACGGAGAGGTGTACGCCGTAGAAATACACCATGTAGGCCCCGCCAATGAGGGCAAAAGGAATGGTGACCAGACTCAGCAGGGCCTCCCGCACCGAGTGAAAGGCGAAGTACAGGCAGCCGAATATTACCAAAAGCACGATGGGCAAAATGAAGAGCAGCGTGCGCTGCGAGCTAATGAGGTTCTCGTACTGCCCGCTCCACTCCAGGTAGTAGCCGGCCGGCAGCTTGCCCTGGATGCTCTGCACCCGCTGCATGGCCTCCTTCACGGTGCCGCCCAGGTCCCGGTCGCGCACGTTGAAGAGCACTGCCCCGCGCAGCTGCGCGTTCTCGGAGTTAATCATGGGCGGGCCGTTGACAAAGCGCAGCCGGGCCACGGCCGAGAGCGGGACCGGGCCGTAGGCCGTGGTCTGGATGGGGATGCGGCCCATCGCGGCTACGCTGTTGCGAAAGTCCTCTGCCAGGCGCACGCTGATGCTGAAGCGCCGGCGCCCTTCCACGGTGGTGGCCACGGGCGCCCCGCCAATGGCCGTTTCCACCACTTCGTTGACCTGGTCTACGCTCAGGCCGTAGCGGGCCGCTGCGGGCGGTCAAGGTCAATCTGCAGGTACTTGCCGCCGGTAATGGGGTCCACGTAGAGGTCCTGCACCCCGGGCACGCCAGTGAGCGCGGCCCGCACCCGCTGCGATACCTGTTCAATGGTATCGAGCCTGCTGCCCGTAGACTTTTACGCCCACGTCGGTGCGCACGCCGGTGCTCAGCATGTTGATGCGGTTGATGATGGGCTGGGTCCAGCCGTTCACTACCCCGGGAATCTGCAGCTTGTCGTTGAGCTCCGCGATGAGCTTGGCCTTGGTCATGCCCGCCCGCCACTCACTGCGGGGCTTGAGCTGGATGATGGTTTCTATCATGCTCAGCGGGGCGTTGTCGGTGGCCGTGCTGGCCCGGCCGGCTTTGCCGAGCACCCCGGCCACTTCGGGCACCTGCTTGATAATCTTGTCCTGCACCTGCAGGATGCGCTTGACCTCGGTGTTGGACACGTCGGGCTGCGTGATGGGCATGAACAGAATGGAGCCCTCGTCGAGCGGGGGCATAAACTCCGTGCCCAGGCTCAGCAGCAGCGGGATGCTCACGGCCAGCAGCGCCAGGTTGATGGCAATGGTGGTTTTGCGCCAGGTCAGGCACCAGTTGATGAGCGGCGCGTACACCCGCTCCAGGCCCCGGTTGATGGGGTTCTGCTCCTCGGTCTTGAACTTGCCCTTCATGAAAAAGGACAGCAGCACCGGGGCCAGCGTCACGGCCAGCACAGCGTCGATGAGCAGGATGAACGTCTTGGTATAAGCCAGCGGGTGAAACAGCTTGCCCTCCTGCCCAGTGAGCAGAAACACCGGCAGGAAGGAAGCCACGATGATGATGGTGGAGAAGAAGATACCCCGCGAGACCTGCTGGCTGGACTTCTCGATGATGGCGAGGCGCTCGTCGTTAGTCATGGCGGAGGGGTTCAGAAGTGGAAAAAGGAACAGTGGGCACGGGTGGTCCACCGGGCGGCCCGGCGGCCGCGGCCTCTTCAGCGGCCTGGTGCAAAGCCAGGCTGCGGTAGGCGTTTTCGGCCATCACGATGCCGTTGTCGACGATGACGCCGATGGCCAGGGCGATGCCGGTGAGCGACATGATGTTGGAGGAGATGTCGAAGGCGTTGAGCAGAATGAAGCTCGTGGCGATGGTAATCGGGATTTGCAGCAGGATGCTCAGCGCGCTGCGCCAATGGAAGAGGAACACGAGCACCACCAGCGACACCACGGCCATTTCTTCCAGCAGCGTGTGCTTGATGTTGGCCACCGACTCCTCAATCAGCCCGCTGCGGTCGTAGACGATGTTGAAGGATACGCCCGCCGGCAGGCCTTGGCCACTTCCGTCATCTTGGCTTTGACGCGGGTGATGACGTCGTCGGCGTTCTCGCCGTAGCGCATTACTACGATGCCGCCCACGGCCTCGCCCTCGCCGTTGTGGTCGAAGATGCCCAGGCGGCTTTCGCCGGTCATCTGGACCGTGCCGAGGTCCTTGAGGCGCAGCGGCACCCCGCCAGCGCGGGTAAGTACCGGCACGTTTTCGAGCTTGGCCACGTCCTGGATGTAGCCGCTGGTTTTGATGATGTAGCCGATGCCGGCCTGCTCGAACTTGCGGCCGCCGGCCTCGTTGTTGTTGCTGCGCACGGCCGCGAGCACCTGCGGCAGCGTCACGTTGTAGTAGGTGAGTTTGGTGGGGTCCACCGTCACCTGGTACTCGGGCTGGAAGCCGCCGAAGCTAGCCACCTCGCTCACGCCGGCCACGGTTTGCAAACCGAACTTCACGTACCAGTCCTGCAGAGCGCGCTGCTCGCCCAGGTCGAGCTTGGGGGCGTTGAGCGTGTACCAGAGCACGTGGCCCACGCCGGTGCCGTCGGGCCCCAGCGTGGGCGTGATGCCGGCCGGCAGCAGCCGCTGGGCGTAGTTGAGGCGCTCCAGTACCCGCTCGCGGGCCCAGTAAATGTCGGTGTTGTCGGTGAAGATGACGTACACGAAGCTCATGCCGAACATGGAGGCCGCACGCACGGCCTTCACCTGGGCCAGCCCCTGCAGGTTGGTGACCAGCGGGTAGGTCACCTGGTCTTCGATAATCTGCGGGCTGCGGCCCATCCACTCCGTGAAGACAATGACCTGGTTTTCGGACAGGTCGGGGATGGCGTCAATCTTGCTGGCCCGCACCGAAAACGCGCCCCACACGAGGAGGCCGGCGGCGACCAGCAGTACCAGCACCCGATTCCGCAGGGAAAAGGAAATGAGTTGCTCTATCATCGAGAAACAGCAAATGGGAGAAGCGTCAGCCTACCGGAAACCCGTGACGGGACATCGGCAGGCCCCGGGGCAGTAGTGCCCGGACGCGGGGGCGGCCCAACCGCCTGGGCCGGACGCACCAAAGCCCCAGCGCCAACCGGCGTGGGGAACCAAGCAACCCGAAAGGCTAGACTAAAAGGCATGCCCGCGCACGTAGGCCGGGCATTCGGGCGGCGGGGCCGCGTGGGCCAGCAAGTCAGCGGCCGGCTCATCGGCCGGGTAAGCTACTTGCGCAAGCTGCCACACCAGCCGCAGCACGGCCGGGGCCGGCACCGCGTCGGGGGCCTGCAGCTGGAAGTGGGCGGCCGACAGCTTGATGTCCTTGAGCGCGCTGCTTACCTTCTGGTCATGGCAGCAGCCCGAAGCCGGCTTGCCCGTATCCTGGCAGCAGCAGTTCGTGTCGCCGTCCTGCGCCACCGAAACCGCCGTCAGTTCCTGGCCACAGAAGTGCATGCTGTAGACCAGCCCGGGGCTGGACAGCAGGTAGCTAAAGAGCAGAAACAGACTGGCGAAACGCTTCACGCGGCAAACGAGCCCAGTCGGGCCGAAGGTGGCTGCAAAGTACGGGAACCCTACCCGGAGGTTTTAACAGGATTCCTCTTCAATCGTGCAAAATTCATCGACGGTTGTTTTTTATTCCTGCCTGCCCGCCGGGTCTACCATGGATAGGCCTGGCTGAACAGCACGAGTACCCCGGCCAGCAGGTGAAGGCCAAATCGTTGCAGCTTATGGGCCGGCTTATGGTGTTCACACAGGCGGCCTTAACACGGGCGGCGGCGGTTGCGTTGCATTTGCGCCCACCTGCCGTATACTGCGGCTACCCAAGCCGCTTTCCTATGTCAGTTGAAGAAAACGAAGCTGCCGGCATGACGCAGGCTGGTGCGCTACGTGCTCACTATCGATAATATGTGCGCCCCGGACTGCATCGTCTGGGTGCGGGAGCAGTTAGTCGCGATGGGTCTGGTGGTAGACCGGGTGGCCGTGGGCGAAGCCGAAGTAGCCTCAGCCCACGTCAACGGCCCCGACCTGAAAGCCATCCAGGCCGTACTGGAAGCCGGCGGGTATCACTGGTGCACGCCGTCACCAAAGTCGGGTAGCCGCCCCGAGCCGGGCTATTTCGGCGGGTGCTGGCGCAGCCAGGCTTGCACCTGGTCGATTTCCCGCTGTTGGTCGATAAGAATCAGAAAAGCGGCTTTTTGAGGTCTTCGTCCCGCCCCAGTTCCAGTTCGGCCCGGGCCAGGGCGATGGAATTCTCGTGGTGGGGCACGAGCAAAGTGGCATAGTCGCGGTCGATGTCACCCGTGCCGGCGTCTGCTTTAGCACTTTCCTCCCCTGAACCGGGGGAGCTTGTGTGGAGTCCCCGCCGGCGATGATGCGGTGGGCTGCCGGGTGCAGGCCCTTGGTGGCGGCTTCCAGCAGCTGGGCAAACTGATGGGTCTTTGGGGTGTGCTCGGGGTAAGTTGGGGGCAGTGCCTGGATGCGGGCGATGGCGGAGTCCAGACCCGGAATAAGCTGCCGGTGGGCCTGGTAAATGTTGCGGGCGATGGTGCGCAGCACGGGGTCCTTGCCCTGCTGCAGCTCCAGGGCCGACATGGACACCGCCGCCTGGTGGTTTTCCCGCATGAGCAGGGCAAAGTACAGGTCGAGGTTGTCGCCGGGCATCAAGTCCCCGGAATGCTCGGCCATGGTGTGCAGGGTGGCCATCATCGTGACCGGCACCTGGGCAATATGGGAGTCCTGCGTCTCGTCGGAACGACTGCGGCAGCTGCCGAGCAGTAAACCAGTGGCCAGCAGCAGGGTCTGGGCACCCCTCAACGTGGGGATGGTAGCTTGATTCATTGGGGGAAGATAGGCGGTTGGTCGCAAAGCCGGCTGCTGACGGCGGAAGCGCGCCCCACTAGCCGGTTTGGCGCGGGCCGGCTGTTGTTCCAGCACTGTGGCTGTGGGTTAGGGGCGGCAAGCAGCTTCGCTGACGGGTACATCCGCCGGGAGCCGCAGAGACTGCCCGCCGCTGGAAAACGCTTGGGGTGCCGCCTGTTAGCCAGGGCCTAGGAAACGCTCCGCCAAGCCGCACTGGCCACCGCCTCGTTGAGGTAGGGCGACGCGTAGCCGGCCCCGGATTTGTGCATGAACAGGCCGGCTCCCCCTTCAGCGTGTCAATAATGGGCGCGAATAACTCCAGGGGCAGGGCCGGGCAGCCCTGGCTGCGTCCAAGGCGGCCGGTCTGTTTGATAAAGGCTTCGCTGACATAATCGGCGCCGTGCACCACGATGGCGCGGGCCGCGGCCTGGTCGTTGAAGCCGGGGTCCAACCCGTTCAGGCGCAGGGAGCGGCCGTGCTTACCCACGTACTCCGAGCCGGTCACGTAGAAGCCGAGGCTGCTGGCGTTGCTCCCGTTAAGGTTCGAAAACTGCGTGGCCTCCAGCTGGCCGGAGTTGTTGCCGTGGGCCACTAAGGAGCGGTAGAGCACTCGGTTGGCGGCCAGGTCCAGCACCCAGAAGCGCTTTTCCGAGGAAGGCAGGTCAAAGTCAATCACGGCGAGGCGCTGCTGCTCCGCTGGTACCTTGCCCTGCCGGCGCAGGTTCAAAAGCCGGTCAGGGCCTGCTCGAACACGGCAAAGCGCAGGCCCTGCTGCTCGGCTCCCAAGGCAGCGTACCGGGCCCGGAGCTGCGCGTCAAACCCGGCCACATGCCCGGGAGCCGAGGGGGAGGCACCTTATTGATTAGGAGGCTGGGGCTAGCGGCCGAGGAAGGCAGGAGCCCGCCCAGAGGCGTGGCCAGAAACAGGGCGGCCAGAAAGGGCAGCACCCGGCGGGTAGCCGGCTGGCTCTGGCGGCGCAGCTGGCGCAGTCGCTGAACAACGCTGGTGTTTTCCATAGCAGGAGTGGTAAGAGGGAAGAGGGTCCCGCGGCTTATAATCCAAAAAGCGCACCAACTTCGTCGTTTACGCCGCGGCGCTGCTTATCTTGGTTTACGCTAATTAGGCAGTTGCGTAGCTTGCTGCCTTCTCGCCACCCCCGACTTATGCCCACGTCCACCTCTGTAAAAACACCCGTCCACCTGTTTGACCTGCTTATAGAGCTTTTACTGACCAAGGACATGCCGGAAGTGCTGGTAGCCAGCCGCCTCAAGCCCTTTGTGCAGGGTTCGCGCCGGGAGCCGGAACGGCTGGGCCGCACCTTCCTCATCAGCAAGGGGCCCTATTTCACGTTGACCGCCACGTTTGAGAAGCCTTCCTTTAGTCTCTACCAAATTACAGCCCGGCTGACTCCGGCGGCCTACGCCCAGATTAAAACGCACGCCCAGGCGCTGCCGTTGGTCCCTACAACCGGAGCCACCTGGAAAAACAGTTGGCTCGGCTTGTGGCCCAAATTGGTAGTGAACCGGGGCGAAGCCTCCCAGCACGCCGTTACCGCTCGCTTTATGGGTGGGCTGCCCGCGCAGAAATTTATTATTCTGACGCGGAGCTAACGCCACCCCGGGCATTTCAGCGCAGCACGAGCACCGCGGTCAGGCCGGCCGCTCCGGCCTGGTAATAAGGCAGCACCAAAGCCCGGTCCTGCAGGCCCTTAATCAGCACCCGCTGCACCCGCGGGTACACCCAGTAGGCCAGCTCGGTGGAGGCCAGGCCGACCCCCGCGCCGGCTAGCACGTCCGACAGCCAGTGGTTGCCCTTAATCAGGCGAAGCGCGGCCACGCTTGTGGCCACGGAATAGCCCCCACGCGGTACCAGTTGCTGGTTTCTCCGTACTCACGGTCCAGAAACCGGGCCGCGGCAAAGGCGGCGCTGGTATGTTGGCTGGGAAAAGAGCTGAAGTCGCCGTTGTTCCCGGGCCGCTCGACGCGGGTGAGGTTTTTAGATTGCTGGTCAGCGTGTTGTTGATGGTGTAGGTAAGGGCAAACAGCAACGCTTGATTGACGGTGCTGTGCTTGCCTTTCACCCCAGCCAAACTCAGGCCCAGGGCCGCCGCGGCCGGCACGTGGCGCAGCTCATCATCGAGCGTGGTCCGAATAGGGGTCATGTGCTCGCCTTACTCTTCACGCACTTCGTCGTCCGAGCTGACCACCGCCACGCGGCGTGTGGTCAGCACCCCGACCGCAAACAGCCCCGCGGGCACCAGCACCCATTGGCCAGCGGGTTGCCCGGCCCAGTGGGAGGCCCGGCGCAGCACCGAATAGCGAGCCGGGCCGGGCAAGGAGTCGGGCGCCGGAACGTGCGGCGGCAGTTGCGCCGCCGATGCCAGGGGCAGCCCGAGTAGCAGTAGTAGCAGTGTGCCCACCAAGCGCTTCCGGGGCAACAAAGAAAAGTTAGGCATACGGTCACGGCAAGGGGTATCGAAAGATACGTCGCCGGCCCGGTTTTTTGCCAACCTACTGGCCGTACAACTGACCTAAAAGAACCAGCACGCCTACCACCAGGTAGATGCCCATGCGTTGCAGTTTCTGGGCGGGCTTATGGTGTTCACACATGCGGGCTTAACACCAAAGGCCGAGCTTGCGTTTCATGAACCTTACAAGGAATCAACCGGGTGGCCGCGTTCTTGCTGCCCATCGCCCGGGTGTTAATTGTGCTCCTTCTTTATTCTGCCTTGCTAAGCTTTCCCTAAAGCCTTTGGCGGACCTCACCGCTCAACAGATGTTCGCTGTCCCTGAAGGCCCGGAAGCCGCCCCCGGCCGTGATTCCTCCCCAACTCCGCCCGCCTCCACATCGACCGACCACGAGGAAGCAGTTGCGGACCCGGACCCGGAGCCCTCAATGGCGCCCGTGGACCCGGACGGCGACTTGGACCCCAGGGCCAGCAACACCGGCGACGTTCATCCTGTGTAAGCCCCGGCGCCTAGGGGATGGGGTGCGCCATGCCCTGGCGGTGTTCTTTGATGGTTTGCCATTCGCGCCGCAGAATGGCTTGCCACTCCCGAGCCAGGGCTACCTGCGGGGCTTCGCGGCCGTTGCGAATCTGCGTTTCAGCCAGCAGCAGTCCGCTTTGGTAGTAAAGGTCCATGAACGCCACATACTCCTCGTCGAGCGTGCCGGTGGGGACGGGTGTATCGAGCACGCGCTGCCCTCGCTGCAGGGCCTGCAGCATCACGCGGGACCGGGCCGGCGACGTGGAAAGGTAGTCGGAACCCGGACGGTGCAGCCGCTTGTGCACCTTTTCCAGGTCCGTCAGGCTGCGCAGGGTGCGGCGCCGGATGGAATCAGCCAGCTGGCGCAGGTGGGGGTCAAGGCCTCGGCTCCGCTCCTGGTCGGCCATGCTCTGGGCCCGCTCGTGGTAGATTTCCAGCAGGTCGCTGAATATATGGTCGGGGTTTTCCAGCGCGCTCCAGTTCGTGAGGTCGTCGCGCAGGTCGGCCATGATGACGCGCACCGACAGGCCCCCGGGGTTTTCCAGGTGGGTGGCCGGCTCCCGGCTATCGCCGTGGGAATGAGCGTTGGCTGCGGGCTTGGCCGACTTATTGGCGTTCGACTCCTGGTCGCAGCCTGCTTAGCAGCCCGAGTACCAGCGCAAAGCTCGATAAAATACGCAGGCGTAGCATTGAATAAAAAAGCGAATGACGCAAAAGGACTAGAAACTCAGCTTGGCAGGTGACCAAAAAGCCCACTTCTGGGCAAATATGGGCTTTTCTAGGTGAGTTTTCTGTTCGGGCGCTATTAGGGGTGGCCAGCTCCAGTGATTGAAACAAAGAAGAAATAACTAATAATTGCGGAACAGCGGTTGCTTCGTTGGTACGGGTCCCCGCCGCGGGTCGTAGGTGGCCAAGTGAAAAGATGAGGGGCTGGACCGGTGGCCGGAGTGGGTGCCCGCTGCGTCCGGCATACCGCAACAACCGGTGACGGCCCGGGTTAAGTGATTGCTGCTCCGCTCGAAAATGGTGTTGACCAGGGCGAGTCTAAGCGCGGACAAAAACAAATACGCCGTATCCGGGAAGAAGTGGCGTATTTGTCCGGTAGCAGCACAAAGTTTCAGGGTCTTCAAGCAACGTGCCGGCCGGGATTTCCGAGTACCGAATAGCAGTCTAACTACCCACGGGATAAATAAGGGAAGCGCCCGGTCTGCCTTAAATATTTTTACCGGAACGGCCCTTCCAGGGGGCCTGTACCGGGCCAGTTGCTTTCAGTTTATAGTAACAGTAAGAGTATATGAAATCTCTAGCCTCATCTCTCCTAGTGGCCGGTTTCTTTGCCTGGTCGGCTGCCCTCACCAGTTGCGAAAGCAAGCAGGACGGGCCCGCTCCCGCAGGGGCGGGGCCGGTGGACATAGAGTTTGAGAACGTGGTGGGCAGCGCGCCCTTGCAGCTCAACAACTCTACGCCCTACACCACGCCCGCCGGCGACCAGTTCACCGTGGCGACGCTGCGCTATTACATCTCCAACATCAAGCTTAAAAAAGCCGATGGCACGGAGTACGTGCAGCCCGAAAGCTACTACCTGATTGACCAGGAGCGCTTGGCGTCACAAAGATTCACCATTGCCAACGTGCCCGCTGGCACCTATACCGGCCTGACGTTCACTCTTGGCGTGGACGCGGCCCGCAACGTGGCCGGGGCCCAAACCGGGGCGCTGGCGCCCAGCGATATGTTCTGGGACTGGACCTCGGGCTACATCTTCACCAAGCTGGAGGGCCGCTCCCCCAGTCGCCATCCGGCACGCTGACCTACCAAATTATCGGGTTTACGGCCCCGTATGATGCCGTGCGCACCGTGTCACCGGCCATGCCGACCACCGGCACCGCAACCATTGAAGTCGGCAAGGCCTTCGTCCCGAAAGTGCACATCAAAGCCGACGTCCTGAAAATGTTCACCGGACCGACAACCGTCCGGTTTGCCACCATGAACGTCGTAATAAATGGGCCCGACGCCGTACGGATTGCCGATAACCAAGCGGCCGGTATGTTCACCATCGGCCACATTCACGGTGAATAAACCAGGGGTTGACACGGGGGAACGGACGGGCGGTACGGTCGGACGGCGTACTTGCTGGCGGGCGGGCCTACTGGCGCTGGCCTTGGCGAGCTGTCGGCCCGACGCGGACCTGGCGCCGCAGGACGACATACCCGGCGCGACGGTGCCGGCCAACTTCCCGGCTCCGACCTACCGTGCCGACCAGAACCCGCCCACCCGGGCGGCCTTTGAGCCTGGGCCGTCGCTTGTTCTACGACCCGCGGCTTTCGCGCACGGGCACCGTGTCGTGCGCCAGCTGCCACCAGCAATCGGTAGCCTTCGCTGACGCCGGCCGGGCTCTGAGTCAGGGCGTGGACAACCAGCAGGGCGTCCGCAACGCCCCCGCCCTACAGAACCTGCGCTGGAAGTCCACTTTTTGTGGGATGGCGGACCTCAGCATATCGAAACCATGCCCTTGGTGCCCATCCGCAACCCCCTGGAAATGGACCAATCTTTGGATACCCTCATGCGCCAACTCAACGGCGACATGGACTACGCGCGTCGGTTCGAGCAGGTATTCGGCCGCCGGCCCGTCGATTCCTACCGGCTGCTGCGGGCCCTGGCGCAGTTCACGGCGGCGCTCACCTCGGCAAACTCCCGTTACGACCGGTACTCGCGCAACGAGCCCGGCGGCGTACTCGACGCGGCCGAGCTACGTGGGCTGACCGTGGTGCGGCAGCAGTGCAGTCCTTGCCACGCGGGCGAGTTGTTCACCGACGAATCGTTTCGCAACAACGGGCTGGACCGGCAGTTTCCGCGCGACTCCGGCCGGGCCCATATTACCCGCAGCCCCTCGACGCCGGGCGCTTCAAAGTGCCGAGCCTGCGCAACGTGGCCCGTACGGCGCCCTACATGCACGACGGCCGGTTTACCACCTTGGGTCAGGTGCTGGACCATTACGACCAAGGCGTGAAGGAATCGGCTACCCTAGACCCGGGATTGCGCCGCCCCGGGGCCGCACCCGGCATCCCCTTTCGACGCAGGAGCGTCAGGATGTGCTAGCCTTTTTGCATACGCTCACCGACGAGGAGTTCCTGCGCAATCCGCAATTAGCCAAGCCCTGACTCCCTTTACAAATAGTGATACTACTCTTAGTGATACTACTCTCTGGGTATACCCTGCCGATGAGGGGAAACCGTGAAATACGCCATTCTTAAACCAGAAAAAGCTCATCTTAAATAAAGATGAGCTTTTCCAAAAAGACCTTTTTAAAGCAGCGTTATTGCTGGCTGCCGCGCTGCTCGTGCGAGTGCAGCGGCTCGTTATGGCCGTGCTCGTGCGAGTGGTGCAGGGCCGCTTCCTCGGCGTGTTTTTTGGCGTGGGCCGCGAAGCCGTAAGCGGTGTAGCCGTGGTGGGCGGCCTTCTCGTGGTCGCCTTTTTCAGGTGCTCGGCGGCGGCGCGGTGGTTTTGCAGGGCGTGCTCAAAGTAGTGAGCGGCCTTTTCGTGGGCCTCAATGATTTTCTGGTGCTCTTCGGGATGGTCGGCCATGGGGGTAAGGACTAAGTGGAGAAAAATGTAAATGCGCTTACGCACTAGCGGAAGTAGCGTTGAGTCAGGTGGGAATAAGTACCCAAGGGGAGGTCACGGCCCGGGTTTTAAAACGGTTTGATGTCAGCCGTTAGGCCAACACCTTATTCATTCCGCCGGCTCCCCAGCCTTAGTATAGTACGCCGTTACGGGGCTGCATGGGGGCGGGCAGGTCCGTTTCGCTCAGCATCTGGCGCAGGTCGATTTCGATGGTGCGGCACAGCGCCGTCATGGGCACGTCGTTCATCTTGTTTTCAAACGGGTTTTCGCTGATGTGGCCCACCAGGCTCGATGGTGACGAACACCCAGGACACCAGCATGGAAAAGGGTACCGTCAGCCAGTAATGGCCGTGGCCGAGCTTCTCGAACTCGCCCTGCACGCCTAGCGGCAACAGGGCCACCAGGAGCCAGACGAAGACGATGCTGGAAAAGGCGTACTGGCGCGGAAAGGGCGTGTTCTTAATCCGCTCGCAGCCGCCCTGCAGGTTGGTGAGTTCCCGTAGGTCCTCTACCATGGTGTGGTGCTGCAGGGAGTCGAAAAGCCCTTCCGCGTCGCGCAGGGCCTGGCTCTGCAGCAGCAGCAGTTGGGCCGGCGGGTTGGCCATCGTGCGCAGGTAGTCGGATTCGGCCGGGGCCAGGAATGGGGCCACGTCCTCGTCCCAGCGTTGGGGCTGGCGGCGCAGGTGCAGGCGCAGGGCGTTGGTCCAGGCCATCTGCCGGTATACCAACCGGCGTTGGGTGCTAACCTGTTCAGGCGTCAGGGTGCTGCGCGCTGGCTGCGTGTTGGCCAGTACCAGCATGGCCCAGTTGCGGCTGCGGTTGACGATGCCGCCCCACAGCTGCCGGGCCTCGTTGAAACGGTTGTAGGAGCTGCTGTTTTTAAAGCCCACGTAGAACGAAACGGCCACGCCCAGGATGCTCACCAGCTGCCAGGGAACGTCCAGCCAGGTCATCTTGAGGGGCCCGTGCAGGACGGCCAGGCCTAAATCATAGACAAAGAAAATCAGCAGGTCTTTCCAGGAGTAGTCCCAGATAACGCGCCAGTGAATGTGTTTTTGAACGTACATGCAAGCAAAAAAATAGCGGGTAAGGCCGTGGCAGTCGGCCCTAGGCGCCGGCAGGAGCGGAATCGGCAGGAGCGGAATGGGCTAGAGAATGCCGGCCAGCAGGTTGATGGTCAGGGCCACAATGCTGGTGTTGAAGGCAAAGGCCAGCAGGCCGTGCAGCATGACCAGTCGCCGCATGCGCGCGGAAGAAACGGCCACGTCAGCCGTCTGAGCGGTGGTGCCCACCACAAAAGCGAAATAGGCAAAGTCCCAGTACGAGGCCGGGGGCGCGCCCGGAAAGTCCAGCCCGCCCAGGTAGTCCGGTGGGTCCGTGGCCAGGTCCTCGCTGAAGTACACGTGGGCGTAGCGCAGAGCAAACACCGTGTGTACCAGCAACCAGGCCCCTACCACCGCCCCGGCCGACAAGCCCACGTGCACGGCCACTTCCCGCCCCTGCAGGTTGGGTAAATTCGTCATCAGGAAGACCACGGCCAGCAGCGAGGCGGCGCTGCCCACCAGCACCGCCACGAAGGTCCATGTCCGGCCCGGGTCCTGGCGGTTCGCCATGCGGCGGATATGGCTGGCATCGGCCCGGTGGGTGCCGGCCCATAGCAAGGCCAGGATACACAGACAAAACAGGTTCCAGGTGGCCACCAAGCGGGTGGCCGGCAGCAGGGTGCCGGGCAGCAGGGCCCACCCTACGCCCGCGGCACCCGCCGCCAGCAGCAGGCGCTGAGGCGCCGTTAGATTGAGCAGGTGCTGCTGCAGGTGGCGGTGGGCGAAAAACCGGGCAAAAGGCATGGCGAAAGAAACTGCGGGCCCGGAAGCCAGCCAATGGAGGAAAATTAATAGTTGATGTGCACCCCGTAGCTTTCGTCCTGGAGCACGTTTTTCCACTGGGCAATCAGCCGCTGGTAGGCCAGGCCTATAGGCCGCTGCTTGCGGTCGAGGTCGTAGAGGCCCAGCGGGTTCACGCGGCCGTTGTTTTCGCGCAGGGCCGTGTCCCAGTCCACCTGGTCGAGCAGCGAGTACCACGTGAAGCCCACCAGCGGAATGCCGTCCTGCTTGAGGCGGTAGGCGTTGGCCCACTGCCGCCACAGCCAGTTCACCGCGTCGGGCTCCCACAGGTTGGTTTCGGTGTGCATCAGGGGCATGCGGTAGCGGTCGAAGTACTGCTTGGCGATGACGTAGTAGCCGAACACGTCGCCGGCGGGGTAGGTGTGCCCGTCTTCGCGTACCATGCGCTCGTTGGTGCGGTAATAGTCCGTGCCCATGATGCACTTGGCCTTGATGTTCTGGTCGTCAAACCAGTGGTATTCCTCATCCGTCATCCCGTTTTTGAGCAGGAACTCGTACATGACCACGCTCACGGGGTAGCCGTAGGTCAAGTCCAGGCTCAAAAAGCGCTTCTGATTGAGGAAGTTGGCCAGGGGCCGGGCAGCCGGCGTTTCGGGGTGGAAGTACTCGGCCGACTCACTCTGGATGAAGGTGGCCCCGGGCTGCACGGCCAGGATGGCCTGCATGGCCAGCACATTGGCCCGGCACACGTGCTTGAGGGCCGTCACAAAGGCCTGGTCGCTGGCCAGGCACTCGTTCCACCAGCCGTACTGGGCCGAAAACATGGTGGTGACGAAGATTTCATTGATGGGGGTGTAGAACTGCAGGTCCGGGAACCGGGCGGCAAAAGCCCCGGCATAGGCAGCGAAGTACTCGGGGAATTCCGGGTTCTGAAAATTGCCCAGCCAGTCGGGCAGGCCGAAATGTAGCAAGTCCACCAGGGGCGTGATGCCCAGCTCGCGCAGGTGGGCGAAAGTCTCGTCGGTAAAGGCCCAGTCGTACTGGCCCGGCCCGGTGTGCACCCGGTAGTAGGGCGGGCCGTAGCGCAGAAAATCGATGCCCATTTCCTTGACCAGAGCGAAGTCTTCACGCCAGCGCTCGTAATGGCCGGTTTTTCCAGCTCGTCCACCCGCTGCATGGTGCCGTCCGGCAGTCGGATGGTGGGGTAGCTGTTTTCGATGCCGGTAGCAAACATGAAGGCGCTCATGGGCTTGGGGGTAAGATTAAAAGGAAATGGAAAAGTGCGTGCGCAGAGGCGGTTACAGGATGCTGAGCCGGCCGCCGTCCACGACCAGGGTAGTGCCGTTGATGTAGTGGGCATCGGCCGAGGCCAGATAGCAGATGGCGCCGGCAATGTCTTCGGGGTGGCCTACCTCACCCTCAATCTTCTCTTTGCCGCTTTTCACGTTCGGGTTGTTCCACAGCATGGGCGTGTCCACGGCGCCGGGCGCCACGCAGTTGGTGCGCACGTGGCTGGAAGGGTACTCCTGGCTCATGCCCCGGGTGAAGGCCTCCAAGGCCCCTTTGCTGGCCGCGTAGGGAATCACGTTGGCCGTGGTTTCCTGCGCGTGCACCGAGCTGATGTTGACGATGGCCCCGCCCTGCATGTGGGGCAGGCACAGTTTGCTGAGCAGAAACACGGCCCGCAGGTTCACGGCCATGACCAGGTCCCACTCCGCTACCGCCAGCTCGGTTATGGGCTTGAAGGTCATCATGGCCGCGTTGTTGACCAGCACGTCCACCCGGCCGTAGGCGGCTACTATTGTGCTCATGGCCGCCTCTACCTCGGCCACCAGGCCCAAATCAACCCGGATGGCCTGGGCCTGACCACCGTCTTTTTCAATTAGGGCCACGGTCTGCTGGGCAGTGGTTTCGTCGCGGTCCAGGACCACGACGGTTCCGCCTTCGGCTGCCAGCTGCAGGCAGGCCGCCCGGCCGATGCCGGAGCCGCCCCCGGTGACGAGGCATATTTTGTTGGTGAAGCGCATGGAGTCAGCGTTTGGTGGGAGTAGGGTGAGCGGACGTCTAGGCCTGCACCTGCCGCAGGTGGTGGAGCTGGTCGTGGTGAAAGCGGTGGGCCAGGGCAATCAGGGGCGGGTCGCTGCCGTGGGCGATGCCTTCCTGCACCAGCAGCAGGCCGGTACGCAGGTGGGCGGAGAGGGCCGCGGCAAAGTCGGCGTCCGGGTTGCCCGTCGGCGGGCGGGAGTACCGGGCCGCCGAATCGCAGGCCGCCTGCACGTCGCGGGAAAACTCCTGGTAGAAGCGGGTGTATTCTTCGGAGGCCTTGTCGTGGGTGCGCCCCGCGAGCCGGCCCAGCGCCAGGCTTTCCTGCTGCCACTCCCGGCGCAGCGTATCGGCCAGCGCCCGCAAGTCCGGGTCCCGCCCCGTGGCCCGTTCCACGGAGGCCGCCTGCTGGGCACCGCGGTAGTGCTCCAGCAGCAGCGAGGTTACATCGTGGTCGATGTTGCCCGAGCGGGCCACCGTGCGCAGGCGCTGCTGCGCCCGGGCGGCCACGGCCGGCGCGGAGTTCAGTTCTGGTTGGGCCGGGTCCGGATGGCGCTGGTGCGTGTCGGCCGTGTGCACCGGCTTTTCCGGCGTCGACTCCCGGCACGCGCCCAGCAGCAGCAACGTGAGCACACCCACAACGAAACGAGGTATCATGCAGCGAGTGAAGTAGCTTAGCACCGCCTGGGCACAAGCCAAGCAGTGACGGGAATATGAAAAAAGCGCGGGCTATAGGGTAGTGCGCACGATGTTGCTATGCCCCTGGTAGGCATCCTGCTGATTGAAGTGCTGCACCTGGTAATCCAAGGTGGTGCCAGCCGGAAAGGCTTCCGTATCGATAAAGGGAGAGCGGGCATTCGTCGCCACTTGCTGCCAGGCGTCCCCCTCTGTACCTACCCGGCGGTAGACGTGCACCTTTTCCAGCATTTCTTTGGAAAAGGCAATGTGCCGGCCAGCCGGCACCAGGGTGAGTTCGATGAGAAACTTATGCGAATCCATAGTAGGTAAGAAAATGCGGCTAGCTACACGAGCATGCCCAGAATAAGAAAGACCAGAAACCCGAGGAAAAACGCGGAGGTCAGCCAGGGCGACTCCGGCTCCTCGTGGGCTTCGGTCAGCAGCTCCTCGGTCACCAGGAACAGCAGCGCGGCCAAGCCGAAGGAGAGCACCAGCTCCATCACGTTGTCGGAGGCACCCTTGAGCACCGTAATGCCCACGCTGGCTCCCACTACCAGCAGGGCCGAAAGCGCGGCCACAATGCCCACGGTCCGGGCTTTGCCCTGCCCTTCCTGGCGCAGCTCCACGGCCGTGGCCAGCCCTAGCGACAGCACCTCGATGGTCAGGGCAATGGCCAGCAGCATGCCTTCTTCAGCCCCGGCGGCAAAGCCGATGCCCAGCAGCAGCCCGTCGATAAGGATGTCAATGCCGACCCCGGTGAGCAGGCCCATGGGCAGCGTGCCGGGACTCGCCGTTTCGCCCGGCGCGGTTTGGGAAGCCCACAGCACCCCGGGCGGCAGGGCCGGGGTGGGCACGGCTTTTTCCTTTTCGGCCGCCTTGCGGGTGAGCGAGCGCAGAGCCAGCATGACCCCGACCCCAATGGCGAAGCCCAAGCCAACTTCCAGCGGCCGGTGGCGGGCCACGATGTCGGGCAGCAACTCGACGGCCACCACGGAAAACACGACGCCGGCGGCAAAGTGCAGAATGGCACTGCGGATGGCCGCGCCCGGGGGCGAATGATGGCCACCACGGCGCCCACCACCATGACGGCGGCGGGTACCAGGGCATAAAGGAGCACCTGCGTCCAGGAGGGGATAATGGCTGGCGCAACGGAGAGAAACAGGGTCATCAGCTGGCTGAATTACATATTAAGTGCCCCGATGCCGGCCGCGTTGAGGCAGGCTTCCTTGAAGGCTTCGGCGTAGGTGGGATGGGCGTGCGACATTAGGCCCACGTCCTCGGCCGCGCCGCGGAAGTGCATGATGCCCACGGCCTCGGCGATGATGTCGGCAATGCGGGCACCAATCATGTGGACCCCCAGAATCTCGTCGGTCTGCGCGTCGGTGAGCACCTTCACCAGCCCTTCGGTATCCGCCCCGGCCACCGCCCGGCCCGAGGCCGAGTAGGGGAACGAGCCCACCTTGTAGGCCTTGCCCTGCTCTTTCAACTGCTCTTCCGTGTAGCCCACGCCGGCCACTTCGGGCCAGGTGTAGACCACGCCCGGAATCAACAGATAGTTGACTTCCGGGTGTTTGCCGGCAATGAGCTCGGCCACGTACACGCCCTCGTCGGAGGCCTTGTGCGCCAGCATGGCCCCGCGCACCACGTCGCCGATGGCCCAGATGCCGGGCACCGTCGTCTGCAGGTCCTCGTTGACCTTCACCCGGCCCTTCTCGTCCAACTCCACGCCGGCCGCGGCCAGGTTGAGCCCCTCGGTGTAGGGCCGGCGGCCCACCGACACCAGGCAGTAGTCGCCTTCGAGTTGCAGCTCGGCCGATGGCCCGCTTTGGGCCGTGAGCTTGACCGTGTCGCCGGCCCGCTCGACGGCCGTCACCTTGTGCGAGAGGTAAAACTCCAGGCCCTGCTTTTGAGGGAGCGCAGCAGTTCCTTGCCCAGGGTGCGGTCCATGGTGGGGATGATGGCATCGGTGTATTCGACCACCGACACCTTGCTGCCCAGCCGGGCGTACACCGAGCCCAGGCTCCAGGCCGATAACGCCGCCGCCCACAATAATCAGGTGCTTGGGCAACTCGCGCAAGGCCAGCGCCTCGGTGCTGGTGATGACACGCTCCTTGTCCAGGGTGATGAACGGCAGGGTGCTGGGCTTGGAGCCGGTGGCAATGATGATGTTCTTGGCCGTGAGCTGCTGCGATTCCCCACTGCCCCCGTCCACGGGCGCCACCTGCACGGTAGTGGCATTCACGAACGAGGCCACGCCGTGGAGGATGTCCACCTTGTTTTTCTTCATCAGAAACACGACCCCGTCGCATACCTTCTTCACCACCTGGTCCTTGCGCTCCATCATGCGGGGCAGGTCGGCGCGCAGGTTGTCAGCATCGATGCCGTGCTCGGCAAACTGGTGGGTGGCTTTCTGGTAGAGCTCGGTGGATTCGAGCACCGCCTTGCTGGGAATGCAGCCCACGTTCAGGCACGTACCGCCCAGGGTGGGATACTTTTCGATGATGGCCGTTTTCAGGCCCAGGCTGGCCGCAGCGCACGGCGGCGATGTAGCCGCCGGGGCCGGAGCCGATGATGAGGACGTCGTAGGAGGTCATGGGAGAGAGTGGGGCTAAGTCAGTTTAGAGGTGGGTTTCGTGCTGGGCGAAGTCGCCGCGCTCCACCTGAATGGTGGCGTGCTGAATGGGGTGCTTGGTGGTGATGTAGTCGTGGGTGCGGGTGAGCACGTCCTCGTGCCGGGCCTCGTCGGTGAGCACCACGTGGGCGCTGAGGGCGTTGACGCCGGAGGTAAGTACCCAGGCGTGCAGGTCGTGCACGGCCGCCACGCCAGGTACCTGCAGCAGCCCCTGCCGCATGGCTTCCAGGTTCACGTCGGCCGGGGTGCCTTCCAGCAGCACGTTCACCGACTCCTTGAGCAGGGCCCAGGTACGGGGCAGAATGAACAGGCCGATGCCGGCCGAGAGCAGCGGGTCGGCATAGTACCACTGGGTGGTAAGCATGATAACGCCCGCAATCAGAACGCCCACGGAGGTGAGCAGGTCGCTGAGCACTTCAAAGTAGGCGCCTTTCATGTTCAGGCTCTCGCCCGAGCTTTTGCGCAGCAGGTACACCCCGTAGAGGTTGACCAGCATGCCGACCCCGGCCACCCACATCATGGTGGTGCTTTCCACCTTGGGCGGATTCAAAAACCGGAAATAGGCTTCGTAAAGGATGTAGAACGAAATCAGAATCAGCACCACCGCATTGGTGAGGGCCGCCAGAATCTCGAAGCGGTAGTAGCCAAAGGTGCGTTGCGGGGTGGCTGGTTTCTCGCCGAAGCGAATGGCCAGCAGGGCCAGGCCCACGCCGGCCACGTCGGTGAGCATGTGGCCCGCATCGGCCAGCAGGGCGAGGCTACCAGTCCACCAGCCGCCAATGACTTCGGCTACCAGGTAAGCCAGCGTGGTGAAGAACACGATGGTCAGCGCGCGCTTGTTGCGTGAAGCGGCGCTGCCGCTCATGCCATGGGCCCCGCTCACGCCGATTGGCCGTTATGGTGGTGCGGTCCTTCGCGCAGTTCGCGGGGCATGGGCTCGACAACCGACAGGTTCGCTTTAAGCGGCAGGACGGCGGGAGCAGCCGGCGGAGTGCCGCCCGTACCCGGCGTGGAATAGTCCATGCGCTGAATGCGTACGGCATTGAGGATGGCCAGTAGGGCTACTCCCACGTCGGCAAATACGGCTTCCCACATCGTAGCCAGACCGCCGGCTCCCAGCGCCAGCACGATGCCCTTCACAATAAAGGCCAGCCAGATGTTCTGCCACACCACGCGGTGGGTGGCGCGGGCAATGCGGCGGGCGGTGGCAATCTTGCTGGGGTGGTCGGTTTGAATGACGACGTCGGCGGTTTCGATGGTGGCATCGGAGCCGAGGCCACCCATGGCAATGCCGACATCGGCCAGGGCCACCACGGGCGCGTCGTTCACGCCGTCGCCGACGAAGGCCAGCTTGCGGCCGGCGTCTTTGTACTCCTGCACGTAGCGGGCCTTGTCTTCGGGCAGCAGTCCCCCGTGCGCCTCGTCAATGCCGAGCTCCTTGGCTACGCGCTGGGTGATGCTGTCCTTGTCGCCGGAGAGCATCACGATTTTGGTGATGCCATCGGCCCGCAGCTCCTGCACGGTGCGGGCCGCGTCTTCCTTGGGCGAGTCGGCTACGGTCAGGTAACCGGCGTATTTGCCATCCACGGCAGCCACCACGATGCTATCGAGGACTTGGTCGACTTCAGTGGGGTAGGCGACGCTGAATTTGGTGAGCAGCTTGGTGTTGCCAGCCAGCACGTCGCGGCCATCCACCTTACCGCGCAGGCCGTGGCCGGCAATCTCCTCCACCTGGTCCACGGTCACTCCACTAGCTGCGGCGCCCGCGTGCAGGACCACCGCTTTGGCAATGGGGTGCGTGGACTTGGTTTCCAGCGCGCCCACCAGCCGCAACAGCTGGGGGCGTCCAGGCCCGCGGCGGGCTGCACCTGCTGCACGGCAAACACGCCCTGGGTTAGCGTACCGGTCTTGTCCATCACCACCGTGTCCAACTCGCGCATTAAATCCAGGAAGTTGGAGCCCTTGAACAGGATACCGGCTTTTGACGCCGCCCCGATGCCGCCGAAGTAGCCGAGCGGAATGCTGATGACCAGCGCGCAGGGGCAGGAAATGACCAGGAACACCAACGCCCGGTAGAGCCAGTTCCGGAATACGTAATCGTCTACTACAAAGTAGGGCACCACCACTAGCAGCACGGCCAGCAGCACCACAATCGGCGTGTACACCTTGGCGAACTTGGTGATGAACTGCTGGGTCTTGGCCTTGCGGCCCACCGCGTCCTGCACCATGGCCAAAATCTTGGCCAGCTTGGTGTCTTTGTAGTTCGCCGTCACCGCCACCTGAATCAGGCTTTCCAGGTTAACCATGCCGGCCAGCACCACCTCGCCCGTCTGCTTGGTCTGGGGCACCGATTCGCCGGTAAGGGCGGCGGTGTTAAACGAAGCCGGGCCTTTGGCGAGCGTACCGTCCAGCGCCACTTTCTCGCCTGGTTTCACCTCAATGGTATCCCCCACCACCACTTCCTTGGGGTCGAGTACCACGGTTTGCCCGTTGCGGATAACTGTCACCTCAGTGGCCTGAATCTCCAGCAGCGCCCGGATGCTGCGCTTGGCCCGGTTCACGGCCGCGTCCTGAAACAGCTCGCCCACGGTGTAGAACAGCATTACGGCGACGCCCTCCGGGTACTCGCCAATGGCAAAGGCCCCGAGCGTAGCGATGCTCATCAGCAGAAACTCGTTGAAGATGTTGCCCGAGGGAATGCTTTGCACGGCCGAGCGGATAACTTTCCAGCCCACCAGCAGAAACGCCACGCCGTACCAGAGCAGGCGTACGTAGCCGGTGAAGAAGCCAACTTTGTAGTAGTCGAGCGCAATGCCGGCCAGCAGCAGCACGAAGCTGACCCCGGGCCACAGGTAGGGGTTGTCGCCGGCCGGGCCGTGGTCGTGGTCGTCGCCATCGCCGTGGGAGTGGCCGGCGTGCTCGTCGGCGGTTTCCCCGCCCAGGTCCACGACTTTTTTGCCGGCGGGGTGGTGGTGGCCGCTGTGGTCGTGGCCGGATACGTCGTGCCCTTCGGGCTCGGCGGCGGCCTCGGGCGTAAGCTGGTCGCGGCTGAGCGCGCCCACGTTTTCGAGCTTCACCTGCTTGGCAGTGTTGAGCTCTTCGTCGGTATTGGGGGAGGTTGGGTCAGGCATAAGAAAAGAAGCGTCGGGTTAAAAAATAAGGCGTCGGCCAGCCGAAGGCTACCAATCCACGAAAAGCCGGCTACGCCCACCAGCACGAGCACGGCCCCGGTGAAGCGCCGCTCGTAGTGGGCTAGTCCGTCCAAGTTCAGGCGGCGCAGGCCGGTGTAGGCTCCCGCCACCAAGAGGCTCATGGCCCCCACGGATATCACCAGGTAGGTGCCCATTACCAGGGCCAGCGTGAGGGGGCCGTGCGAGCCGGCGGCTAGAAAGAACGTCTGAATTTCCAGGCACGGGGCCAGGAACATCGTCGCGGCGAGCCCCAGCACCACCCGCCCGCGCGGCCCGCGCACGACGGGTGCCGGGTCGGGGTGGGTGTGGCCCGGCCCCGACAAGGCATATGCCAGCCCGATGAGTACCAGCAGCGCCGGCGCCGCCACCTCGGCGAATTGCGAGAACCGCGCCGACAGGCGCCAACCCAGCAGGCCCAGTGCCAGGCCCAGCAGCACCGTGCTCAGCACGTGGGCCATCCCGGCGACCATCGTCACCCCCACCGCCCGCCGCAGGGGCCAGCGCTCCGCGCGGGCCACGGCCAGCACCGGCGCCCAGTGATTGGGAATCGCGGCGTGCAGCAGGCTTAAGAGCAGGCATCCGGTGAGCAGGTTGAGCATAGGCAGCGATACGAAGCGGAACGGTAAGGGGTGGAGATGGGCCCGGCTATTCTTCCTCTTCCGCGTTTTTCAGCTTGGCCAGCAGGGAGTAGGCGCCCTCCGTGACGATGCTCGTCGTCGTGGCGCTCAGGCCTTCGGGCAGGGTAACCTGGGTGTAGCCGTTTTCACTCACGCCGGTTTCCACGGCCACCATGCGGTAGCTGTTCTCCCCTTTGTCGGTAGGCTTGTCGTCCGCCACGAAAATGTAGTCCTTGCCCCCGAACTGCACCAGCGCCTTGTCGGGCAGCGCCGGTACGGTGGCCGCGTTGGTTTCGATAACGGCCCGCACGTAGGTGCCGGGCAGGCGGCTGGCGTCTTCGTGGCGCAGGTGGGCATACACCCGCACAGTGCGGTCCTCGCCCACGGTGCGGCCAATCAGGTAGATTTTGGCCTGGTGGTCGGCCCCTACGGAGTCGTTGGCCAGGGTGTAGCGCACGGTCTGGCCGTTGCGCAGCTGCGGCGCGTCCTTTTCAAACACGTTGAGCACCACGTCCAGGTGGCCGGGGTCGATGATTTCAAAGAGCACATCCGTCGCCGTCACGCTCTGGCCGGCGCTGGCGTTCACCGTTTTCAGAAAGCCGCCGCGGGGGCTTTCACCGGGGCCGTGGTGGTGAGCTTGCCGCCTACGGGCAGGCCGGCCAGGCGCAGGCGCGCGGCCTGGGCCGCTACCTGCGCTTGCAGGGCCCGGTACTCGGCGCGGGCCCGCTGGTAGTTTTTCTGCGGGGCCACTTCCTGCTTGTATAATTCTTCTTGCCGCGCGTATTCGGAGCGGGCGTACTCCAGCTGGCTGCTGGTTTCCAGGTACTTCTGCTGCAAGTCCAGAAACTCCGGGTTGCGGATGGTGGCCAGCACCTGCCCGGCCCGCACCCGCGAGCCCTGCAGCAGGGTGGTGCGCTCAACGATGCCGCCCAGCAGGGCGCTGACGGTCACCGCATTTTCGGGTGGCGCGTCAAGTGTGCCGTTTACTTTCAGGCCCCCGCTCAGGGCCCGTGCCTCCATCTTGCCCAGGCGGATGCCGGCCGTGCGCTGCTCGGCGGGCGAGAGGGTGGTTTCGGTGGCTTCCGCTTCTTCCGCTCCTTCGGGGGCGGGCTTGTCCTTCGTTGTGGCTACGGCGGGCGTTTCGGTAGTGGATTCGCCGGTAGCAGCTTCTTTATTATCAGTGCCGCAGCCGACCAGGGTCAGGCCCAGCAGCGCCAGGAATGCGATATTCTTCATGTAAAAGATTCAGGAAATCAAGAAAAGGGAGAGGTTACTGGGCCGTGCTGTTAAGCAGGTAGTCCAGCTCGATGACGGTCTGGTTGTGCTCCAGCAGCACCTCCAGGTAGGCCGTACGCAGGTTTAGCGCCCGCTCCAGGTTGACCAGGTACTCGCTGTAGCCGGTTTCGCCGGCCTTGAAGGCGCGGGTGCTCAGGCGCACAATCACGTCGGCCTGGGGCAGAGCCGTTTGCTGGTAGAACGTGAGGCGCTGCTGCTGCTCGGCGTGGCGCGCCACCAGCTCGTCCTGGCGGCCGGCCAGCTCGGCCAGCTGCCGCCGGTACGACACCGTGGCCACCTGCTCCTGCAGGCGGGCGGCCTGCACCCGACCTTTCTGCGGGCCGCGCAGGATGGGAATGCCCACCGAGCCCTGCACCCCTGAAACCGGTCGCTGCCCGAGTAGTAGCGGTCATCGCCGCCCACCCCGCCGATGGTCTGCGGGCCGATGAGCGACTGGTTGAAGTAGCCCAGGGTGACGTTAGGCAAGCCTTGGGCCTGCTCGGCGCGGGTAGCGGCCTGGCGCTGGGCAATAAGCTGCCGCAGCACCTGGGCATCCGGGTTCTGAGTCAGGCGGGCCGTGTCGCCCAGGGCGGGCAGCACCACGGGTTCCAGGGGACGCAGCAGACTATCCGCCACGTCCACTACCTGCGCCTGTTGCAGCAGGGCCTGTAGCTGGCGCTGGGCCACCTGGTAGCCCGTGCGGGCCTGCCGAATCAGGGCCTGGGTCTCGCCCTGCTGCACCAGGGCCGTGGCCGGTTCGAGCCGGGCCACTTCCCCGGTTTTAAAGCGCAGGTTGGCCGCCCGCAAAAACTCGCTGTAGAGGCTGTCCTGGCCGCGCAGCACTTTGAGGCGGTGCCGGGCGTACACGGCCTGCTCGTAGTTGAGGCGCACCTGCCGGCGCAGGTCGGCCTGCACCTGGGCCAGCTGAAACTGCTGCCCGCCCACCTGCGCGTCCAGCAGCCGGGCCTGGCTACGGTACACGCCCGGCAGGGAGAAGGTCTGGCTGATGTTAAACTGGTTGTCCTTGCGGTAGGTGTTGTACTGCCCGTAGGTCACGCCAATGGTGGTGCGGCCCACGTCGGTGGCGGTGCGGCGCAGGGCCTGCTGGGCTTCGAGCGAGCGTTGGGCTACCTGCACCGTGCCATTGGCCTGCAGCGCCTGCGTGACGGCCTGCTGGGCCGTGAACGGCGCCCCGCCCACCATCAGCTGCGGCTGCTGGGCCCGGCCCGTGAGCGGGAGGGCCAGCAGCAACAGGGCGACGGCCCCGGCTACCAGGGGGATGGTCGGGGTAGCACCCGGCACCGAAGTCGGCGCATCATCGTGCATTTCCTCCTCGTCATCGGCGGTTTTCTTCACCCGGCTTTCCACCAAGGCATATAAAATAGGCAACACCAGCAGGGTGAGGAGCGTGGCCGTCACCAGCCCACCAATCACGACGGTAGCCAGCGGACGCTGTACTTCAGCCCCCGCGGAGGTGGCCAGGGCCATGGGCAGAAAGCCCAGCGAGGCCACCGTGGCCGTCATCAGTACGGGCCGCAGGCGAGTGGCCGTACCCTGTAGGATGCGCTCGGTCAGGTCGGTCACGCCTTCTTTTTGAGTTGATTGAAATAGCCGATGAGCACCACGCCGTTGAGCACGGCTACCCCGAAGAGGGCAATGAAGCCCACGCCGGCCGAAATGCTGAAGGGCATGTCGCGCAGCCAGAGCGAGAGCACCCCGCCAATGGCCGAGAGGGGAATGGCCGTGAAAATCATCGTGGCCTGCAGCAGCGAGCGGAAGGTGAAGAAGAGCAGCGCGAAAATCAGCAGCAGCGCCACCGGCACGGCGATGCTCAACCGCTGGGAGGCTTCGCGCAGGTTTTCAAACTGCCCGCCGTAGGTGGTGTAGTAGCCCGGGGCCAGCTTGAGCTGCTGGTCCACTTTGCCCTGGAGTTCCTCTACCACGCTTTCCACGTCCCGACCCCGCACGTTGAAGGCCACGGTGATGCGGCGCTTGGCGTCGTCGCGCTGAATCTGGTTGGGGCCTTCCACCAGGCTCACGTCCGCGAGCTGCTCCAACGGAATCTGCTCGCCGCGCGGCGTGGCGATAAAGAGCTGGCGCACGCTGGTAATGTCCTTGCGCAGGGCCGGGGGCAGGCGCAGCACCAGGTCGAAGCGGCGCTCCTGCTCGAACACCTGCCCGGCGGCCTGGCCGGCAAAGGCCGTTTGCACCGTGCGGTTCACGTCCTCCACGTTCAGGCCGAACTGGGCCAACTTGTTGCGGTCAATCTTGACCACGATTTGCGGCAGGCCGGTCACCTGCTCCACGTACACGTCTTCGGCGCCCTGGACCTGGCGCACCAGCGTGGCCGTGCGGGCCGCGTAGTCGGCCAGCTGGTCGAGGTCCTCGCCGTAGATTTTGAGTACCACGTCCTGCTTGGCGCCCGAAATGAGCTCGTTGAAGCGCATCTGGATGGGCTGCTGGAAGCCGAAGGTGACGCCGGGAATCACGCTTAGCGCCTTGGCCATCTTCTCGGCCAGCTCCGGTTGCGACTTGGCGGATGTCCATTCCTTGGGGTCTTTCAGGGTCACCATCACGTCGGCCGCTTCTACCGGCATGGGGTCGGTGGGAATCTCGGCCGAGCCAATCTTGGCCACCACTTCCTTAACTTCGGGAAACTGCTTTTGAGGATGCCCCCGGCCTGATTGGCCTTTTCGATGGTGTAGCTCAGCGACGAGCCGGTAAGCGTGCGCATCTCGATGGCAAAGTCGCCTTCCGATAGCTGCGGGATGAACTCCCCGCCCAAGGTGCGGAACAGCAGCACCGTGCCCACCAACAGGGCCACTGACGTAGCCAGCACCACGGTCTTGCGCTGCAGCGCCCAGCTTATCATCGGGCGGTAGCGGGCTTCGAGCCAGCTCATCATCTTGTCGGAGAAGGTGCGCTTGTGCTCGGTCTGGCGGCTCAGGCCCAGCGCGGCCATCATCGGCACGTAGGTCAGTGACAGTATCAGCGCTCCCACAATGGCGAAGGCCACGGTCTGGGCCATGGGCTTGAACATCTTGCCCTCGATGCCGGCCAGGGCCAGCAGGGGCAGGTACACAATCAGGATGATGACTTCGGGGAAACCGGCCGAGTCGCGGATGCCGGCGGCCGCCTCGTAGGTTTCGTCGTCCATCTGCCGCTGCGTGAGCAGGCCACCCTTGCCGCGCGCCTTGGTATGGCCCGAGTGGAGGCGGTGAACGATGCCCTCGACAATAATCACGGCCCCGTCCACGACCAGGCCGAAGTCGATGGCCCCGAGCGAGAGCAGGTTGCCCGACACGCCGAAGAGCTGCATCATGGCAATGGCAAAAAGCATGGCCAGCGGAATGACCGAGGCCACGACCAGGCCCGCCCGCAGGTTGCCCAGGAACAGGACGAGCACGAAAATCACAATCAGCGCGCCCTCAATCAGGTTCTTGGTCACGGTATGGATGGCCCGGCCCACCAAGTCGGAGCGGTCCAGGTACACGTCCACGGCCACGCCTTCGGGCAAGGATTTCTCCACCGTCACCATGCGCTCTTTCACGGCCTTGATGACCTCGTTGGCGTTGGCACCCTTGAGCATGAGCACGATGCCGCCAGTGACTTCGCCCTCGCTGTTGCGGGTCATGGCCCCGTAGCGCACGGCCGAGCCCAGGCGGATGTTGGCCACGTCGCGCACCAGGATGGGCAAGCCAGAAGTGGTGCTTTTAACTACTATGTTGCCGATGTCCTCGGGGGTGGTGACCAGCCCTTCGGTGCGGATGGCGTAGGCCGTGGGGTTCTTGTCCAGGTAGGCCCCGCCGGTGTTCTGGTTGTTGCGCGAAACGGCCTGGTAGACTTCGTCCACCGTGATGTTCAAAGAGCGCAGCCGCTCGGGGTCCAGCGACACCTCGTACTGCTTGAGCAGGCCGCCAAAGGAGCTGACATCGGCCACGCCGGGCGTGCCCAGCAGCTGCCGCCGCACTATCCAGTCCTGAATGGTGCGCAGGCTCGCGGGCGTCGTACCTCTTCTCGTAGCCGGGCTTGGCCCGCACCAGGTACTGGTAGATTTCGCCCAGGCCGGTGGATACCGGCGACATTTCCGGGCGGCCCACGCCAGCGGGAATCTGGCTTTCGGCTTCGCGCAGGCGCTCGGCCACCTGCTGGCGGGCCCAGTAGATGTCAATGCCGTCCTCGAAGACGATGGTGACCACCGAGAGGCCGAAGCGGGAAAAGGAGCGCACGTTGTCCTCGCCGGGAATCGTGGCCACGCTCTGCTCAATGGGGAAAGACACCAGCCGCTCGATGTCGTTGGCGGCCAGCGAGGGGGCCACTGTGTACACGACGACCTGGTTGTTGGTAATGTCGGGCACCGCGTCGATGGGGAGGCGGTAGAGCGAGTAGCCGCCCCAGACGATAAGCGCCAAAGTCAGCAGCCCGATAATGAGCTTGTTGTGGATGGAAAAATGTATCAGCTTGTTGAACATGCTGGCAAGGGGTAAGACTAGAAATCCTGAGAATGGGGCAGCCGGAGCCCCAAGGCTCGACGGCGGCGGGGTCCGGGGACGCAGAAAAGACGCGTGCGTCAACGGGACCGGACCCCGCAACGGGGCCCGGCCCCGCGAGGGGACCTAAAACAACAGGAAACTAGGCTTGAGGGGGCTGCCAGATGCTGCCGGGCATGTGCCGGGCGGCCGGGGGCTGCAGCCGGGCGTACCGGCCCGAATCATAAAACGCCCTCGATGGCGCCGCCAGAGCAATGCGCAGCGCCGTGGGCATCGAAGTGCCCGCGCAGCAGTGGCACTGGCACAGCGGCGTGCACCAGTCGGCGCGGGTGTGGGCCGCGTCGGATTCGTGCGAGGTTACGTACGTCCGCGCGCTATCCCGGTCCACGGGGGCCTTGTCTGCACAGGGCAGGCAAGCCAGAATGGCCAGGTAAAACGCGAACAGGACAGTGAATAAACGCATGAATAAAACTCGGACGGGCAAATGTACGCAGTTCCCAGCGGAAGGATACGAATGGGCTTCCGCAAGTGAAGCTGCCAGTACAGGGTCTGGGAGCTGATGCGCCACTGCCCATCCTGGCAGCTCAGCACGGATACCACCGTGTATTCGTTGGGAACGTGCCGCAGCCGTGGCGAGGAAACGGGGCCCGCCGCCCGGTAAGTTTCCACGGTCAGCGCGGCGGCCGAATCCGGCAATACCCGCAGTTGATACTGGCGCAGCGGCCCGGTGGGGCGGCACCAGCCGCGGCAGCCGGGTTGCCTTACCAGACGGCGGCGCAGCGGGCGCTCGGTTTCGTCCAGTATCCACGCAGAGCGGGAAAACAAGGCCAGCGCCCGCACCGAGTCGCCCGCTGCCAGGGCTCGGCGATAAGCCGTCATCACGTTCACGACCGCCGCTTCGGTTTGCGCCGCGTCCCCGGAGCACACCGCCCGGGAACGCGGCGGGCCGGCGGGATTCCCCGGCTGGGCTTCGGCCAGCCGGGGAATCCACATGAAGCAGGCAAGGAAATGTAGTAACCTCATGGCGAAGCGGGGTGTCGAACCCTAATTAGCACGTGCCGGCTACTCGGAAAGTTCACTGCCATGCCCAAAAATGGCCCCGCCTGACGGAGCCGGGTAACCTCAAATGCAAGAACCTCTGGCTCTCGCCGCCGTAGTGGGCTTCCCGTCTATTCTTGTCTTATGCTCCACTCGCTAATTGTCGCCGAACTTACCGAAGCCCGCGTCGTGCTGGACCGATTCCTGGCCGATGCCGCGAACGTGGACCGAATCGGCGAAGCGGCGCAAGTAATGGTCACCTGTTTAGCGCAGGGGGCAAAATCCTGAGCTGCGGCAACGGCGGCAGCCTCTGTGATGCCCAGCACTTCGCCGAGGAGTTGACCGGCCGCTACCGTCAGGACCGCCCGGCCCTGGCCGCCATCGCCCTCACCGAAGCCGCGCACCTGACCTGCGTGGCCAATGACTACGGCTTTGACTACGTGTTCAGCCGCGCCGTGCAGGCGCTGGGCCGGTCCGGCGACGTGCTGCTGGCCATCAGCACCAGCGGCTACTCCCCCAACGTGCTGCGTGCGGCCGAAGCCGCCCGGCAGGCCGGGATGCAGGTCGTCGCCCTCACCGGCAAGGACGGCGGCCCGCTGGCGGCGCTGGCCCACGTGGAAATCCGGGTGCCCCACCTGGGTTACGCCGACCGCATCCAGGAGGTGCACGTCAAAGTGATTCACATCCTGCTGCGGCTGATTGAGCACCTGCTGTTTCCGCCCACGGCCGGGTAAGCAACCCATTCCCTGGTCCGGGCCAAGCCGCTTAAAACGATTGGTCGCTTGCGCTTTACGTATAAACCTGCCGGGTCCCATCGCGGAGCTTTCATCGGCCGTACATCTGCTCGCCGGACTTTTGGCGCGGACGCCTGCTTATTTCCCTTTTGCTATCCTGATGGCTCACGCGCATTCCCACGACGACTACAAGGGGCGCGACCCTAGTGGCCATGACCATGCCGGCCACGACCACGGCCCCGGCGGCCACCACGGTCCTTCGGCGGATACCCCCTTTAGCCTGGCCTTTGGGGTGGGCATCTTCCTGAACCTCTCGTTCGTCATGGCCGAAGCAGCGGGCGGCTTCTGGGGCCACTCGTCGGCGCTGCTCTCCGACGCGGGCCACAACCTGGGCGACGTGCTGGGGCTGGGCCTGGCCTGGGGCTCGGGCCGCCTGGCGCTGCGCCCGGCCCGGGGCCGCTATACCTACGGCTTTAAAAGCCTGACCATTCAGGCCTCCCTGCTCAATGCCCTGTTTCTGTACACTGCGCTGGGCATCATCCTCTGGGAAACCATCGACCACCTGCGCCACCCCGAACCCGTGAATGGCCTACTGGTGATGGGCCTGGCCGGCGCGGGCATTCTCATCAACGGGCTCACCGCCTGGCTGTTTCGGCACGGAGAGAAAGGCGACGTGAACGTGCGCGGGGCCTACCTGCACATGCTCACCGACGCCGTCGTGTCGGCCGGGGTGGTGGTGGGCGGGGCCATCGTGTACTTCACCGGCTGGCAGTGGGTGGATACCGTCATTGCCTTGGTGCTGCTGGGCGTCATTGCCTACGGCTCCTGGGGCCTGCTCACCGAAACCCTGCAGCTGAGCTTAAACGCCGTGCCGGTGGGCGTGGACCTGGAGGAAGTACGCACGTTCCTGCTGGGGCAGCCGGGGGTATTGGAACTGCACGACTTGCACATCTGGCCCATGAGCACGACCGATACGGCCTTGAGCGTGCACTTGGTGCGGCCCCGCGAGGACGACAATGCCTTTCTGGAATACCTGCAACAGGCCCTGCACAAGGAATTCAACATTAGCCACAGCACGGTGCAAATCGAGCACGAAACGCCGCTGTCGGGGGGCATGGCGTGTGTCATTAACCGGGCACGCGCAGTTCCACACAGCTCCTAACGCCCGTGATGAGTCGCTTACTCCCAATCGGCTGTGCTGGGGCTGGTGCCGCTTTTATCATTAAACCCCGAAGTTGCTTCCTAAGCCAGACAATTAGGCCGGCATGTCGGCGCCCGGGTGACGCCTCAAGCTGCCCCCATCTTTTGCTGAAAAGCTGTTAGGGCGGGTTCCCACTGCGGGGTTCCGTAGGCCTGCAGAACGGGAACGAGTTCGGGCGTCAGCGCGAAGTGCAGCCGGGGACTGGTGCTAGCCAGGGTGGGGTTGTCGGGGTTGCGCCGCACCAGGCCCGTGGCCACCAGCGGCCGCAACACCTGGCCGCGAATGAGCAGAAACGTGTGCTCGGTGGACGCCTCGGCCCAGGCGTAGGCCGTGCGGATGAAGTCGCGGATGCCCCGCGACATGCCCTTGCTCGGATTAGCCGCCCGAACCCACGGCGTGTCCGGCCCCACGTCCGCCAGGGCCAGCAGGGTCAGCGCCGCCAGCTTGGTGCGCAGCGGCCCGGGCAGGTCCAGGGCGGCCAGAATTTGTTGGGCCTCGGTGACCCGGGGATGAAAGATTTCCATAGCACAAGGCTTAACAGGCTTCAGCTCCAGCCTTACCGCCGGAAGCTGAAGCCCAGAAAGTAGGTGGTTTCCGTATCCTTGGTCAAAGCTAGGTTGATGCCCGTATCGAGCTGCAGGTTGTCGCCGAGCCGCAGGGTGGGGCCGCCGTTGAGGGTGGCCGTCCAGGCCCGGGCCCGGGTGTCCCAGGCCGAGGCAATTTCCACGAACCCGCCCAGCGTCTTGTACAGGTCGTGGCCGATGGTGATGGTGGGCGCCAGTTCCAGAAAATGCTCGGCGGCTTCGCTGTCCCGGTTCAGCGTGGCCTGTAACTGGGTGCCCAGCGTGAAGTCGTGGGGCAACTGCACGGAAAACGGCGTGACGATGCCGCCCTCCCAGGCCCCGTTGCCGCAGTTGCGACCGGTGGGGAGTTTCACGAACGGCATCAGGGCAAAAGCCGTCGCGCCGCCGTCGTTGCCCCACAGGTTGCGCTTGAGCCGCACGGTGATGTCCCCAAAGCCCGCGCGCCGGGTCCCGGTTTCGGGACTGCCCTCGGTTTGGATGGTGTACGATTCGACTACCACCTGCAGGTCCACGTTGTGGCTAAGGCCCAGCTTGAGGTTGGCGTGGTTGATGGCCAGCTCCTCCTGAGCAGTCTGCTCGTCAAAGCGGGACCGGCCCAGGCGCAGTACGTCGGTTTCTACCTGGAAATGACCCGCATCGACGGAGTATGCACTTTCCGTGGCGTCAGGCCGGTCGGTGCTCAGCGGCCGCATCAGGGCCTTGGGTACGGGGCGGAACAGGGTATATTCTCGTTTGCGGGCCCGCAGGGTGTCGACGCTACCCGGCTCCGGGGCGGGCAGTCCGGTTGCCCCCTGGCCCAGCGCCGGGGCGGCGCTGCTCAGGGCGAGGGCAACGGCGATAAGAGGAAAAAAGCGCATGGCAAATCAGGATTTAAAAGGCAAGGGAGGGGCTGCCCGGGCGCTTAGCCCAGGTGGCATTCAGGAAGAAAAGGGCGGCAGCTTACTTGAAAAAGGTCTGAAACAGCAAGTAGACGTTCAGGCCGATGATGACGCCCGACACGAGCCAGGCAATGGTCTTGACGACTGGCCCGTTGGCGAACACGCCCATTTTGGCCCGGCTGCTGGTGAAGAGCACCAAAGGCACCACCGCGAAGCTGAGCTGAAAGGACAGGATTACCTGGCTGAGCACCAGCAGCTCGCCGGCGCCTTTTTCGCCATACAGCAGGATGACAATCAGGGCCGGCACTACGGCAATACTGCGGGTTAGCAGCCGGCGTATCCAGGGCTTGAGGCGGATGTGAAGGAAGCCCTCCATCACAATCTGGCCGGCCAGGGTGCCGGTCAGCGTGGAGTTTTGCCCGGCGGCGAGCAGAGCCACGGCGAAGAGCATGCTGGCGAGCCCGGCCCCGAGCACGGGCGTCAGCAGCTTGTGGGCGTCGTTGATGTCGGCCACGTTGTACATGCCCGTCTTGTGGAAGGTCGCGGCAGCCGTCACCAGAATGGCGGCGTTCACGAAAAACGCCAGGAACAGCGCCACCGTGGAGTCGATGGTGGCAAACTTGATGGCCATGCGCTTGCCCGGCTCGGTCTGCTCAATCTGCCGGGTCTGCACGATGCTGGAGTGCAGGTACAGGTTGTGCGGCATCACCGTGGCCCCCAGGATGCCGATGGCGATGTAGAGCATCTGCGGGTTGGTCACCACCTCGGGCCGGGGCACCAGCCCGCCGAGCATGGCGAAGTAGTCCGGGTGAGACACGATGATTTCGTACACAAAGCACCCGAAGATGATGACGATGAGCCCCGCCACGATGCTCTCAATCACGCGAAAGCCTTTGTTCTGGAAGTAGAGCACCACCAGTACATCGAGCACCGTCAGCACCACGCCCCAGGTGAGGGGCAGGCCAAAGAGCAGGTTCAGGGCAATGGCGGAGCCGATGACCTCAGCCAGGTCGCAGGCCGCGATGGCCACCTCGCACAGCACCCAGAGCACCATGGACACGGGCTTGGAGTAATGGTCGCGGCAGGCCTGCGCCAGGTCACGTCCCGATACGATGCCCAGCTTGGCCGCCAGGTGCTGCAGCAGCATGGCAAACAGGTTGGAAACCAGGATGACCGAAAGCAAGGTGTAGCCGTAGCGCGAGCCCCCGGCCAGGTCGGTGGCCCAGTTGCCGGGGTCCATGTAGCCCACGGCCACCATCAGGCCCGGCCCCCAGAAGGCCAACATTTTGCGCCAGAACGAAGCGCTGGCCGGCGGCACCTTGATGGTGCCAAACACCTCTCGCAGGGAAGGGGCATGACGTGGTTGACGCCAGCCAAGTTCTGGGACAGGCACAGGAGCTTCCTTTTCTGGCAGCGGCGCCGGGGATACGAGTAAAGTTTCCATAGCAGGAGGAGTAAGTTGAGGCCACAAGGTAGTGAAATTTAGACTACCCTAAATTTTAATTTAAGGTTCCCTAAATACTGCTTGCGGCTTCGAATGGTTTGCCCTCCCGCTCAAAATATTTTTGCAACCCGAATCTGCTGAACTGGTGTGAATCAGTTCCCGCTGCACGCATCGGTATCTACTTGGTTGGGCGCCTGGCTGGTATAACTAATAAATAACCTTACGTCAGGTTCTGCAACGCATCAAAGCTTACATCGGGAGGAGGGCCACTGACGGTTACGACCAAGTTGACGAGCAGTAGCAGCGGGTTGACTCTGCCGTCAAGGTGACCCATGAGATGCTGAACCTTGGTGCTAGCCACGCCCTATTCGTTATGTTTTTCACCAACGGCCCCGCTCTGAAAGTACATTGCACCACTCGTTGCGACCTGTCCAAACTTTACTTTTTGCTGGATGCTGGATGCTGGATGCTGGTATGGATTGGTACCTGTTCAGAGCCTGCGTTTGTCTGTTCTAAGCTTACTGTTCTTAAGGGATGATTTATCAAACCCTGGGCTTAGGCTGGCACAGCACCTGTCCGAAACTTAGTTTTAACCGTTCCAAAACTTAGTTTTTGACCGTTTACTCTATTGTAATATGCTTACCCAGCACGCTATCGTAGGTAAGTAATGCAGCCGGCGCAACGGAATGACAGGGCCAACAATAGCCGCGCACTAGGTGCAGCCCCTTAGGCGGGGAAGCTAATGATGACCAGATTGCTCCAGGTCCCACGAATGCTGCTGTGCAAACTTCATGGCCGGCTTGCTAAAGTTGAGGAGGGCACGGGTCGGCCTGGGGAATAGGCAAAAAAACCCACCCTCAATGGGGTGGGCTTCCGGTCAAACGGCAAGCCGAAGCTTGTGACCGAAAAAAATTACGGTACCAACCAAACAGCACCGGCAGAGCCGATGTGGCAGATACTTTTTTTGCAAGGCAAAGATACGGCTTTTTGAAAGTAGGGTCGAATGTCATGGCCTAAGCCTTTTGCTTATGAAAGCAACATGCCCACTTTTGAGTCTGTTTTATTTTGGTGCGGTGTTCCGCCACGAACGTTTCTCCTGGGTAGACCCGATACGAATCAATGGGTTCAGCAAGGGCTCACGAAGGACACACGAGAAGTTGCTGCGATGCGGTAAAACCACCGGCTAGGATGTCTACAGGCAATTTATGGGATATTGGAAGTGGCTGCGAAAGGGTTCATAAAGGGCTCACATGGAATTTTGCGAGCAGCGTAACCAGCCGCGAGATTGGCAGAGAACGAAAAAGACGGCAGAAGTCCTATCAGCAGCATTGATTGTAATTGACCGTTAGGGGCTTTCCGTGCCGCTTGCCTTTGTCAAAGGTCAGCTTGTCGCTACGTTTCGCTAGGGATACCGACTATAGTTGAGGGGAAGGAGAACAAAAGGGAAAAAGCAACTGACATGCTAAAAATAAGCTAAACAAGCATAAATAATTACGCTAAAAAAGCAACAATAAAGGAGCGTTTTACGTTTAATAGGTATAAGCAACGCCCATAAAAGCAGTCGGTTACTTATGGAATTCACGCCCTCGTTCGCCGCACTTTCACCCGCCGCGCTGCTATTGGTTTCCTCGGCCCGCCGCAACCTGCGGCAAGTACTGAATCACCCCGCCTTCACCCCCGAGCGCCGGCAGCAAGCCGAAGCACTGCTCACCGCCAGTACCGACGCTGCTCAACTGCTGCGCTGGAAGTTGCTTGCCTTCAAAGAGTGCGAAGCGTGGGAAGATGCCGAGCCTGGCCCGGGAAGCCGAGCAGCCCGGTCCCCCGCGCACCCCGATTACGCCTACTAACCCGCTTTGCTCACCCTTTACCCCCTCTCGTTATGAAAGCTGCACCTTCAACCACCCCCGCGCTGACGTGTACGACATCATCACCAACCGTATTATTCTGGCCTTGGAAAACGGCGTCACCCCTTGGAAACAGAGCTGGAACGCGGCCCACGGTGCCCCCGCAACTACCGCAGCAAGCACGTGTACCAGGGCATCAACGCCTTTTGCTGGGCATGCTCCAGCACGAGCAGCCCTATTACCTGACCTTCAACCAAGCCCGCGAGTTGGGAGGGTGCGTCCGCAAAGGGGAAAAGGGCATGCCCGTGGTGTTCTTCAAAGTGAGCAAGAAAGTGGACGCCCTGGGCAAAGAAAAGAAGGTGGCCATCCTGCAGTACTCCACCGTCTTCAACATTTCTCAGATTGAAGGGGTAGACTGGCAGTTGCCCGAACTGCCCCAGCGCGAGCACACGCCCCAGCAGGCGGCCGAGCAGATACTATCCGGCTACGTCGACGGGCCACGCGTGAACTACACGGGTAGCGAGCCCCACTACCGCACCAGCACGGACACGGTAACCGTGCCCGAAGCCAGCAACTTCCATACGCCGGAGGACTTTTATGCGACCCTCTTCCACGAGCTGGCTCACTCCACTGGCCACGCCAAGCGGCTGGACCGGCCTACACTCACGGAGAAGGCCTCATTTGGCTCCGAAACCTACGCCAAGGAGGAATTGGTGGCCGAGTTAGGCGCCGCTTTCCTGAGCAATGCCGCCGGGTTGGATTTAGCCCGGACCGAGCCCAGCACCGCCGGCTACCTGGCCAACTGGCTGCAGGCCCTGCGCAACGACAAGCGACTGATTATATCCGCCGCCAGCCAGGCCCAGAAAGCATCTAATTACATTCTAGGCATCGTGCCCAGCTACGCAGTCGAAGAGGTCGAGCCCGTGAGTGAAACCCCGGAGTAGGGGAGGGGCCTACCGGCCCGGTCGGAGTATTTCGGACGGGCTCCGGTAGAGCGCCAACAAAAGGAAAACACTCACTCATTACCACCGCTTTCAGCAATCCTCCGCCATGATGATTATACCAACTCCCGCCGCCCGACAACCTGAAATCAGCCCCGTGGAGTGGGCCGGCGACCCGCAGCAGTGCCCCCGTGGATTGGGTTCCCTTCCCGCGCCGGCCTGCCGGCTGGCCTAGAGTGGTCAGGTACCCAGGAGGTCCCCGCTATTGGCGCCGGCATACGAGTTTACCTGAATAGCTTCGGCCCGGCCGTGGTGCGGGCTTACTTTCACGCCGACGGTTTTTTGGGAGTGCTCTGTGAGTTTACGGAAATTCCGGCCTGGTTTCGCCGGCAAAGTCCAGACGTATCGTTGGGGCACCTTTTTGGCCGGGAGCTGGAGCCCGCTCGGGCCGCGCCACTCAACCTGGAGGATGGTCTCCAGTCAAGTGTAGCCGAGTCCGGGGGTAACGCGCCAGCGGTCAGCCCCGCCGATGACTGGATACCAGACTACCCACTACTGGAAGAGGAGGAAGTCGAAAACCAGGACGGTTGCGAGTACCCGGAAAACCCCTTGGATGAGCAACGCGACTAAGCCAGCCGAAAGGCCTATTTGACTTGTTACCTTCTTCCCTTTTGTTTACTATTCGCGATGCTTAGCGCAAGCCCACCATCTTCAAAAACAGCCCGCCCGGGTTCTTATCGGCCTTCACCTTACCAGTTTTGTGCTTGTAGGTGAACGAGAACAACGCATTCAGCTTCTTGGCATCGCCCAGAATCTGGCTGATGAGCTTGGGGTCCCGGATTTCGAGCTCTTCCAGGTTCTGCAGGGCCCGGCGCTGCTTTTCCTCCTCGGCGCCATCCTCGAAGGGAATGGGCAGCTGCTGGGGCACCTGGCCATTGACAAAAAAGCGGATGCTGTGAAAGGAGCGCCCTTTCTTGATGAGCTCGTAGTTGATGCGCAGGTCGGTGTGCTCGTTGATTTGGGTGGCGGCCACGTCGAGCACGTACTTCTGCAGGGCGGAAATCTTCTCGTACTGCTCCGGCTCGTGGCCCTTGGGGTCCTTGAGCGAGAGCATAATCTTGAACTCGTCCAGGGTGAAGGTCTTCGTCTCGCCAATGTCCTTCCACTGCGAGGCAATCTGGTAGATGCGCTTGGCGTACTTGCTCGACAGGCTGAACACGGACTGCAGGCGGTAGGACGTGAAGTTGTTCTTCAAGTCAATCAGGTAGCGCCGCATGCGCTCGGAGATTTCCAGCTCGATGATGCCCTCGCCCTTGATGTAGAGCGCCGAAGCCAGCAGGCCCACCTGCAGCACGTGCTTGTTGTCCTCGATGTGGTACTCGCGACTGCGCAGGTTAGAGGTGGCCTCCAGCAGGCGCTGGTAGTTCCAGACCCGGCCCGTGAGTTGCTCCAGCTCTTTGACCCGGATGCGGTAGATGGTGCCGGCCTTGTCTTCCTTGCGTAGCACTGAGAGGAGCGAGAAGACAATGTCCATCTCGCAGGCGCTCATCTCGTAGCGGGCTGTGGTGATGGCATTGTGCTGCCGGATTTCCAGGAAGGAGGTTTCAGAAGTGGCCGGGACGCTCATAGGGACTTAGGACAAGTGGCTTCTAAGGCCAAATATATGCAACTTGCACCAGTTAAAAGGAAGGCTTCCTTACCGCTCTATCCTTTTGCTTACCATCTCTATCCCTACGACTTACCAAAGCTATCCTTTGGCGTACCATCCCTATCCTTTCGCTTACCAAACCTATCCTTTGTACTTACCAAACCTATCCTTTCGCTTACCAAACCTATCCTTGGCAGGGTATAAAAATCAGAAAGTCAATAGCTTGCGAGCCCTGCAAATAGAGTAAATACTTGACAAATAAAAAAACTCACAAATTTGTTGATGTCCGGATTTCAAAAGGCTTTTAGGGGGTACAAAACGGGGAGGGCGAGGCAAGGAAACAACAAAAAAGTGAGCATATACTAGCACAAAATGGGATTGTACTATTTCAAGAAAAAATTATACTATTAATTACTTATGAGGCCTTCTTGGCTGATTATAGCAGCTATAAAGATAGTATAAAAATGCCCTTGGGACTATGACTAAGCTGTTTTTCCTGATTCTTCTGCTACTCCAGCGTCAATAGAAACTTCAGCTACTTTACATGCCGGCCAGCAGAACTGGTAAATGGCTGGCAACGGGTTAGCGAAAGGATAGAGATTGCTTGGCCAACCCGGTCCCTGGCTGCGCGAAAGGATAGAAATGGTAAGCCAAAGCACCCGGACTTCGCTGAAAGGATAGAAATGGTAAGCGTTTGCAGCCCCTCAGACCACTATTCTTTAGAATCAGGGGCACGGCAAGGTTCCACAACCCAAATTTGACTTACCATTTCTATCCTTTCGGGTACTCTTAGGCGCTATGATAATCGCCCTAAAAACCGCCTCAATTAGCTGGAAATAGCGATTTAACTAGTGAACTCCGTGATTATCACTGCTGAAACAGGGCCTCCCCCAGTGGAGTAACCAAATTCCGCAGCCCAGGAGTTGACTTACAAAAACTATCCTTTCGCTAATTGAAAGCTATCCTTTCACCACTGGCCCACTAGGTGAAGCAACCGGCAGCCAACTGGAATTGAACTGGTTCAATTCCAAACCACTTAGAACATGGTCTCGACCAAGCCTGCCCGGGAAAGAATAGGCTGACGTGAAAAACCACCTTTTATAAGCGGGAACCAGAGGGGAAAATTGCCACGTCAAACGTGATTTATTGGGCTAAATAAGCATAAATAAATAAGCTATGTAAGCAACAATAATGCACCTTTTTACGTTTAACAACTATACGCAGTGACCTTAAAAGCCCCTGATTAGCCATGAATACCATTCCCAACAACAGCCCCGAGATTGTCGAAGAAGCCTACACCATCTTGCTGCAGTTGGGTGGGCGCCGGTTCCTGGCCATGACCGGGGCCAATGAGCTCATGGCAGCCGGACGGACGGCCAACAACCCAAATCCCTGGCTGCGCCTGAATCTGCGCCGCAACCAAGCGCAGGTGAACCGCCTGAAGATTACGCTCATGCCCAGCGACACTTACAAGGTGGAATTCTACCACCAGCAGCTCGTCGACTGGGTGCCCGTTATTACCCACGCGCAGACGTTCGAAATGGTGTACGGAGATGATTTGCCCGCCCTGTTTACGTAGGTTACGGGTTACGATACCCACCTCTAAGCTTGACAATGATGAAAGCCAGCGAAGCCCCCACCATCCGCGACCGGGACTGGAACCGGTTCCGCGCCCAGGTGATTGCCGCCATTACCGACGTGGAAGCTCTGATGCAGCAGCTGGGCAAGAGCCTCGACTCCGAGGGCCTGACCTGCGAAGTGGCCCCGCGCCTGGGGCTGGACGTCAGCACCCCCGCCGATTTCGACGTGCTCGCCCAGTTGGTGCGCGCCGTCCGGCCCGTGGCCCACGAGTGGCTGCGGCGCACCTGCGAGGAGCAGGGAGGCCAGTTTTCCCTACTGCTGGCTTAATTCTTCCCTTTTGTCATTAATCCCGATTGCAATGATGACAACCCGCCCCAGTGCTTACGCTACCCTACCGGATGCTCACCAGCAGGCTTATCTGGCTATTGAGCTGCTGCCGGCGGATGAGGCCGAAGCGGCGAGCCTGGAACAGCTGCGCCGGCACGTGCAGGAGCACACCCACCAGGTCGACCTGCGCGAGTTGGCACCCGCCGTGCAGGAAATACTAGGCAGTGCCTATCAAGTAGGATGCGGCAGCTCGCACATCTGGGTGCTGCGCCACGGTAGCCCCACCCGCTTGGCCATCATTGCTGACCAGCTAACGACGGCTTACCGGGATAATTCGGCGTCTTCGCCGTTCCAGCCTGCCCATGACGGGCCCGGGTAGGGTTATCAGGCCGAGTCTATTTTGACCTTAATTGCGCTAAGCCGTAAAGATGCCAATTTAGCTTCTTTCTTTTACGGCATGAAAACTTCTAAACCCGCGCCGCTTACCATCCAGGTGCTGCCCCTGGAGCGCGAGCAGCTGCCCAAAGTGCCCGTGGCCTGCCGCTCGCTGGCGGAGCTGATTCACTCGCTGGGCACCCGCAAGGAAGTGTCGGAGGCCTGGAAAGTCGTGCCGCGCACCCTGGCCCTGCGCATGCAGAAGCCCGAAACCGCCACCCTGGAGGAACTGCAACGCCTGGCCGAGCTGGCCAAGCTGGACCTGCCTACTGTATTTGAGCTGGCCTACTACCAGATGCGGCACCCGGTGGTTGTTCCCACCCCGCGCCTGGGCCGACCCAAGCAGCATTAGGCCCAGTGGCGCCAGCCCGTTCGCGTGGGCGTGGTGCATTTCATCACCAACTTTTTACCACTCGTCCTTTTTCGCCCCGGGCGTGCCCGGGCCTAGTAGTTTCGTAGTGTCCAAACCGGCGGAGTAGCGCCCCCGGATGATTAAACGTGAACCGTATGGAAGTTGCCGAATGCCCGGAAGTGGCCCCGTTACCTTTTCCAAACTTGAGTCTGACCGTGTCCTACCCCGAGGCCCTGAGCTACGCTCAGGGGCGGCTGAAGATGCTGGGCAGTGGCGGGCTGAAACCCTTTTGTGAGACGCACCAGCTCACCTACACCAACGTCATCAACCTGAAGAACGGCAAGCTCAAGCGCGAGGAGCCGCGCTTGGTGCAGCGCTTGCTCAGCACGCTGGCCGTGCCTACTGAGCTGCTGCATTACCCGCTGGGCAGCAAGACCCCGTGCTTCCTGCTGCCGGATGCCGAGGCGCTGGCCACGTTTCAAATGCAACTGCAGTTTCTCACGGCGGCGGAATAGGGCCCGTTCTGGGGAGTCTTTTGCCCCGTAAAAACGTTTATTACCGTGTACTAAAGCGCTTAATTGACCATTATATGGAAGAGCCTATCACGTACTCCGAGCGGGAACAAACGCCCGCCCAGCGCCAGGAACTTATCGACAATGCCCGGGCCTGGAGCGCTGCCCAAGGGGCCGTGCCCGGCCCCCGGGCCGAAGCCCTTTACGCCCGCTACGTGGCGGGGGAGCTGACCCTGCAAGGCATCACCGACGAGCCTGCGGCGCCAGGATGCGCCCCGCGTGGCTGCGGCTGCCAGGGCTGCGGCGGCTTCACCTGAGGGTAGTAGCCCGGCCGTAACGCCACGCCGCGCCGAGATGCAGCCCGAGCAGGATTTTCTGACCTAGCACCCGCTGGGTACCGATAAACCCGTCCGGACCTAAGCCGGACGGGTTGTTTTTACCCCTCTACCTTCAGCTTGTGGCCATTCAGGACGGTTTCTTCAATCCCCGGGACCAGATTATCTACAACCGGCTGGGCATCACCAACCCCGAGGAGCTCCGCGAGCTGGAGGGCGACTACTCGATTCCTATCATGGGCCAGGTGTTGGCCGGCACCCTGGAAATACCAGGCCAGTTCAACGCCGCGCACCTCAAGCAGATTCACCGGGAGCTTTTCCAGGACGTGTACGACTGGGCCGGGCAGACTCGCGCCCACGGTCCCGACGGTCCGTTTCAGGGTCAGAAGCCGGCCTACGTGCTCAACCCCGGGGCGACATGATGCGGTACGCGCCCTACGCCCAGCTTGACCAGCGGCTGGATGCCATTGGGGCCCAACTCCAGCAGGAGAATACCTTACGTGGCCTGAGCCCGGCCCAGTTCGCCGAGCGGGCCGCTTACTACTTCGACCAGTACAACCATGCCCACGCTTTCCGTGAGGGCAACGGCCGCACCATCCAGTGCGTGCTGGCCGTGCTGGGCCGGCAGGCCGGGTACCAAGTCGAGTTGAAGCCAGCCGCGGCCGCGCAGCTCAACAACGTGCGTGACTTGGCCATCATCCGGCCTTACGGTCCGCTGCAGCCGGAGAAGAACTTAGAACCGCTGGCTTTGCTGCTGCGCACGGCTATTAAGCCCCTGCCCGGCCCGGAAGCTGAAAAGCTGCGCGACCCCAGCCTAGCCCGGCCCCTGACGGCGCCCACGCCCGACATGCAGCGCATGGAAGCCCAGCGAGTCCTGCAGGCCAGCGCTTACGTCATCGGGGAGCCTTGCGGGACATTGACCGGGGCGACACCACCCGCGGCAACCAACTCCTGCAGCAAATGAGCCAAGTATTGAACGGTCAGGCAACGGCAACCGAACAAGGCGGCCGCATTCAGCAAGCGGCCCTGGAAGTTTCCAAGCACCCGGTGCTCAACCAGGAAGCGCCGCTGGTGCTGCACGCAGTGGCCTTGGCGCAGAGCGTGCAGCAGTTGGTGAAGTTGGAGCATCCGGTTCAGGCTCAAAGCCAGGCCCAAGCGAAGACGGTGGCAACGGTTAAGCAGCATGCTCCCGCGCCTAAGCGCCGGGGCCCCAAGCTATAGGCTTAGCCCCAGTTAGCAGTCTGGTTCAAAAGTCGCGTTTGCCACTTTCTGAATAAGCGGCAGACCTTTTAGGAGGCAATGCTCACTCAGGGCTTAGGCTTGGGGGCAGCCGCGGTGGGCCCGGGCTGAAGTTGAAAATAGGTTGCGTTGAACTTGTTGTCCACCACTTTGCCCTGTACCCGCGCTTGGCGGATGGCATTGCAGAAGCCGTCTTTGGCGTGCGCATCGCCGTGCGAGTCAATGCCCGTACCCGACACGAAATAGGCCCGGCCCGCCACCCGCACGGCCAGGTCGCAGCCCTTGCTGGGGAGCCCGAGCCGGCACTGCCCGCAGGCGGCCTCGACCAGCATCGTGTCAGCGGGTACGGCCGAAGCATTCGTGACTTTAGGCGCGCCCGGCGCGGTTTGCGCCTGCGCCGACCCCACCGCCGTAAGGCCCCCAAGAAGCAGCAAGTACAATCGTTTCATAAGGCAAGAAGTGGATAGCAATTCAAATTACAACGTCGTCCTTCAAATTGTTCGGAATACTACTTACACGGTGCCGGTGCCGCCGGTGGGCACGCTGCTGCCGTTCCGGGGGAACATTCACGCGCACAGCAGCTACTCGGACGGCAACCAGGACGGGCTGGCCACGACGCCGCTGCAGGATTTCCAGTACGCGGCGGCCTCGCTGCATTCGGACTTTCTGGGCATTTCGGAGCACAACCACAGCCAGGCGGGCATGAGCCTGCCCAACTTCGCGCGGGCCTGCAGCAGGCCGACTTGGCGACAACGGCCAGCTTTGTGGCCCTGTACGGCATGGAGTGGGGCTTCATCTCCGGCGGGGGCCACGTGGTGATGTACGGCGTGAACCAGGCTGCTGGGCTGGGAGCCGGGCAACTACGACGTGCTCACGCCCCGCAACGACTACCAAGCCTTGTTCCGCGAAATCAACCGGCGGCCGGGCGCGTTTGCTACCCTGGCCCACCCCAACCGGACCGACTACGGCAACCTGGCCGGCACGGCCTTTAACCTTCGGGCGGATTCGGCCATCGTGGGCACGGTGCTGCGCTCGGGGCCTTCCTCGTCGACCAACACCACCTACAGCAATCCGTCGCGGGGCAGCTACACACCCTACTTCCAGACGCTGCTGGCCAAAGGCTACCTCGTCGGCGTCACGCTGGACCACGACAACCACAACACCACCTTTATGCGCACCACGCCGGCCCGGCTGGTGGTGCTGGCGCCCGCGTTGACCAAGGCCGATGTGATGGATGCGCTGCGGCAGCGGCACTTTTACGCGTCGGACGACTGGAACGCGGAGGTGACGTTTACGCTCAACAGCCAGCCCATGGGGTCGATTTACGCGGACCAGGCGCCGGCCTCGATGAGCGTGAGCGATGCCGACAACGAGCCGGTGCGCTCGGTGCGGGTGCTGCGCGGGGTGCCCGGCAGCGGGGTGCGGCCGGTGGTGGTGGCCACTGCCGCAGCCGGCGCCACGGCGCTGAGCTACGTGGACCCGCAGGGGTGAACACGACGGCCTACTACTACGCGGTGGTGGCGCAGGCGGACGGGGACAGCCTGGTAACCTCGCCCATCTGGTACACGCGGCGCCTCATTACGGCCACGACGCCCGGCGCGCAGGAGCTGGCGTTGGCGGTGTTCCCGAACCCCACGGCGGGCACGGCGACGCTGTCGTACTTCCTGCCAGCCGGCAGCACGGTACGGGCGGAGGTATACGATGCGGTAGGCCGTCGGGTGGTGAGCTTAGCCAACGGGGAGCGGCAAGCGGCGGGGCCGCACACGCTGGCGGTGCCGGCACTACGGCCCGGACTCTACCACGTGCGGCTTACCTATGAAGGGCGGACCGCTTACCGCAAGCTGCTGGTGGAATAGGGAGGGGCTTGTTACCTCATCCCACCGGCTACATGGGAGTGGGGCCGCTTAGAGCTTGGTGCCTAGTTGGGACTGCCGCCCGCTTTGCTATCCCGGCAACCCGATGGCATAGCGGGTAAATCCGACCATCTATAAGCAGAAGCCCGTGAAGTAGCCCAGGGGTGAAGCGAAGGGGATAGGCAAAAAAATACCCATCCTCAACGGGGTGGGCTTCCGGTCAAACAGCAAGCCGAAGCTTGTGACCGAAAAAACTACGGTACCAACCAAACAGCACCGGCAGAGCCGATGTGGCAGATACTTTTTTTGTAGGGCAAAGATATTGCTTTTCAAGCGTAAATTCCAGTCAGTTGCGCTAACTGCTTGATTATAAAAATTAAAAACCGACCTTTTAGGTCTGTTTTGCATCGGTGTTGCCGAGCCTAGGTGATAACTGAGACTGCGAGCGAAATAAGCAGGACCAGCTTGTTCGAAAGGGCTTATTTTGCATCGTGGATTATACCGAATTTGAAACCCGCTGGCTGAAATCAGGCGGCGCGGAGCGGGCCAACTACGGCCTGTTTCTGCAAGATTTTTGCGACTTACTTGGCGTTTCACGCCCCGACCCGACCACCGATAACCCCGCCCAGGATGCGTATGTGCTGGAGCGGGCTGTAACGTTCGAGGACGGCGGCGGCAAGCAAACCACCGGCCGGATTGACTTGTACAAGCGCGGCTGCTTCGTGCTCGAAACCAAGCAGGGGACCACCACCCCCGACGAGCAGGCCGCCGCCGAGAAGGCGCAGTTGGGTTTGCCGGCCGAGAAGCGCCGCAAAGGCCACGCCGTACGCGGCACGGCCAAATGGGAGCAGATGATGAAGGCCGCCCAGGAGCAGGCCCTGCGCTATGTGCGCGCCCTGCCGGCTTCGGAGCCGCGCCCGCCGTTTGTGGTCGTGGTGGACGTGGGGCACTGCTTTGACGTGTACAGCAACTTTGCCGGTGTCGGGGATACCTACGTCCCCTTTCCCGACGCCGCGCACTCCCGCTTCTACCTGCCGGCGCTGGCCAAGCTCGCACTCCGGGAGCAGCTGCAGCTGCTGTTTACCGACCCGCAGCAGCTTGACCCCGGCCGCCGCGCCGCCCAGGTCACGCGCCAACTTGCCGGTTACCTGGCCGGGTTGAGCACCCAGCTGGAAAAGGCGGGCCACCCGTCCGACGTGGTGGCGCAGTTCCTGATGCGCTGCCTGTTTACCATGTTTGCCGAGGACGTGCAGCTGATTCCGGCCGATTCGTTCAAGGGGCTGCTGGCCACGTATGCGGAAACCGAAGAATCACGAGGCTACCTACCCGACGCGCTGCAGGGCTTGTGGGCCGTGATGGACAAGGGCGGTTTTTCGCCCGAGCCTGCGCACCAAGCTCCGGCGCTTCAACGGCCAGCTGTTTCACGACGCGAAAGCACTGCCCTTAAATGCTGACCAGATAAAACTGCTGGAACTGGCCGCCGCTGCGAACTGGACGGAAGTAGAGCCGGCCATTTTCGGCACGCTGTTGGAGCGGGCGCTGGACCCGACCGAGCGCCACAGCTTGGGCGCGCACTACACGCCCCGGCGCTACGTCGAACGGCTGGTGCTGCCCACCGTGATTGAGCCGCTCCGCCGCGAGTGGGCCGCCGCGCAGGCCGCCAGCGCCACCCGCCTGGACGAAGGCAAGGGCAAAAGGCGGTTGACGCGGCCCGCGAGGAGCTGCTGAAGTTCCTGCGGCGGCTGACTGCGGTGAAGGTGCTGGACCCAGCTTGCGGCTCTGGCAACTTCCTGTACGTGACGCTGGAGCACCTGAAACGGCTGGAAGGCGAGGTACTTACGTCGCTGGCAAAACTTGGCGGCTCCGGACGTTTGGATTTGGGCGAGGGTACCACGGTTAGCCCCCGGCAGCTGCTGGGCCTGGAGTTGAACCCCGCGCCGCGGCCATTGCCGACGTGGTACTGCGCATCGGGTACTTGCAATGGCACTTGCGGTCCCACGGCCTCACGCAGTTAGCGGAGCCCTTGCTGGACAACTACCAGAATATTAAGCAGCAGGACGCCGTATTGGGGCATAATGCTGATTACAGTAAGACATGGCAAGCCGAGTGGCCGACGGCTGATTTCATTATTGGCAACCCGCCTTTTGTGGGCGACAAAGCTATGCGCCGCGCTTTGGGCGATGATTACGTGACCCGCCTGCGCAAAATCTATGCAGGCCAAGTGCCAGAATCGGCTGATTTGGTCATGTACTGGTGGTACCGGGCAGCACAGCTTGTTGCTAGTGGTCAAGTGGAACGGTTTGGTTTTATAACGACCAATTCTATTACCATGACATTTAATCGGCGAGTGGTGCAGGATTTTCTAACGACTCCCGATAAGCCTATCTCACTCACTTACGCCATTCCTGACCATCCTTGGGTAGATACAGCTGATGGAGCAGCCGTGCGTGTAGCCTTCAGTGTATGCGACCGGGGGATAAATCCTGGTTCACTATTTCGAGTGATATCCGAGTCTGTTGCTGATGATTATGCGCATGATGTTAAGTTGATTGAATCAACAGGAATCATTAATGCTGACCTAACTATAGGGGCAGATATTGCAAGTGCCTTACCACTAAAAGCGACCGAAGGGCTATCTAATATGGGTGCGGGCATTTATGGTTCAGGTTTTCTAGTAGAGCCCCATGTGGCGGTCAAACTAGGTCTAGGTACTAGGGATGGGCTTGAAGAATACATTAAGCCGTACTTCAACGGCCGTGATTTAACTCAAAGACCACGAGGACTTGTCGCGATAGACTTATTCGGTCTAACTGAGCAGGCAGTGCTAGAAAGGTTCCCAGAGGCTTATCATCATATATACCACAATGTTAAGCCAGAACGCGACCAGAATAATAGAGCGTCTTATCGTCAGAAATGGTGGATATTCGGGGAGCCGAGAGCAAATTTCCGCCCGGCATTAGCTGGGCTGAATAGATATATTGGGTCCACCTATACAGCTAAGCACCGGGTATTCTCATTTATTCCGGGCAATACTGTTCCTGACTCTACCATTGTCGTTCTAGGCCTTGATGATGCCTATTTCTTGGGTGTCCTTTCGAGCCGATTGCATACTGTTTGGGCCTTAGCAGCGGGGAGTACACTTGAGGATAGGCCACGCTACAACAACACTCGCTGCTTTCAACCATTCCCCTTTCCCGACATCTCCACTGAGCAGCAAACGCGAATTCGTGAGCTAGGAGAAGCTCTTGATACACATAGAAAACGTCAACAGGCACAATACCCCAATCTCACTCTTACCGACTTATACAACGTAATTGAGAAGGTACGTAGCGGCCAGACACTCAAGGATAAAGAACAGCTTACTTATGAACAAGGGCTAGCTGGTGTAGTGATTAGTCTGCATGAACAACTTGATATAGTTGTAGCTGAGGCCTACGGATGGCCTGCTACACTTAGCGAAGCGGAAATACTGATGCGGCTGGTACAACTCAACCAACAGCGGACCACCGAAGAGGCCGCAGGCACCGTGCGCTACCTGCGTCCTGAGTACCAGGCCCCAGGTGAACAGACTGAGTTAGAATTACCGACCGCCGCTATTGCAGCGGCATCTGTGGCCACCCCGGAGGCCCATCCGTGGCCGGCCGAGTTGGCGCAGCAGATGTTTGCCGTGCGCAGCATCGTGCAGCAGGCCGGCGGGGAGGCACTAAGCAGCGCTCAGGTGGCGGCTCGGTTCCGTCGCACCAAGGCTGACAAGGTGAAGCCCCTGCTCGACACGCTGGCTATGATGTCGCTGGTGCGCCATCTGGAACCGGAGGACACTTACGCTGCTTAACCCCATCGCACTACCAGATTACTATGGAAGACCACATTTCACCATGAGCCATGAGGCGTTTATTCGACGTGGACATGGGTGCCAGCGTGACCAAAAAGCCGCTTCGTGCGACTATTGGCCTTGGATGCCCACCAGTAGCGTTTCACTCGGGGCTATTTTGGTGGGTCATTTTCGCATTAAAATAACTTATCCTACTTCGTTAAGTTGCCCTAATTGAAGAGGAGCTTCAACTTGAAGAAAGGATAGTCTTAGTTTATGCGAACGCCTCAACTACTAACGAGGTATTTGTGTGCCGACTGATTATTTTGTACGTAGCAAACACAGGGCATTTATGATAACCCACTTACCTACAGTTCACGACTACAAGGCGCTAGCAAATAGCTGTTTAACCCAGGCTTTTGATATAATTTTCGAAACGGATAAAGTAATTGGCAATCATGCAAAAAAATCGATGAAGGGGTAGTGTGGGACTATTTACAGGATAAGCTAAATGCGTCAGTAGTTCTTATACATCAAGCGATTGAAGCGTATATGAAATCTAGTATTTGTTTCACCACCCCTATTTGCTCATTGAAAGTAAAAGGTGGAGTGGCCAGTGCTGCCTGGCCATGACGATAAAAAGTTTGATGAATTTTATTCAATTGGCTCCGAATCATTAGTTTACGTCTTTTTTGCTACTGCTAAAAGTAAGTACGATGATGAAATAGGTAAACATATCGAATACATTCGAAAGCTTAGAAATCAAATAGTGCATGGTATTTCTAGAAGTAAAATAAGTCCGAGCGTTTTATTAGTGAATATACTTGATACATATACATTCTTTGAGGGCAAGGATTCGTGGTGGGATAATTTAAGAAATTACTATTTAGAGCATCCATTCAATAGAGAAATGGACCAAAGTGAATTAGAGACAGTTGTATTTGTAGAAAAACTAATTTACACGTGGAAAAGAGTTGGAAAATCTTCTTTTTCCAAGCATTTCTCAGTAAACACAAAAGCACGAAGCTATTTCTGTCCTTTTTGCTTGCCGGAGGATAGAGTTCTTTTAAAAAGATATGATTATAAGTGGGCATTTCTTTTTCCTGAGAAGGAGAATGCTAAGCTTATACGATGCATAAATTGCACAAATGACAATGAAGTAACAAGAATTTCTTGTCCCTTAGATAATTGTTTAGGAACAGTAATTTGGGAAGACCATTTATGTCTCACATGTGGCCAGGATGTTTCTAATGAGTTGGTAGAAAAGAAGAAGCACATTAGTGGTATCTTGGAATTTCTGTGCAGTACTGCTACAACATAGTGTTAAAACATTTAACTAGATTAGTACAGGCTTACTTCGTTGGTGTTGTCAAGTGCTGACCTATTGTTATTTACATCTAACCAGTTTGAATAAGTGCTGGTTTCTGGGGTATTTACGTTTATTGCATACTCAATTCCCATTATGCAGACGATGAAGTAAAGATTTGATTCATTAGTGCTTAAAAAAGTGAATTCATGCAATATCTCAAAAGGAGTCGCTTCCAATGCGTGTTCTTTGAAAACAGCCCCTTCTGGGTAAATCCTTCTTTGGTGATAAGGCCAGAATCTTATACCCTGTCCATACCTAGCATATTGTTTTAACCCATCTAACCCGGGATGATTCCACAGTTCTCCAACTAGTATTTGGTCATCCAAAACCCTGTATATAATAGCTTCAATCGCAATTTTTGCGAGGAACTTTGACAGTATCAGGTTATTCTCGTTGGGTGAATCAAGAACTGGAATAATCAGCTTGCGAACTGAACCAGCAAAAAAATCATTCGCATCAGTGTCGTCAGGAATAGTAGTACTAAATCCTTCTTTTTTGTCGAATGATAGCTCTGCTTTCATAGGCCTCAACCCGACCGCCATGACATCGACAGTTGGTACATTCCGTTTCTTATTTTCAATTCTAGACCGATTCCGAAGATGCGTGAAATAAGGCTGCTCAAGTAATGGCTTCTCTACTTTGATTGCAAAATATTGATTGCACTTGTCGCAAACAAAACACTTGAGCAAAATGTGGTTTTTGTTACCTAAGCTTTCAGGAATAATATGCTCGATACTCTGAGATTTGTCACTTTTCTGTTTGCAAAATAAGCAGTTCATATTATGATTAGAAAAGGTGAAACAAAACAGGCTCCAAATTAATTGGAGCCTGTTTTGTTCATTAGCTTTATCAGAGTCTAGTCAATATAAATAAAAGACTGAGGGGAGTAGCCTGAAAATCTGCTCTAATACACATTGGCTCCTTATACTTCTTAACTTTCTTAATTTTGATAGCAAAACCTTCTTCTTTCCCTATAAAATATTTCATAAAATAATCCTCAGTGATACCAGAAAATTCCTTTGTCTCGTGCCATAGAGCTACTAAATCGGTGTTGATTATGCGCTCTATCTCAAATTCTCCGATGACCTTCTGGGTAGGCGAGGAGGCATAGACGACGATGCTCTTGATGTTGGCGTTTTTGAAGATTGACCGTCTAAACTCGTACCTTTTGGTGCCGTCGAAAATTTTTGAGGCAAACTCGGGCTTGATGGAGAGGAGGACACGCATGGCTGTGAATGAGGTTTTAAAGAGCTTGGAATAAACTCGAAGGCGTAGGAGCTTATTACGCTGAAAAGCACCGTAATAAGTAACAATACTCCAAGATAGGTCGCTAAAACGCGGCGGTTGTTTCGCTCAAACTTAGTTCTTATCAGGACACCGAAGTCGTCGCGCTTCTCTTTCGTCCATTGGTATGCGAGATAAATCTGATGATTCAGCTTGTCGTTGCCCACGTAGCTTTTCCATCGGTAGTTCTCTAGATTGCGGCACTTAGCGTATTGCTCGTGCGCCCCCACAATGTCTTCCCCGTAGGAGCAAACAAAGAAAAAATGCACCTTCGCCAGCGTAAAGCTGGATTGCCGGAGCATCTCCTCTCGCAAATCTTGATTCAGATCGCGAGCCTCATTTACCCTAAAATCAATCATTTCCGTCTGAGAGAAGGCGCTCTGCACAACGGCATTAGTCGCTTTCTGGATGATACTGAGCGAGGCTGGGTAGCCGCCACTCACTCGAAAACGCAGATAAACGGGCCGGCCGCGTTGCTGAAAATTTAGTTTAAAGACAGTGCCACCGAATAGGCTTTGTCGTTGCACGTTCTGCGGGCCGGTTTCGTAGATGTCGCATACCTCTTGGTCACCCTTCTTAATAAGACGCGACTTCGAACTGGGTTCAGAGGCTACAGTATAGTTCTCATTGAATATCGCGCTGACGAGGTTTGAGTCGGTGATAAACTTCCCGACAATGTCCTCAAAACAGTCAGTTGACACTTCATAGGGAAAGTAGAGACATAGCTGTCGTACCTCGGCTGGGTGGGGTATCATGATACCGATATCCAGAAAACGCAGATAGTTATTGCCGTTGGGCAGCTTCCAGAGATTGAAATGAAGTTCAATGTTGCTCTTCTGAACGCCTCCCTGATTCGACTCATACCAGACAGCTATTGTCTTAGCTGGATTTGGGTTGATGCTCATATAGCCTCCACCGATTTAGTTACCAGAAATCTCCGGTCTGAGTCGCTAGCCGTTAGAATCTTGTCCAAGTCATCTTTGCTCAGGCGAGCAAAGCCTTGGGGCACTGAACGAGTGTCCGCAATTACTCCCAACTCAATCAGTTTAGCCAAGTTGGGCCGCTTCGGGAAAGAGTACGCCGATAGGAAATTGACGATGAATGGCCGGTTGCGCTTGTAATTCCAATGCGTTGCTAACTCTGTATCGTCAAATACACTGCGCTTACGGCACAAGTCTATAAATTTCTTCTCGTCGGCGATGCTCAACTCAACGTTTTCTACTACGCCAATAGTCGTAACCACGCCCGCGTAGTATCCACCAGTGCGGTAGAACACGATAAGATCGCCGGGCTTCATGCTGCGCTCAAACGAGCGCGAGATATAAACCTTGCTAATGGCATTGCGGTGCGGCTCAGGGTCTACAAAGTCTGCCTTGGATTCGTTATTGAGGATAGAATCAGGCAGCAGGCTCGGTGTGATAGGCTGGATAGATGGGTACGAGGAAGACGTTGGCATCGGCAGATACATAAGGGTAGGTGAGCTTGGGGTTGGTCCTATCCACCGTCGGATGAAAGTCTCGAATGTACACTAGCTCGTCGCCGGTGGCCGTGGCCTTCTTACCGTGATAATTGAAGCCCCACTCCTGCAATAGCCCTATCAGGCGCTTCTGCTCCAGCGTCTTGTCAAAAATGGTAACGTAAATCTCTCCTACGCCAAACCGCAAGGCGTTGTCGAAGATGATTTTTAGAAAACGCTCTCCAATCTTAAAGCCGTTTTGCACCACCTTAAAGGTGCCGATTTTCAACCGTTTGGCTCGACCCATTGGCGGAGTGATGTCGCCGTAGTATTCGTCCGGCCCTTCTTGCTTTAGGTAAAGGAAGGCTACAATGTCAGTGCCTACCGAGCAGATGTAGGCCAGTTCATCTGCCTTCTTATTAAACCACTTGTCGAAACCGGGATAGTCTTCCCGAAAGCTATCGAAGAATGGGTCAGCCAGCTTAATGTTGCCAAATAGTTCTTTCTTAACCGACAACACCTTATAATCAGTCAGCCCGGGGTTCTCGGCAGTTACTTTCTCTAGAAAAGAATCGATAGTAAAAACTCTTTCACTGCATCCCAGCTCTTTTGCTTTCCGATGGATGTTGCGGTCTTCCGTAATCAACGAATCGACCCGGCCAGTGAATACCTCATTCAGAATGGTGGTATCAGTAAAATCATTAGCAGTTTTATCGTATTTGGCGCTCAACGCGGTTACTTCTGGCCCAACAGGTGCTATCGTCTTCAACACGTGGTAGCTTGACAGCTTGACCGCCATAGTTCTAACTACCCTAGGGTCTTTGTGTCGCCTTATTTCCTCTAGTGTATCAGGGTGAATACACTTGACATACTTCAGGTCGTCAAGCCATTTAAACAAATGGCCAATATCATCTTTTACGATAGCGCTTGTTTCCCGGTGGATAACGATGTTAGTGTCGAGCAGGACGCGCATAAGTTTATTTATATGTGGGTAAAGAAGCGGCGCCCAAAGCTATGCGCTATTCTGCACAAGTAAACGAACATTCGCATGATGTCAATAGCGCCATTACGTATCAAGAGTGTTCGTTTATAAATTAGGGCGCCTCATAGGCGGATTTGCACCGTGACGAGGCAGTGCTCTGCCGCTACAGCCCGAGGGCCTGGGCCGCATTATATGAAACCACGTTGTTGAGTTGCGTGTAGCGCTCAATCATGGCATCCGTTTTTTGCTTGGTCTGGTTCTTAATGGCCTTGTGGGATTGCCCGTTGAGTACGGCCACCGTCACAAAGGATACCCTTAGCGAGTGGGCCGAGTAGGCTGGCCCAAGGCGCTTTTGCACCAGTTTGTTGATGGAGATGTCGGAAAGCCGTTTCTCCGATGGAACGGCCATTTGCCCCGGAGCCGCCCGCGGAATCTTCACGAACAGCGGCCCCGTCGTACGGTCCAGTAGGTTGAGCCAGGCCCGCAGGCAGCGCACGGGGCAAAAATCCGCGTTGGGCGCGTAGAAAATGGCTTTGTCCTCCACGGCCCCGTACTGGTTGGTTTTGCTTTTGGCCAGATGCACCAGCAAGGCCCGCTCCGTGAATTCCAGCTGGTCAATGTTGAGGTCTACCAGGCTCGGAACGGCGAAAGGCCCCCGCGAAGCCGAGCAGCAGCAGGGCCCGGTCCCGCAGACCCGCCGTTGTTTCCAGGTCGATGCGGCGAATCGCCTGCTTCAACTCCTCGACGGTGAATGCCTGTGCCTGGTCCTGCCGCTTGCCCAGTGTGCGGGCAATGCCTTCCATGACGATGTTGAGGGCTTCGAGCGTCGCGGGCATGCGGTGGCCGGCGAGTTGATGGGCTTTGCGGATGGCGGCGAGGTGGCGCCGAATGGTGGCCAGCGCGTGCGGCCCGGTGAGCGGTTGCTGGCCCTTCTTTTTTCGACCGACCTCAGCTACTGGTTCGGGTTTCTCGGAGGCCAGGTGCGCCACGTACTCGGTAAGTGTATCCACGTCGGCCGGCACGGCCACGAAGCCCTGCTGCTCACAAAAGGCCACGTAGCTTTTCAGGTCCGACGTGTAGGCCCGTTCCGTATTGGCGGCGCCTTGCAGGCCGGCTTCCAGAAAGCCCGCGACTTTGGCGGAGGCCCGGCCCAGCTGCCCGCTGACCGATTGGTGGGTGTTGGACGAGGCGACGAGAGAAAGGTCTTCGCTCATGGAATGTAATTGAGGGGTCGGTGGAGCGAGCTGAATCGGATTGTGGACCGATACCTTATATAATAGGTGTCGAGACGTCCGCAAAGCTCGCCTTTTTATCCGTCAAATATAAGTTATGATAAATGGGTATTATCATAACTTATTCGCATCACCGCCGAAATTCTGGTTAGATATTATAACTCTTCCTTATCACACCTTCTGCTAGGAATGGCAGGATGTGTAAGCTTTCCCCGGCGATGCCTATCAGGCAAAGAAAAAAGCCACCGTTTCGGTAAGCGTATTAGTTGCCCTACTAACGAAAAAAGGCAGCTCGTTGAGAGCTGCCTTTTTGATTTCAGAACTTGATTGTTTCTGTATTGGCGCCCTGCCTATTTCATGGCAATGGTCACCGTGGTCGGCCCGGTGACTTTAAACATACAGTCCTCAAAGGTCGGGACCTTAAAGCGCGGGTGACCGACGTTGGACAAGGCAAAGGGTTCGGTGGGAATGCCCAGCATGTTGCGGTCTACCAGGTCGTTCTCGTTCGTGTCCTGAGTGGCGGCAATGGCCCACTCGCCGGGTGGCAGCTGAATGGGATACACAACCTTGGTGCTGCCCCCGGGCTTGATGTGCTTGAGCAGCGTGTACTGGTTGCGGACCAGGAAATTAGCCTTCACGTTGTAGAAGTAGAGCTTCAGCGTGGCCTTATTCGACGGCAGTTTGGTCACGACCACGGTGACGGTGGTGGTAGCCGCCGCCGGTGCCGGGGCACTAACGGGCAGCAGGTTGGCGGCAGCGAGCCAGGCGAACGGGAACAAGGTCATAGCAGCAACTTAAGGGGTGGACAAGCCCCTGATAGCAGGCGGCTTACAAGCCCCTCTTACACCTTCCGTGCCGCATTAGTTTCTGCCAGTGCTCCTCTCTTTTCCCCTTTTGTTCGCCTTTGCCCACTTGGCTCCGGGCTGCTCCAGTAAACCTGCTGTATGATTCCATCCCTGCTAAAGACCTTTCTTCAAAAGAACGCCTCGACCATGGTGTCCATGGTGCTGCTCGTGGCCCTGCCGCTGCTGGGCAGTTCGTCGGCTACTTATATGCTCTACCGCAACCAGAGTCTGCTGACCGACCTGAGCCTAGGGCCGGCCCTGCTGTATTTTACCCTCACGGCCTTGACCATGGCTTTTGCCCTCACGCCCACCACGTTCGTGGCGCTGGTCACGGGCTTCTACTTTGGCTGGGCGGGCCTGCCGGGCATGGTGGCTGCCTACGCGCTGGCCGCGCTCATTGGCTTCCAGGTGGCCTCAGCGTTAGACCATGGGAAGATGACGGCGTTTTTGAGCCACTTCCCCAAGGCCGACGCCGTGATGAAGGAGCTCCGGCACGACAGCTGGCAGCTGATTGTGCTCACCCGCATTTCCCCGGTGCTGCCCTTTGCCCTGATGACCTTTGTGCTGGCCGTGCTGCGGGTGGAGCGCCAGCGGTTTCTGGCGGCCTCAGTGCTGGGCATGCTGCCGCGCAGCCTGTTTTTCTACGGGCTGGGCTCGAAAGCGCAGGACGCAGCCGCCCTGCTGCGCAACCCCGATACCGGCACCGCCGGCAAAGTGCTGCTCTTCGCGCTGGTAGTCATTTCCCTGTATGGCTTGTACTACCTGTTCAACCGCGCGCTGCAAAGGGCCCTGCGCCGCTCGGCCGCTCCGCAGTAATTAAAAGATGGCCTAGCCGCGGCTCGCGGCCTGCGCAAACAGCGTTTCCCACCGGGCTTGGGCCTCCCGGCGAGCAGCGTACTGCAGCAGCAGAGGCCAATTAAGGCCGTGGTGGGCTTGCAGGGCGTTGGCGGCCGCGGTGAGGGCTGCATCCGTGGTAGCCGGGGCCAGTTCCGGCAGCTGACTGGCGTCGACCAGCACCTTTTCCAGGCGTGCTACGGGAATGCCCCGGACCCGCCGCAGGAGCGCCGCGGATTGACTGGCCCGCACGACGACCGGGTCCGGCATGTTTTCCCGCGGAACTGAATCGGCCGGCGCGGCCAGCAGCCGCTCGGCCCAGCTACGCTCGGCCCAGCTTACTTCCACAACCAGCAATGGCGGCAGGCCCGGCAGGAAGGAGCCAGCCAGCGGGTGGACCACAGGCAGCCCAGAGGCAGGGCCAGGCCGGCCTGTAAACGGTGCCACACGTCCAGCCAAGCCGGTGCCAGCTCCGGCTTAAACGCCCCGGAACCGGGGCCGCGTCGAAGGCTAAGTGCCCGGGCGCAACCTCGTGCAGCAGCTGGCTACGCACTAGCCCCTGCCGGACTGCCGGCCACACGGCGGCCGTTACATCCGGGATGGCTGTGGCAAAAAAGGCCAGCAGTTCTACTTCGGTTATTTGGCTACGGCCGCGGAAGTAGCCGCGCAACTGGGGCCACGCCCGCAGCACCCGGTCTATCAGGGCGGCTACTGGATTCATGCGCGTGAGGGCTTACCCCGGCGAAGATACCGCTTACCATTTCACGGCCGCGGTCAGAAAGAAGCTGCGTCCATCGGAAGGCAGGATGCCGGGGCCGGGGTAGCCGGTGGCGCGGCGGGTGAAGTAGACGGCGTTGGCGAGGTTGTTGACGCTGCCTTCGAGCTTGAGCCAGCGCCGCTCCCAGGAAACCGAGGCATCCAGAACCGTATAGGCCGGAATGCGGCCCACGACGGCGGAGACCCCGCCCAGTTCGGCGTTGGTGGCGTCGGAATACTGCTTCGACAGATACGTTGCCTGCACCGAGCCCTTGAAGGGGCCGTACCCCACCCGGGCCCCGGCCTTGAGGTTGACGGCCGGCACAAACTCCACTTGATTGCCCTTGACGCCCGTAATCTCACTTTGCGTGTAGCGCCCCCGAATCAGGGCCAGGTTGCCGAAGCTGGCCAGCGACCAGCGGCCGGGCTCGGCCGTGGGGCGCAGGGCCCGCAGCAGGTCCACTTCGGCGTAGGACTCCACCCCCAGAATCAGCGCCCGCCCGATGTTGCCGCGGCGGCGCAGCACCCGGTCGGCGGCGTCGTAGGTCTGCACCTCGCCGATGCGGTTGCCGTACTGCAGCGCAAACAAGCTCACGTCGTAGGTCAGCCACTGCCCCTGCTCGCCGCGCAGGCCCAGGTCGGCCGAGAAGCCGCGCTCGTCCTGCAGGTTGGGGTCGATGACGGCCGACGGGTTGGCGATGCGCATGTCGCTGAAGGTGATGGAGCGGTAGTTCTGCGAGATGTTGCCGTAGAGCTCCCGCGTTTCCAGGGCTTGTAGCTCACGCCGATGCCGCCAAGCACGAAGCCGCGCGGGCTCAGGCGCTGCTCGTTTGTCTGCGTGATGGCGTCGATGTTGCCGGCATTGTCGCGAATCACGTTGCCGTACGCGCCCTGCGAGGTGGTGCGGATGTACTCGTAGCGCAGGCCCGGCGTAATGGAAACCTGGTCGCTGAGGTAGAAGATGTTCTCGGCGAAAACGGCCACGTTTTGGTTGGGAAACTCAAAGTCGGAGAAGCCGTTGGAAAACGTCACACCCTCCGGGCCGACGAAGCGGAAGTCGGCCCCCGGCCCGTGGGGCCGAAGCCCTGCACGCTGTGGTTGTAGCCGTGGTAGTAGCGGGTGCCCAGCAGCAGCACGCCGCTTTTGCCACCCAACTGGTAGCGGTTCAGGTAGCGGGCTTCCACGCCGTAGTTCTGAAACTCCCCGGTAATCAGGTCGCGCAGGTAGCTGTCGTTGTCGGGCAGGGCCACCTGGTTGGGCCGGAAGCCCAGGGACTTGCGAGTGGCGCGCAGTCCAAAAGCCAGCACGTTGATATTCGATTGGGGGCTGAGCTTCCAGTCAGCCGAGGCGTTGAACAGGTTCCAGTCCACGGCAAACCAGTTCCGCTCGCGGTTGGACTGCCGGGCGTCGGCGGCATATTGCGCATCACTGAGCCCCCGGCTGCTGAGCCAGGTAATCCATGTGCGTGACCTGGGCCCCTACCTTGAAGTTCTCCGTGAACTGGTAGCGCACGTCAGCGTAAGCCGTTTTGGAGTCAAAGTGCGAGTTGGGCCGCCAGCCGTCGCCGCGCTTGTACTGGGCAAAGGCATAGTAGCTTAGCTTCTTGACTGTGCCGCTGACGCTGTTAAACGAATTGAAAAACCCAAAGGAGCCTACCGTCTGCCGGGACACAACGCTGACGGTCTTATCGGGTTCGGGGGCGCGCAGGCTCGAAGTTGAGCAGCCCCCGAACTGGGTGCCGTACTGCAGCGAAGCGGCCCCGCGCACCAGGCTGGATGCGCTTGATGGCTTCCGTGGGCGGCGTGTAGTAGCTCTCGGGGTAGCCCAGGGCGTCGGCTGAGATGTCGTAGTTGTTCTGGCGCACGTTGAAGTTGCTGGTGCGGTTGGGGTCGAGGCCGCGGCCGCCGATGCTCAGCTGCAGGCCACCCTGGTCGTTTTCCCAGATGTTGAGGCCCGCCACCGGGCATACACCTGGCGGGCGTTGTTGGTAGCCAGGTTGGCCACCAGATTGTCGGGCACGATGACGTCGGACTTCTTGGCCGCGAAGATGGCCGTGCCCTCCACCTCGCGCAGGCGCTGCGGCCCAAAGCGCGACTGCGGGGCTGCCACCACCACTTCCTGAAGCTGCCGCTCCCGACGCGTGAGGGTAAAATCCACGATGCTGCCGTCCACCGGGGCTTCTACTTCCGTTTTGAACGGCTCGTGGCTGATGGAGGAAAACTGCAGCTGCTGGCGCCCGGCGGGCAAGCGGGCAATGGTGAACAGGCCGGCCGAGTCCGTGCGGACAATCTGCCGGGAGCCGCGCACGTACACCTCGCAGCCCACTACGGGCCGGCCGGTGTCGGTTTCGCGCACCCGGCCCTGCAGGCCGGCCTGCTGCGCCAGAGCGGAAAATGAGGTGAGCACGCTCACCACCAGGGCAACGCTATAAACCGGAAATCTCATCGTCAAAGGGTAAAATCCAGGGCTTGGCGCGCAGGTCGTCGGTCACGCCGGCCAAATCCACGGTGGGGTCAATAAAGCTTTTGCCCAGGCGGCCGTTCAGGCTCACGTAGGCATCGGCGTAAACTTTCGGGTCGTACACGCCGCGGCGGGCGTAGTAGTCGCGCAGGTAGTGGGCAAACTGCACCAGCATGTCGGGCTGCGTGCTCATCATCTTCTCCTGCAGCACGCTCAGGTGCTCGTCGTTGTTCACGAGCCGGGCCCGGCCGGTGGCCGAGTCCACCACCTTGAACTGCACCTGGCCCATCTTTTCCATCAGCATCACCCGCCAGGAAAAGCGGTAGCCTTCTTCGGTCCAGAACAGCTCGCGCGGGTAAAGCAGGTAGCGAAAAGGCAGCAGCAGCTGCACCACGAAAAACACCCCCAACGTGAGCAGTAGCGCCTGCCGGGTGCGCGGCGCGTACACCAGCGGCTGCAGCGCCGGGGCTCCCGGAGCCTTCTCCCACCAGCTACGCAGCCGGATGAGAAACCGCTCGTGGGCCCCGGCCGGGAAGAACACCAGCGCGGCTACTATCATTACGTAGGGAAACATGCCGATGGGAAACAGCACCGCCGTTAGCCCGTGAAAGACGACCACCGTGGCGTAGGCCCAGGTCCGGGTGGGGCGGTAGAGCAGGAAAAAGGGCACGGTCAAATCGTAGAACGCCCCGAACCAGCTGAAGGCGTAAGCCACCCAGGGGTAATTGAACAGGGGCCCGACCAGGGCAAATCATTTTTGGCCGGCAGCCAGATGCGCAGGGGCATGGCGTGCCCCAGCCAGTCGGAGTTAAGCTTGGCCAGTCCGGCGTAGCAGTATACGATGCCCACCAGCAGGCGCAGCGCGTCCACTGTCCAGCGCGGTACCTGGTTGCGCCAGCGGGCCGGGTCGAGGTGGGCATCCAGGGAAAAAGCGGCCGGCGGGCAGCAGCATGAGTAGAAACGCCGCCAGACTCACAAAGTAGTAGTGGTTCAGGTACGTGCTCTTGTCCATGAGCCTCGATGTAGGTGAAGCTCACAAACAAGCCCACCGCCGCCGTGCGGTACCACCAGCCCAGGGCCAGCAGCAGGGCGCACAGCCCGCAGATTACAAACAGTGCGTAGGTGTAGGCCCCCAGGGGCTTCACCCATTCGAAGCCGTAGTAGGAAAAGAAGAACTTCGGCTTCAGGTACAGCTCCGCAATCCAGCCCTTGGCCCAGAAGCGCCCCACGCTCACCAGCACCAAAGGCCAAAGGCCACGCGAAACGTGGCCAGTGGGGCGGCAGCGGTGTGAGCCTGCAAGTAGCGCCGGAGGCTATCCCCCATTAGTCGCCGTCGTTGTCGACGTAGGTCACCGTGATGCCCAGGGCCGAGGTCATGTCCACCTTAATCAGGCGCACGGCCTTCTGCATCTCGTTATAGGAAGCCACCGCGTCGGCATTGCGGGCCGTGATGGTCGTGTACAGGTCGGGCCCCAGAGAGCTGAGCTGCTGAAACGACACCCCGAATTGGGTGTTGATGATGCTGGTCAGGCTCTGGCCCGTGCGGCTGTCCTTGGCGCCGAGGGCATCGAGGTAGCTTTTCAGCGAAGGCCGGCCCGCGCGGCCGTTGAAGAACTGCTGCACCGTGGTGTGGGCCGTGGTAGCCAGCTGCAACGGCAGCGTACCCTTCAGGTAGTAGGCTTCAATCTTTTCGGGGCGCGGCGTGCCCGTCATGGTGCCAGCGGGGATGCCCACCTTGCCGGCACGCAGGTAGCGCTCGAAGTAGAGCGAGTAAGCATTGATAACCCGCGAGAGCGAGGAGCTGGCGTCGGTGCCGGCGTTGTTCACAAATGTGTCCCGGTAAGAGCCCGTCCACTGGCCGTACACGGTGCCGAAGGTCTGGTCCATCTTGGCTACCACGTCGGTGAGGTAGCGGCGGTGGTTGGCCGAAGCCACGTACTGCTGCACGATGGCCGCGTCGCCCGTGGCCACGCCGTTGAGCAGGTAGTCCAGCGTGGGAAAGCCCTGCTGCGGAATGGCCGTGGCCACCTCGAAATCGTAGGTGCCGGTGGTGATGTTGCGGTTGATGCCGGTTACGTCGGCCGGGTAGATGTTGAAGTGGTTGCGCAGGCTCACCGACTCGGCCGGGCCGAACTCAAACAGCTCCACTTTCTGCCACTCCAGGTAAGCCGCCTGCCAGGCCTGCCGCGCGTCCAGCAGCGTGGCCGTGGTGGGCGCCGCGGTGAAGGCCGTGGTCTTGGTTTTGAGTGCCGCCAGCTTCTCGTTGAAGCGCTGGTAGCCGGGCTTCACCAGGCTATCCGCCCATTGCGTGAGCAGGGCCTTGCGGTCCAGCGACGTGTCCGGGGCGGGCGTGTCCTCACCCGTATTCTTTTGGCAGCTGAAGATGCCAACGGCGGTGAAAAGCAGCAGCAGGGCAAACAAAACGGTCTTTTTCATCGGGGCAATTTTTCGTGGCGAAGGCCAACGGACCACGCAGCCGGGGCTGCCTGATTCGTTGGCCTTGGGTCCGCGGATGACGCGGGCCAAAAGGTGTTAAATGCTAAACTTGGCCTTGATGGCATTGATAGCCACGTCGGCCTGGGCGTTGGTCAGGCTCCAGGTGCCGTTGGTCCCCGACGTCAGGCCCGTGAGCAGGTTGTCGGAGAAGGTGACGTCGGCGCCGTACTTGCTGCAGAAGCGCAGCGAGTACACGAAGCCGAGGCCTTCGCCCAGCGCGTGGGCTTTTACGTCCAGTGTCGAAGCCGACTTCCAGCTGCTCAGGTAAGACACCGCCGCCAGGGCAATGGTTTTCTCCAGCTCGGTGCGGATGAGGTCGGTCTGGGTTTTCACGCCGGCCGCGTCGTTGTTGACGATAGCCGCGCGGCCCTTGAGGAAGGCCATATACACGGCGGGCGCGGCGGCCGGGTTTTTCTCGTTCACATAGCCGGCCAGGAACCGCTCGCGGGGCATCAGGTTGATGTCCGTGGTCATGATGGCGTTGCTGGTGAGGAAGCCATAGGCCAAGTCCCAGTTGTGCTCCAGCTCGGAGTAGGCTTTGCCATCCACCACTTTGGTATTGTTGGCCTTCAGCGCATTGTCGGTCAGCAGCACGTTGTCAATCTGATCAAGCTGCAGGGCCCCAATCAGCGCCTTTTGAATCACCTGGTTCACCTCAATGCCGTTGCCATCCACCAGGTAGCGGCCCAGGCGGCCGGCCGAGCCGGGCGTGGCCACGTTGTTTACCGACTGGCTGGCCGTGGCCAGCTGAGTCAGCTTCTGGTCTACGTAGGTACGAACGGTTTCCGCGTTGGTAGCCGGGAACGAAGCGGCCGTGCTCGTGCGCAGCGTCAGGCCCGAAGCATTCAGGCCGGTGCCGGTAAAGTAGCCGCCGGTGTTAGCGTAGTAGCCGCGCAGCTTGGCAACGTCCAGCGTTTGGGGCGCGGCCGGGGCCGCCGCCGCCACCAGGGCCATGTACGTATTGAGCTCGGAGAACATGTCCAGGCGCTGGTTCGACGTCGTCAAATCAACCGTCGATTGGCCGCTGGCGTCCTTGAATGATTCCGTGTACTTGGAGGAAGCCGTCAGCGTGCTGGCGTCCATCTTGGTACGCAGAGCCGGGGCCGACTCGGTTTTATTCTTGTCGCAGGAGCTCAGGGCTACAGTCAGGGCCAGCAGCGCGGCCGGAACGTACTTAAAATTCATGAGAACAGGGTTAACGGGGGACATTGGGTTGATGCCCCAAAGGTATTGACCTTATTTGGAATTATTCCAAATAAGGTCGAAGTTTTTTTATAAGGCTTCTAAATAAGTATTAACTATATATGCAATTATTCATAAAAGCTAGAAGCCAGTTGGAGAGGATTTGGCAACTGTTGACAAGGCTTTACCTTTACCCTGCGCAATCCTAACTCTTACCCGCCTGTTTGCATTTTATGGCCAAACGCTACGCTCTGTACATTCTGTTTCTACTAGCCTCCCTGCCCGCGCTGGCCCAGCGGCCCAAGCCGGCGGCCGTCAGTTTGCCGCCGGCCGATACCGTGTATTTCGACCGGGACTGGGAGCGCACCGAGACGCTGGAGGAAGTAGCCTATGCGCGGATTGCCCGCCATGATGCCGCGGGCAAAACGGTGGGCACCGTCCGGGACTACTTCTACCCTTCGTGGAAAAAGCAGTGGGAAGGCAAAATGGCCAGCGAAGCACCCGACAAGCCTACCGGGCTATGCTGCGGCTGGCACGAGAACGGCCAAGTGAGCTTCCGTGGAACCTATGTGAACGGGGTGCAGCAGGCCGACTATCGCAGCTGGCGCGCCGACGGGCGGGAAATTAAGTGCGGGTCTAAGATGGTCGAGGCCCTTCCGCTGAGCAATGCCTCTATTCACTGCAGCAACTGCATGCACTCCAGCCGCAAGGTGTTCATCGTGGATATTCCGGACGGCACCGTGGGCATCGTGTACAAGCTCGATGTGCGGGACGAAGGCCAGCCCCCGGTGTCGTGGTCGACGGCTCTGGCCGTGGCCGCCGTAGCTGGCAGCGGCGGGGCAGCGGCTCCGGCGCTGTTAGGAACCGCCGCATCAGCGCTGGTGAAGCAAGGCAATAACGCCCCGCCTACCGTCAGCACCAAGTGCCACTGGTACATCACGCCTGACGAGGATGCCGCCCAGCAATTCCTAGACACCAAGGGCACTATCAGCAAAGACAAGACTATCCTGCGGGCGGCGCTCAACACGCCGCAGGAAACACGGCCCATTACCTTGCCCCCGGCACTCGGCGCCTGTTTGTGTGCGTAAACAACGACAACTACACCACCGACGCCACGGCGACGCTGAGCGTGAGTGCCTTGGTGCAGGCCTGTAAATAAGAAGCAAAAAGAGCCCGCTGCTGTGTCCCGCCGCTTTAGTGCCTAGGCCGCCCTTCCCGGGAGTTGATGTCGGCTAGGCCTGGCGGCGCAGAAGCAGCCAACCGGCCGTGCGGGCCAGGCAGGTCCACGCAGCAAGGCTGACGACGCTCCTGTCCCAATCGATAGTCCATCCCGCCGGAGACGGCGAGGAGGTGTTGCCAGCTGACTTCAATTTCAGCTTCCGAGGACGGTCTAAAGGCTTGCGCCGCTCGGCGAATCAGGTTATCAAATTCCTCAGTATGCATGAATGGTAGCGCTGTTAGGCCAGCTTTTCAAGCAGCAATAGGGCTGTTGGAAAAGGGAGCGTGGGTACCGGTTCCCCTTTAGGCGTCTTACTGCCTGCTTACCAGACCAATCGAAAACTAGTAGTAGTGGGTTGCCTGTCAATAAACTATGCAATCCTGGCGGGGAGTCGTGTATGCGGCGGCCTCCTAGTTGAGCACTGGCCTAATAGTGGAAGGTGAGGCCGGCGCCCCAACCGTACTGGTTGTCGTAGTTGGTGCTCAGCGAGGCGTATTTGCTGACCATGTAGCGGAAGCCGAGGGTGAATTCCTTATCGGTGTTGGCGCTGATGTCCATAAACACGTTGTTGCTCAGGGGCAGGTCGCGGCGTTCCAAACGCAGGCGCACCTGGCCGGTCAGGTCCGTGCGCAACTCGGCCCGCACCAGCATCGGCAGCAGGTAGTACACCCCGACTTCGGCCTGGCGGCGGAAGTTTCGGTTGTTTTCCGCCGTGCGGCGGTTGCCGCCTTCGGCATCTTCTGCCGAGCGCAGGGTTTTGTTATCGCGGAAATCGTAGCCGACAAAGCCGGCCCACAATTGCCGCTTGTCGAGGTAGTGCAGCAGGTGGGTTTCGGTTTCGTAGTTGCCCTGGTAGTTTACGCGGCCCTCAAATTCCAGCGCGTTGCGGTTGTTGGAAAGGTTGCCTTCGAGGTAGGCGCCCTGCGAATGCACCGACAGGTCAAACCACGGATACACGGCGTTGTCCTCGCGCTTGAGCATGCGGTAGTTGGTTTTGGCAAACTCGTTCTGGGGGCTGGCATCGTAGCTGATGATGCGGGCCATGCCGGCCATCATGTGGTAGAGGATGTGGCAGTGGAAAAACCAGTCCTGCTGCTCGTTGGCCTCAAACTCGATGGTGACCGTGCCCATGGCCGGGATGTCGAAGGTGTGCTTCATGGGCGAGTAAGCGCCCTGGGCGTTGACCATGCGGAAAAAGTGCCCGTGCAGGTGCAGCGGGTGGCGCATCATGGTCAGGTTAGTGAAGGTCATGCGCACGTTCTCGCCCCGGCGGATGGGGATTTTATCGGCCTCTGACAAGGTCTTGTTATCGAACGACCACACGTAGCGCAGCATGTTGCCGGTGAGCGTGAGCTTGATGTCGCGCCACTGCCGGGTGGAATCCAGCGTGGTCGGGTTCAGAGCCCGCAGGCTGGTTGTAATTGAAGTCGCCACCAGAACCGCCCATGCTCATGCCGGCCATTCCGCCGCCCATGTCCATGCCGGGCATACCGCCCTTATCCTGCATCGTTCCCATGCTCTTGCCAGCTTTTTCCTGCATGTTCATCGGGCGGTTCTGGGGCGAGGGGGCCGTGGCGGCGGGCATGGTGCCGTTCTGCATGTTCATGCCCTTCATGGCCGGGTCCGCGGGCTGTTGCGGTGCCGGGCTGCCGGGCATGCTCATGCCTTTCATATCCCCACTGCCCCCTTTCATGTCCATGCCCTTCATGCCGCCACCCTTGGGGTCCATCTGGCCGTTTCCGCCCATGTCCATGCCGGTCATGTTGCCCATGCTGCCCATTTCCCGCATCATCTGGAAGTAGTTGATGCGCGGTAGGTCGGGCGCTTTCATCGGCTCGCCGGCCCCAAAGTAGCTGGACGAGTAGCCGGTGATGTCGTTGGCGGTGGCCCGCAGCTCAGCGGCGCCCGTGGGCGGGATGGTCACCAGCAGGTCGTAGGTTTCGGCCGTGGCAATTTCGAGCTTCGACACCGGGAAAGGCTCGACGTTGATGCCATCGGCGGCGATGACCTGCATGGGCCCGCCGGCGTACTGCAGGTAGAAGTACGAGGAGGCGCTGCCGTTGATGATGCGCAGGCGCACGACTTCCCCGGCTTCGCGTCGGGGTAGTAACTCTTCTCCCGGCCGTTGGTGAGAAACTTGTTGTAGTATATGTCCGTGAGGTCCATGGCCGGCATGCGGCCCCACTCCTGCTTGACCTTGTCCTTGAAGTAGCCGGCAGCAATGGCTTCGCCGTAGCTCTGGGTGGCGCCTTTCTGCACGGCAAACCACTCACCGGCCCGCTTGAGGTAGCGCAGCACTTCCTTGGGCGGGTGGTCGGTCCAGTCGGAAAGCAGCAGCACGTATTCCTTAAGCTCGTACTTCACCGCTTTGGGCTGGATGACGATGGAGCCATACAGCCCGGACTGCTCCTGCAGCATGGTGTGGGAGTGGTACCAGTAAGTACCGCTTTGAATGAGCGGAAACGTGAAGGTGTGCATGCCGCCCGGCTCGATGGGGGCCGTGTTGAGGTAGGGCACGCCGTCGTACTGGTTGGGCAGCAGAATGCCGTGCCAGTGAATGCTGGTTTCCACGCCCATCTGGTTGTGCACCCGGATGATGGCCGTGTCGCCCTCGGTGAAGCGCAGCGTGGGCGCCGGAATCTGCCCGTTGATGGCGATGGCCAGGCGGGTTTTGCCGGTGTAGTTCACCTGGCGCTCGTCCACGTACAGGTCGTACTCGACGCGGTGGCCGGTGTGGCTGGGGCGGGGCGCCACCACGTGGCCGCGCAGGTCCTGGTCCGGAGGAGGGGTAGCCATTCCGTTGGCCTCCTTGCCTTTGGGCATGGCTTGGTGCTGGGGCATCTGGGCAGCCAGGGGCAGCGACCCAAGCAAAAAGAGTAGAAGGGCAAATAATCTCATCAGGATGCTACTGTTTAGCAGGTTTGGGTTTGTTCCGGGCGGGGTTGTTGTCCTCAAAGCGGAACTTGTCCATCGGATTAGCCGGCATGCTCATGCCCGGCATGGAGCCCATAGCGGGCATCGCCTGGCCTTTTTCCATGCCGGGCATGTCTTTCATATTCTCCATCGGCGGCATAGACTGGCTGGGCTGTTTGGGGGTAGAAGTCTTCTTGCCGGGCATATCCGCCATGTTGCCCATGCCCGGCATTCCTTCCATCGCTGACTTGGCTTTAGTAGGCTTTTTGCGCCAGCCGGCTGCTTGTTCATTCCAGGCATGTCCGCCATTACGGGCCTGGCTTTCATCTGCTTTGGCTTAGCCGGACTGTTCATGTTCATGCTCTTGGGCATTGGTTGTGCATTTTTTGAGGCGGGCATTTTCATGCCCGGCATGCTTGGCATAGCGCCCGCCCGGGGGCCGGCCGAGCTTGGCCGGATGGCTGGGAGCCGGACATGTCCATGTCGCCCATCTGGTCGCGTACGGAGGCGTTGTCACTGCCCTTCTTAGGGGACGCCTCGCTGCGCATGTCCATGCCCTGTATATCATGAGAAGGAACCTTAGCAGCGGTAGATGGTTGGCCGGTGGTTGCAGGAGGCTCGTGCCCGTCCTCTTCCCTCTCCATGCCGGGCATCGGAGCTTCGCCGCGCTTGTCTTGATGGTGGCCTTTCATGACCAGGCGCCCCTGCGGCCCCACGCCTTCGACGTACACTAGTTGCGCCCCCGGTGCCCGGCCACTGACAGCACCCCCGCCGTGGCCAGCGCCGACACCAGCACCAGCACCTCATAGGCCCGCCGCTGCAGCTTGAAAAACTGGCCGATGCCCGCCAGCAGCAGCGTAATGCCGGAAAGCCAGAGCGTGTAGCCCGCGAACTTCTCATGGGCGTCGAACACAGCTGCTGCTTTGGGCGGGAGGCCCGAGGGCATGGCGTGAAAAATGGTGCTGGCGGCCAGCGCACCCAGAAAACCGCCCGCCATCACCCCAATGGTAATCCACTTCACCACCGGCCAGTCCTTGTACACCAGCAACGCCTGCAGGGCCGTGCTGAGCAGGAGCAGGACGATGGGAAAATGCACCACCAAGGGGTGCAGGTTGGGAAAATCTGAAAACATAGACGCGGTCAATAGTGCAAAGGGAAAGCCACGCAAGGCGCCGGATATCCTGCCAACGGCCGGGCGTTCCGGTCCTTCCCAGGAAGGAAGCTTAACCGGATGGTCCCGTCCGCCAGCACGGTGGTCCAGTTGGGACCGGATTTGGCCTTGTACGTAACGGAATAAGCCCAGGCGTGGGCGGAGGTAGGCATTCTGCCTGCTTTACGCCAGGTAGGCTGGACAATGTTTGCTGCTATTAGGGGCGGGAGCTACATAATTTCCACTGTCTGGCAAAGGATTACTGCCGAAAGGACCGAAATCAAAAACGCCCGGCAGGACCGGGCGTTTTAAGTACAAGCAAGCAGGCTACGGCTTACGCGGCCTGAATCTTGAAGCCAGCATTTTCCACGGCCTGCACCACTTGCTCCAGCGTGAGCTTGTCAGAACTGATGGTGAGAATCTTGTCCGGGTTGGCGGTATCTACTTGCCAGTTGCCGGCGCCGGCTTCCTGGTTGAGCGTAGGGGTAACGGCCTTAATGCAGCCACCGCAATTGATATTGGTTTTAAACTGAAGGGTTTTCATGGGAACAGAGTAAAGACTGTCGAGCGAGTCGGTTTCAGGTTGGTAACACGCAAAACTAGCCGGGCGTGCGCCGCAGCGGGTACAGAATTACGCTCTGAGCTTGCATGATTTTTACTCGGGAGAAACACGAAAGCCAGCTTGCGGAGCGAACAAGCTGGCTTTGGCAAGCGGGACGGCTTTAGGCGGCCATGCCCATGCGGCAGGCCTCTTCGCAGCGGCGGCACGCCTCGGCGCACTCCTGGCAATGCGGCATGTGGGCGCCGTGCTTGGCGCACTCATCGCCGCAGGCTTTGCAGATTTCGGCGCACTCCTTAAGCAGGTGTTGAGCGTGTTCGGAGCCCCGGGCCAGGAAGCGGGCGGTCAGGGCGCAAATGTCGGCGCAGTCCCGGTCGAGACTAATACAGCGAGCCATCATCTTCACGTCCTGTTCTTGCAGGCAGGCGGTGGCGCAATGTTCGCACGAGGCGATACAGGCATTGAGGGCGTCGAGGAGGCGTTGGTTTTGAGCGTGCATGGAGAAAAAGTTAGGTGGGTAATGGTGTTCAAGATTTTACTCCTAAAAGCAGACCTTGTTATGCACGATTGCCAGCACTTGCCTGCATAATTCACATGGGCCAGCCTGTTTTTTAATGCTCCCTGCACCCTTGCCTTGCTCTTCTGGGTACCAAAGTTTCCCGGTAGCACAGCCCGAAGGCGCACTCACGCCCATTTTAAGTGGCCCGAATGTATTTCCGGGTCAGTTGCTCGATACGTTGAATGGAATACTTAACCGTATCCAATACCTTCGCTCCTGTCAATTCCATTATAAAAGCTTCAACCAGAAGAGGTCGGGGCGGCTTTTTATGAAGGTGAAAGTAACTTCTCGCGAAGTTGTCTTTAAATTCCTGCACCAAGTAACGGGCGGCCAACGCCCAGCAATAAGCGAGGAGCAGGTTTCGCTCTTGGTCCTTAAACACCTTGATGGTAGTGCCCTCCGCGCTGACTCCGAGCGAAACCCTCAGCTCACTTTCCAGAGCGGCAACCTGCGGCAGTTGGTAGTTAAGCGCTAGCACATATTGGTTGATGAAGAGTAAGTAAGGATTTTGCTTTTCCAGGTGGAGAAACACGGGGTTGCGGCCGCTGTCCTTACCGGCTTTGTAATAGCCGATGAACAGATTCTCAGCAACCGGGTGGGTTAAACAGTTGCGCTCGATTGCAGCTTCTGAGTCAGCAAGAATGGCATTGACAACCACGTGCAATTCCGAGCGCAGGGCTACGTCCACACGAAAGTGATTGAAGGAGGTAACGGCACAGCGATAGATAACCGACAGCCAGAAAAAATGCGCTATTCTGACTTGCTGGGGGCTTAGTGCTTGGCCGCTGGCCAGGCGGTTGGCTACCTTTTGCTTATAAAGCGACTCGAAGAAAGAGAGCTTTTTCTCGCATGGTTTACAAAAGATGTAATCGGCTACGTAGGGATTGGGCTCGCTGTCGATTTCTTCGTCCGTCAAGGACCGACCGATAGTTTGTTCCACCTTTTCAGGTAGTACGCTCCGCCCGAAATAGGCCGTCGAGCCGCCGCCGCCGAGCTGAAAGTTCTGTTCCTTGTCGCGCCCTTTGCCTCCCTCGTTGAACATCGATTCCAGGACCGAATGCGGGATGATGTGGGAGCCGGTTTCGTCAGCTTCGTTGAGATTACATAGTAAGCAGGTCATAGCGTAGTTTAGGCTTTACTAGGCAACAAGGTAGATTCCAGCCGAACAGCAAGTGCGTTCTTGACAGTAACAACAGCTGCTCAACCACGCCCGTTATTTTGTCTCTGTTTTCAGGCAGTCTGCGCTCCACTTGCGCACTGAAGCCGGTACTCGGTGGGCGAAGTGCCTGTTTCGCGCTGGAACTGCCGGGACAAGTGCCCCAGGTTGCTGTACCCCAATTCCCGCGCCACGCGGCCCACGGGCAGGGTGCCTTCGCGCAGCAGGCGCCGGGCCGCTTCCACGCGCTGCCGGATGACGTACTGTTCCAGGCTCAGGCCTTCGGTGGCGGAAAAGACGTCGCTCAGGTAGGCAAACCGCCGCTGCAGCCGCTCGCTGAGCTGCCGCGAAAAGTGACCGCTGCGAAGCGTCGCTGGCTCGGTGGCCAGCAGGTGGGTGATGATTTCCTTGATTTGCGCCACCAGCCGCTGCTGCGGGGAAAGCTGGTCCAGAATCTCAAATCCCTCCGCTTCCAGGCACTGCCGCAGCCGGGTCCAATCAATGGTCGTGGCATCGTCGCGCAGCTCCACCTCCCCAGCTCCACCCGGAGCGGCACCAGCCCGAGCTCCACGAGCCTGCTCGCGCACCACCAGGATGCACTTTACGCAGACCATGTGCCGGATGTAGAGGAGCGTGGAGGCCATAGGGGGTGGATTACAGGGCCGGCGATAAAGCGTCCTGGTCGGCGGGCGGCGTCAGCGGCTGGGCGTCCAGTTCCTGCGGGTGGTCGTCCAGGCCCACTTCCTGGTGGGAAGCGAAGTATTGGGCCAGGGCCTTCTCCCCACCAGCCAGAAGACCACCGGCGTCACGATGATGTCGAGGAAGGTGGAGCTAAGCAGGCCCCCGAGGATGACGGTGGCCACCGGATACAGGATTTCCTTGCCCGGCGCGTCCTTGGCCAGCGTGAGCGGCACCAGCGCCAGCGCGGCCACCAGGGCCGTCATGAGCACGGGCACCAGACGCTCCAGCGAGCCGCGGATAATCATCGGCATTCCGAACTTCTCGCCCTCGTGCTCCACCAGGTGGATGTAGTGCGAAATCATCATGATGCCGTTGCGCGAGGCAATGCCGGTCAGGGTGATGAAGCCCACCAGGGAGGCGATGCTGAACGTGCCGCCGGTGAGCAGCACCGCCACCACCGAGCCAATCAGGGCCAGCGGGATGTTGAGCATGATTTGCCCCACCATGTAGCTGGACTTGAAGTGGGAAAACAAGACCAGGAAAATGCCGGCCAGTGAGAACAAACTCAGCCAGAGAATTTTCTGCGAGGCCGACTGCTGGCTTTCAAACTGCCCGCCATAGGTCAGGTAGTAGCCCGGCGGCAGCTTGACCTGCTGGTTAACTTTGGCTTGAATCTCTTTCACGGTAGAGCCCAGGTCGCGCTCGGCCACGTTGAGCGAGATGGTGATGCGGCGCTGGGTGTTTTCGTGGTTGACGGTATTAGGTCCCGGCTCATAGAGGATTTCAGCCACCTGACTCACGGGTATCAGGGCCCCGGAAGGCGTTTCAATGCGGGTCTGGCCAATGGCGGCGATGTCGTTGCGCTGCGCTTCGGGTAGTTTCACCACCAGGTCAAAGCGCTTCTGCCCGTCGAGCATCTGCGAGACCACGGCGCCTTGAAACAGGGTTTCCAGGTCGCGCACCACTTCGCCGCGCTCCATGCCGTAGGCCCGCAGGGCCTCGTCGCGGGGCCGAATGAGCAGCTGCGGAATCTGCACCTGCTTTTCGACCTGCAGGTCCACGACGCCGGGCACCGTACTGGCGGCGGCGCGCACCTCGTTGGCGTAGCGGCGCAGCTCCAGCAAATCGTTGCCGAATACTTTAATAGCTACCTGGGCCCGCACGCCCGACAAAAGGTGGTCGAGGCGGTGGGAAATCGGCTGGCCGATGTTCACGTTCACGCCCGTTATCAGGCTGAGCTTGTCGCGCATGTCGGCCAGAATTTCGTCGCGGCTGCGCATGGTTTTGCCCTCCTTTTCCAGCTCGGCTTCGGTTTTAAAGGCCACTTCGATTTCCGAGTTGTTGACCGATTCGGCGTGCTCGTCCAGTTCGGCCCGGCCGGTGCGGCGGGCGGTGTAGGCCACTTCCGGAATCTTGAGCATCTGGGCTTCCCCCAGGCTGCCCAGCCGGTTGGACTCGGTAAGCGAGGTGCCGGCGGGCGCCGAGAAGTTGACCGTCAGCGAGCCTTCGTTAAAGGGGGCAAAAACTCGGTGCCGAAAAAGGGCACCATGGCCGCGGCCATCACGAACAGCAGCGCCGTGGAGGTCAGCACCAGCTTGGGGTGCCGCAGGCCCCAGCCCAGCAGGCGCGTGTCCTTCTTTTTCAGCCAGCGCACCAGGCCCCCGTCGGTTTCGGGGTGGTCCATCTGCTTCATCTTCGGCAGCAGGTAGTAGCACAGCACCGGCGTGACCGTCAGCGACACGAACAGCGAGGCCACGATGCTGGTGATGTAGGCAATGCCCAGCGGCGCGAAAATGCGGCCTTCCATGCCCTCCAGGGCAAACAGGGGCAGGAACACCAGCACCACGATGATGGTGGCGTATACAATGGAGTTGCGCACTTCCGAGGAGGCCGCGTAAATCACCCTGAGCACGGGCTGCGGATTGGCGCGCTGCTTGTTTTCGCGCAGGCGCCGGTACACGTTTTCCACGTCCACGATGGCGTCGTCCACCAACTCGCCGATGGCAATGGCCAGGCCGCCCAGGGTCATGGTGTTGATGCTGATGCCGGCAAAGCGAAACACCAGCGCCGTGACCAGCAGCGAAAGCGGGATGGCCACCAGGGAAATGAAGGTGGTGCGCACATTGAGCAGAAAGGCAAACAGCACGATAACGACCAGGATGGCGCCGTCGCGCAGGGCCTCCTCCACGTTGGAAATGGACGACTCAATAAACTCGGACTGCTTAAACAGGCGCGTATTCACCTGCACATCCTTGGGCAGCGAGGGCTTGAGCTCCACCAAGGCTTTCTCCACGGCTTCGGTCAGGCCCACGGTGGCGGCCCCGGGCTGCTTTTCAATGCTCAGAATGACGGCCGGCTGGCCGTTGACGCTGCCGTCGCCGCGCTTGAAGCGGGCGCCAAACTCCACCTTGGCGATGTCGGCCACGCGGATGGGTGACTGCTCGCGGTAGCCCACGATGATGTTCTCAATATCCTGCACCGAGCGCAGGCGGCCTAGGTTGCGGATGAGTACTTCCGAGCCGTTGCGGTCAAAGAAGTTGCCGGTGGTGTTCAGGTTGGACTTGCGCAGCGCCTCCTCCACCTGGTTTACCGTCAAACCCGTGGCATTCAGCCGGGGCATGTCCAGCAGCACCTGGTACTGCAGGTTGTCGCCGCCGATGGGAATAACCTGAGCCACGCCGGGGATACTGAGCAAGCGCTGGCGCACCGTGTAGTTGGCCAGCGTGCGCAAATCAGCCGCGTTGGTTTCCTTACCTCCCGACAGCCCCACCAGCATTATCTGGCCCATCACCGAGGAGATAGGGCCGAGCACGGGCGTGATGCCCTGCGGCAACTGCTCGCCGGTGGTTTGCAGCTTTTCGCTCACAATCTGGCGAGCCGTGAAGATGTCGGTGCCGTAGTCGAACTCCACAAACACCATCCCGAGGCCAATGGCCGAGTTGGAGCGCACGGCTGACACGCCCGTGGCCCCGTTCAGGGCTGTTTCCACGGGCAGCGTCACCAGGGCCTCCACTTCTTCGGGGGCCATGCCGGGGGCTTCCAGGAACACGGTCACGCGGGGACGGTCCAAATCCGGCAGCACGTCCACCGGCAACTGGCCCGCGGTATAGCTGCCGGCAATGATGAGGCCTACGGCAAAGGCCAGCATAAGCAGGCGGTTCTGCAGCGCAAAGCGAATTATCTTGTCAAGCATGAGTTAGTGAGGAAGTGCAGGTAAGAGAAGGCGTAGCCCCGGGCCGGGCCGCAGGCTGTCCACGTGCGCCACAAAGGGCTGAGCGCCGGGGCGCCCGTGCAGGTGCAGCCGCTTCGTCGCGCGGCGTTGGGCTGGTGCCAGCACGAAGCCCAGCAGGTCGAGGGGCCCGGGCGCAAAGCGGCCATGGACCCCCAGTTCGGGCGCGGCGGCGTCCGCCGGGCCGGCGGTGGGATAAGCGGCCACGTGCCACCAGACCGCCAGTGGCTCGCCCAGGAGCCGAAAGGGCTGAGATGGCTGAGTCTTTAAGCCCGCCCGGGTAGCTGCGGCGTGGATGAAACCGGCCAATTGCGCCGGAGACGTAACCGTGGCAGGGACCGACCCGGCGTCCTGCCACTGCCTTACCCGGCTTTGCAGCAGCCAGGCAGCGCGGCCCTGAAAGCCGGCAGTGGTTTCGGTGGCCCCATCGGGTCGGAGCCGGGTAGTGTGCGCCTGCCCGGCCACTACCATAATCTCACCACCCCCTTCGGCCACGCCGACCGCGTAGAGCGTGGGCCGGGCCGTGAGCGTGTCCAGCGCCACGGCGGCCCGGGTTCTACCCGGCTGCAGCAGACGCGCCCGCCCGCCGGCCCGCTGCTGCTGGGCAGCCAGGGGCAGCGTCAGACCCAGCAGCAGGAATCCCAGGCTGGTTCGCTGGAGCCCGGGGCGTACCCCGGGAGGTGTCGATGAAAAGTGGCGGGCATGTGCGGGCAGAGGGGCTACTTGCGCGCCGAGTTGTGGTTGCTCACGAACTGCCACTGGCCCGCCGCGTTTTTGCGCAGCACGCTGGTCGCCACCCCGCGCCGCTTGATGGGTGCCGGCACCGCGATATCCTTGGGGCCTTTCTTCAGCCCGATGGCGTAGGTGTAGCTTTCCGTGGCGAAGGCATAAGACCCATCTACCGTCACGTCGGCCTTGTAGTCGCTGTAAGTAAACGAGCTGAATTCCTTGAGCTCGGGGCCCAGGTGGTGGTCCCGATAGCGGGCGTAGGTTCCTTCCCGACTGCCCGATTCCAGCACCACGGAGTTGGCCACAAACAAGCGGGTGGTCCCCGTGGTATCGAGCTTTTGTACCGCCTGCTGGTACTGCTTCAGCACGGCCCGCACGGCGGCTTCGTCGGCCGAAACGGCCGGAGCGGTCCCGGCAGCGGGCGCGGTGGTTTGGGCAAGGGCCGGCGCCGACAAAACGGGCACAGCGAGCAGAGCAAAGAGGAAACGACGCATAGTGAGGAAAGGTGAGGGAATTACTGATTGAGGTAAATGGACTTGAGCCTGGTAGGTGCCGGTGGTTACCACCCGGTCGTTTTCGTTGACCTGGCCCTGCACCAGCACGGTTTGCTCGCCGCTCGCGGCGCCGGGCTGCACGTAGCGAATCTTGAAGCGCTCCGGCTCGGTGTGCACGAATACCACGGGCTTGCCATTCAGGTCGGTAATGGCGGAGGTGGGCACGGTCAACTGCGGCTTGCCGCCCCCGGTCTGGCCCACTACCTGCACGTTCACGGCCTGGCCGGCGCGGTAGGCGCTGCCTTCCTGCGCATCCAGCTCCAGTACCAGCCTGGCGGGCCTGATTGACGGGGTTTACCACGTTGCTGAACACCACCAGCCGGGCGGGCACCCCGGGCTGACCCTGCAGGCCTTCCACCCGGAACACGGCCCCGGGCGTGACCTTGGCCAGGTCCTGGGCAAACACCTGGGCTTCCACGCGCAGTTTGCCGGGGTTGATGACGCGAAACAGCTCGTCGCCCTGGCTTACTTGTTGACCAATCGCCAGATTAAACACGTCCACGGTGCCGCTCACCGGGGAGGTGATGCTGACGCGGCGCTGGCTGGCCTGCCCGTTCTGGATGCCGGCGTTCTGCCGGGCCTGGCGCAGGCGCAGCTCGGCGGCCACCACGTCTTTGCGGGCGGCGATGTCGGCGATGCTCTGCAGGCGGGCGTAGTCCTGCTGGGCGGCGCGCAACTCAGCCTGGGCATTGGCCCGCTCGGTGCTGAGCCCGATTTGCTGGGTGGCGTCCAAGGTTTGCTCAATGACGGCCAGCGTCTGCCCGGCGCGCACGGTCTTACCTACCTGCGCGGTCAGGCTCACGATGCGGCCACCCTGGGGCACCACGATGCGGCCTTCGCCGCCGGCAGCGGCGGAAACCGTACCGTAGAGCGTGGCGCGGCTATACGTCGTGGAGAAAGCGGCCAGGGTGGTTTGCACCTGAAATAGGAACTGGCTTTCCTTGGGCAGCAGCACCTCGTCGGTCAGGGCCACGCCGGTGCTGGCTTTGGCCGTGCCGCCGTGGTCTTCGCCCCCATGGGCCTGGACCAGGCCCGGAGGCGGCAGCAGCACGGTCAGGACCAATCCGGCCGCGGCCGTGGCCGCCAGGAATTTATGCTTGGTTTTCATATCTTTTGAGCTTTAAGGAAAGGGGTGCGACGGCTGGCGGTCAAGGCCTGCTCCGAGGTCTGCAGCACGGGCTCCGGGCGCCGGCGGCGCATGAGCAGGGCCGTCAGGCCGATGCCGAGCACGAAGGCGCCGACCAGCGCCAGAATGGTTTTCCAGGAAGAGAAAAGCGAGCCGTCGGCGTGGGCGACCTCGGCCGCTACGGGCAGCTTCTCTCCCACTTTGATGCCTTCGAGCAGCATCAAATCGGCCTTATCGCCGGCCACGATGTTGGCCGCGAAGCTGTAGGTCTTGTTGGCTGGGAACTGGCCCTCCACCAGGTACACGCCCGGCTCCTTTTCCGTCACCGCCCATTTTAGATTCGCATCCTCCGGGTTGGTGAGCGTCAATTTGGCGCCCTTGATGGGGGCGTTGGTGGCGTAGTCCGAGAGGAACAGGCGCAGGTCGGCCGGCTTGCCGCCTTCCAGCGGCTCGTAGCGCAGCAGCACCTCGAACTGTTCCGAGAGCGCCGCCACGGAGAAGGAGGTCGCGCCGGCCGGGGTCGACGCTTTGGCTCCGTCGCCGTGGTCTTCGCCCCCGTGGGCGTAGGCCGCGCTGCTCAGCAGGAGCAGGCCCAGCAGCAAAATCAGGAGTTGTTTCATGTTATTCACCCCGCAGGTAGTTAAGTTCGATGAGGGCCTGACGGTAGTCGCGGATGGTGGTCAGGTAGGTATTCTGAATGGTAAAGGCCTGGTTGAGGCTCTGAATCAGCACGAGGTAGCTGATTTCGCCCGCCCGAAACAGGCGCTGCGACTGGCTGATGATGGCCCGTGACTGGGGCACGCCGGTCTGCTCGTAGTAGCCCAGCGAAGCCGAGAACTTGCGCGTGTCGGCGAGGGACTGCTGGTAGAGGCTGCTGAGCTCCAGGCGCTGGGCTCGCAGGCTGGTAGCCGGCCGCCTGCGAGCGGGCCGTGGCTGCCTGCAGCTGCGAGCGGTAGGTCCAGAACCAGATGGGCACCGACACGCCGAACTGGAAGCGGTACTTAAGGGCGGAGTTTTCAAACGCTTGATTCTGATAGCCCACCGTCAGCGCGGGCGTGCGCCGGGCCCGCACCAGGCTGATGCCCGACTGGCTCAGGGCCACGTTCTGGGTGGCGGCAGCCAGCGTAGGGCTGCGCACCAGGGCCGTGCTGTCTTCGGGTGGGAGGCTGCTCAGCAGTGTCCCGCCGGTTTGCACCAGGCTCGGGCCCGCTGCGGCGCAGGTCGGTGCTGGTGGTTAAAGTGGCCGAGGGTTGACCCAGCAGCAAGCCCAGGCGGCGCTGGGCGGCGCGCTGGTCTTCGGTGGCCTGCTGCAGCTGCACCGTCACCTGCCGGGCTTCGGCGTCGGTGCTGATGCGCTGCAGGGACGTGACTTCGCCAGCCGCGAACAGACGCTCGGTGGCCACGCGCAAGGCACGGAACAGGCTGTCCTGATAAGTGAGCTGGCGTACCTGCGCTTCGGCAAACTGCAGGCTCAGGTAGGCCAGGCGGGTGTCCCGCAGCACGCTGGCTCGGCTCACCTCGCGGTTGCGTTCGGCCAGGGTGATGCCCGCCTCGGCCACCTGGCGCTGGCGCCGGTACACATTGGGAAGGTCGATGGTTTGCACCACGCCCGGGGCCCACATCTCGCCCGTGGGCGCCGAGAACAGAAAGTCCGGGTTGGCCGGCGCGAAGGAGCCCCGCCTCAGGGCGCGCTGCTCCTCGATTTCACGGTCCGACTGCCGCAGCCGCGGGTGGCGGCGCAGCGTCAGGGCTTCGGCGCTGTCGAGGCGGATGGCGGTTTGGGCCTGCGCAACTTCCGGGAGTAGCCCGAGCAGCAGCGCCAGCACCAGCAGCCCTTGCGCCGCATGTTTCATTTTAGGGTACTTCATGGTATCAGGTTAGAGCTCGTCAATGGCCGCCCGCCGTTGCAGCAGCAAGCGGCCCGAGACGCAGGAGAGGGTCCGGACGCACTGCGTCCGAAAACAGGCTCTGCCTACGCCTTTTTCACGAGGGCCATGCCGCACTTCGGGCAGCTGCCCGGCTTGGTGCTGGCGCTGCCTTCGCACTTCATGGGGCACTCGTAGGCGGCGCCCACGGCCTTGCTGCCCTGGGCGGCCGCATCGAGCTTGTCGAAGCGGGTATTGATGGCTTTGCCGTCGGCCTTCAGGCTGACGATGGCCGTGCGCACTTTCGCCCCGGCGGGCAGCTTGGCCACCAAGTGGTCGGTGCCACCGGCTACCAGGGTTACCGTCGTGGTTTTGTTGTCGGTGGTTTGCACCATCACCGTGCCCGAGAGCGACTTGTTGGGCACCGGAGCCATCTTCGCCGCCAGCAGGTAAATGTGCAGCTCACCGGCCTGCTGCACCAGCTCCATGTGGTAGGGGCTGGCGGAGCGCACTACCCCACCGTGCGGGGCCACGTGGGCGTGGGTTTCGCCGGGGGCCATGTGGGCATCGGCCTTACCAGCGGCGTGGGCGTGCTGCGCTTGCGAGGCCAGGGGGCGAGGGCGAAAAGGGCCGCTGCGGCCAGGGAAATTCCAAAAAGCTTCATGGGAAAAGGAGTATTGAGGGGGTTGTTAAGGGTGAGAACGAGGCCGCCGGCACCGGCCTTCTTTGGACGTTGCTGCCGGCGGCTCGGATTACATCTTGTCGGCGTTCTTGTCGTGCCAGGCTTTGAATTCGGCGATTTCCTTCTGCTGGGCGTCAATCATTTTCTGAGCCATCTCCTTGAGCTTGGTGTCCTTGCCGTGGGCCAGCTCGGCTTTGGCCATGTCCACGGCGCTCTGGTGGTGCACCGTCATCATCATGTTGAAATTCATGTCCGGGTCGGCCACCATTTTGGGCATGCTTTGCATCATGCCGTCCATCGAAGCCTTCATTTTGCTGGTGAAGGGGTCGGCCGGGTCCAGGGGCTTGTAGTTGTTGGGCGCCGAGTCCAGGCGCTCGGCAATGGGCTCCATCTCCCCGATTTCCTTCTGCTGGTCGGCCTTGATTTTCTCGGCTAGCTGCTTCATAGTGGCGTCCTTGCCGTCGCGCAGGCTCGATGTCGGCCATGGCCACGGCGCCCTTGTGGTGCTCCAGCATCATGTGGGCGAAGTCGTGGTCGGTGTTGCCCTTCATCTTCATGGCGCTCATTTTGCGCATCATGTCGTTCATCGACGCCATCAGGGGCGAGTCGCCGGCCGCGCTGCCCTCGGCCATTTTAGAATGGTCCATGCTGGCCATGTCGCCTGAAGCAGTGGCGTCGGTGGCGGTCGTTTCGGTGGTCGTAGTCGTGGTATCAGCGGTTTTGTCGCTGCTGCACGAGGCGACCAGCAGGGTGCCCGAGCAGAGGGCGGCGAGGAAAAAAGCGGACTTTTTCATGGGTTTTGGAATGGTTGAGGGTTGGGAAAAGGAACTGATGCGGTGCCTTGGCCTTAGCTGGCGGCCGGGCCCTTCACGTTGATGGTGAAGTCGCCGGTGTGAATCTTCCCGGCGTGGTTGAACTGCAGGAAAACGCGGTAGAGGCCGGGTGCTTCGAAGTTGGTGTTGAAGCCGATGGCGGGCCCCTTGTCGGCCTGGTCGTTGGGGTGCACGTGCAGGTAGCGCTCGGTGTCCTCGCTGATGACTACCACGTGGCCCAGCGCCCCGAGGTAGTTGTCCAGGTCGGTGACGGGCTGGCCATCCTTGCTGATGTTGATTTTCATGCCCAGCAGGCTGGCCGGTGTTCAGGGCTTGTCGAACGTCAGGGTAGCCGAGTACCCATCCTTCGCCCACTGCATGTCGTCGTTCTTAAACTTGACCGGCGCGTAAGCCGGACCCTTCACCGAGATGGGCTGGCGGCCCAACTGGTGGCCCGAGCCCGTGGGCGTGTAGTCCTGAAACAGCACGTAGTCGCCGCCCTTGGGGAAGGTGTAGGCGGCCCTGTAGTTGCCCTGCGCGGTGTACTCGGGGTGCTCGTGATAGAATTGGCCCAGGTCCTTGCTCACGATGATGAGGTGGATTTTCTTCTCGTGCACCAACGCCAGCGGCACGGGCGCGGCCTCGTTGCCGACTTCCTGCGGCGTGAAAACGAGTTGCGAGGGCTGGCCGGCCGTGGGCTGCATGGGCTGCGGCTCAAACTTCATGGCGTAAGTCTTGCCATTGGCCACCTTATCGTTGTGTTCGAGCTTCATGCCGCACTTGGGGCACGTCTCCCCTTCCTTGGTGCTGGTCACCTCGGGGTGCATGGGGCAGGCGTAGGTGTGGCCGCTGGCGTGGTCAGCCGTGCCATCGGCCGGTCCTGCAGTAGGGGTAGTGACGGTGTTGGTGGCGCTGCTCGACGCGGAATCGGACGAGCAGCGGCCAAGGTTAACAGGCCGGCGACGGCCAGCAGGGAAACGGGTAAGCGAAACATAAAATGGGGTATGGGTGAGAAAAGGAGGTGCCAGAATTGGCGACCCCGGCGGCAGCAAGAGCCGCGTTAGGCATGCCACTGCTGCCAGAGCACGAAGCCCAGTGCAGCCGCCAGTAGGGCGTAGAGCAGGCCCGTAAGCAGCCGGCGGAGCGGGCCGCGGGGGCGGGCCGGCGGCCGGTTCGCAACAATCTTTCATTGCGGAGAAGGGTAAACCCGGAAGATGGAGGGGAGAAAAGGCCGGCTTAGGCGGCGCGACGGGCAAACGAAAAGGCCCGCCCCGGACACAGCGTAGCTGTGCCGGCGCGAGCCTTAGCGCGTCGGAAGAATCAGACAGTCAGCGACTGGATGAAAATGCGGATGTCGGGTATTTTGGGTTTCAGCTGCCGGCGGGCTACCAGCAGCACGGGCCGCGTGCGGTCCCATTGTTGAAAGCGGGCCACCAGGACCAGCGGGGCCGGGGGCAATGCCACCGGCATAAACACCATCTTCTCGATGCCAGCTTTCGGCGGATGGGCCAGCGAGGCCCACACGGCGGCAGCATCGTCCTGGCAGCAGGCTCCCTTGGAACCGTGCTTATGCGGCGCCGGGGTTTCGTTGTCGTGGTGCTCGTGCTTGGCAGTAGCGCCGTGCTGTTTCCCGTGGGAATGCGACGCCTTGTGCTCATGCTTGTGCGCCGGCGTACCGGCCGGGTGCTTGTGCTGATGTCCGCCGGCCGGCGTGGTGGGCATGGCCAGCGCGCAGACGACCTGCCCAAAGAACACGTTGAGGAAGACCACCAGTAAGGAGGCCGCCATCGTGCGTCTAGAATGGGTCTTGAGTCGGAACATTGGTACGAAGCAACGACAAAATTATTCGAAAGGTTTGAAAGGTTCGCCGGCCATCGAAAAGCCCCTTTTAGGCAGTGGCTTGTTCTGCGGCTGGCATAGGTGATTGAAAATGCACGCTTTAGGCCTGTAGTGCGGCTTCCGGCCCGCTGACTAAGGCCTTGCCCATCTGGTCTACGGGCTGCCAACTCTGGAAATCTTACAAGCTCGGCAGCTTAATCATGTACAACCGTGGCAGAATGTTGGCGGGGGACACGAATGTTGCAAGGGCAAAGCCCAATTCTACACATCTATTGCCAACCGAAAGGAGTTTAGATGATGTTGTTTTGCTGGCCGCCTATTGTGCGGCTCCCCAGAATCATTCTTCCTATGGAAACCACTCATCATCACCCCTCGGCGCCTCCGGTTCCGGCTGGCCCTCCCCGGCGCCGGCCGCCGGGTCCGAAACGGCAACGCTCAATATCGAGGGCATGACCTGCGCCTCCTGTTCCAACTTCGTAGAGAAGGCCCTGAGCCGCACACCCGGCGTGACCAGTGCCACTGTCAACCTGGCCAGCGAAAAGGCCACTATCGAGTACCTGCCTAGCCAGATTGACCGTGCCGGTCTGAAAGCTGCCGTGGAGCAGGCCGGCTACGGCGTGCACGAGGCCAGCCCGGCCGTGGCCGCCAACGTGCTGGCTTCCGACGAGGAGCTGGACGCCCGTAAAGCCGCCGCTTACAAGAACCTGAAGCGCCGCTTTCAGGTGGCCGTGGGGTTAGCGCTTCTCATCATGCCGCTGAGCATGCTCATGCTGTGGCCCGCCATGATGAGCCGCATCTCAAAGCCCGTGCTCAATTACGTGCTGCTGGCGCTGACGCTGCCGGTGTTGCTGTACAGCGGCCGGGAGTTTTACGTGTCGGCCTGGAACGGCCTGAAGCACCGCACCGCCAGCATGGACACGCTCATTGCCGTGGGTACCGGCGCCGCCTTCCTATACAGCCTGGCAGCGACGCTGATTCCGCACTGGTTTATGCAGCACGGCATCATGCCGGAGGTGTACTACGACACCACGGCCACCATCATTGCGCTGATTCTACTGGGCAAGGTGCTGGAGAGCCGGGCCAAGTCCAAGACCTCGGCCGCCATCAAGGCCCTGATGGGTTTGCAGGCCAAAACGGCCCGCGTGGTGCGGGGCGGTCAGGAAGTAGATGTGCCCATCGAGCAGGTGGTGGTGGGCGACGAAGTGGTGGTGCGCCCGGGCGAGAAGGTGGCCACCGACGGCACGATTCTCACCGGCCGTTCGGCCGTGGACGAGAGCATGCTGACCGGCGAAAGCCTGCCGGTGGAAAAAAGGAGGGCGACAACGTATTCGGGGCCACCCTCAACAAAACGGGCTCCTTCCGCTTCCGGGTAAGTAAAGTGGGCGCTGAAACCATGCTGGCCCAAATAGTGAAGCTGGTAGAAGAAGCGCAAGGCAGCCGCGCGCCCATCCAGCAGGCTGGCCGACAAGGTCAGCGCCGTGTTCGTGCCCGTGGTCATCATGATTGCCATTGCCACGTTCGTGCTCTGGTTTGACTTTGCCCCCGAAGCCAGCCGCGTGCCGCTGGCCTTGGTCAACTTTGTGGCCGTGCTCATCATTGCGTGTCCCTGTGCGTTGGGGCTGGCCACGCCCACGGCCATCATGGTCGGCACGGGCAAAGGAGCCGAGCACGGCGTGCTGATTCGTAACGCCGAAGCCCTGGAGAAAGCTGAAAAAGTAACCACCGTACTGCTGGATAAAACGGGTACCATTACCCGGGGCGAGCCCGCCGTGACCGACTTTTTGCCCACCAACGGTGATTCGGTCGCGCACCTGCTGCCCCGGCTGGCGGCCGTGGAGCGGCAGAGCGAGCATCCCCTGGCCGAAGCCGTGGTGCGCTACGCCGATGCGCAAGGGGCTACTCCCGGAAGTATGCCGGTAACGGCCACCGCGTTTCAGGCCTACGAGGGCCGGGGCGCCGGGGCCACCGTCGACGGGCAAGTGATTCTGCTTGGCAACCGGCGCCTGCTGAGTGAACATAACGTGGTGCTTTCCAGTGAGACCGAGCAAGCCGCCGCCCAACTGCTGAGCCAGGCGAAAACGGTGCTGTACGCCGCCATTGGGGGGCACGTGGCCGCCCTGATTGGGGTAGCCGATACGGTGCGCGAGTCGAGTCTGGCCGCCATTCAGGCCCTGCAAGCCGATGGCATCGAGGTCGTGATGATGACCGGCGACAACCAGCAAACGGCCGCCAAGGTGGCCGAGCAGGTGGGCATCAAACGCTTCTTTGCCGAAGTACTGCCGGCCGACAAAGCCGGCAAGGTGAAAGAGCTGCAGGCTGAGGGCCGGGTGGTGGCCATGGTGGGCGACGGCATCAACGACGCGCCGGCCCTGGCCCAGGCCGACATCGGGCTGGCCATGGGTGGGGGCACCGACGTGGCCATGGAAGCCGCCGGCATCACGCTCATGCGCTCGGACTTGGAGGGTGTGGTGACGGCCATTGACCTCTCGCGCCATACCATGCGCACCATCAAGCAAAACCTGTTTTTTGCCTTTATCTACAATACCCTGGGCATTCCCATCGCGGCGGGGCTGCTGTACCCGTTCACCGGTTGGCTGCTTTCGCCCATGCTGGCGGCCGCGGCCATGGCCCTGAGCTCGGTGTCGGTGCTCACCAACTCGCTGCGCCTGCGCCGCTACAAGCGCACGGCCTAACGCTGGGCTCCTTCATTCTTTTTTCTTGTTCTCATGGATACTACTCAATTAATTGTGACCCTGGTGGGGGTGGGCCTGCTGGCGTTTGTCGGCTGGTTTTTCTTTCTGGCGCCGCACCGGGTGGCCACGGCCGTTTCCTCGTCGGCGGGCGTGCAGCAGGTCGACATCGTGGTGAAGGGCGGCTACTCACCCAACGTCATCGAGGTGGAGCACGGCAAGCCGGTGCAGCTGAATTTCTACCGCGACGAGGAAGGTACCTGCTCGGAAGAGCTGCTGCTGCCCGATTTCAACATCCGGCGGGACCTGGCCCCGTTTAAAACCACGGCCATTGAGTTTTTGCCCAAGCAGGCGGGTACCTTTGAGTTCACCTGCGGCATGCACATGCTGCGGGGTAGCCTGGTTGTTAAATAAGTGTGATGCTGCAGTCCGCTACTTCGGTTTTGCCGGCCCCGCGGCCGGCGCCAGCCGCCTCTCCATTCGCAATATGGTGTGCCCCCGCTGCCTGCGGGTGGTGCAGCGCGAGCTGGAAAAGGCCGGGCTGGTGGTGGACGATGTGGCCCTGGGCGCCGCCAACGTGCGCATGGCCGATGGCAGCCCGGTGGATGAGCCAGCGGTGGAGGCCGCCCTGCAAGCGTTCGGCTTCGCCCTCGTCGATGACCCGCGCGACCAGCTGGTGGAACAGGTGAAGGCCCTGGTGGTGGAGCTCATTCATTACACCCCGGCCGAGAAACAGCCCTATCAGACGTACTCCCACTTTATCAGCGAGCGGCTGGGGCGGTCCTACGCCTACCTCTCGCACCAGTTCTCGCTGCGCGAGGGCCTGACGCTGGAGAAGTACATCATCCGCCAAAAAGTGGAGCGCGCCAAGGAGCTGCTAAGCTACCAGGATGCCAAGGTGGCCGAAGTGGCCCGCCTGCTGGGCTACAGCAGCGCGGCGCACCTGACCAACCAGTTTCGGCAGGTGACGGGCATGTCGCCGTCCGACTTTCAGGCCCTGGGCCCCGGCAGCGCGGGCCGGCTGAGCCTGCATGATTTGGCGTAACGCTTGAAACTTTGCAACGCCGGAGGGCGAATTGTGAGCATACCAGGTGGGACTTAGCCCGTTAGGAAGAGGGGGGGCTGTTGCACTGAACCGTTCTTCAGGTCGCACCTGGCAAAGCCTTCCTTTGCTACTGGCTTGTGCCTGTGGTGCTTGCTCTTCTCCACTTGCTGGTACCCGGTGGCGTGGCCTTTCTTTTTACCGGCCGCGCATTTGCTGAATATGGCCCCCGATTGCGTCGAATGCTGCCGGCTGGGCATTAGGTCTCCCACCGAAGCAGGTCTTCACCATTGCTCCTTCCCTTTCTTCTATGGAACCCTCCGACACGCTCTCCTCCGCCCTGCAGCTGCTGCGCGGCCGCGGCTACACCGAAGACTTCAACCTGCGGCCCGACTGCCTGTACTGCGCGGCCTACGACCTGCAGCTCCGGCCCGAACAGTTTCAGGTCGACTCGCTCTTCCGGTTTGAGGGGCCTTCTGACCCGGCCGACCAGTCGATTCTGTATGCCATCAGTGCCATTGAGCCGGGACTGCGGGGCGTGCTCGTCAATGCTTACGGCGTGTATGCCGACCCGCTGACGGCAGCCATGGAGGCCCGGCTGCGTTTGCCGCCCCGCTAAAGCCCCGGCCTTTTTGCCGGAGCCTTTAACTCCTACCTGTTTACTTCCCTTCCCATGATGCACCCGATGTCGGAGCCGCTGTTTCCCGAGTACCTGTTGTGGATTTGGTTTGCCCTGACCGCCCTATCGGTGGCCTACGTTGCCTGGGACCTGTTTACCAGCACCCCGGCAATGAAGGTGATGAAGTGGGGCTGGGTGCTGGTGACGCTCTACACCGGGCCGGTGGGACTGCTGGTGTACTGGTTTTCCTGCCGCGAGCCTTCGCTGGGTACCCATGAGCAGTTCGTGGCCCCCATGTGGAAGCAGGCAGTGGGCTCCACTATTCACTGCGCGGCGGGCGACGCGACGGGTATTATCGTGGCTGCTGCCATCACCGGCTACTTTGGGTTGAGCATGGGGGTGGACATCTGGCTGGAGTACGCCGCCGGCTTTGGCTTCGGGCTCTTCATTTTCCAGGCCCTGTTTATGAAGGACATGATGGGCCTGAGCTACGGGGAGGCTGTGCGCGAGTCGTTCCTGCCGGAGTGGATGTCGATGAACGCCATGATGGCCGGCATGCTGCCCACCATGGTTATTCTGATGACCCGCGACATGCGGGCCATGGAAGCTACATCGCCCTGGTTTTGGGCCTCGATGTCGGCGGCCACGCTGGTGGGCGTAGTGGTGGCCTACCCGGTAAATTACTGGCTGGTGAAGAACAAGCTCAAGCACGGCATGGGCACCGAGCGGGCTTTGGGCCATGGCGGCACGCCGGTAGCGGAGGAAGCTACTCCGGGGCGTGCTCCGCAACCTATGGCAATGGCTGCAATGGCCGGGATGCACCACGGGACAACACCGGCCAAGGGTGAGGCGGCCCACCAAGGGCATGCCATGGCCACTATGCCGGGCATGGACAGGAGCAGTGGCGCCCAGGTTTCGGGGCTGCGCAAGGCCGTGGTGACCCTGCTCACACTGGCAATGCTGGCAGTGGGGTATTACCTGGCGGCCCGGTACGGGGACCTGACCATGCGGCCCGGCGAGCCCATGCCGGCGATGCCCGGGCACTCCATGTAGGGCCGAATACTTCTAATCTCACGCCTGGGCACAGCACACTGCGGTCCTGGCTTCCTAGCAGCTCCCAGGTACAAATTATGTAAGTCGGAAGCGCCTACGGGTAAATCCCCGGCGCACAGGTAACGTACTTGCAATGAGTTAGCTGAACCCAAGTCGGTCAAGCCGTGCTGGTGGTTGTGACGGAGCAACTGCTTCGTCGGACCAAGCCCTCAGCCGTCCACCCTGCTGAGTAGCGTCGCCGATGCCCTTTCGACGGCAGGCTTCCACCGCTATGCGCCGATTGTTATGGAGCACAACACCTTCATCTTCGCCACGGGAATTGAAAACAGCTACCCGGTTATTTCCCTCCCGGACGGCAGCCGCCTGCGGGTAGATGAAATGCAGCTGACGCAGCATGACCAGCGCTGGCCCGAGGACTTTCAGCTGGTGCGGGAGCTGGGCCTGACCTATCTGCGCTTCGGGCCCCCATACTATGCCACCCACCTGGGTCCCGGGCGCTATGACTGGAGCTGGGCCGATGCCACCTTTACCCGGCTCCGGGAGCTGGGCATTGAGCCCATCGTGGACCTGTGCCATTTCGGGGTGCCGGACTGGCTGGGCAACTTTCAAAATAAAGACTGGCCCACCTACTTTGCGGAGTATGCCCAGGCTTTTGCCCGCCGCTACCCCCACCTGCGGTTTTACACCCCGGTTAATGAGATTATGATTGCGGCCACCTTCTCGGCCCAGCCTGGGCTGGTGGAACGAGTGCCTGACCGGTGATACTTCTTTTGTCACGGCCCTCAGCAACCTGTGCCGGGCCAACCTGCAGGCCATGCACGCCATCCTGAGCGTGCAGCCCCGGGCCATCTTCATTCAAAGCGAGGCCACCGAATACTTCCACGCCGAGGAGCCTTCCGAGCGCTGCCTGCAGCACACGGCCTTTCTCAATGAAAAGCGCTTCCTGGCCTTCGACCTCACTTACGGGCATGAGGTCAAGGCCAGCCTGTACACGTACCTGCTGGATAACGGCATGCAGCGGCAGGAGTACGAGTGGTTTCGACAGAACACCGTCAAGCGCCACTGCGTGATGGGCAACGATTACTACCAGAGCAACGAGCACCTGGTGCACGAGGATGGCAGCACCAGCGAATCGGGCGAAATTTTCGGCTACTACTCCATCACCCACCAGTATTTCAGCCGCTACCGCCTGCCCGTAATGCACACGGAAACCAACCGCGAAGACCCGGAGGCGGTGCTCTGGCTGCGCAAGGAATGGGCCAACGTGCACCGTCTCAAACAGGATGGCGTGCCCATCGTCGGCTTTACCTGGTACAGTCTGCTGGACCAGGTGGACTGGGATACCTGCCTGCGGGGCAACCACCACCGGGTCAACCGGCTGGGCCTTTACGACCTGGACCGCCGGGTGCGCCCCGTCGGGGAAGCCTATAAATCCCTGGTCAGCAAGTGGAAGCCAGAGCTTACATCGGAATGCTACGGCCTTCACATCTATAATTTCTAGTGAGCCCGGTACAGCTGGCTAACAGCTTGATATAAATCATTTGCCAGGTAGTCAGGTGTCATGCATTGGCTTGAGCAACCAGCTTTCTTTTGTTCTGTCCGCTTGATCACCGGCTGCCAGGTGAGGTCAACAGGTTAGGTGTTGATATTATTCCTAGTGTAAATTGAATTATATACTATTTTATAAGTCGCCCACCAGTTTATAAGTCACCCGCCAGCCGCGTCCGAATCCGGAAGCGGTCGGGGCTCCGCCCCGGAGTCCTGGTAATCTGCTCTCAACTTTCATTGCGATGGCCGTCCTGCTGCACCCTGCGCCTTCCGTTAACCCATCTCGGCCGGCCGGGCGGCCGGGCCTGAGCAGCACGGAAGCGGCGCGGCGGCTGGCCGAGGTGGGACCCAATGCCATCGTGCACGAGGCGGCCCGGAGCCGGTGGGTTATTCTGCGGAGCCAGTTTGCCTCGGCCCTGGTGCTGTTGATGCTGCTGGCGGCCGGGGTTTCCTTTTCCTGGGCGAGGGGCAGGATGGCGCGGCCATCCTGGTGGTTATTTTCGTGAATGCCGCCATCGGCTACTACATGGAAGTACAGGCACAGGTCTCGATGGAGGCCCTGCAGCAGCTGGCGCTGGTGCTGGCGCGCGTGGTTCGTGACGGCTTGCTGACGTCCATCAGCGCTGAAGCCGTGGTCCCGGGCGACGTGCTGTTTCTCGAAGCCGGCGACCTGGTGCCGGCCGATGCCACCCTGCTGGATACGGCGCAGCTGCTGGTCAACGAGTCAGCCCTGACCGGAGAGTCCCTGCCGGCGGAAAAGCAGCCGGCTCCCCTACCCCGGGGCTGCCGCTGGCCGAGCAAACCAACGCCGTGTTTAAGGGCACCAGCATCGTGAAGGGCAATGCCCACGCCCTGGTCACGGCCACCGGCATGGGCACCGAGCTAGGCCGCATTGCCCATCTGGTCCAAACGGCTGAGCAGGCAGCTACCCCTTTGGAGGAGAAGCTGGCCGTGTTTACCCGCACCCTGATTAAAGTCGCGGTCGGGCTGGTGATAGTGGTGTTCGCGGCCGGTCTGCTCAACGGCCAGCCCTGGCTGGAGATGGTGGAAACCAGCATTGCGCTGGCGGTGGCCGCTGTCCCGGAGGGGCTGCCCATTGTGGCCACCCTGGCTCTGGCGCAGGGCATGCTGCGCATGGCCCGCCACCGGGTGGTCGTGAAGAAGCTGGCGGCCGTGGAAACGCTGGGCGGCACCAGCATCATCTGCACCGATAAAACCGGAACCTTAACCGAGAACCGCATTACGGTCACAGGCTTGATTACCCCGGCGCGGGAAGTGACGGCGGGCTCGCTGCCCGCGCTGGCGGAGTCACCCGCTCCTGACCTGACGGTAGCACTGCGGGCCGCCGTGCTCTGCAACACCGCCACCGTCGATTTTGCCTCTACCGAACTGAGCGAAACGGGCGACCCCCTGGAAACGGGCCTGCTGCGGTTTGCCCACGCGGGCGGCACCGACGTCGCCGCGCTGCGGGCCGCCTTCCCCAAGCTTGGGGAAGAACCGTTCTCCTCGGAAACCAAGCTCATGGCGACCCTGCACGCGGGGGCTGCGGCCACACCCTCCACCGTGTACGCCAAAGGCGCAGTCGAGGAGCTGCTGCCCCGCTGCACAGCCCTGCTCCAGGCTACGGGACGGGCGGTGCTGGACGAGGCCACGCGTGGGCAGTGGCTGCAGCGCGCCGACGCGCTGGCGGCTACCGGCCTGCGGGTGCTGGGCGTAGCCTATAAAGAAACTACCGCGCCCGACCCGGAGCTGCTTCGTGAGCCTGGTGTTCGTGGGCCTGTTTACCATGCTCGACCCGCCCCGGCCGGATGTGGCCCCCGCCGTGGCGGAAGCCCAATCCGCCGGCATCCGGGTGGTGATGATTACCGGCGACCACCCGGCGGCGGCCCGCAACATTGCCCAGCGCCTGGGTATTCTGCCGGGGTGCGGACCCCGAGAGCGTGCTGGTCGGCCGGGATATGGCCGCCTACGAGCAGCTGGATGCGGTGGCCCGCCAGCGCTGGGCCGCCACGCGGGTCTTCGCGCGGGTCAGCCCTCAGCAGAAGCTGGATTTGATTCGCGTGCTGCAGGACGCGGGCGAGGTGGTGGGCATGACCGGCGACGGGGTCAACGACGCGCCCGCCCTCAAACAGGCCGACATTGGCATTGCCATGGGGCTGCGCGGCACCCAGGTGGCGCAGGAAGTGGCCGACATGGTGCTGCAGGACGATGCCTTCCCCTCCATTGTGCTGGCCATCCGCCAGGGCCGGACCATCTTTGAGAACATCCGCAAATTCGTGATGTACCTGCTCTCCTGCAACCTGAGCGAGCTGCTGGTCATCGGTGCGGCCTCGGTGATGAACCTGCACTTTCAGCTGGTGCCGCTGCAGATTCTGTTTATCAACCTGGTCACCGACGTGCTGCCGGCCCTGGCCCTGGGCGTGACGCCGGGCTCGGTCACCATCATGCAGCAGCGGCCCCGCCCGACGGCCGAGGCGCTGCTCACCCGCCCGCACTGGCAGCGCCTGCTGGTCTACGCCGGCATCATTGGCCTGACCAGCCTGGGGGCGGTGCTCATCAGTCATTTTGTCCTCCACGAGGGGGAACAGTGGAATCCGGCGCTGTGCAATAACATCCTGTTTTTAGCGCTGGTGTTGGGGCAGCTGGCGCACGTCTTCAACCTGGGTACGCCGGGGCTCTCACTGGCCCGCAACGAAGTTGTGCGCAACCCCTACGCCTGGTACGCCACCGGCCTGTGCCTGCTGCTGGTGCTCGGGGTGTATTCCTTCCCGCTGACCCGCCAGGCGCTGGACCTCTACCCGCTCAGCGGCTGGGACGGGCTCCTGGCTGGCAGTGCCGGCTTGCTGGTGCTGGTGCTCGGGCAGCTGTATCACTACTGGTTCTTTCCGGCCGTCGCGGGACTTGCCGACCCGCCGGCTTTGCCCCCGGCGCCACCCTGGCCCGCGACCGGCCCCTGACGAGTGCCGGCCCGCTGCAACCCTGCCTTTTTAGCCGTTTCAAACCCCTTAACCATGTTAGAGCGCCTCATTTCGTGGTCGGTCCATAACCGTTTCTGGGTGAGCCTGCTCATGGGCCTGATTGTGGCCGGGGGTATCTATTCCATCTACACCACCCCGGTGGACGCCATCCCGGATTTGTCGCAGAACCAGGTCATCATTTACACGGAGTGGATGGGGCGCAACCCTCAAATCATGGAAGACCAGGTCACGTACCCGCTGGTTTCCAACCTGCAGGGGGTGCCCCGGCTCAAGTCGATTCGGGCAGCCTCCATGTTCGGGATGAGCTTCGTATTCGTCATCTTCCAGGACGACGTGGACATTTACTGGGCCCGCTCGCGGGTGCTGGAGCGGCTCAACTACGCGCAGAAGTTCCTGCCGCCCGGCATCACGCCCTCGCTGGGCCCCGATGGAACGGGCGTGGGCCACGTGTTCTGGTACACGCTGCAGGCCCCGGACTACGACCTGGGCGAGCTGCGCGCCCTGCAGGACTGGTACGTGAAGTTTGCCCTGCAGAACGTGGAGGGGGTAAGTGAAGTGGCGTCCTTCGGCGGTTTTCAGAAGCAGTACCAGGTGAGTGTCAACCCCGACAAGCTGCTTTATTACGGTGTGCCCCTGACCAAGGTCATCAGCGCCATCAATCGCAACAACCGCGACGTGGGCGGCAGCCTGTTCGAGCAGAACCGCGCGGGCTACCTGGTTAAAGGCCTGGGCTACATCAAAAGCGTGGAAGACATCCAAAGCATCCCGCTGGGCCAGTACAAGTCAGTGCCTGTCCGCATCCGCGACGTGGCCACGGTGCAGATGAGCGCCGACCTGCGCCTGGGAATCACGGAGGAAAACGGGGAGGGCGAAGTAGTGGGCGGCATCGTAGTGATGCGCTACGGGGAGAATGCCCAGCAGGTCATCGCGCGCGTTAAAACCCGCCTCGCGGACGTGCAGAAGGGCCTGCCGCCCGGGGTCAAGTTTAAAGTGGCGTATGACCGCAGCGACTTGATTGCCGCGGCCATTGATACGGTCAAGGAAGCCATCTCGGAAGAGGTCATCGTGGTCTGCATCGTGGTGCTGGTGTTTCTGTTCCACTTTGGCTCGGGGCTGGTGGCCATCATCAACATTCCCTTGTCCATTCTCATCGGGTTTATTTTGATGAAGCTCTTTGGGGTGGACTCTAACCTGATGTCGCTGGGTGGCGTGGCCCTGGCCGTGGGCGATTTGGTGGACTCGGGCATCGTCATGGCGGAAAATGCCTACCGCCAGCTCACCGAACGAGTAGTGGGCCTGGACGAGCAAAAAGGCGAGTACTGATGGACAAGCCCCGCATCGGACATACCCGGGAGCTGCCCGAAGCCGAGCGCCTCCAGGCTGGTGGAGCAGTCGGCCCGCACCATCGGGCGGGCGGTGGTGTCTTCCATCCTCATCACGCTCGTCTCCTTTGCCCCCATCCTGCTGCTGACCGGGCAGGAAAAGAAGCTGTTCACCCCGCTGGTGCTCACCAAGACCTTCTGCATGATGGGCTCGGCCTTCGTGGCGGTGTTTATTCTGCCCATGACCATGGGCGTGCTGCTCAAGGGCAAGCTCATTCCCAACAGCCGCAACCCCGTCTCGCGCTTTTTCATCCTCGTGTTTGCCCCGGTCGTGCGCCTGTGTTTGCGTTGGAAAAAGACCGTGCTGGTGCTGGTGCTGGCCCTGATTCTGGTCAGCATCCCGGTGGTGCTGCGCACGGGCACCGAGTTCATGCCCCCCTCGACGAGGGCTCCCTGCTGATGATGCCCACCACGCTGCCCGACGTGTCCTACACTGAGGCCAAGCGCATTCTGCAGGTGCAGGACAAGCTGTTGAAAAGCTTTCCGGAGGTGGCCAACGTGCTGGGCAAGGCCGGCCGCGCCAACACGGCCACCGACAATGCCCCGCTGAGCATGATTGAGACAGTCATTCTGCTCAAGCCACGCGCGCAGTGGCGCGAGGGCATGACGAAGGAGCGCCTGATTGCCGAGATGAACGAGCGGGTGCGCATCCCGGGGTGTCCGTGGCCTGGACCCAGCCCATCATCAACCGCATCAACATGCTGAGCACCGGCATCCGCACCGACGTGGGCGTGAAGATTTACGGGCGCGACCTGGACAGCATTTACGTGCTGGCCCAGCAGGTGCGGCAGGTTATCACCGGCATCCCGGGCCTCGTGGATTTGTACGTGGAGCCCCTGACGGGCGGCAAGTACCTGGAAATCGACGTGCGCCGCGGCGAGCTGGCCCGCTACGGGCTGGACGTGGACGATGTGGGCACCATCATCGAGACGGCGCTGGGCGGGGCCCGCATCGGCACCACCGTGGAGAAACGGGAGCGGTTTACCATCAGCGTGCGCCTGGCCCAGGATTTTCGCAATAACCTGACCGCGCTGGCCCGGGTACCGGTGCAAACCAGCCAGTTCGGCCCGGTGCCGCTCTCAGCCGTGGCCACCCTGCGCCTGACCGAGGGGCCGGCCATGATTAACTCCGAAAATGCCCTGCTGCGGGGCACGGTGCTCTTCAACGTGCGCGGCCGCGACATGGGTGGGGTGGTGAATGAGGCCAAGGAGCGGGTAGCCAAGCACTTTCCGCGCCTGCCGCAGGGCTACTACATCGAGTGGAGCGGGCAGTACGAAAACCAGGTCAGCGCCCAAAAGCGCCTGCAGCTCATCATCCCTGGGGTGTTGCTGGTCATCTGCTTTATTCTCTACTTCACGTTCAAGGCCCTGCGCGAGGTGCTAATTGTCCTTTCCGGCATGCCGCTGGCCCTGCTCGGGGGCATCTACTCGCTGCACCTCTACGGCGTTAACTTCTCCGTTTCAGTGGCGGTGGGCTTTATCGCCCTGTTCGGGGTGGCCATGGAAACGGGGGTACTGCTGCTGGTATACCTGAACCAGGCGCTGGAAAACCTGGTCCGTTCCCGCCAACCGCAGTTCCCCCAGCCGGCACCACAGCGGACGAGGTCGGGGTAACGGCGCCCGCCCCGGCGCCGATTACCCAGCAGGACATCGAGAATGCGGTGTTTGCCGGGGCCGTGCTCCGCATCCGTCCGGTGCTGATGACCGTGGTGGTGGATATGCTGGGCTTGTTTCCCGTGCTGGCCGCCACCGGGGTGGGCAGCGATTTAATGCGGCCGCTGGCGCTGCCCTACGTCTTTGGGTTGGTGTCCTCAACGCTGTACGCGCTGATTGTGGTGCCCACGCTTTTTGCCCTGGTCAAAGAGTGGGAATGGCGCCGTACGGGCCAGCTCACTTACCTCTCCCTTCAGAATTAATGCCATGTACCGTCCCTTGCTCTTCCTCCTTCTGCTGGCCGCTGCTGTCCTGTTCCCCGCGCGGGTTCCGGCCCAGTCAGTTCCAACCCGGTCGCTGGCGCAGGTGCTGGCGGAAGTGGAGGCCCGTTACCCCTCCCTGGCGGCTTACCAGCGCCGGGCGCAGGGGTTGGAAGCCCGGGCCGCGGGGGCGCGCAGTCAGATGCCGCCCCAGGTGGGGGTGGGCGTGAGCCAGTTTCCTTACCGTACCGCCATCCTGAAGGAAATGGACTCGCCGGAAAACCAGGCCGGGGCGGTCTTCTCGGTGGAGCAGATGCTGACCAACCCCGCCAAGCTGCGGGCCCGGCGCGACCTGCTGCTCTCCCAGGTCCAGGTGGCACGCGCTGAGCAGCGATGGGAGCTCAACGAACTGCGCGCCATGGCCCGTATGGCCTACTTCCAGCGGTACGCGGCCGAGCATAAGCGGCAGGTGCTCACAGGGAGCCGCCGCACTCTGGCGCGCCTGGTGGCTCTCACCCGCGACCGGTACACCTACAACCAGGCGCCGCTGGGTACCCTCTACAAAGCGGAGGCCCAGCTTCAGGAACTCGACAACACGGATGCGGCCCTGCTCGCCACCATTCGCGAAAGCAACTTCACCCTCAACACCCTGCTGGGGCAGCCCTGGACCAGGGGTTCCAGCTCGACACCACCCAACTGTTGCGGGCGGAGTGGAGCGACACCACCGTGGCGCGGCGCAGCGACCTGGCCGCTGCCGAGGCCATGATTCAAACCACCCGGCTGGAGCGGCAGCTGGCCGGGCTGGGGCGCAAGCCCGACTTCGGCGTGCGCTTCGAGCACATGCAGATGACGGCCGGCATGGCCAACCGCTACGCCCTGATGGGCATGGTCACGGTGCCGGTCGTGCCCTGGTCGGCGCGCATGTACCGCTCGGAAACGCAGGCGATGACCCTGCAGCTGGACGAGCTGCGCCTGCAGCAGCAGGCCCGGCAGCGGCAGGCCCGGCGGGCGGTGGCCGAAAAGCGCAGCCAGCTGCAGGCCGCCGGGCAGCAGCTGCAGAATTACCGGCAGCGCATCCTGCCGGCCTACCGTCGCACGTTCGAGGTGCAGCAGCTGGCGTACCGGCAGACGACGGGCAACCTGTTTGAGCTGCTCGATGCCTGGCAGATGCTGCTGATGAAGCAGATGGAGTACTGGGATACCTACGAGCGGGCCCTGGGCCTGCAAGCCGGCTACGACTATGAAACCGAGCAGTAACTTCCTTTTCCGCTGCGGGACGCTGGGGGTGCTGGCCCTGCTGGTTGGCGCTTTGTACAACTGTGGTGGCACCGAGCCACCGCGCGCGTTACCAGCACCCGCCTCCGGACTGCCTCCCCACGTGGCCTACCTGGCGCAGTCGCCCAGCCGGCTGGTCGTGTCGGCCCAGCCTCTGGTCAGCCCCGTTGCGGCGGGCCCGGCCGATACCATTCCGCTCACCGGCTACGTGGCGCCCGACCCGCGGCGGGAGCGGCAGGTGGCTGCCCGCGTCGGAGGGCGGGTAGAGCACCTGTACGTGCGCTATAACTACCAGGCCGTCACCAAAGGGCAGAAGCTGCTGGACCTGTATAGCCCCGAGCTGAACACGGCGCTAGCCGAGTACCAGTACCTGCTCGCCCAGGGGGCGACGCGGACCTGGTCCGCCGGGCCCGCACCCGCCTGCTGCTGCTGGGTTTGTCGGCCGCTCACTTAACTTCCAGTGGCAAGGGACTCGTGCCCACTGTGCCCATCGTGAGCCCCTACGCGGGCTACGTGGTACCCGGGGAAGGAGCGGCAGCGTCGCCCATGCCCGCCCCCAGCGGCATGGCCAGCGGGGTGGGCATGGGCGACGCTGCTGGCATGGGCGAAGGGCCGGCACCGGCAGCGCCGGCCGACCTGTCGGCGCCCGCCGCGAGCCTGCTCCGCGAAGGGGACTACGTGGAGCGCGGCCGGCCGCTGCTTCGCATCAATGACCTGCGCCATGTATGGGGGATTCTGGCCGTGGAGGCGCGCTACGTGGCCCGGGTGCGGACCGGCCAGCGCGTGCTCCTGCGCAGCGAGCAGGCTCCGGGTCAGGTTTTGGAAGGCCGGGTGGCTTACGTCGAGCCGGCCTACGGCCCCAACCAGAAGCTGCTGCAGCTGCGGGTGTACCTGCCGAATCCGGATGGGCAACTCAAAATCAACTCCCTGCTCACCGGCACCCTGGAAGCCCAGGCGCCGGCCGGCCTGCAACTGCCTGCCGCCAGCGTGTACGACCTGGGGCGCCGCCGGCTGGTGTGGGTATACCGCGGGCCCACGGCCGGCGGGCACCGGCTGTTCGAGGCGCGCGCCGTGAGCACGGGGCCGTTGGGCGGCCCCATGGTGGCCATCCGGGGCGGGCTGGCGCCGGGTGAAAAGGTGGCTCGCAATGCTGGCTACCTCGTCGACAGTGAAAGCTTTATTGACTTGCAGCCATGAGCGAAAGAATGCACCCTATCGCCTGCTTCCTTCGGCAGGCAGCCGTTGGCCTCCTGCTGGGCCTGGGGCTGCTCAGCGCCTGCCAGCCCCGCACGAGCGGTTCAGCCGACCAGGGCAGCAAGCCTGCCGCGCCACCCGCGGATGGTTCCGCGCACCAGCATGCCGGGTCGTCATCCGCCGGCCCGGCCGCGGATACCCTGACCCTCGACGCCGGCCAGCAGGCGCGGGCCGGCCTGGAAATCGTGGTTGTAACGCCCCGGGGCCTTTTCTCCGGGCAGCAGGTGCTGGGCACGGTGGTGTCTGATGAAACCCAGACCGTAGTGGTCAGCGCCCGCGCGGCCGGGCGCCTGGACCACCTTTACGCGAACACCCCCGGGCAGCCGGTCCGGCGCGGGCAGCCCCTTTACGGTCTGTACAGCGAAACGCTGCTCGCCGATGCGCAGGAGTACCGGCGCACGCTGCGCGAGCGGGCGGAAGAGCCCAATGTCGGCGCCCCGTCCCTGTCGGCCAATGCGGCCCGCAAGCTGCGGCTGCAGGGCGTAAGCGCCGCGCAGCTGGCAGCGCTGGCGTCAGCCCGGCAGCTGCCCGCCACCCTGCGCTTCGACTCCCCAGCCAGCGGCTACCTGGCGGAGCTGCTGGTGCGGGAGGGGCAGTACGTGACGCAGGGAACCCCGCTGCTGCGCATTACCAACTCCGCCACGGTATGGGTCGAGGCCCAGCTCTACCCCACCGAGCTGACCGAGCTGCGGCAGCTGGGTCGGGCGGCAGTGGAGCTAGAGGCCTATCCCGGGCAGACGTTCCCGGCCCACCTCGTGGACGAGCGGCCTGCGCTGGCAGAAAACAGCCGCATTACCCTGGTGCGGCTGCGCGTGGTCAACCCCGCGGGGCAGCTGCGCCCGGGGATGATGGCCACGGTGCAGCTGGGTTCGGCTGCCCGGCGTGGGCTGACCGTTCCCTTCACGGCCCTCTACATCGGGACGATGACCACGGCCTGGGTGCAAACTGCCCCGACGGTGTTCGAGCGGCGCATGATTCGCACCGGCCGCCGGGCCGGCAGCTACGTCGAGCCTGCTCAGCGGCGTGCACGACGGGGAGCGGGTTGTGTCCTCCGGGGCGTACCTGCTGGAAAGCGAGCGGGAGCTGCGGCGGGGCAGCGGAAGCATGGCCAACATGCCCATGTGACCGGCCCAAGGCAGCTGCTTAGAGAATTGGAAACCACCTAACCCCACCATAGTATGAAAAGCTTATTGTTGGCCCTGGCAGGAATTTTTGGGCTATCCACCGATTCCTGGGGCCAGGCCGGGGCGTTGGGTAGCGGCATCTACCGTTCCGCCGCAGACTTCCGCCAGCACCGCCTCACGCTGGCCGTGGACTGCAAGACGGCGACTCACAAATTGCGCCTGCACGAATTCAGGGGCAAGCAGTTGATGACGGTGAAGCATGGCGGGAAGGTGTATCAGCTGGCCAAAGACAGCCTGTTCGGGTTTCGCGATTGCGATGGCCGGGACTACCGCTTTGCCTCCAACTTCGAGCACTACCCCATCCTGAATCCCGGAGAGGAAGTCCTGCTCTACAAGGTGGAGCAGCCGGCGGTGGGCAAGAACCCCGGCTCCGTACGGCTGTACTTCAGCCCGTCCGCGCAGGCTCCGGTGCAGCCCCTGACCCTACTGACGCTGAAGCGTGCCTTTCCGGACAACCATGCGTTTCACGACCTGCTGGATGCGCAGTTTCACTCGGGTGGGGACCTGACGGGGTACGATACCTACCATCGCATGACCAAAGTTAACTGGCTGCTACGCCAGAGCCGGACGGGCGGTGCAGGCCCTCATTAAAACCTTCTTGCTGCCTGATGACATCAGGCCGGGCCCTGCCAGGCATCCATAATAGCGGTCAGAAGTACACTTCTGTGCATCTTAGTGGTTTCATTGGTCTACCCCGTTTTATGTCTGCCGCGCTACCCCCTCTTATCCAGCAATACAAAGCCGATTCCGAGTCCGTTTACAACACCTGGTTCATCAACAACGAGGAACGGTTGAAGGCGTTTCGCTCCATCCGGCGCGGGGTGCAGCAGGTGGTCAAGGACATCAAAGCCGGCAGCTTCGGCAACGACTTCAAGGGCACTTCGCTTGAATTTGTGCTCAGCGTCATCAGCGAGCAAAAGCAGGTGTTCCAGGGGCGGCGCACCCTTCTACTGGAAGCCCAAGCTGCGCATCCCCGACATCTACGAGCACGAGGACAACAAGCGGGCCTTCGGGCAATTTCTGGAAAGCTGCCTGGCCGCCACTACCGAGCAGCAGCTACTCAAGGAAATCGAGCTACTCGACCGCCGCAAAATCAAGGGGCTGGGGCCGGCTGTGGCCAGCATCCTGTATTTCCTGCACCCCACGCTGATGCCGCCCTGCAACACGGCCATCGTCAACGGCTTCAACGCGCTGTTTGGCCAGAAAATCAAGCTGGGCTCCTGGTCCGAGTACCTGCGCATGCGCGAGCAGCTGCGCGACCTGAACCTGGCGCACCGCCAGCACCTGAGCCTGGACTACGGCGCGCTGGCCGGCCTACTCTTTGACGTGGGCGTGAAAAAGATGATTGCCGGCGACCAGCAATTCACCACGGACGAGGAGCGCGACAAGTACCAGCAGCAGGCCCAAAAGCGCCACAAAGAGGTGCTGTCCGAAGCGCAGGAGGAAAACCAGCACACTGAGATGCAGCACCACCTGCTGCGCATCGGCAAGGCGCTGAGCTGCGACGTGACCACGGCCATCAACGACCGCAACCGCCTCTGCGGGGGCAGAAGCTTTCGTTTCTCTGCCTCGACCAGCACCCCGAGTTGCCCGTGCCGGCCGACGTGGCCAGCACCATTCGCCTGATTGACATCGTGTGGTTTGCGCCCGGCACCAGCCGGGTGGTAGCCGCCTTTGAAGTGGAGAAGAGCACCAGCATCTACAGCGGCATCCTGCGCCTGACGGATTTGGCGTTTTCCATGCCCGAGAATGAGACGGCCCTGTACCTGGTGGTGCCCGATGCCCGCGAGAAGGAAGTGCGGGCGCAGCTCTCGCGGCCGGCCATCCGAGCGGCCGGGGCGACCATCCACTACATCCTGTTTTCGGAGCTACGGCAGCACTGCGAGGCCCTGTGCAAGTTTGGTGATTCACCGGCGGCCATGCGCAAGATTGCCCGCGCGGTTAATTAACCTCCCTCGTTTCGAAATGAGCATTTCTAAACTCTTCCTGTTTGCAAAAAACACCGATGCCAGTGCCTCCATGCGTGGCTACCAATATCAGGTGTTTAAAACCGTTGAAACGTGGCTGGAGAACTATCTGGACCACGTTGACGAAGCGATTTATTGCGACTATGAAGAGGATATCTTTCAGCACAATGAGCTGACGCAAGCCGCGACGTTCCGCCAGCTGAAGCTGTATTCCACCCCTTTTTCCTTTCGTAGCGAGGAGATACAGAAGGCGGTGGCGCACTTCTTTATGTTGCACGTTAAAACGGATTATGCGGCGAAGAACAAGGAGTTTGTTTTCGAAGCCAATAGTCGCATTGCGGAGTACCGCGAGGGTAATGAGTCCGATTTACTGCGCCGCTGGGTCGCCAACCAAGAGGCGCTTCCGGATGCCCTGCTCCCCGAATGCGCTAAAAGGTAAAAGTCCTCGTCACGTCCTACGTGAACGAGCGCGCCGCTCAGTTGGCCAACCAACTCGCCGAAAAGCTGAAGAAGAAAGCGGAGGACGCGGAGGCCCTGTTGGGCATAAAGGCCGAAGAGCAGGTGTTACAGGAGGCCGTTACTGTTTTCCAGAAGCTTACGGACCAGGACTGGGACGATTTTACGCGCCGGATAAAATGGCGCTTTGATGACCTGAGCCCGGACGAGGCCTTCAAAGGCACCATTGCCCGCCTCGAAGAGCTGGTCGCGCAGCTGCCGGACATGCCCAAGGAGCGGCGCAAGGGCTTTTGGGCATGCTGTGCATGCGGGTGGACATTAAAGCCTCCGAGCAGGCACCCGAGGACCGCAAGCTGGTTAACGGGGAACTCACGAACCTGCTGCTCCAGGCGGGCACCTTGGAAGACCTGTGGTACCACGAAGTATTTACCAAGTGGAATGAAATCGGTCAGCCGGCGGATTTTCGGCTCGGCGAATTTTACGAGGTGCTGCAGGCCGTGTCCTACTGCCGGGTCGCCAAGAATCTGCAGTCCCACGACGCGTTCTGGATTGGCTTGCTCACCTCGTACATTACGCAGCTGGAACAGCAGCCCGAATTTCGAAAGAAGGGACTCTATGAGCTACTCTGGCTCCGGATGCGGCCCACGGAGTATTTGGCGCCAGCTCTTGGCGACTTGTTCGGGCTGGAAGACTACATCCGGGAGTATTTCAGCGACTTCTCCGCCTTTACCGCCGCCGGGGACTTCGAAGATATTCAAAGCCTGCTTTTCCTGGTGATGGCCTCGGCATTGAACGAAAAGTCCGCGTTAACCCCCGAAGAAACCGCCAGTTGGCTGCAACAATTTAAAAAGCAGCTGGACCAACTCCTGAGCCAAACGACCAATCCGTCGGATTTGTGCCGCCTATTGGAGTGCTCCGCCAATCTGCACTTTTTTGCGGGCAGCCAGGACCGGAGCGCAGAGAACGTGGCCAAAATTATGGCGCCTTTGGAGCAGCTTTTGGCGAATTTAGACCAGGCCCGGCTCTACAATGCGACGCAGTTAAGCAACCGCATCCACACGCACATCCGCCTGTTAATTCAAGTGGATGAGGAGGAGAACGAGGTTCTGATTGATGCGTTCAAAGAGTTTGTCGGCCGACTTGATGCCGTGGTCGAAAAGAAGCGGGGTGCGCATGAGCGGGCCCGCCGCCTGGTGGCTTCAGGCGCCGCTTACCTGGAGTCTAAGACCCCCAATTCCCTGCTCAAAGCGCTCCGGGATTTTCACGAGGCCAAAGCCTTGTGGCTTCAGGATGAAACGTTCGAAGGCTATACCCTGGCCCTGCTGAACATTGCCCAGGTCTACGGCGCCTTGGACATGCACTTCGCCGCGAAGTATTATGGGCTGTGGGCCACGTGGGTCAGCTGGCAGAAAGGCAGCCGAAAACTGGTGAAGCGAATTGCCCAAGGAATCGGCATGGTTTTCCACGCTGATTTTGTCCAAGGGGCTTGGTTTAGCGCCCTGCTGGACTTTGAGCTTTACATGAGGATGCGACACGAGTTCGACCCCGAGCCGATTGACGCGGAGGGGGCCGAGATGCCCCAGAAAAGCATCATGAATTATGGGTTTCTGTTGTACGCCGCGCCCCTGCTGGCCCCGGAGTTACAGGTCATGGCACAAGCCAAGTTAACCGCGACCGGATACTTAAAAGAAGAGTATCTGGATGAGTTGCTGGCCGTACTTCAAGCGGACTTGCCGGAGGCTAAACTACGGGCTGGCCTCACCAGAAATTTTGCGGATGCGCCGCTTAACGACATGGGCCCCGAGCGTACCGTCCGGTTTCACGCTCTGGGGATGGAATGGCACGTGCACTTTCGTAATTCCTACGAAATGACCGCTCTGGGCGAGGACTTCTGCGCCATGCTGCAGGTGTTGTTGGTGGAAATAGCGCTTTCCAAGGTTGACTTTCATTTGCCCAGCGGCCTTGTTGACCTCACCCTGGAAGCTACCGACGACCCTCGTGAGCCAGAACAGTTGCCGGACAACGGGAAAGCAAAGTGGAAGGCTTTTGTGCAGCGGGTTGACAGCTCGGACTATGAAGTAGTAAAACTGGGGGCCGCCTTTGTCAGCGTTGCGCTCAAAGCCATCTTACAGGACATCAGCTTACTGCCTGCAGTCGAGTATAACGAGGCTTTCTGGGGTCTCTTTACTAAAAGTAATCTAGGCGCAAAGTCCATGCAGGCCACCTCCTACCAGCGCATGTTCCGGTCGTTGTTCGCCGAAAAAGCGTTTGGGGCATTTGGTCGTGATACGTTCTCTGCCCTGACGGACGTCCCCGAATTCCCGATGCTCAATCCGTTCATGCAGCCGAAAGCAGGCCTGAGCACGAAATACAATCCTTCAAGCGCCATCCAAAACATTGGGAACCGCTTTCAGAAAGCGGTACGCAACATCCACAAAACGCTTGCCGGCCTGAAGCAGGATGCCGGCTATGGCCCCTGGGTGCAAGCCCTGCGGCAAGAAGGCTGGCCGGACTGGCAAATAGTGGTAGCCATGATGAACTTCATGCTCTCCTACAAAGCCAACCGAATAATTGAAGGGCGAGAATTCGCGACGCCCGCGGAATACCAGGCGGCCTTGCAAACGGAGTTTCAGCGCATCCTGCAACGAGATGAAGTGGAACTGCAGATGGAATTTCCTCTCCAGGCCTTCCAGTCGACGGAATTCAGAATGAGCCTGGAGCAACTGCCCCTCATTTCATTGAGCTCTTTCGGGCTGGAGAACCATGCCCGCTTTCCCAATCCCGGGGCGGTGAGGAAGTTTATGAATGAGCGCTTTAACGTGCAGACTGATGCCAACGACGAGCACAATCCCTTGTTATAACCACCTGCTGGTACCAGGTGAATGAAAGAACTCCGCTGCATTTCCGCTGCTGTCCACCATTGCGCCGGTATTTGCCGGAGCTCTTGCCTTTGTTGGGCAACAGGATGCCCCTGAATTCTTGGGTCCTTGACAGCAGCTTTCCGTCGAGCTAACCCCAGTAATACTCGTAATGTATCTTACGCACATCATTAATGGCTGAAATAGCAGTTAATGTATCTTACAAGTATCATTACGGACATGATGTTGCCTTGCGAGTCGAATCAGTTAATGTTATCTTTGCGTAGCATTAACGGGGAAAATGGCAGTTAATGCTTATTAAACGCATCATTATGGACTGGTACGCTTTGTCAGACTTGGCCGCAGTAAGGGAAATTGGCCGAAACCTGCAGCTTATTCGGCTGAATCAGGACATCTCCCAGCAGGAATTGGCGGTTCAAACGGGCTTGAGCCGGCTGACCATCAGCCAGGTCGAAAACGGACGACCCGCCTCCACGCTGACGCTGGTGCAGCTGCTGCGCGCTTTGGGGCGGCTCGACGTGCTGGAAGTGCTGGAAGAGTCGGCCACCATCAGCCCCTTGCAAGCGGTACGCCTGGCGCGCCAGCGGCGGCAGCGGGCCAGCCGCCGGGACGAGGACTCTTCACCCACTGGATTATGAGTAGTACCAATACGGCCACAGTTTCTATTTGGGGCAAGCCCGTCGGGGCCGTGCTGTGGAATGAGAAACGTCGGATTGGCGTCTTTGAATACGAGCCTCGTTTGTTCGCTCGGGGCTGGAGCTAGCGCCGATTGAAATGCCCCTGCCAGTAGGACGGCGGTCGCGCACCTTTGACTTTCCCACGCTTAACCGCGACACCTACCATGGCCTGCCGGGTCTGCTGGCCGACAGCTTGCCCGACCGGTACGGGCGCCAGCTTATCGACGCCTGGCTGGCCTCCAAGGGACGAGACGCGGCTTCCTTTACCCCCGTGGAGCATCTGTGCTACCTCGGCCACCGGGGGATGGGCGCGCTGGTGTATGAGCCGGCCTCGCAGCCCGCGCTGGAAAAAGGCGCCTCGCTGGAAGTGGGCGAGCTCGTGAAATTTGCCCGTCAGGTGCTGACCAACCGGGAAGGCCTGCACACGTCGCTGGCTACGAATGCCGCCGAGGGCCTGGCAGAAATCATCAGCGTGGGTACTTCCGCCGGCGGTGCCCGGGCCAAGGCCGTGATTGCCTACAATGCCATCACCAAGGAGGTTCGCTCCGGGCAGGTCGATGCCCCCGTTGGCTTTGAGCACTGGCTGCTCAAGCTCGACGGGGTGACGAATACCAGTTTGGGCGACCCGGCCGGGTACGGCCGCATCGAGTATGCCTACCACCTGATGGCCAAGCAGGCGGGAATACAGATGACCCAGTGCCAACTGCTGGAAGAGAACGGCCGGGCGCATTTCATGACGCGGCGATTCGACCGGGTGGATGGCAGCCAGCGGCTGCACATGCAAACGCTGTGCGGGCTGGCCCACTTTGATTACAACAAGCCCGGGCTTTATACCTACGAGCAGGCCTTTCAGGTCTTACTCAAGCTCCGGCTGCCGCACCCGGCCGTGGAGGAGCTCTACCGGCGCCTGGTATTCAACGCGGTGGCGCGCAACCAGGACGACCACACCAAGAACATCTCCTTCCTGATGAACCCTGCGGGGGAGTGGAGTTTGTCACCGGCATACGACATGACCTATTCCTACAACCCCACGGGCGAATGGTCCAGCCAGCATCAGATGTCGCTGGCGGGCAAGGTCGACGATTTTACGGAGGATGATTTCCTGCAGCTGGCCAAGAACGTGCTGGTGAAAAAGCCCCGGGAGATAATCCAGCAGGTGGTCGACGCGGTAGCCGCTGGCCCCAGTTTGCGGCCGAGGCGGAAGTTCCGAAAAAGCAGCAACAGGCCATTGCCAAAACGCACCGCCTGCAGCTCTTCAGCGGCCTTACACAGTTAAGCTCGTCGGCGTCATAAGAGGGCCGGCATCCATTGTTTGAAGTGCCCCAGGCAGGCGAAGGGCAGGCAAGTAGACCATCCCGCCAAAGGGCTCACCAAAGGCTCATGGCTTGGGCCCCGGATGCGCAATACCATTTCCAAACGCTCCGGAAATGCCCTGTTGTGGTCTTTCGTACGCCATTGCAATGGGCTCACCAAGGGCTCAGAGGTCACTGCTGGCCTTAACCGACGGCCGTAACTATTTCGATTTTACCAAGAGACATTACCATGTTCGACTTTCACAAGCAAGCAGCATTCCAAGCCAAGCTGGCGCAAGTGTACGAGCGCTTCGCGCCGACTTTTAAAGCGGCGGTTTCGCAACAGGATTTCATCGAGGCGTTTCCTATCATCGAGATAGGCGGCCGGGGAACAATGCCCACTAAACCGGATGCAGAGTCGGCTTTTCTGCTAACGGATGAGGAATTTGAACGGGTCCTCGCGGCATTTGAGACGGTTTATGGACCTCGGTAATGAAGAGCTATGATAAGATTTACTTATCATAACCTGTTTTCACAGATTCCCAAATTGAAGTTAGGTGCTGTAAGGGAGGCTTATCATACCTAGATTAGGTTTTGAAAAGCCGTGCTCATCAAGCACGGCTTTTTCCCATGTTAGCTACCAATCCTTATTGTCTCCCTTCTTCGTCAGCGCGCTTTGAAAGGATGTTGCCAGCAAGAGCAGTTCGCTCGTGCCGGCCGCTTGCATTTCGTTCCAGTGCTTCGTCATCGCTTTTTTCCGAGTGTTGGCCAATTAGCCGGAAAGGTATCCGCCAAATCCGCACCCGAGGCCAGTATCATCGCATCCTTTAGCTGACCTTTCTGATAGGTGATATCTTCGATAATCAGCCGGCTTTTGCCTTCCTTAAAATCCAGCGTCATATTATAGGTGAAGCACCCGGCCGTGTTGACAATGCCGAGTCCAGCATTCCATTTCAATTCTTGCGTACGGGCTTTAACGGCTATTCGTCCTGCGGCCTTGTCATCGTACTGCTCAACCGTTTTGCCCGAGTTGTACGTTTTGTACAGCCAATCTTTGCCTTTCAGAAAAAGGGCATCCTGTTCACCCAGGGCTGGTACAATGAACTCAATGCGTGCCTTGCCATCTACCGTAGTTACTGTTGGGGCAGTGGTAGTTTGTGCTAGCAGACGGTAACTGGTTAGAAAACACAAGAGGATGAGCGTAATGAGACTTCTCATAGAATAAACAAGTGAATGAACGCGGAGAGGTAGCGAAGTTATGGTCTTTAAGAAGACAGTGGAGCCCTTCCTCTTACCGGGCTCCCTTGATAGCGTTTTGCTTTCGGGTCAGCAACTGTAGGTTCTCGAAGGAGGTAAGGCCCCCATTGCTTATCGCCGTGATGTGGTCCAACTGAAAGTCGAGTTTGTTTTTGCTTCGGTAATCGCCTTCGGCGCTTTGGTAGTACCCTTCGGCATCGCGATGCTTCTCGTACACCTGGTCACTCAGCCATTTCCAGTACGCCGGGTTCTGCTCCCGAATTTCCCCCATCGGCAGTTCCTCTAGTCGCCGTAGTTCCTTCCGGTCGGTGGGGATGATGGTCGGGCGCTGGTAGAGGTCCGGGTTGCTGATGCGGCGGATGGCCAAATCAACTTCATGCAGGAAGTAGCGCTTGTCGTGGCCAAAGAAGGTTTTCCACTGCGATTCGTGCTCGTCCCACAACTGGCTTTTGTAGGCTTCTTCCTGCGAGCGACTGTAATCGCCCGCCAGAATATCCTTGGCCACGTTGGTTATATCGAACTTGGCCCGGTCCTGCAACTCGATGTAACTCGGCAGCGATTCGCTCTGGTAGTAATACTGCACGATATCCTTGACATCCTGCGGGCTGTACCCCGGATACAAGTCGTGGCCGAAGAAAATCTGGCTCTCGATGGTCGCGCTCAGCTCCTGCAACTGCGCTTCCGAAAGGTAATCCGCCACCGGGGCCTTTAAGCCCGCTACCAGCGTGGGGAGAGCATTCATCAAATCGGCATAAGGCTGCTTGAGATTGCTGTACACGAGGACCTCGCAGTTCTTCTCCCGGGCTTCTTCCTCAAACTGACTCAATAGGGAGAAGTGGTAGATGCCCAGCGGCAAGCGCTCGATGAAAGGCATGTTTTCCAGCTTCTCCTTATCAGCTTTGTCGATGTGGTCGTTCACCAGCACCGCAAACTCTTCAATCTTGCTGATGGATATGAGCCGGACTAGCTGCTTTTGGGTGTTTTTCTGCGTGTCGTTGAAGTCCGTGTTCTCCTCAATGATTAACCGTTCGGGGTTGACCCAGGCAACCTTGTCCTCCCAGTTGTCAATGAAGCTGACGATGTAGGCTTCCTTGGTGCCACCGGCCTTTTCGCCGCGCAGCCCCCGCCCAATCATCTGCGTCATCAACGTCGGCGAGATGGTCGGCCGGGCCAGGAAAACGGTTTGGACATTGGGCAAATCCGTGCCTTCCGTTAGGATGTTGACGTTTATCAACACGTCCAACTCCCCAGCCCGAAAACGCTGAATTATCTCTTTGTTCCCTTTGCTGGAAATGGTAACGCCGGTGGTCTGGTCCCGAATCGAGGAGAGCACGTACTCGCAGCGGATGTCCTTGAGTTGGAACAGCTTTTTCAGGGCAATGGCGTTGTCCTGATTGAGTGCGAAAACGAGAGTCTGCTTGTACTTGGCCTTGTTCTCGCAGTAGCGGTTGACAATGCACCAGTTGCGCTGGTCGTTTTGGGCGATGGTTTTGGCCGTTACCTCGCCGATGCTGCCAATGTCGAAGTAGTTGAGCTTGTCTAGTTCCTGCTTGTTGAACAGGCTCAGGACGTTGAAATCGGTTTCGACACTCTCAAAGACGGGCTCGGACAGAATGCCGCGGGTAATGAGTTTGCGTAAGTCAATCTTGTAGATGATGTCGTCCGGGAACACTTTGGCCAACAGCCCCTGCTCTTCCTCAACCGTGCGGAAGGGCGTCGCGGTCAAGCCAATCATCCGAAACTGCTTGACACTGCCGCGGATGCTCTCGATGAGCTTCCGGTAGGTGCGGGCCGTCGCGTGGTGCGCCTCGTCGATGATGAGAAAGACCTCTTCCTGGTTGACCAGCCATTTATCCAGCAGATACTTGAAGCCTGCGTTCAGGCTGTCCTTGCTGGCAATGATGAGGTCATCGGTGGGCCGGATGTGCACTGGCTTGTCGTGAATACCCGAGATGATGCGGTAGTTGAACGAGGGCTTGGTACGCAGAATGTCTTGGAATGCCAGCCGTTCGTGAAACGTCGCCTTGGCTTGGTCCAGGAGTTCGTGCCGGTGAGCAATCCAGAGGACTTTCTTGTTCTGGTTCAGCAGGTTGGTGCACAGCCAATGGGCCGCCGTCAGGGTTTTTCCTCCTCCAGTTGGTAAGACGAGCAATCCCGCGAAGGGCACCTTCCCGGACTTGGTGACTTTATCATTCAGCTGCTGCAAGGCCTCCTTCTGGTGAGGATAGAGCGTAATACCGCTGTCCTGCTTGGCTACCTCGATGGTCCCGGCGTTGTCGTAGCTTATCTGGTCTTGGCCGTTCTGCATGGTTTTGGCTGCCCCTTCGAGGCGGAAGGTGATTCGGTCGGTGGTGCGGCGGTCAAAATCGGCGATAGAGTTTTGCGATTCTCGCTTACACCAAACGGTGATGTTGTTGGCTTGTAAAAACGTATCAATGATGGCCACCCGCTCAGGGTTGCGCCGGAGGCCCATCCCGAACCAATCCAGGAAGTTAACATACTTCAATACCAGCAGCTTGCGGTCGCGCTCTTTTATCAACCCTAATAGGTATTCACAAACGGCGATTACTTCAGCCTCTTCCATAAAAACGAGATGCGGGCGCTAAGAAAGGGCACAAGATAGGAGTAGCATTTTCATGGATGGGCTTAAGTCTACATTCTGTTTGAATTCACAAACTAGCCCCAAAATCAATTGCCTACGAACCATTAGCGACGGACCGTAGGCGATGTAAGCGAAACATGAAGTTTATCGCTCAGAGGCAGTGAGAACAACATGTTTTTTGTTTTGTAACGTGGAACGTTACCGGTTACGTTTGCATTATAGTTCTGAAACCAACCACCAGGAACCAGCGACAGATGACCAGCAAGAGTAATTCTCAAAACGCCCGCGTACCGGATGATACTTTCCTTTCAGAGCAAACCGCTCAAGCTACTGTATGAAAAAGGCGATGCTTCCAAGCTCCCCGCAGACCATCTAGCTAAAATTACCAACGTGCTCACTCGCCTCGATGCCGTGCAGCGGCCCGAGGAAATGAACACGCCCGGTTCCGACTACCACCTGCTGAAGGGGGACCGCAAGGACTTTTACTCGGTGAAGGTGAAAGCCAACTGGAAAATCATCTTTCGCTTTGAGGGCGAGGATGTCCTAGATGTTGATTACCTGGATTACCACTGACCCACCCGTAAGCAAGCGACCATCATCATGCCCATGTTCAATCCTGCTCACCCCGGCGATTTGATTCGTGAAACCATTGAGGGGCTGCGCGAAGAAACCGGGGAGAAACTGACGTTGGAGGAAGTTGCCGAGGGGTTGGGCACCACCCGCAAAACCTTGTCGGCCATTCTCAACAAGCGCCAAGGCGTGACGCCGGAAATGGCCTTGCGCCTGGCCGCGGCGTTCCGCAACACTACGGCCGAGTTTTGGCTGACCGTGCAGGAGCGCTACGACTTGGCCTTAGCCCGCCAGCGGATTTCCGTGGCCAACGTGCGCGTGTTTTGGGAGCCCGCCCAAGCGTAACCGCCGAGGCCCCCATTCCTAGCCAGTATTCGTATCTTGTACCTATGGAAAAGACTCTGTATTTCTCCGCGAACGAGCAGACCGAGCAGCAGCGCCGCGACGTGGTAAAGTTTGCCGTGGGGGTGTCGTTGAGCCAGTGCCGGCACCCTTCGCCGCTACTGGTGACCTTACAGAACCAGTACATTGCCGGTGAGATTGACTTGGAGCAGTTATCTGCCCGCCTCGATACTGAGTACCAGCCTGCCCCAGGGCCGGACCCGGCCGCGAAGTATGCCGCAGGTGAAGGCCCTTACGTGGAGCCCGCGCAGCCCTACGAGCCGTATTTGCACTTTGACGAAAGCCTTGCTCCCCTGAGCTTGTAGCTACTTGTCTCTTCCCCATAGCAAGCCCGGCCCGGTGCCGGGCTTTTTGCTATCCTATCCCTGCTGCTCACTGCCTGATGGCTGACCTCTTTACGAACCCCGCCGATGGATTGCTTTATAACAATGTTCGCGCAACCACCGAAAAAGGGTTGGACCGCCTCGAAGCGGACTTGTCGATAAAGCGCATGATGTTGATTCGGGCGCAGGTAGGCTTGCCCGAGCCCCGGCAGCCGGTGGAGGCCATCATTGGCCCGGCCTACGCGATTCCGCCCATCCCGCTCCGATTTGACGAACAACACTTGCGGGCCCTGCACCGCTACTTGTTCCAGGACGTGTACCCGTGGGCCGGGGAAACCCGTCAGGACCGCGCCTTTCAGGGCTACAAGCCGGCGCTGAACGTACAGGCCGACCTGATGATGACGTACACCAACCACCGCCGCATCACTACTGACGCGGCAGCTATCACCGCGCAGCTCACGGCCGAGAACAACCTGAAAGGCTTGTCCAAGGCGCAGTTTGTGGAACGCGCCGCCTATTACCTCGACCATCTCAACCATGTTCATGTGTTCCGGGAGGGCAACGGCCGCACTATGCAGTTTATGATGATGCAGCTGGGCCACCAGGCCGGCTACCGGGTCGATTTTGAGAAAGTGTATAAAGATTTTAACCTTGCGCGCGACACCGGAATCGTTGGGGTTTCTGTTAACACGGCCGAGAACCGCACCCGCTTACGGTACTTACTCGACGCGGCCAGCACGGAGCTACCAGGAGCAGCCGCTAAAGCAGCCCGCCACCCCAGCCAGGCGCGGCCCCTGGGTGCGGCCACCTTGGAAGTAGCCCGGCTGGAGGCTTTGCGCGAGTTGAAGGCCAGCAGCCAGCGCGTCGGCATTCGTTATGCCCAAGAAACCGGCGCTCCCCTGAACGATGCCGGAGGAAACACGATTATGTCGCCGCTTCTAATGTATGTGCAGGCATTGGTGATGGCCCGTCCAGCGGCGCTAACCGAGCAAGCCACGCTGGATGAATTGCAGAAGCCCTACGTAGTCATTGCCGCCTCCCCCACGGCGCAGTTGTCGGATAAGGCCATGCTCCTGCGCTACTCCCAGGCAGTCGGTCAGGCCGTGCAGGTGTTCCGCCCCCAACTTACCCAGCAGCCAGGCTTGCCGGCGCAGCAGACAATGCCGCAAAATGAACCAAGGGGGAGAATGCCTTACCTAATCCATCCACTCCCAAACAACAAAAAGCCCCCGAGCCGAAGCGCCGAGGGCCCAAATTAGGCTAAAGCAGGAGCACTACTTACTTATTGGTCCACCGATAGCCGCGGCTATACGACCAGTCCATTAGGTCCGGTGCGCTATGCTCCGTGAAGCGGTAACGGCCGAAAGCAAACAAGGCAAAGGCCAGGCCCAGGCCCCAGCCCCACAGCGGGCCAACAGTCGGAAACTGGCTAACGACCAGCGAACGCACCAGCCAGCCCGGCAACAGACAAGCCAGACTCACACACAGCGAGAAGGGCAACAACCAAAGCCGGCCCGGACGGTGCCTCAAAGCCACTATACAACCTTTCAGCCAGTAGAGGCCCGCGAAAGCCAGGAAGGCCACCAAGCCCATGCCGACCAGGCGAACCGCCCCCAGCATTGGACCGAGAAAATCCATTGGAGCCATTACGACAAAGCCAAGAACCAAAAGGGAGCCGCAACCAGGGCTTCCACGGCAAGCCGGGTACCCGCGATGATTACCCAGGCAACGAGAGTGCCCATGCCTTGCCCGAACTGGCGGGAGGTGTGGGCGGAGTAGCGTTGCTCGTTGCGGCCGTCCTCGTAGCCTTGCTGGTAGTTAGGCATGGCAGTTAGGGGTACAAAGCGGGGGGTATCGCACTACTTTTAACACACTTACCCCTGCATAATGTCTACTCATTTACGTAGCTGAGAAGGGGAAAGTTGAGCTTGTCAATGCTATTTCAGCCCTCTCTCAAGGAGTCTGATTACAGTTAATATGCCCCTCACCCCTAATCGGCTCCCAACGCTTTAAGGCGCTTCTCCACTTTGCGTTCAAAGTCCTGCAACCCGTCAGCTGATTCACGGAACATGGTGGATTCCTCCCTAATGGTCGCGTGCCAGCGCTTAACTGTGTCGAGGAGAATGGCGTCGCGGACCAAGAAGAATTCAGTAACCGCGCACGCTAGCGTATGCTGGCAATCTAGCGCTAAACCCCCTGTTGGCAACTTGCCTTTGTTGAGAGTACGTTCCATCTCGTTGAAAACAGTCGAAGAATACAGCTTCGGTACATCCAAAAAGGAAGAAAAACGTGCCCCGAGAGCCTTGAGTACGGCATATCTATCGTTCCTGGTACTCTGGCCAGACGCGTAGGCGGCGGTTATTTCTTGCGGAAGAGGCTTCGGTTTAAAGTCGGGGTTTGAAGATTCCAAGGGGTGCACGGTTGCCCATTCCCGAACAACCTGTTCACAGCCAGCAAAACACACCTCCAAATCCTCCCAATAGAGGAAAACCTGATGAATGCACGAGCGAAGCTCGTCTTGGGCATAGCCCTCAATAAATTTGGCTTTATTGTCCTTTAGAAACTTGATGGCCTGTTTATCAACCGTAAAGGTTTCCGCCAACAGGCTTTCCTTAAGTTCGGCTAATTCGTCAAGGCTTTTGCTGTCGTATGCGGCAAAAGCGTCTTGGGACTGTACCGTTACCTGTTGTAATCCTGCCAGTCGTTTTTTTAGTTCAGCAAGCGGATTTCTAAAAATTTCTCCTTGAATGAGTTGGGTGATGATTTTAGGGGCGATGGCGCCCACAAGGCCTTTTGAGCAGTCGTAGTCTTTCAAAGCCGCTAACTGGCCCAACAACGCGACGTAAGTCCGCGCCGATTGCCGTTGCAGCCGATTAAAACGCGATTCATTAATCGTGCCTGGCCAATTGCCATTGATATGGCGGAGTAAATTTTGGACAATGACAAATTCATAGGTCGGCAACATGCGGTGCCCAGCGATAAGCGTATTGAGCGCCCGGGCCAAGTTGTTCCGGTGGTCCAAGTCCTTGGTAAGAAGAGCAATTTCAAGACAGTTGGTGGGACTGGCGTAAACTTCTATGTGACCTTTTTGAGTCTGGTCCAGTAAATACGCCCCCCACTTAGTGGTAGTCCAGTCTTGCTTAGCTGGCGCTATGTCGTTGAGAATGTTGTGGTCGAGGTAAACGCTAATTGGCTCCAAGAAAGTGAGACGGGACGCGATGAGAAAAATGATTACAAAGACCCGCCCCCAGTTTCTATTTGCGAATAGCAACCGTAGCGGTACACTCCTACCCTAGAGGGCCACCATCAGTACTGCCACGTCGAGCACCAGCGCCAGGGCAATCAGGCCCATTGTCAGATACCAGAAAGAGCGCAGCCAGCCTGCATTAAACAGGCGCGACGTGGCCAGCAGCGAAAGCAGCATGACGAGATGCGTAACAAGGCCTGGCACGCGATTACCCCCAAACACCACCGTCGCCCCAGCCACTAGAACCAGCATCGCCACCAAGGCATAATTCGGGCTAGGGTTCTCAAAAAGCGAAGCCAGCAGGGCGGCTAATCGGGGCGATTGAGTGCTTTTCATGGCGCGAGGAAGTGAAATGGTCAAACCGGGGTTATTGGAACGTGCGGGCTGTGAGCAGGTCCGAATTAGACAGGCTGAGCTTCACGTTACGCCCGCCCCCTTTTCGTAGACTTCGATAATGAGCTGCTTTTGCTCCGGGATGGTAAACTTCTTAAACACATATACTTGTTCCAGCTTCCCTTTTACGTCAATCTTCTTTTGGGAGCCATTGTAGACATAGATGGGCGCAATCTCAATGGCTTGCTCGGCCGTCCGCTTGGCAACCTTCTTATCCTGGATGTAGAATTTCACAAAGTCCACGTCGTAAGTCACGTTGGACTTGTTGGCCACGTGCAGGGGAAAAAACAGCGTTTCTTGCTTGTAGCCGACACTGCCGGCTTTTACGCTGAGCTGGTTGGCGCTCTCGCTGGCCGACGAGCCGCCCCGCGCCAGGGCCTGCTTGGAATACGCATCCAGGTTGCCTTGGGGAATGGGCGAGTTCGACAGAATGGCTTCCCCGGATTCACTGGAGGTAACCGACGAGTTGGCCGCGCCCATGTCCAGGCTGAGGACCTTGGGGTCGTGCTGATAGTTCACCGTGAACATATACAGCTTGCCGTTTGAGGTAAGCACCGTAATGTTCGTTTCCGGGAAGGTGGTGCCGGCTGCTTTCACCCGCACGATGTTTTCTGCGCTGGTCGCTTTGGCCGCGATGATACCCGAGTTGCCCAAATCGACATAGGTAACCGGATAAGGGAAAACCAGGTGGGTGGTTTTCTGGTCACTCACATACAGCGGCGTCGTGGGCAGCTTGCCCGTATTGGCCGAGCCACTGGCCATGCCCAGGTCGATACCCACCAGGCGCGGACTACGCTGGTAATTCACCACGAACGAGTAGAGCTTGCCCCCGGATAAGACGGTCATGTTCGTTTCCCCGAAGCCTGCCGCCGCGGCCTTCACGCGCACAATGTTTTCCGAGCCGGTGGCTTTGGCCGCAATCAGGCCCGTACTACCCAAATCGACATACGTAACCGGACTTGGGAAGACCAGGTGCGTGGTTTTCTGGTCACTCACATACAGCGGCAGGCTTGTTAACTTATTGGCTTGCGTCGTGTTGGGTAGCTTTTGCGCCAGTACGGTATTTTGGGCCACGAGGCGCTGCGGCCGGGCCGTAAGCATTACCAGGGCCAGAGCCAGACAGGAGGTAGATTTCATGGGAGGGAGTCGTTAGTCTTTATCTACTTTGAGCATGATATTATAGCCAGCCTTGAGGCGGACCTTCACCAGACGAATCTTGTTTTTGCCGAGGTTCTTGGCGGCCGTTACCGCTACCCCCGCCGCCGCCATTGCCGGGTCGGCGCTCATCGTCATCATATCGGTTGCGTCCATGCTGCTGGCGCCGGCCTGTTTGGCCGCATCCCGCGTGATAGCTCCCGGAATGTGCAGCCCTTCCAGTCCATCCACGTCGTACACTTCCAGCGAGGCGGGAAAGACGTTGTTGCCGGATTTAAGCGTTTCGATGGCAATGCTGAGTCGTTCGCCTTGCAGGCTACACTTGCCATAGATAAAGGTGTTGGCTGGTAACTGGTGCCCATTAATGAGAGCCGGTTCCGTCAGCCGCATTTTCACCAGGGAGCCGCTCACTACTTCCTGCGATTCGTGAATGACGGCCGGCAGCGTGTTGGAATCCCCACCCGATGAGCTGCCATTATCCAGCCCCTGAAAGGAGGCCGTGCGCTTTTTGCCCGTCCCGTTTGACCCCAGGCGGGATACGACCGCGTCCTCGTCAATGGCCCGCACTTTCGTGACCGGCTTTTTCTTCACCGGAGCTGCGGCGACCGTACGAGGGCTGCGGCGCCACTTCCGGCGGCATTCGACTGCGCCATGAGCGCGGCCATCTGCGCTTGCGCCCGTGCTTCGGCCAGGTCGCGCTCATGTTCCGTCCGCATCAGCTCCATTTTCTCTTCCGGGGTGAGGGAGCCAGGTTGCGTCGTGGTCTTTCCTGCCGTCCCTCCATTGAGTGGGCTTGCTGCGCGGCAATTAGTTGCGCTTGGGCAACTGCGACCGACTTATCCACCGAGCCATTCGGGCCGGCCTTCCCGTCGGCTTGAATGCCGTAGGACAGCCCGCTGCCCGAACTGGTATCAATCTTGGCATCGACCAGGCCCCGGTTGCGCATGGAATCCACGGGGTTGGCGTAGGCTTCCAGCTTGCTGGTGGTAATGGTGGCCTTCTCCGCTTTGGGAAGCTCCGTGTTAAACCCGGATTCAACGTCCTGCGCGGCTACGGGGGTGCCCTCCCCTCCCCACCCAGGTAGAACATCACCGCCAGAAAGGGCACTCCTACCACCGGCAGGAACGTAGCCATTTTACGGGTCCGGATGAATTGTGCGTCGTGCGGTTTAGTGGGCGGTGTCATGGGAGTAGAGAATTAGCGAGGAAGGGTATTGAGGTCTTTGTTTTGCACCACCCGCCAGTTCTCCATCAGGAAGCCGTGGGGATTGTTTTCCGAGCGCGTTACGTCGCGTAAGGAGCACTCCGAAATGAAGTTGCGGTTGGTAATCGACGTGGCCCGAATCACGCGCTGATGCCCGTAGCAGCGGGCCGTGAGCGGCCGTGAATTGCCGATGACAACGCTGTCCACGCTCATTTCCAGGCTGATGTTAGCGGCTATCAAGTCGTTGTAAAAGCCCTTTTCTTTGAAGTTCTCGTACTGCTTTTTGGCCGAGTTGTCGGCCAGGTACAAGGCCTTGTTCACGTTTAAGTCGATGGCCTTTTGGTCGGGGTCCAGGGTGAAAAACAACTCATGAAACCGGGTGACGTGGCTACGGGCCTCAACCGGCCGGTTCGCCCGCGCATCCTGCGCGCCGGCCGTGAGCAGTTGGCCCCCTCCAACACGTAAATGCGGTTCGCCGCCGCATTGGTCGTTTGAAAAGCGAAGTAGGCAATGGTGCCGGCCAGCAGCAGCACCGCGATGATGAAAATCAGGGCCAGCGTTTTGACTTGCTGAAAAGCAGAGTCGATGGTTTTGAGGGAAGCAAACATGAAGGATAGAATCTGAGGTTGAGGATAGAGCCGCCCTGGTTAGCCCTTGCGGTTGAGGCGGTCCCGCAGAAAGGAGCCAGCCCGATGACCGAAGGCTTCGCCTCGCGTCATATTTTCCCCGGCACCCGCCCGGCCAAAAGCACCCTGAGCCGCCCCCACTCCGGCCCCGAGCGTATCCGCGCCGGTCCGCAGCCCGGCCCCACCCGTTGCCCCGGCAACGGCCGCCGTAGTGGCCGTGGTATTGGTGATGAACGAAGTAGCCGCGCGCCCTACGCCCGAGCCGTCAATCAACATATCAGCCGCTTTCGGCACCATGATATACCCCACGATAGCCAGCACGAGCATACACAGGTAGGCAATGTCGGCCGATTCTGCCATGCCCCCGCGTTGCAGCTGCTCAATGCTTTTGGCAAGCATAGTAACCTGCACATGGGCCAATACTGCTGCGTAAATGTTGGCTACAGGCACCCACAGGGAAATGGTGATGAAGTACCCGAACCACTTCATTAGTCCGCCACCAAAGCCGGGAATGATGGCAATGCCGAAGGCCAGCGGCCCGGCGACGCTGAGCAATACCAGCAGGAAGGTGGAGATAAGGCTGATGGCCAGCTTCGCGGCCAGGGCGCCCAACTCTAGAATGGATTTCACCCACTCGCGAAACTGCTGACCAACGGAGTATTGCATCTGGTTCATTGCCAGGCTGGCCCTGCGGTCCAAATCCAAAGCGCCAAGGTTAGCTAATTCCGCCTCGTACTCTTTGTTTATTTCTAAGTCCGACTTCTTTTTAGCTGCCAAAGCCAGTTCGTCTCGTTGGGCCGTGAGTCGATTAACTTCCGCTAGCTGGCTCGTTCGGATGGAATCGGTGCCGTGGGCTACGGCCATGGTAATGCCCCGTAGTGCCCCGCATAGCGGCACGAATAGTAGAATAGCCAGTCCGATAGCAAAGGGACGCAGTAAGGGGAATAGGTCGATGGGCTCCGCCCGGGCGATGTTGCCCCACACGCGAGAGCTTATAAACAGCAGCGCACCAATGCCGCCAATTGCGCGACCCAAGTTGATGAACTGAGCGGTAAACGTCAACATTTCCGTGTAAATGGCTTCGAGCTTTTGCTCGTACATAGCCATGTTGAGGTCGATTGAAGTTGGGTCCATTGGAAAGGGAAAATGGATATGCGGGTGATGGTAAAAGCAGCCGGGTAGGGCTTATTTAGGCGCGTAGTGCTCATTATGTATCGTTGTCAAACGCCTTTCGCCACGCGCAAAAACGGCGGCTTGCTTTTCGGCCAGTTCACCTATCAGTGCGACTTGTGCAGGGTCTTTTGAGTTGGCGGGGTCCAATTGGTCCAAGGCCGTAAGGTTGGCTTGGCTCTGCTGGATTATTTCGGCAAATCGTTTGGTAGAGTGCTCAATATGTGCTGGGCTAAGCTTTTCCGCGCCTGTCAGGGTGGGGAGTTGCGCGACGTACTCCTTTTGCTTGGCAATCAACTGCTCGTGCTGTTGGCGAATGATAGCCGCCCGAGGGTCCAGATTAGCATCAGGCTGATGCCTTAGCAGCAGTCGTACCCGTGGTAGCGTCCGTGCCGGTTGCAGTGTCCGAACCGCAACCGGCAAGCAGCAGTCCGAGCGCTAGGATGGAAGTGTTTTTCATGGTTTAGGGGCAGAAGGTGAAAGGATAGCAGGAATAGTAGAGAGGCACTTAGCGGCCACCCATGAGGGCGGTCATAGATTCCCGGTCTTGCACTTGTTGGGCCTGCATCTGCGCGATAGCGCGGCATTTGTTGGTGAAGTAGTTCATCAAGTTGTGCTGCTTCACAATGCGGTCAGCTATGTTGTCGATGAATTCAACCCGTTCCGGGTCCGTCATCTTTGACCGGCCAGTGCTCATCACGCCGGCTAGCTCCCCCAGCAGCGCGATGTTTTCCGTTAGGATGCCTTGATAGATAGTAGATGCCTCGCTGAGTTGCGCGGGCGAGAGCTGTTGGGTCCGCAATTCTGGGATAGCCGCTGAGAACTGGCTAATCATTTCGCTTTGGTGCGTATAAATTTCCTGTACGCGGCGATAGTTGCGGACCCCGGCACTTATTTGCAGCAGGCTGCTATACCATTGGTCGTGCAGGGCTTGCGTCTTGTCGATAACGCCCTTAATCTGGCCGCTTACCTTCGTCATATCGGACGCCAGCACCTTGCCTTGCCCCAGTAGAGTAGCAGAGACGCCTTGATGAACGATTTGCTTGCGAGAGCTTTTCTCCGCAATTGGAGCCGAGATAACGGCCGGCATTTGGGCATGAGCCGGGCCAGCTAGTAAGGCTAGGCCCAGAGCAAGAAATTTGGTGCTTGCGTTCATGGCTGAGGGAGCTGAAAGTGAGAAAAAGACTAGCGGGCACCCATCAGCGCGTTAAGCGCCTGCGCGTCGTTCGCCTTTTGCTCCGCTAGGTTCATTTGCACGATGTTGCGTTGGGTGAAGTAGTTGATTAAGCCCAACTGACCAGAGATTTTCACGTCCAGCTTATCAATGAAGCGCATCCTTTCCGCATCCGTCATTTTGAGCATCGCCGGGCTCACGATGGTTTGCAGGTCCGAAAGCGTGTTTGCGCTTTCCGTCAGCATTTTGGTATAGATGGTCGTCATGTCGGACAGCTGTTCCGGTTTCACGAATGGCGACTGCCGCAGCGTTTCGATAGCCGTTGAGTAAGTCTGGATGATTCTCCCCTGCTTCTCAAAAACCGACTGCACGCGCCGGTACGAGCGCACGGCCGAGCTGACTTGCAGCAGGCCATCGTACCAGTTCTTGGCCAGCATCATATTCTTTTCCGAAAATACTTTGGTCAGTTCCTGTTCTTTTACCCCAGCTTTTACCAGCACGTTTGCCGCTTTGGAAAGGCCCTTCATGGTGTTTTGCAGTCCCGTTTGAACGCCTGACTGCACTTCGAGCACCGGTGCCGTAACCACGAGCCTGCGCGGAGGCTTTGCCGGCGCTGAGGGCGAGGATAGCCAGGCCCAGGATGGTGACTTTCGTTTCCATGATTTTTCCCCTTTTGTTGAAAATTAAGCCCGGCCTTCGCGCAGGTCGGCCGCAAACAGCTTGATGGCCGTGGGCATATCCCCGGTCTGCTTGAACTTCTCAAATAGCCGCACTTTCTCGGTTTCCTCGGTGGTGTAGGTCACGTATTCTTCCTTCGACACCTCGATGGCGTACACCTTGGACACGACCCCGCCCAGGCTGATGAATACCTCCGTGTAGCGGCCCCGGGTGGCTTTGTTGTCGCGGTTGATGCTCAGCACCAGGTCCTTTTCCTTGGGCGTGAGCGAAAGCAGCGCCTGAATCTCCTCGAAGCGGTTGATGAACTTGCGCTGGTCGAGCAGAATCTTGCAGTCCGAGTTGTTGATGATGGCGTCCTTGACAATCTCATTGCCGATGATGTCGTCGATTTCCTGCGTCACCACGATGGCCTCGCCGAAGAACTTGCGTACCGTCTTAAAGAGATACTTGATGTAGGCGGCCATGCCGGGCGTAGTCAGCGCCTTCCAGGCCTCCTCAATCAGAATCATCTTCCGTACGCCCTTGAGCTTGCGCATCTTGGAGATGAAGGTTTCCATGATGATGAGTGTGACCACCGGAAACAGGATGGGGTGGTCCTTGATGTTGTCGAGCTCGAACACGATGAAGGGGGCCTGCACGAGGTCCAGCTCTTTCTCGGAGTTCAGCAGGTAGTCGTACTCGCCGCCCCGGTAGTAGGGCTTGAGCACGTAGATGAAGTTATCAATATCGAAATCCTTCTCCCGGACCTTTTCCTCCTCCAGAATCTTGCGGTACGGCCCTTTAACAAATTCGTAGAACGTGTTGAAGCTCGGCTTGATAAGCGCGTTGGCTTCCAGCATCACGTAATACAAGCTGACGGCCGTGGAGAGCGACACGTACTCCGACTGGCTCACCGTTTCGTCGTCCTTTTTCCACAGCGCCTGCAGCAGCGTTTTGATGGATTCCTTCTTTTCGACGTCCAGCTTGCCCGAAATCAGGAAGGGGTTAAAGGCAATCGGGTCGTCTTCCTCGTAGGTGAAATAGACCCCGCCCACCAGTTCGCAGAGCCCTTTGTAGGAATTGCCGGTGTCCACCAGCAGCACGTGCGCGCCCTGCTCGTAGTACTGGCGCACCATGTGGTTGGTGAAAAACGACTTGCCCGAGCCCGAGGGCCCCAGCACGAACTTGTTGCGGTTGAAGATGATTTGCTTCTTCATCGGCTCATCCGAAATGTCCACCAGCACGGGCTTGCCGGTGAGCCGGTCGGACAGCTTGATGCCCTTGGTGGCCCCGGTGCTGCGGTAGTTGGTTTCGCAGGCCCAGAAGCAGACGGCCTGCTCGATGAAGGTGTAGAAGGTCTCCTCGGCGGGGAAGTCGCCGGCGTTTCCCGGGATGCCGCCCCAGTAGAGCGCGGCGATATCCACGGTGTTTTGCCGCGGCTTGCAGTTCATGGTGTTGAAGGCCGCGTTCACCAGTTTGCGCACCTCGGTCAGCTCCTCCTCGTGCCGGCCCCAGGTGAGCACGTTGCAGTGCACCCGCACCGGCCGGCGCTTGTGGGCAGTAAGCTCGTTGAGAAAGGCGTTGTAGTATTCGAAGTTGATGGCGTTCTGCCGGGAGTAGAGCGAGAGCGAGTTCAGCCGGTCCTTCTTCTGCTCGAAGGTCTTAACCGTCTTGGTGGTGCTATCCAGGAACACGTACTGGTTCAGGATGTGGTTGGCGCCCAGCAGCAAGCCCAGCGGCGCGGCGAAGCTGATGGGGAAGTCCGAGTATTCGGTGCTGTATTGCTCGTAGCGAATATCCGTTTCAACCGAAGTGGGCAAGTCGTCGAGGTTGGCCACCGAGAACATCTGGCAGAACTCCGCCCCCACTTTCAGCCCCTGGGTCAGGTCCAGGTCCACCTGCAGGGCCTGGTCGGACAGGTCCAGCGCCAGGTACTTTTCCAGCAGCCCGGCCTTTTCGGCCGTGCCGGCCAGCTCATCCGAGGTGAGGCGGTGCGAGCGGATGTAGGGCGCGTTGGTAGGCCCCACCCCTTCCAGGGTGCGCACGAACTGGCCCACGTTGTCGAAAAAGCTTTCCAGCACCTTGGTGTCGAGCATGTCCTTGGGCACGATGTTGCGCCGGGCCAGCAGCCCCGAGGTGCTGCCCCAGTTGGGCCGCTCCGACGAGGTTTTGGTGATGTAGAGGTAGCAGAAGTGATTCAGGAAGGGCCGCTCGTTGAAGTGGCGCTCGTAGGCCGACGAGAGCAGGGTGCGCTCGGCCTCGAAGCCGGGGGCGTACTTGTCCTCCACGTACCAGTCCTGCTTGTGCACCACGCAGTGGTCGGGCAGCAGGCGCACGGCTTTCACGAAAGCGGCCTGCAGCTGGGCGTAGTCTTCCCGCGAGAGAGTGAAGATTTCGGGCAAATCCAGCCGAAAGGCCACGGTCACGTCCGCATTCTTCGAGATGAGGCAGTCTTTTTCCACCTTGTAGATGGGCTGCTTGGATTCCAGGGAAACGGAGGGCAGAACCTTATTGCTCATAGGCAGTGAAAGCACCCAAAACCAGCCGCTAGGCGCGGCTGGTCGGGTCCTCGTTGAGGCGTTGGAATAAGCGGCTGTGCCGGTTGGTGATGTACTTGGGCGACGAGCGCCGGGCGGCGGCCTTCATCAGCCCGTGCTCGCCGTAGCGGCGGTTCAGGGCAAACACCCCGGCCCACATGCCGCCCCCGGCCAGAAAGGTGCCCAGCACCGTGAGCAGCAGGGGCACGCCGAGCAGGTAGCAGGTCACGAACAATGCGAACACCAGCCCGATGCCGGCCACTAGGAAGTAAATGTTGCTGCCCACCAGGCCCTTGAATTCGACGGGCTTGTTGATGCCGCGATTGAGGTCGTAGATGGGCACGGCGACGGCTTAGAGGAAGAAGGAGCGTACCACCGTGGCCACGATGACCAGGAAAATCATGGAGCCGAACCACGACACCGCCGTTTTCTGGGTGTCCTGGTCGCCCGAGTTCCACTTGCCGTACACCTTGATGGCCCCGACCAGGCCCAGCACCGCGCCGATGGCGTACATGAGCTTGGTGAGCGGGTCAAAGTAGCTGGTCACCTGCGTGGTGGCATCCTGAATGCCGGCCGTGCCGTTGCCGGCGCCTTGGGCGTACAGAAGCTGGGAGGTGAGTAGCAGGGCACACAGGGTCAGGGAAGTAAAAAGTGCTTCTTGTTCATCACAACAGGGAAAGAATTAGAGGAAAGGGAATGGGTGAAAGGGACAGGGCCTGGATTAGGCCTCGTCCATCTCTAAGAGAGCGTTGAGCTCCGCGTTGAAGTGGTCCAGGTGCTGGGCCATCTGCTCGGCCAGGCAGGAGCCCTGCAGGGCCGCGGGCAGGGGCGGATTCTGGCCCGCCTGCAGCCGGGCGATGTATTCGCTGACCGAATCGGCGGCCACCAACTGCGAGGCCGGCTCGGCGGTGATAATGTCCAGCAGCGACGCCACCGGCTCGTCGAACGTGGCCAGGGGCTCGTAGCCATCCACTGAAGGTTCGGCTGAAATGGTGTCCGGTTCCAGGGCCGCGACAGTGGGCTGCAATTCTTCCTCCTCGGTTTGCGAAGGCACCTGCTGCCGAACCAGGGCCGCCAGCCGCTCATCGGCTTGGTCGGCCTCTTCGGTCCGGGCTTCGTCCTGCACCTGAGCTTCAGGCTGAGTTGATTGCGTAGCGTCCAGGGGAGTCTCCTCGCTACGGCTCTCGTCCTGGCCGGTAGCGGCGGCGGTTGAGTCGGGCAGCTCCCCTCCTACCACACTCTCGGCCGCCGTGGGAAGGTTTTCCGCTGCGCCGCCGGCTGGGCTTTCAGTTTCAGCGTCGGCATCGACAGGTGCGGATTCCGCCGCTGCTGCCGGGGCAAAGGCCGAGGTGGGGCGCACCAGGGCCGGGGAGCCATCGCGCCCGCCCTGGCGAGCTGAGCGCTGGCGGGCTTGTTGCCGGGCCTGAGCAGGGCGGTGAGTTCAGCCCGGTAGTACAGCAGGGCAACCACGAGGTAGTAGCAGAGGACTAGAGCCAGGGTAAACAAACCAAACTGACTCCAGGAATAGGCGCTGAGCATCGAAAGGAATTAGCGTGGCACCCCGGGTCAACCAGGCCGGGCGTGGAACTGCCAAACCGGGGTTTGACGCTGCAAACCTATCGGCCCCCAAAACCCGATTAGTAGAAAGTTGACGAACGGTTGGAATTGGGTGGTGAGGTGCACCCTCTCCACACGAATGGCGTACCTTGTTTTTGCCAAAAGGCCCGCAGCAGGTCCGGCGGCAGCATCCTTTGCTATCCATGAAGCGCTATCAGACCACATGCCATGAGCGGTAGGTACCAACCTAACCGCTCCCATGAAACAACCCAAAAACGCTGGGCCTGGTCGGCCCGGCAGCGCGGCCGCTGCCATCACCGCCGCGACCACCGTATCACGTCCCCCGCGCCGTGGTTTCTGCGTGAGAAGTGGCACCAGCACCGGTCCATAACCCGGCAGGCGCTGCACCAGCTACTTGCTGGCCACGACGAGGGGCACGTCAGCTTTACCTATCAGCCCCGCCACGGCGGCCGCTACGATTGGGCGTAAACACCAGGGGCCCGCTGCTGCAGCGGGCCCCTGGTGTTTACCGTATTTAAAGCGAAAAAAGGCGGCCTAGCCCCGGACCAGAAAATCGGTGAGATTGTCCGGTAGCGGATGTTCTTCCAGGCGCTCGGCAATCTGCTCAACCGGCAGGCCGGAGAGTAGCAGGCTGGTAGGCTCGTAGGATGGATACGTCCGGCGCGTCGGCTGGGGAGATGCCAAACTGCTGGGTGGCATCTAGGTGCGGGTTAAGGTAGCTGAGCACGGCCATCCAGTCAGTGGTTTTCGGGGTGTTGAGCCCGCCCGGGAAAGTGGCTCCCCGCTCCAGCCATTTGCGGCAGGCCAGCTCAGCGTGCCACGCGAAGCTGGACATGCGCAGGAAGGTATCCAGTTCGCGGTAGCTCGCAAAAGGAGCGCGGTCTGATTTCCAGAAAGGCGGCTTTTCGAAGGGTTGTTCCATCCTACAAGATACGCATAAAAAGGCTGTTAATGACACTTTTAAGCCCTTTTTAGGTGAGTTGAGGGAGGCTTTGAAATGTCCGGAAGCGGTTGGTTTTGACCCTAACCCACCAAGTGAATGCGGCTCTTGAGGCTCGTCTTTGCAGGAACGGCTGACAGCAATGTAGTCCTTGCCCAGCAGCACGCTGCTTTCCTCGTAGGCCTGCACGTGGTCGAGGTTGACGATGTAGGAGCGGTGGGTTTTAAAGAATTGGTCGGGCAGCTTCTGCTCCAGCTCCCTGAGCGTGGAGTCAAATACGAAGTTCTCCTTGACCGTGTGCAGGCGCACGTAGTTCTGCAGGGCCTCAAAGTAGAGGATGTCGCGCAGCAGCACCTTGACGTGGCCCGAGCCTTTGCGCACGAACAGGTATTCCTTGAACTTGGGACAGCGCTCGGCGGCGCCAAGAACCTCGTCCCCGGCGGCTCCGGCCAGGTCCGTCACGGGGCCAATAGGCCCGGCCTGGTAAGCATTGTAGAGGGCCAGCTCAATCTGAGCCCGTAGCGAATCATCCGTGAAGGGCTTAACCAGGTAGCCGTAGGGCTGGGCCAGCTTGGCGCGGTTGAGCGTGGCTGAGTCGGAGCGGGCGGTGAGAAACACCACGGGCACGGCAAACTGCCGACGCACGAGCAGGGCCGCGGCAATGCCGTCGCAGTCGCCGGCGATGTTAATGTCCATGAGCACCAGCTCCACGGGTTGCTGCGCCAGCACCTGCAGGGCTTCGTCACTGCTGTCGACGGGTTCGAGCGGGTTATGACCCAGGCGGACCAGGGCCCGCTGGATTTCATCCGCAATCAGTAATTCGTCTTCAACAATGAGAATGGTTGCCATAGGGTAGAGTAGCAATATGGCACCGCCAGGCCCCGGCTTAGTTGCGGGTGACCTCCATGCGGGTGCCGGTGGGTTCGGATGGAGAGGCCGTCACAGTTGCTTTTAACTGCTTAGCGAGCCGGTGCACGAGCTGCAACCCGAGCGAGCGGGACGCGGCCTCCCCTCCTCCCCCACTGGGCAAGCCGACGCCGTTGTCGATGACGCACAGCTGAAAGCCCGTGGGACGAGGAGAAAGGGAAACGTGCAGGTGGCCCGGCCCGGGGCCCCGAAAAGCGTGCTTGTGCGCATTGCTGACTAATTCGTTTACCAACAGACCGAAGGACGTCGCCTCGCGAGCCTCCAAAACCAGCGGGTGGAGGTCAGTGCTGAGCTGCACGGGGCGCTCGTCCGAGTTGTGTGAAAGATGAAGAAAATCAAGCAGTTCGGCCAGATAGGCGTCCAGGCGAACCTGCGCCAGGTCGTCGGCCCGGTACAGGAATTCGTGCACCAGGGCCATGCTTTGAATGCGGGCCTGACTGGCGGCCAGCGCGGCCGTCAGCGCCGGCTCGGGCAGCACGCTGCTCTGCCAGGCCAGCAGGCTGCTGACCAGCTGCAGGTTGTTTTTACCCGGTGGTGTATTTCCTGCAGGAGCACCTCTTTCTCGGCCGCCGATTGGCGATTAACCTCGTTGGCCACGGCCAGCAAGGCTTTCTGCCGCCGCAGTCGCCAATGCAGCCACGCGCCCACGCCCAGGGTGGCCGTCAACCCGCCCAGCAGCAACAGAAGAGATTGCAGCCGGGCCCGCTGGGTGCGCTGCTCGTACTCGGCCGCGCGTTTCTGCTGCGTGAGCAGCTGTACATTGTAGCCCACCTGCAGCTGGGCCAACGCCTGGGCTTTGTCGCGGCTGAAGAGCGAATCCTGCAAGCCTTGGGCCTGTTTATCCAGCTCTATAGAGCGCGCTACGTGGCCCAGGTCGGCCTGCGCCCAGGCCAGAGCCGCTAGGGCCTCGGCCTCGTACTCGGGCATCGGCGTCTCCCGAGCCATACGCAAGGCCAATTCCGCCGCCTGCTGCGACGCTGCCGGGCGGCCAATCTGTCGGTAGGTGCGGGCTAATGCCAGGGCACAGGCCGTCGCGTGGGAAGGGAAGTGGTGCTGTTGCAAGAGCTTCAAGGCCCGCCGTATGTTGGTCACCGCAGAATCCAGCCGGGCCGGGGTATGCGGGCGCAGCAGGGCGTACACCTCCCCTTGGAACTGGTACACCATCCCCTGCCCCCGGGCGTCACCGGCTTGCTGCATTGGGGGCAATGCCCGTTTCGCGTAGTGCAGTACTGAGTCGTACTGCTCCAAAACCATGAAGCTGGTGGCCAGATTTAGCAGCAGGCCGCCCCGCTCCTTGGGGGTTACCCGGGCGGCCCCGGCCTGCTGCCGGTAGGCCAGCCGCATCCACCGCAGCCCCTGGGCCGCGTCCTTGGTGTCCACGGCCAGCATCCCCAGGCACTGCGTAAAGCGCCACAGCTGCGGCAGTGCATGGGCCCGGGCCAACTCCACCCCTGCTGGCTGTATTTAGTGGCGCCCACGTAGTCGCTGCTCCGCTCGCAGAACACCACCAGCTGGAAAAGCGCCTCGGCTGCGCCCTGCCAGTCGCGTCGGCGGGTGGCCAGTGCGACGGCCTGCTCGCCGACTGGCCGGGCATCCGGGTCCGCCTGCGTAAACAGCTCGTCGCGCAGGGCTCCCAGGAGCCGAAAACGTGTTGAGTCGGATAAGTCCCGCTGCTGCAGCAGACCCCGCAAGGAATCGCTGGTCGCTAGGCTACGGGCCGATGGGTTTGGTAGGAGTGGCGTTTCCGCCTTCGCCACGGCACCGGCCAATACCATGGCTAAGGCAACAGCCAACTTGTTACAATTTAGAAGCATATCGGGTAGCGATAAAGCTCCTCCCCTCCCCTACTCGTTCAGCGGAGCAAGGATACCAAGACGGGGAAGACGGGAATAGAAAGGCCCGCGCCGAGGCAGCGGGCCTTAGGATAGATTCGAGTAGCGGCAACGCTACTTTTTGGGGCTCATCATCTGCCGCAGCTGCCGTTGCAGCGCTTTCTGGATTTGCTGCTCGTGCTGCTCCACGAACTGATTCAGGATGTTGTGGATGACGTCCGCCGAGGAGGCGCCCCCGCCCAGCAGCAACCCCATTTGCTGGAAAAGCTGCTGATGCGTCGCCGTAATGCGCACCTGGAAGGTTTTCTTTTCCTCCGAGGGAGCATAAAGGCCCTCAAATGAGAACTGCAGGGTGTTGCCCGTAGCCGATGCCGGCGTGGGTTCCACCCCTGGTCTTCATCCAGGGCGTTTTCTGGCTCCTCTCCTGCCACTGTAACCGGTTGTGCCACTTGGGTCGGGGCTACCCGCTCCTTGGGCTCTTTTTCACCCTTTGGTTCTGCCTTAGGCTCCGGTGCTGTGGGCGTCATCACTGGCGTTGGTGCCTCCACTACGGGTACAGCGGTAGGTACGGCAGCTATTGGCTCAACCGGTGCGGGGGCTACGGGCGGTGCTGCTTGGGTAGTTGCTGCTGCGGTAGCTGGGGCCGGGACTGCAGCCGGTTCGGGAGCTGGAATTGCGAAGGGCTGGCTGGGCCCCATGTGGCTGATGGAAGCGACGGAGCCCGTCAGGCGGGCTAGTTCGGCCATCTGTTCTTCCGGGGTAAGCTTGGGCTTTTTGGTGGTGGCTTTTGCCATGATGGACAAGCGTTAAGGCGTGGGAATGAAATGCGGGAAAACCGGAAGCGCTTACTCGGCCTCCACGGCCGCGGGCGTGGGCTCTACCGGCGGCGGGGTGTAGGCAATGGCTTTCCCCGAGGGTGTAACTTGCCCCTCCCCTACTACCAGGGTGAGGATTTCCATGATGAGCTGGCCCAGGCCCAGGCGATTGAGGTCGCGCTCGGGCAAGGGGAACATGGTCGAGCGGTTTTCCTTGTAGGTCATCAGCAGCTCCACCCGGCTCGTGAGCAGCGGCATTTCCTTCTCCTTGAAAAGGGCCTCGGTCTTCTCGTAAATGGCTTTCTTCTCGGCTTTTACAAACTTGTTCCAGAAGGCGTAATAGCCCTGCAGGTTGGAGTCTGCATCGCGTGACTGCACGAACTGACCCAGAATGGCCATGTAGGACATGGTGGAAGCAATGGAGCCCTTGTCCGGCTCGATGGGCAGAAAGATGTAATCGACCAGTCGCAGCAGCTCCGGCAAGCCCATCACGTTCACGGTGCCGGGGGTATCCACCAAAATGAAGTCGTAGTCCTGCTCCAACAGCCCTTCAATGGAGGCCACCGCCTTTTCGACGCTGGAGATGATAACCGGGTAAGGCGGCACCCCCTGCTTGATTAGCCGGGCCTGAAAAGCCGACTCGGACTGCAGGCGGTGCTGCTCTTCCAGCCGGTAGGCATGCAGGGAGTTCTGCGGGTAGTCACAGTCTACCATGGCGACCTTGTAGCCATAGTAGTAGCACAGGGCGGATGCCATGTGGGTGCCAATCGTGGACTTTCCCGCCCCTCCCTTCTGGGTAGCAAACGCGATAACGTGAGGTTGTGTCATAAGGCAATTCAGGAGTGGTAAAAGGGCTGTGTGGGGCAGAGTTGCTTTGTTGCAACTAGCTCTTGTTGCAAAGTTGCAAAAGATAATTGTTGCAATGCCACAACGTTAGGTTGTTGCAAAGTAAGGATGTGCAAATGAACATTGTTGCAAAGTTGCAAATAAACAAAGTTGCTCTAGTTGTTTGTCACAATGTGGCGAAGGTACATCGTGGCATTGTTGCAAAGCAACTCTGTTGCGATAAATTATTGCAGGTGTTATGAACCGTGTTGCATAGGTGCAAAGTTGTGAAGTGGCTTTGTTGCAAAATTGGCGTAGTGTTTTGAGAAGGCTAAAAATGTAGTAGGAGTGACATTGTGGCAAAGTTGTAGTGTTGCGTTGTGGCAACACGAATGTTGCTCAACGTTTCATCATAAGACGATGAATGCATTTAATACAAGCGAATTTTAGTGGCATAGTTGCAATGTTGCAATGTTGTGTGGTTGCAATTGATATTGCCATCGAAATCTAGCCCTAGCCCCGTTCATTGTCCTCGTTCAGGTGTTGGTTCACCGCTCAGCAAGCCATGTCTTTGTGTACACAAAGACATGGCTTGCTGGTCCTCTGTGCGGGGTTCTGGTTACTGGTGCGAGGATAAAGCAGGTGGTGTGGAATAGCCCTATTAGTGCTTTTAGCCGTAGGAAGCTCCTGTAAAGCCATTCAACGGACGCATGCACGAAGAAACCAGCCCGCACCCAATTGAGCCCAACCGCGACGCTCAGATTCACTTTCGCGTGACCGCCGACGAGAAGAAAGCCATTGCCGCCAAGGCCAAAGCGGCCGGCTTCAAGAAGGTTTCCGATTATCTCCGAGTGGTCGGATTGGGGACCGAAGTAAGGGAAGTGTTACCCGCTGAACTACGAAAGCAGCTCGTTGGTATTGGCACAAATTTAAATCAGATGGCGCGGCTGGCTCAGGCCGGTAAGGCATTCAGTAGCCATGAAGAGCAGCTGGTGCAGGCCTTAACTATTATCAGGGGGTATCTGGTATGATAGCGAAAACCACCACGGGGAGTGACTTTGAAGGGGCCCTTACGTACGGGGCCGGTCAGCGAAAGGGCAAGGGAAAAGAGCCCGGCGAAGCGCCACTTCTGGTCGTTTCCAATGTCATTCCGGGCAGCCCAAAGGAGATGGCGCAGGAGATGAAAAGCATCGCCAGTCAGAGTAAAAAAATACGAAAACCGGTGTGGCATACCATTCTTTCCTGGACCGAGGGGGAGGCCGTTAGCCTGCAGCAAAAAGTGGCGGCGGCCCGCCGGTATTGTGAGTTGATTGGGGCGCCCATCGACCGCCACCAGGTAGTCGTGTACGAGCACCGCGACAAGAAGCACGCCCACGTGCACATCTACCTTAATCGGGTGCCGATTGACGGCGGCCCCGCTCTGCGGACGGACAATAACTTCTACCGGCAGCCGGCCATCACCCGTCAGATAAGCCAGGAGCTGGGCATGCAGCCCTTGCCCGAGCGCCGCCGCAGCATCAAGGACCTCGACCCGAAAAAGGAAGCCGCCCGCGAGCAGGTAGGCCAAGCCTTAAAGCACTTGTTTAGCCTGCCCGATAGGGGAGGGGAGGAGTGGCTGGCGGCCCAGCTGCTGAACCAGCAGATAAGCGTGCGCTACACCCACGACCGAGGTGGCACCTTGCGGGGGTGAGCTTCGAATGGAGCGGAATAAGAGTGAAGGGACAAGAAGCGGGCTACAAGGCGGGGCAACTGCGCGAGGAGTTTGCTAGAGCAAGGACAGAGCAGGCAAAGCAGCAAAGCCCGCTCAAACCCGTAACCGGCTTAATCTCCAAGCTGCCGGTACCAGCAAACCAGGAGCCACCGAAGCGAAACGTAAAATTGAAACCAGGCAAGTAGTTTCCTGAATCACTCAACTCCCTTTATCAACGGCACCGCCGACGGTATAACCTTTTATGAGCGGTGCCATTCGTGTGTTGCAGGTGCGCCTCACCCCTGACTTTCTGCTGCTCGTCAAGAAGTGCCCAGAAAGGCCTTAGCGCCTGGGTAGGTTGCCGGATTAAAACGGAACCTCACCAGTGCTGACTGATGGAAGACGAAAAGGGATTACGGAAAATCATGGAGTTTATGCGCCTGTTTGCCATCGTGCTGCTGGGCCTGAACATCTACTACTACTGCTTTGGCTACTTCAGGGTCATGGGGTGGGCACCGGCCGTGGTGGAACGGCTCTTGGATAGCTTCACCCGTAACACCTTTTTGTTTAAGGCCAGTTGGGTGAGTAAGACCCTGGCCGTGGTGTTCCTGCTGCTGAGCTGCCTGGGCACCCGGGGCCGCAAGGATGAAAAGGTAAAGGGGATTTCCGTGGCCGGCTACGCCGTCATTGGCCTCGCCTTGCTGTACGGGGCCGACCTGCTGCGCAGCCTTTCTATGCCCGCCGGGCTGGCCACGGCCTTATACGCGGGGCTTCTGTCCGCGGGCTTTCTGCTGCTGCTCAGTGCCGGCGCCTGGCTGAGCCGGCTCTTCAATAACGATTTGATGAAGGACATCTTCAACAAAGACAACGAGAGCTTTCCGCAGGAGGAGCGGCTGATGGAAAACGAGTTCTCGGTGAACCTGCGCACCAGCTACCTGCTGCGGGGCAAGCAGCACCACGGCTGGCTGAACGTGGTCAACCCGTTTCGGGCCACCATGGTGCTGGGCACGCCGGGCTCGGGCAAGAGCTTTGCCATCATCAACGAGTTTATCCGCCAGCACCTGGCCAAGGGGTTCTGCATGTACATCTACGACTACAAGTTTGACGACCTCAGCCGCATCTGCTACAACACGCTGCTGCGCCACCAGGACAAGTTTGACCGGCCGGTGGGCTTTTACGTCATCAACTTCGACAACCCCCGCAAAAGCCACCGCTGCAACCCCCTGCTACCCGAGCTCATGTCCGACATCGTGGACGCCTACGAAAGCGCCTCAACCATCATGCTCAACCTCAACAAGAGCTGGATTCAGAAGCAGGGGGACTTTTTCGTGGAGTCGCCCATCAACTTCGTGGCCGCCATCATCTGGTTTCTAAAGCTGTTTGAGAAGGGCAAGTACTGCACCTTTCCCCACGTCATCGAGTTTCTGAGCCGCGACTACGAGGAGATTTTTCCAGTGCTCGCCTCGTACCCCGAAATCGAAAACTTGGTCAAGCCCTTCGTGTCGGCCTTCCAGAAAGACGCCATTGAGCAGCTGGAAGGGCAGATAGCCAGTGCCCGCATCCCGCTGGGCCGCCTGGCGTCGCCGCAACTCTACTGGGTGATGTCGGGCAACGACTTCACGCTCGACATCAACAGCAACGAGGAGCCCAAGGTGTTGTGCGTGGGCAACAACCCCGAGCGCCAGGCTATCTACGGGGCCGCGCTGGGCCTCTACAACGCCCGGCTGGTGAAGCTGGTGAATCAGAAGGGCAAGCGTAAATCGTCCATAATCATTGACGAGCTGCCCACCATCTATTTCAAGGGGCTGGACAACCTCATTGCCACGGCTCGCAGCAACAAGGTGAGCACTTGCCTGGGCTTCCAGGACTTCTCGCAGCTCGAGCGCGACTATGGCCAGAAGGAAGCCGAGGTTATCAAGAATACCGTGGGCAACGTGTTCAGCGGCCAGGTAGCGGGCAACAGCGGCAAGTGGCTGAGTGAGCGGTTTGGCAAAATCCTGCAGCAGCGCCAGAGTCTGAGCATCAACATGCGCGAAACCAGCACCAGCCTCTCCACCCAGATGGACAGCATGATTCCTGCGAGCACCATTGCCAACCTCACCCAGGGCAACTTCGTGGGGGCCGTGGCCGACAACTTCGGGGAGGAAATCGGCCAGAAGGTGTTTCACGCCCGCATTCAGGTGGACGTGAAAACGGTCGCCGCGGAGGCCCAGGCCTATTTGCCCATCCCGGACATTACCAGCTTCATCAACCCGGCCACCGGAGAGGACGAGGCCGAGGAAATGATTAAGGCCAACTTCAACCGCATCAAGACGGACGTGAAAGAGTTGTGCGAGCGTGAGCTCCTCCGCATCAGGCAGGACCCCAACCTGCGGCACCTCATCAAGGAAAAGGTGGAGAAATAAGAGGGATAGGGTGCGTACCTAGGCTCAATGGACAGCCCGTTCGTGTGGCCTGCGCGTTTCTCACCACTCGATTTCAACCGTTCGTCAACTTTCTGCCAATCGGGTTGGGGACCCGGATAGGTTTGCAGCGTCGAATTCCGCTTCGGCCTCACCCCTAACCCCTCCTTTCCATGGCAGAGCTAGATGAAAACCCGACCCCGGCGCCGCTGTACCTGAGCCAGCTGCCCACCGCCAACGGCAACATTGCCGGCGATTGGCTCCAGCCCCAGCAGGCGCACCACAGCCTTTTTCAGTTCCAGCTGAACCCGGCAAATCCCAAGCAAGCGGCGCTACTGCCGGCTCCCGGCGCCGATGGGCCCCTGATGAGCTCCTACAACGACACGCTGGGCAGCGTGTACCAGTTGGGCAAAATTCCCGGGCAGGCTGACCAGTACGTGCGACTGGAACGACCCACGCTGCTGGAGAAGATTGGTGACAACTGGAAGGTGGTGCAGCAGGGGCGCGTCGGCTTTAGCCCCAACGCTCAGGAGCCGCTTAGGTCCGTATTTGGGGAGCCAGCCCCGGCCCCCGTGCCGGAGGTTGACTCGAGGCAGCAGATTACTGAGCCGATAGCTGCTCGCTCCGAGCAAACTACCGCACCTGCACAAGAAAGCCACACGAGTGAAGTACCCGAACCGGGGAGCCCCACCAAAGTGGAAGAAACGCCGCAGCCGGTCAAGCCGGAACCAACGGCGCCGGTAGGGGAGGGGCAAGGGCCCCAGCCAGAAGCTGAGCTGCCGCCCGCAGTTATTGCTGCACCAGCGCACATAGGGGAGCTGCAGATTCAGTGGCGGCAGAAAGGCGACGAGGTGGCCCCGCTGTTGGAAATGCGGGCCTACCTCGACCAGCTTAGGGAGGCGGGGGTGGCCGTGGGTGCCCTGACAATGGAACGTGACCCGGGCGGCAAGCTCAGGGGCCGGTTTGCTGTCAGCTACGACCCCGCTTCCAACAAGCTGGGCCAGCTGGAAGCCACGCTGCAGGGCTTTAAGCAAGTGGGCAACGGCATAGTCGTGGTGGAGAAGCCCGAACAGGCATCTAATCGCCGGCAGGAAGCCGGCTATGACGAGGGGTACGAGCCCGCGCGCAGCCGCCAGGTGAAGGACGCCTTCGGCGTGAAGCAGTGGGACGCCCTGAGCGCCCAGCTGTCGGCTGTGCCCAAGCACGCGCTCACCGCGCCCGAGCAGGTGCAGCAGCACGCCGCCGGCCAGCGCGTGGCGCTGGTCGCTCAGCAGCAGGGCAAGACCACGGAGCAGGTAATCCGGGAAGCCAAAAGCCTGTTCGACATCGACACCAGCGGTAATCCTGCATCGGCGTTCCTGAAAAACTTCTATGCCCATCTGAACGGCGGCCCGAAGACGCGGCAGAGCCTGGAAGTCGACTATGAGAAAACCCGCCAGGAGCTGCAGGCCCGTTTAACCCGGCAGGCGGGGCCGGGGGCACTCCCTGCCTTGGAGCAGCCCGGTGGTGCGCCAGCGCCCGAGCCGAGCGAGGCTACACCCGCGCTGGATGGATTGGGTGCGCAAGCAAGGGTTGCACCTAGAGCAAATCCTTCCCTGTTGTTTGAGGCCCGGGAAACGCCGCTTAAGGTTCTCAGTTCCCTCGGGCTAAAGTTCGAGGAACTGGCCGCCAGCGGCCAATTAAGCAAGCTGCTGCGTGGTGAGAAAACCGACCTGCTGCCGATGGCAGTGGCGGGGCGCGAGGGTAGGGAGCCCGTGCGCTTCGAGGGCAAGATGGTGCTGCACCGCGAAGCCGACGGCTCAGCTACGCTAAAGCTGGAACTGCCCCAGCAGAAGCTGGTCATTCCCAACGAGATTGGCGGGCAGGTATTCACCCCCGAGCAGCGCGAGAAGCTGGAAAAAGAGGGCAACGCGGGCCTCGTTCGGGGACTTCGTGATGAGCAGGGCCGGGAATATAACGGCTACGTAGCCGTGGACCAGACCATGAACAAAGTCGTGGTGCTGCCGGAAAACAAAGTCACCCTGCATGACACCGTGGCCGGCGTTCCACTCAGTCCGGAGCAAAGCAAGGACCTGCGCGAGGGCAAGGTGGTGGCGCTAGCCAACATGGCCAGCGGCACCGGCGGCCCGAAGTTCGACGGCACCGTGCAGGTGAATGCCGCCAAGGCCTGCCTGGAAGTAAAGCCCGCCGCCCACGAACTCCAGCAGCGGCAGGCCCCGCACCAGAAGCAGGCAGCAAAGGCTACCCGGGCAGTCACGACGGCTGCGCCGGCCGTGGAAGCTCCCCAGGTCAAAACCCGTGGGCCCCGGCTCTAAGGACCACATCACCCCTAAACATCTTCTTTTCTGCAGGCCCGGCCCGGACGCTCAGCGCCGGGCCTTGGCTTTGCTATGCCCCCTTCCCAAGCGACTGATATGGAACACGAGCTGACCTTTCAGAATATCAAGGAGCAGGTTGAATTGCCTGAGCTGCTGCATTATTATGGCTATACCCTCAAAAAGGGGGAGAACTTAGGCAAAGGCAAATGGCACGTCTTTGAGGGCGATGACACCCTCGTCGTCTTCAAGGGCCGGGGCGGCGACTGGATGTATTTCAACAGCCAGGACGACCGAGACAAGGGCAGCGTCATCGACTGGATGAAGTGCCGCTTGAACTCAGGACGCATCAGTGGCATCGCCCAGCCGCCGGACCGCACCGTGTGGCAGGCGGTAAACGACCACTTTCGCACCTACCTCAACCTGCCCGAAGCTGAGCGGCCCCGGCTGGACCTGCCACCCATTGCGGAAACCGCGCCGGGTGAGAAGTTCCACAGCATCTACACCAAAAACTGCCGGCCCCTGGAAAACACGGCTTATCTGGAAAGCCGGGGTATTACCAAAAGCACGTTGGCCCGGCCGCAATTCGCCGGCCGTATCCTCAACCAGTTCCATACCGTCCAGCGCCCGGGCCTGCCCGCCAAAACCTTTGTCAACACGGCGTTTCCGGCTTATCACGAAGGGCGCGTGGTGGGCCTGGAGCTCAAAGGGGAGGGGTTCAAGGGCCAGGCGCCCGAAAGTCAGTTTTCCCGCTCGCTCTGGCTCAGCAAGCTCCCGGAGGACGGCCCGGCAACGCACCTGCTGGTCAGCGAGTCGGCGCTCGATGCGCTTTCCTATGCGCAGCTGCATCCCAATGACAAGGCCCTATATGCATCTACGGCGGGCACGCTCACCCAGAATAAGATTTTCGAGTTGAAGCGCCTGCTCACCGAAGCCAGTATTCCCACCATTCGGGCGGCTTTTGACAACGACACCCAGGGGCATCATTTCGACACGCGGCTGCTGGCCGGTTTTGCCGGGGCGGAGAACCCCATGAAAGTTGTGCGGGAGCACGAGCAGCTGCTCACAGTGGAAGTAACCACCAGCAACGTAGCCAGCGCTCAGGCTTTAAGCGACAAACTCAAAATCTACAACGCGGCAGCGACGGTGCACTACTACCAGGAGAGCGGGGCCAAGGAGGCCCGGACGATAAGTCCAACGCTGCGGGACGAACTGATTCATTCCGTTAAGTCGGCGCAGAACACCTTCCAGTTTCACGTGCCTATGAACCGTGACGCTTTGGGCGCCTTTAATCAGGCGGCAAGCCGGTGTCTGGCCTTCACGCACAAAATTGAGATAGTCAAAAGTCAAGGCAAGGATTGGAATCAAGATGTCAAGAAAGACCAGCTGCAGCAGGTAATGCAGCGGGAACTGGGGGCAGTGGATGAGCACCAGTATGGCTTTGGGCAACTGCATTGGGACAACCCCCGCTTCGAGGGGGATGGAAAAATGCCGCCTCTCAGGAGTACTGAACCACGAAACCAACGATTGCCGCGGTAATACTTCAGGAGGTAACACTGTAGCAGCTATGCTGGCCAGGATGCTGAAGAGGCAGTCTCCGTATGCTGTTTTAATTTTAGTGTTTGCTTAAATACGAAAGTAGTATCTTTGGCGAAACGATAATTATGACTGCTTCCTCTTGCATCCGGGTGTTTGCCGACGCGGCGCATATTAAACACAGCAAGCAGCGTTTGGCCTCGGCCGCGCCGGGCATCGAAGCCGTAGCAGCCGTGCTGGCGCTGGCGGGCAACGAAGTGCGCCTGAAGATGCTGTTTTTGCTGCTTGACCAGCAGCAGCTCTGCGTGTGCGACCTGGCCGACGTGCTGCAGATGAACGTCTCGGCCATTTCCCAGCACCTGCGCAAGCTTAAGGACGGCGGTGTGGTGCAGGCGCGCAAAGTCGGGCAGACCGTGTTCTATACTCTAACGCCCGCTTTGCGGCCCTTGTGCAGCCGCTGCTGGCTTCTGCTTCCACTGCTCTCACTACCGCCGCCGTATGAACCAGCCCGCTTCCACTCCCTCCAAGTCCCTGGCCGGCACTGGCCTGCTGGCGGCCCTTGCGGCCTCGCTGTGCTGCCTCACCCCGCTGCTGGCCATTGTTGGCGGGCTGGGCGGCGTGGCCTCCACCTTCTCGTGGCTGGAGCCGCTGCGTCCCTACCTGATAGCGCTGACGGTGGGCGTGCTCGGCTTTGCCTGGTACCACAAACTGCGGCCCGTACCCGTGGCCGCTGATGACTGTGGCTGCCCCGTGCCGGCTAAGCCCTCCCTGATGCAGTCGCGCGGCTTTCTGGCCAGCGTGACGGTGCTGGCCGCGCTGCTGCTCGCTTTCCCCTATTACAGTTCCCGGTTCTACCCAGCAGCGGCGCCCAAACTGGTGGCGGCCACCAGCACCGTCCCGGTGTGGCAAACTAGCTCCTATCGCATCGGGGGCATGACGTGCGAGGCCTGCGCCCGCCACGTGGAGCATGATGTACAGCAGCTGCCGGGCGTGCAGAGCGTGCAGGTGTCCTACGACCAGGGCACCGCCCAGGTACGCTTTGACCCGGCTGTGACGCCTGCTGCCCAGGTCGAGAAAGCCATTAATGGCACCGGCTACCCGGTGCTGAATCCCACCCCTTCCCGCTAATCGTCCCGGCTATGATTCCCTTGACGCCCACTACTCCTACGCCATCCGTCACGCTGACTTCGGTGCTCACCTGCCCCGCCTGTCACAACGCGCAGGCCGAGCAGATGCCCACCGATGCCTGCCAGTGGTTTTACGAGTGCACCCGCTGCCACACCCTGCTCAAGCCCTTGGCCGGCGACTGCTGCGTATTCTGCTCGTACGGCACGGTGCCCTGCCCGCCCATTCAGGAGCAGGGCAAAGGCGCCTGCGGCTGCTGCTAATTCCCCGCGCCGGTTCGTTACGCCCTTTGCCGGTTAATTAAAACACATGAATGGACTTGTGGGCCACTTAGGCTTGGCTCTGCTGACGTTTGCCGTCACCAACGTCGATGACTTGCTTTTGCTGAGTTTGTTGTTCAGCAACCCACGCTATCCAGTTCGGTCGGTCGTTGTCGGCCAGTGTCTGGGTGTGGCTTTTCTGGTGGGGGTCAGCCTGTTTGGTCTGGTGCTCGGTAAACTCGCCCAGCCGCAGTGGGTGGGTTGACTGGGGCTGGTACCCATTTTTATCGGTTTGCGCGGGGCCTGGCGTCTAAGGGACCCTTCGGCCGCGGAGGCGTCTCCGCAGCCGGTGAGCGCCGGCTCCACCGTGCTGCAGGTGGCGGCGATAACGATTGCCAACGGGGCCGATAATGTCAGCGTGTACGTCCCCTTGTTTGCAACGCTGCCGGCGATGGTCGTTGGCTTGTACTGCGGGGTGTTCGCCGCGATGGTGGGCGTGTGGTGCCTGGTGAGCTATTACCTGGTGCAGCACCCGGGGCTTTCGCGGGTGCTGACTCGTTACGGCCACCTCATCCTACCCTACTTTCTCATGGCCCTGGGCTGCTGGATACTTTTTGAGACCAAAGCCTACAAGCTGGTGCTGCCCTAACTGCCCGAAACCAGAAGCTCACTGCCTTATTATATACTTTCCAAACCAAAGCAAACGGAAAAGAGCCAACCCGGGGCAGGTTGGCTCTTTTAGTGTTACGAATTCCAGGGGATTATGCAGCCAGGGCGGCGCGGCAGGCCTCCTCGCAGCGGCGGCAGGCGTCAGCGCACTCCTGACAATGCTGCATGTGGCCGTGCTTGGCGCACGCATCCCCACAGGCTTTGCAAACTTCGGCGCACTCCCGCAACAGGTGCTGGCCGTGGACGGAGCCCCGGGCTACCAAGCGGGCGGTGAGGGCGCAGATGTCGGCACAGTCGCGGTCGAGGCTGATGCAGGATACCATCATTTTCACGTCCTGCTCCTGCAGGCAGGCGGTGGCGCACCACTCGCAGGCGGCGATGCAGGCATTAAGGGCGTCGAGCAGACTCTGATGCTGGTTGTTCATGGGTTAAAAGATTAAGTTAATGAAAGGAGGAATTGAAAAGTGCTTGGTCCGGGGCGTTATTTCTTGACTAGGTCCATGCCGCACTTGGGACACTTGCCGGGCTCGTTGGCAATGACTTCGGGGTGCATGGTGCAGGTATAGGTTTCGGTCGCGATGCCCGGGCCGGGGTTGCCGCCGGGGGTGGCAGTGCTATCCGTTGTGGCACTGGTACCGGCCGCCGTGCTGGTTTCCGCCGTGCCCTTGTTATCGGAGCAGGACGAGAGGGTGGTGGACAGGCTGGTGAGCACCAGGCCGAGGAAAAGAAGCTTTTTCATGAATGTTGGGGAGGGTAATGGAACAAAGTGCTGAACCGCAGCACCACAACGGATTAAAAATGGCGTTTCGGCAGCTTACATGGCCATGCCGTTCATGCTGTCGGTAGCGCCCTGGCGCAGGGAATATTCGCTTTGTAGCAAATAGGCCCCGGACACGACGACCTTGGCCCCGGGCGGCAGACCTGCCGTAACGGGCACGCTGCTGGCAGAGCCTTCGCCCGTGCTGACCCGCACCCGGCGGTACTGCCGCTCACCGGTTTGCGTCCAGAGGTAACTGTTCTCGCCGTCGCGGACAAGGGCCTCCACGGGCACGCGCAACGTGGTTTGAGCGGTAGGGGATGCCGTTGGAGCATCAAGCAACACGTTCGCCTGAGCCCCGGGTAGCAGGCGGCCTCCGGGGTTAGCGAGCTGGATGCGGGCCAGGGTAATCTGACTGCCGCCACTAAGTTCGGGGCTCAGAAAGATGACTTTGCCTTGATGGGAGCCGGACCCCCGGCCACCTGCACCGTGACGTTTTTGCCAATCGGAAGCTTGTCCACGTCCTGCGGATAGAGTTGCGCTTCGACCCACACGGTGGCCAGGTTGGTGAGCGTCACCAGGGGGCTGCCTTCGGTCACGTATTGGCCTTGTACCACGTCCAGCGTCTGCACGGTGCCGGTGGTTGGGCTGTAGTACGTGACCACCGGGTTGGGCCGGCCCCGGGCGGCCAACTGCCGGAGCTGTCCGGAAGTCAGACCAAGGAGGCGGAGCTTCTGGCTCGTGGCCTCAGCAAATTGCCGGTAGGCGCCGCCCTGCTCGCGGCTTTGGGCCAGGGCCAGCAGGTACTCCTGTTGCAGGGACTGCAGCTGCTCGCTGTACACGGAAAACAGGGGCGCGCCTCGGTTTATCAGCTGCCCGGTCTGGCGCACATATAAATGCTCAATGCGCCCTGCTACCCGGCTGCTCACGCTTTCCGTTTGGAGGGCATCGGCGGTGATGGTGCCGGTGAGCACGGTAGGTGCGGACAGTTCCGACGGGCTGGTTCCGATAACCTGCGTGTGAATGTTGCCCAGCGTGACCTGCTGCGCGGTCAGCGTCAGGTCCGCGCCGCTGGTCGCCTCACTTCCCGCCGGAGTCGGATGCCCGGCCTGTTTCACCAGGTCCATGCCGCATATGGGGCAGAGGCCCGGTTTGGATTGATGTACCTGTGGGTGCATCGGGCAGGTGTATACGGCGGGGCTGGCGGCAGGCTTTTTACCACGGGCACCGTTTTCACGGCTATCAAATTCATGCCGCAGATGGGACAGGTGCCGGGGGCGTCCTCGTGAATCTGAGGATGCATGGAGCAGGTGTAGTACACTTTCTCCCCCACCGCCCCTTGGTTAGCGGGCTTGGTTTTCTGACAGGCCGCGCTGCTCAGTGCCACCAGTAGCACCAGCAGCCAACGGCCGGCCAAACGCGAAAAGGGTCGTGGGCTAGTCATGGGATGGGGAAGGTGGAATGGAGGTGGTTTGCAGAAAGCTTTCGCTGTCCACCAGGTACTGGCCGTTGGCAGCCACGTCCTCGGTGCCGCGCAGGCCCTGCCGGATTTGGACCTGCGAGGCGGTGCGCTGGCCTACCTGCACCGTGACCGGCACAAACGTGGGACCACGCCTTACAAAGGCTACCTGCCGGGTACCGAGGTCCACCACGGCCGCACGAGGCAGCCACCAGCCGCTGGCGGCCGCGCTCGTCAGTCGGGCGGTGAGGCGGGTGCCGCGCCGCAGCAGCCCCTTGGGGTTAGGCAGGGAGACGCGCACGGCCGGCGTGCTGGCCCCGGCCCGGTACGTGGGCTCCACCAGCTCCACGCGGGCGGTCAGGGGATGGGTGGGGTCACCGTCCACGAGCACCTGCAGCGTCTGACCGGGACGCCTGCGCCGCATCACCAGGCCCGGGCTGGAACAGCCCCCAGACCTGCGCGGTATTCATCACCTGAAACAAGGTCTGCCCGGCACTCACATAACTGCCTTCCTGTAGCGTGAGCGCCGGGGCTGGGGCGGCAGTTGGGGCCGTTTCAGCGGCTGGTTGAGCTCCTGAGTTCATGGCCGATGCGCCGCCCATGCCACCCGCCGGGGCACTGGCTTCGGCCATGCCGGATGGGGACGGCGGTGCTGGTGCCGCCGCGGCCAGCGTGTTTTCCACCACGTAGCCATCGTAGGGGCTGAACACGGCGACCCGGTAGTCGGGGCGTCGGGTGCGGGTCAGGGCGCGCAACTGGCTTTCGCTCAAGCCCAGCAGGCGCAGCTTTTGCCGGGCTCCGTTGACCAGGACCGCATTGTCGGCATCGTTCTCCAATAAGAAGATGTACTCCTGCTCGGCCGTCACCAGGCTCGGGGCTGTAGAGCTCTAGCAGCGTCTGGCCCTTGCGCACGGGCTGGTAGTTGAAGCGCACCAGCAGCCGCTCGATGCGCCCACCCACGCGGGCGGCCACGGCCCGGCTCCGGCGTGGGTCGTAGTCGACCACGCCGGGCAGGGTGAGCGTGTCGGCCTCCGCGCTTGAGGTGGGGTGCACGGTGGCGATACCCGACACCACGGAGGCGTTGGGCGCGGTAACCAGATGGCTCAGGGTTGAGCCCGCCATGTCCCCAGACGCCGTAGTCGGGGCTCCGCTGGCTTTAGGCACCAGGTCCATGCCGCAGATGGGGCACTTGCCGGGCGCGTCGCGCACGATTTGCGGGTGCATCGGGCAGGTGTAGAGCTGCGCGGCCGGCGTGGCTACGGGTTGCCCGGGCGCCCCGGCGGTGGGACCGTGGGACTTGTCCTTGCAGCTGGCCAGCAGGGTGAGTAGCAGAAGGCCTTGCGCCACCTGCCGCAGCTTATTGCTCCAGTTCCTGGTCATAGCGCACGTGTAAGTTCATGAGTTCAAGCTGCGTGTCGAGATACTGCAGGCGGGTTTGCAGCCAGGTTTCGAGGGCTTCGACCACGGCCGGCAGTTGGGCGGTATTCTGCTGGTAGGCCAGCAGGGTGACCTGGTAGTTCTTGCGCAGGGCGGGCAGGATGCCCTTTTCGTAGTTCTCCACCTGCTGGCGCTTGGTGCGTAAGTCCGACTGCAGGGTGGTGATGCGGCCGGCGGCTTCGGTGAGCAGACTGGCCCGCTGCTGCTGCACGGCCTGCGCCTCGTAGCCGAGCGCAGCGGTGTTGGCCTTGTACTCGCGGGCCGCCCACGGGGCTATGGGGATGGAAACCATGCCCATCACGGTGAACTGATTGGGCGTAACGCCAATGCCGTTCATGTGGTCGTAGCGCACTCCGAAGTCGGGCCGGCGGCGGTTGGCTTCCACGTTCTGGTTGAGGCGCAGTACGGCCAGCGAGCGGTCGAGGCTGCGCACGTCGCTGCGCCGGTGGGCCAGCGCGGCCGTGTCCGGGTAGGGTCCGGCAAAGGAAGTGGGCAGCAGCGTATCCACGGCAAACTCGCCTTCCGGGTCGCGGGCCATGAGCGTGTTCAGGGCAATGGTGTTCTGCCGCAGCTGTCCGTAGAGCTGGGTGTGGTCGTTGCCGTGCATGGCCACCCGCGCCTGGGCCTGGTAGATGCTGCCCAGCGTGCTCTGGTTGTAGGGGTAACGGGCCTTTGCCACCTTGAGCAGAAAGGCCAGCAGCTCCTCGCTCTCGTCGAGCACCTTCAGCTTCTTCTCCAGAACCACCCGGCCGTAGTAGAGGCTGCGGGCCTGGGCCCGCAGGCTGGTTGAACATTGTCGTTTGGTCGGCCTGGTCCACGGCCGACTGACCCGCCAGGTACTCCCGCTTGGCGCGTTGTTTGGCCGGGTTGGGAATCATCTGCTCGACGGACACCATCTGCATGCCCTCGCCCTGGCCGTTGTTCATCTCCTTGATGGGTCGCTGGTTGTAGGGCGTCATCCAGTAGCCGGCGCTCACCTTGGGGGCTTCCCAGCTGCTGGCGCCCGCCACGGCGGCCTGCTTGGCCTGGGCGCGGTAGCCGTACTGGCGCAGGGCCGGGTTGCGGCGCTCCACGGCCCTGAGCACCGAGTCCAGCGGCAGTACCTGTTGCGCCCGCAACGGCCGCCCCGGCCACGTGAGCAGGGCGAGGAGCCAGAAAAGGTTGAATGCTTTCTTCATGACTTTCATGGCTTAATGCTTCACGGCCAGCACGTCGAGCTTACCGAACTTGCGGAGCTCGTACTCCTTGGTCATCAGAAAAATCAGGGGCGTAACCAGCAGAATGTGGGTCGAGGAGGTGAACACCCCGCCAATCATGGGCAGCACGATGGGCAGCATCACGTCCGAGCCCGTGCCCGTGGCCCACAGCACCGGCACCAGTCCGAACAGGGCCACCGACACGGTCATCAGCTTGGGCCGCAGTCGCTTGGCCGCCCCATTAAACACGGCATCCCGCAGGTCCTGCGTGGTAATCGTTTCGCTGGAATTGCCCTTGGCGGCCACCAGGCTGCTGCATGGCATCGTTGAGGTAGATGACCATGATGACGCCCGTTTCCACGGCCAGCCCGAACAGGGCGATGAAGCCCACGGCCACGGCCACGGAGAGGTGTACGCCGTAGAAATACACCATGTAGGCCCCGCCAATGAGGGCAAAAGGAATGGTGACCAGACTCAGCAGGGCCTCCCGCACCGAGTGAAAGGCGAAGTACAGGCAGCCGAATATTACCAAAAGCACGATGGGCAAAATGAAGAGCAGCGTGCGCTGCGAGCTAATGAGGTTCTCGTACTGCCCGCTCCACTCCAGGTAGTAGCCGGCCGGCAGCTTGCCCTGGATGCTCTGCACCCGCTGCATGGCCTCCTTCACGGTGCCGCCCAGGTCCCGGTCGCGCACGTTGAAGAGCACTGCCCCGCGCAGCTGCGCGTTCTCGGAGTTAATCATGGGCGGGCCGTTGACAAAGCGCAGCCGGGCCACGGCCGAGAGCGGGACCGGGCCGTAGGCCGTGGTCTGGATGGGGATGCGGCCCATCGCGGCTACGCTGTTGCGAAAGTCCTCTGCCAGGCGCACGCTGATGCTGAAGCGCCGGCGCCCTTCCACGGTGGTGGCCACGGGCGCCCCGCCAATGGCCGTTTCCACCACTTCGTTGACCTGGTCTACGCTCAGGCCGTAGCGGGCCAGGCTGCGGGCGGTCAAGGTCAATCTGCAGGTACTTGCCGCCGGTAATGGGGTCCACGTAGAGGTCCTGCACCCCGGGCACGCCAGTGAGCGCGGCCCGCACCCGCTGCGATACCTGTTCAATGGTATCGAGCCTGCTGCCCGTAGACTTTTACGCCCACGTCGGTGCGCACGCCGGTGCTCAGCATGTTGATGCGGTTGATGATGGGCTGGGTCCAGCCGTTCACTACCCCGGGAATCTGCAGCTTGTCGTTGAGCTCCGCGATGAGCTTGGCCTTGGTCATGCCCGCCCGCCACTCACTGCGGGGCTTGAGCTGGATGATGGTTTCTATCATGCTCAGCGGGGCGTTGTCGGTGGCCGTGCTGGCCCGGCCGGCTTTGCCGAGCACCCCGGCCACTTCGGGCACCTGCTTGATAATCTTGTCCTGCACCTGCAGGATGCGCTTGACCTCGGTGTTGGACACGTCGGGCTGCGTGATGGGCATGAACAGAATGGAGCCCTCGTCGAGCGGGGGCATAAACTCCGTGCCCAGGCTCAGCAGCAGCGGGATGCTCACGGCCAGCAGCGCCAGGTTGATGGCAATGGTGGTTTTGCGCCAGGTCAGGCACCAGTTGATGAGCGGCGCGTACACCCGCTCCAGGCCCCGGTTGATGGGGTTCTGCTCCTCGGTCTTGAACTTGCCCTTCATGAAAAAGGACAGCAGCACCGGGGCCAGCGTCACGGCCAGCACAGCGTCGATGAGCAGGATGAACGTCTTGGTATAAGCCAGCGGGTGAAACAGCTTGCCCTCCTGCCCAGTGAGCAGAAACACCGGCAGGAAGGAAGCCACGATGATGATGGTGGAGAAGAAGATACCCCGCGAGACCTGCTGGCTGGACTTCTCGATGATGGCGAGGCGCTCGTCGTTAGTCATGGCGGAGGGGTTCAGAAGTGGAAAAAGGAACAGTGGGCACGGGTGGTCCACCGGGCGGCCCGGCGGCCGCGGCCTCTTCAGCGGCCTGGTGCAAAGCCAGGCTGCGGTAGGCGTTTTCGGCCATCACGATGCCGTTGTCGACGATGACGCCGATGGCCAGGGCGATGCCGGTGAGCGACATGATGTTGGAGGAGATGTCGAAGGCGTTGAGCAGAATGAAGCTCGTGGCGATGGTAATCGGGATTTGCAGCAGGATGCTCAGCGCGCTGCGCCAATGGAAGAGGAACACGAGCACCACCAGCGACACCACGGCCATTTCTTCCAGCAGCGTGTGCTTGATGTTGGCCACCGACTCCTCAATCAGCCCGCTGCGGTCGTAGACGATGTTGAAGGATACGCCCGCCGGCAGGCCTTGGCCACTTCCGTCATCTTGGCTTTGACGCGGGTGATGACGTCGTCGGCGTTCTCGCCGTAGCGCATTACTACGATGCCGCCCACGGCCTCGCCCTCGCCGTTGTGGTCGAAGATGCCCAGGCGGCTTTCGCCGGTCATCTGGACCGTGCCGAGGTCCTTGAGGCGCAGCGGCACCCCGCCAGCGCGGGTAAGTACCGGCACGTTTTCGAGCTTGGCCACGTCCTGGATGTAGCCGCTGGTTTTGATGATGTAGCCGATGCCGGCCTGCTCGAACTTGCGGCCGCCGGCCTCGTTGTTGTTGCTGCGCACGGCCGCGAGCACCTGCGGCAGCGTCACGTTGTAGTAGGTGAGTTTGGTGGGGTCCACCGTCACCTGGTACTCGGGCTGGAAGCCGCCGAAGCTAGCCACCTCGCTCACGCCGGCCACGGTTTGCAAACCGAACTTCACGTACCAGTCCTGCAGAGCGCGCTGCTCGCCCAGGTCGAGCTTGGGGGCGTTGAGCGTGTACCAGAGCACGTGGCCCACGCCGGTGCCGTCGGGCCCCAGCGTGGGCGTGATGCCGGCCGGCAGCAGCCGCTGGGCGTAGTTGAGGCGCTCCAGTACCCGCTCGCGGGCCCAGTAAATGTCGGTGTTGTCGGTGAAGATGACGTACACGAAGCTCATGCCGAACATGGAGGCCGCACGCACGGCCTTCACCTGGGCCAGCCCCTGCAGGTTGGTGACCAGCGGGTAGGTCACCTGGTCTTCGATAATCTGCGGGCTGCGGCCCATCCACTCCGTGAAGACAATGACCTGGTTTTCGGACAGGTCGGGGATGGCGTCAATCTTGCTGGCCCGCACCGAAAACGCGCCCCACACGAGGAGGCCGGCGGCGACCAGCAGTACCAGCACCCGATTCCGCAGGGAAAAGGAAATGAGTTGCTCTATCATCGAGAAACAGCAAATGGGAGAAGCGTCAGCCTACCGGAAACCCGTGACGGGACATCGGCAGGCCCCGGGGCAGTAGTGCCCGGACGCGGGGGCGGCCCAACCGCCTGGGCCGGACGCACCAAAGCCCCAGCGCCAACCGGCGTGGGGAACCAAGCAACCCGAAAGGCTAGACTAAAAAGGCATGCCCGCGCACGTAGGCCGGGCATTCGGGCGGCGGGGCCGCGTGGGCCAGCAAGTCAGCGGCCGGCTCATCGGCCGGGTAAGCTACTTGCGCAAGCTGCCACACCAGCCGCAGCACGGCCGGGGCCGGCACCGCGTCGGGGGCCTGCAGCTGGAAGTGGGCGGCCGACAGCTTGATGTCCTTGAGCGCGCTGCTTACCTTCTGGTCATGGCAGCAGCCCGAAGCCGGCTTGCCCGTATCCTGGCAGCAGCAGTTCGTGTCGCCGTCCTGCGCCACCGAAACCGCCGTCAGTTCCTGGCCACAGAAGTGCATGCTGTAGACCAGCCCGGGGCTGGACAGCAGGTAGCTAAAGAGCAGAAACAGACTGGCGAAACGCTTCACGCGGCAAACGAGCCCAGTCGGGCCGAAGGTGGCTGCAAAGTACGGGAACCCTACCCGGAGGTTTTAACAGGATTCCTCTTCAATCGTGCAAAATTCATCGACGGTTGTTTTTTATTCCTGCCTGCCCGCCGGGTCTACCATGGATAGGCCTGGCTGAACAGCACGAGTACCCCGGCCAGCAGGTGAAGGCCAAATCGTTGCAGCTTATGGGCCGGCTTATGGTGTTCACACAGGCGGCCTTAACACGGGCGGCGGCGGTTGCGTTGCATTTGCGCCCACCTGCCGTATACTGCGGCTACCCAAGCCGCTTTCCTATGTCAGTTGAAGAAAACGAAGCTGCCGGCATGACGCAGGCGGTGCGCTACGTGCTCACTATCGATAATATGTGCGCCCCGGACTGCATCGTCTGGGTGCGGGAGCAGTTAGTCGCGATGGGTCTGGTGGTAGACCGGGTGGCCGTGGGCGAAGCCGAAGTAGCCTCAGCCCACGTCAACGGCCCCGACCTGAAAGCCATCCAGGCCGTACTGGAAGCCGGCGGGTATCTGGTGCACGCCGTCACCAAAGTCGGGTAGCCGCCCCGAGCCGGGCTATTTCGGCGGGTGCTGGCGCAGCCAGGCTTGCACCTGGTCGATTTCCCGCTGTTGGTCGATAAGAATCAGAAAAGCGGCTTTTTTGAGGTCTTCGTCCCGCCCCAGTTCCAGTTCGGCCCGGGCCAGGGCGATGGAATTCTCGTGGTGGGGCACGAGCAAAGTGGCATAGTCGCGGTCGATGTCACCCGTGCCGGCGTCTGCTTTAGCACTTTCCTCCCCTGAACCGGGGGAGCTTGTGTGGAGTCCCCGCCGGCGATGATGCGGTGGGCTGCCGGGTGCAGGCCCTTGGTGGCGGCTTCCAGCAGCTGGGCAAACTGATGGGTCTTTGGGGTGTGCTCGGGGTAAGTTGGGGGCAGTGCCTGGATGCGGGCGATGGCGGAGTCCAGACCCGGAATAAGCTGCCGGTGGGCCTGGTAAATGTTGCGGGCGATGGTGCGCAGCACGGGGTCCTTGCCCTGCTGCAGCTCCAGGGCCGACATGGACACCGCCGCCTGGTGGTTTTCCCGCATGAGCAGGGCAAAGTACAGGTCGAGGTTGTCGCCGGGCATCAAGTCCCCGGAATGCTCGGCCATGGTGTGCAGGGTGGCCATCATCGTGACCGGCACCTGGGCAATATGGGAGTCCTGCGTCTCGTCGGAACGACTGCGGCAGCTGCCGAGCAGTAAACCAGTGGCCAGCAGCAGGGTCTGGGCACCCCTCAACGTGGGGATGGTAGCTTGATTCATTGGGGGAAGATAGGCGGTTGGTCGCAAAGCCGGCTGCTGACGGCGGAAGCGCGCCCCACTAGCCGGTTTGGCGCGGGCCGGCTGTTGTTCCAGCACTGTGGCTGTGGGTTAGGGGCGGCAAGCAGCTTCGCTGACGGGTACATCCGCCGGGAGCCGCAGAGACTGCCCGCCGCTGGAAAACGCTTGGGGTGCCGCCTGTTAGCCAGGGCCTAGGAAACGCTCCGCCAAGCCGCACTGGCCACCGCCTCGTTGAGGTAGGGCGACGCGTAGCCGGCCCCGGATTTGTGCATGAACAGGCCGGCTCCCCCTTCAGCGTGTCAATAATGGGCGCGAATAACTCCAGGGGCAGGGCCGGGCAGCCCTGGCTGCGTCCAAGGCGGCCGGTCTGTTTGATAAAGGCTTCGCTGACATAATCGGCGCCGTGCACCACGATGGCGCGGGCCGCGGCCTGGTCGTTGAAGCCGGGGTCCAACCCGTTCAGGCGCAGGGAGCGGCCGTGCTTACCCACGTACTCCGAGCCGGTCACGTAGAAGCCGAGGCTGCTGGCGTTGCTCCCGTTAAGGTTCGAAAACTGCGTGGCCTCCAGCTGGCCGGAGTTGTTGCCGTGGGCCACTAAGGAGCGGTAGAGCACTCGGTTGGCGGCCAGGTCCAGCACCCAGAAGCGCTTTTCCGAGGAAGGCAGGTCAAAGTCAATCACGGCGAGGCGCTGCTGCTCCGCTGGTACCTTGCCCTGCCGGCGCAGGTTCAAAAAGCCGGTCAGGGCCTGCTCGAACACGGCAAAGCGCAGGCCCTGCTGCTCGGCTCCCAAGGCAGCGTACCGGGCCCGGAGCTGCGCGTCAAACCCGGCCACATGCCCGGGAGCCGAGGGGGAGGCACCTTATTGATTAGGAGGCTGGGGCTAGCGGCCGAGGAAGGCAGGAGCCCGCCCAGAGGCGTGGCCAGAAACAGGGCGGCCAGAAAGGGCAGCACCCGGCGGGTAGCCGGCTGGCTCTGGCGGCGCAGGCTGGCGCAGTCGCTGAACAACGCTGGTGTTTTCCATAGCAGGAGTGGTAAGAGGGAAGAGGGTCCCGCGGCTTATAATCCAAAAAGCGCACCAACTTCGTCGTTTACGCCGCGGCGCTGCTTATCTTGGTTTACGCTAATTAGGCAGTTGCGTAGCTTGCTGCCTTCTCGCCACCCCCCGACTTATGCCCACGTCCACCTCTGTAAAAACACCCGTCCACCTGTTTGACCTGCTTATAGAGCTTTTACTGACCAAGGACATGCCGGAAGTGCTGGTAGCCAGCCGCCTCAAGCCCTTTGTGCAGGGTTCGCGCCGGGAGCCGGAACGGCTGGGCCGCACCTTCCTCATCAGCAAGGGGCCCTATTTCACGTTGACCGCCACGTTTGAGAAGCCTTCCTTTAGTCTCTACCAAATTACAGCCCGGCTGACTCCGGCGGCCTACGCCCAGATTAAAACGCACGCCCAGGCGCTGCCGTTGGTCCCTACAACCGGAGCCACCTGGAAAAACAGTTGGCTCGGCTTGTGGCCCAAATTGGTAGTGAACCGGGGCGAAGCCTCCCAGCACGCCGTTACCGCTCGCTTTATGGGTGGGCTGCCCGCGCAGAAATTTATTATTCTGACGCGGAGCTAACGCCACCCCGGGCATTTCAGCGCAGCACGAGCACCGCGGTCAGGCCGGCCGCTCCGGCCTGGTAATAAGGCAGCACCAAAGCCCGGTCCTGCAGGCCCTTAATCAGCACCCGCTGCACCCGCGGGTACACCCAGTAGGCCAGCTCGGTGGAGGCCAGGCCGACCCCCGCGCCGGCTAGCACGTCCGACAGCCAGTGGTTGCCCTTAATCAGGCGAAGCGCGGCCACGCTTGTGGCCACGGAATAGCCCCCACGCGGTACCAGTTGCTGGTTTCTCCGTACTCACGGTCCAGAAACCGGGCCGCGGCAAAGGCGGCGCTGGTATGTTGGCTGGGAAAAGAGCTGAAGTCGCCGTTGTTCCCGGGCCGCTCGACGCGGGTGAGGTTTTTAGATTGCTGGTCAGCGTGTTGTTGATGGTGTAGGTAAGGGCAAACAGCAACGCTTGATTGACGGTGCTGTGCTTGCCTTTCACCCCAGCCAAACTCAGGCCCAGGGCCGCCGCGGCCGGCACGTGGCGCAGCTCATCATCGAGCGTGGTCCGAATAGGGGTCATGTGCTCGCCTTACTCTTCACGCACTTCGTCGTCCGAGCTGACCACCGCCACGCGGCGTGTGGTCAGCACCCCGACCGCAAACAGCCCCGCGGGCACCAGCACCCATTGGCCAGCGGGTTGCCCGGCCCAGTGGGAGGCCCGGCGCAGCACCGAATAGCGAGCCGGGCCGGGCAAGGAGTCGGGCGCCGGAACGTGCGGCGGCAGTTGCGCCGCCGATGCCAGGGGCAGCCCGAGTAGCAGTAGTAGCAGTGTGCCCACCAAGCGCTTCCGGGGCAACAAAGAAAAGTTAGGCATACGGTCACGGCAAGGGGTATCGAAAGATACGTCGCCGGCCCGGTTTTTTGCCAACCTACTGGCCGTACAACTGACCTAAAAGAACCAGCACGCCTACCACCAGGTAGATGCCCATGCGTTGCAGTTTCTGGGCGGGCTTATGGTGTTCACACATGCGGGCTTAACACCAAAGGCCGAGCTTGCGTTTCATGAACCTTACAAGGAATCAACCGGGTGGCCGCGTTCTTGCTGCCCATCGCCCGGGTGTTAATTGTGCTCCTTCTTTATTCTGCCTTGCTAAGCTTTCCCTAAAGCCTTTGGCGGACCTCACCGCTCAACAGATGTTCGCTGTCCCTGAAGGCCCGGAAGCCGCCCCCGGCCGTGATTCCTCCCCAACTCCGCCCGCCTCCACATCGACCGACCACGAGGAAGCAGTTGCGGACCCGGACCCGGAGCCCTCAATGGCGCCCGTGGACCCGGACGGCGACTTGGACCCCAGGGCCAGCAACACCGGCGACGTTCATCCTGTGTAAGCCCCGGCGCCTAGGGGATGGGGTGCGCCATGCCCTGGCGGTGTTCTTTGATGGTTTGCCATTCGCGCCGCAGAATGGCTTGCCACTCCCGAGCCAGGGCTACCTGCGGGGCTTCGCGGCCGTTGCGAATCTGCGTTTCAGCCAGCAGCAGTCCGCTTTGGTAGTAAAGGTCCATGAACGCCACATACTCCTCGTCGAGCGTGCCGGTGGGGACGGGTGTATCGAGCACGCGCTGCCCTCGCTGCAGGGCCTGCAGCATCACGCGGGACCGGGCCGGCGACGTGGAAAGGTAGTCGGAACCCGGACGGTGCAGCCGCTTGTGCACCTTTTCCAGGTCCGTCAGGCTGCGCAGGGTGCGGCGCCGGATGGAATCAGCCAGCTGGCGCAGGTGGGGGTCAAGGCCTCGGCTCCGCTCCTGGTCGGCCATGCTCTGGGCCCGCTCGTGGTAGATTTCCAGCAGGTCGCTGAATATATGGTCGGGGTTTTCCAGCGCGCTCCAGTTCGTGAGGTCGTCGCGCAGGTCGGCCATGATGACGCGCACCGACAGGCCCCCGGGGTTTTCCAGGTGGGTGGCCGGCTCCCGGCTATCGCCGTGGGAATGAGCGTTGGCTGCGGGCTTGGCCGACTTATTGGCGTTCGACTCCTGGTCGCAGGCTGCTTAGCAGCCCGAGTACCAGCGCAAAGCTCGATAAAATACGCAGGCGTAGCATTGAATAAAAAAGCGAATGACGCAAAAGGACTAGAAACTCAGCTTGGCAGGTGACCAAAAAGCCCACTTCTGGGCAAATATGGGCTTTTCTAGGTGAGTTTTCTGTTCGGGCGCTATTAGGGGTGGCCAGCTCCAGTGATTGAAACAAAGAAGAAATAACTAATAATTGCGGAACAGCGGTTGCTTCGTTGGTACGGGTCCCCGCCGCGGGTCGTAGGTGGCCAAGTGAAAAGATGAGGGGCTGGACCGGTGGCCGGAGTGGGTGCCCGCTGCGTCCGGCATACCGCAACAACCGGTGACGGCCCGGGTTAAGTGATTGCTGCTCCGCTCGAAAATGGTGTTGACCAGGGCGAGTCTAAGCGCGGACAAAAACAAATACGCCGTATCCGGGAAGAAGTGGCGTATTTGTCCGGTAGCAGCACAAAGTTTCAGGGTCTTCAAGCAACGTGCCGGCCGGGATTTCCGAGTACCGAATAGCAGTCTAACTACCCACGGGATAAATAAGGGAAGCGCCCGGTCTGCCTTAAATATTTTTACCGGAACGGCCCTTCCAGGGGGCCTGTACCGGGCCAGTTGCTTTCAGTTTATAGTAACAGTAAGAGTATATGAAATCTCTAGCCTCATCTCTCCTAGTGGCCGGTTTCTTTGCCTGGTCGGCTGCCCTCACCAGTTGCGAAAGCAAGCAGGACGGGCCCGCTCCCGCAGGGGCGGGGCCGGTGGACATAGAGTTTGAGAACGTGGTGGGCAGCGCGCCCTTGCAGCTCAACAACTCTACGCCCTACACCACGCCCGCCGGCGACCAGTTCACCGTGGCGACGCTGCGCTATTACATCTCCAACATCAAGCTTAAAAAAGCCGATGGCACGGAGTACGTGCAGCCCGAAAGCTACTACCTGATTGACCAGGAGCGCTTGGCGTCACAAAGATTCACCATTGCCAACGTGCCCGCTGGCACCTATACCGGCCTGACGTTCACTCTTGGCGTGGACGCGGCCCGCAACGTGGCCGGGGCCCAAACCGGGGCGCTGGCGCCCAGCGATATGTTCTGGGACTGGACCTCGGGCTACATCTTCACCAAGCTGGAGGGCCGCTCCCCCAGTCGCCATCCGGCACGCTGACCTACCAAATTATCGGGTTTACGGCCCCGTATGATGCCGTGCGCACCGTGTCACCGGCCATGCCGACCACCGGCACCGCAACCATTGAAGTCGGCAAGGCCTTCGTCCCGAAAGTGCACATCAAAGCCGACGTCCTGAAAATGTTCACCGGACCGACAACCGTCCGGTTTGCCACCATGAACGTCGTAATAAATGGGCCCGACGCCGTACGGATTGCCGATAACCAAGCGGCCGGTATGTTCACCATCGGCCACATTCACGGTGAATAAACCAGGGGTTGACACGGGGGAACGGACGGGCGGTACGGTCGGACGGCGTACTTGCTGGCGGGCGGGCCTACTGGCGCTGGCCTTGGCGAGCTGTCGGCCCGACGCGGACCTGGCGCCGCAGGACGACATACCCGGCGCGACGGTGCCGGCCAACTTCCCGGCTCCGACCTACCGTGCCGACCAGAACCCGCCCACCCGGGCGGCCTTTGAGCCTGGGCCGTCGCTTGTTCTACGACCCGCGGCTTTCGCGCACGGGCACCGTGTCGTGCGCCAGCTGCCACCAGCAATCGGTAGCCTTCGCTGACGCCGGCCGGGCTCTGAGTCAGGGCGTGGACAACCAGCAGGGCGTCCGCAACGCCCCCGCCCTACAGAACCTGCGCTGGAAGTCCACTTTTTGTGGGATGGCGGACCTCAGCATATCGAAACCATGCCCTTGGTGCCCATCCGCAACCCCCTGGAAATGGACCAATCTTTGGATACCCTCATGCGCCAACTCAACGGCGACATGGACTACGCGCGTCGGTTCGAGCAGGTATTCGGCCGCCGGCCCGTCGATTCCTACCAGCTGCTGCGGGCCCTGGCGCAGTTCACGGCGGCGCTCACCTCGGCAAACTCCCGTTACGACCGGTACTCGCGCAACGAGCCCGGCGGCGTACTCGACGCGGCCGAGCTACGTGGGCTGACCGTGGTGCGGCAGCAGTGCAGTCCTTGCCACGCGGGCGAGTTGTTCACCGACGAATCGTTTCGCAACAACGGGCTGGACCGGCAGTTTCCGCGCGACTCCGGCCGGGCCCATATTACCCGCAGCCCCCTCGACGCCGGGCGCTTCAAAGTGCCGAGCCTGCGCAACGTGGCCCGTACGGCGCCCTACATGCACGACGGCCGGTTTACCACCTTGGGTCAGGTGCTGGACCATTACGACCAAGGCGTGAAGGAATCGGCTACCCTAGACCCGGGATTGCGCCGCCCCGGGGCCGCACCCGGCATCCCCTTTCGACGCAGGAGCGTCAGGATGTGCTAGCCTTTTTGCATACGCTCACCGACGAGGAGTTCCTGCGCAATCCGCAATTAGCCAAGCCCTGACTCCCTTTACAAATAGTGATACTACTCTTAGTGATACTACTCTCTGGGTATACCCTGCCGATGAGGGGAAACCGTGAAATACGCCATTCTTAAACCAGAAAAAGCTCATCTTAAATAAAGATGAGCTTTTCCAAAAAAGACCTTTTTAAAGCAGCGTTATTGCTGGCTGCCGCGCTGCTCGTGCGAGTGCAGCGGCTCGTTATGGCCGTGCTCGTGCGAGTGGTGCAGGGCCGCTTCCTCGGCGTGTTTTTTGGCGTGGGCCGCGAAGCCGTAAGCGGTGTAGCCGTGGTGGGCGGCCTTCTCGTGGTCGCCTTTTTTCAGGTGCTCGGCGGCGGCGCGGTGGTTTTGCAGGGCGTGCTCAAAGTAGTGAGCGGCCTTTTCGTGGGCCTCAATGATTTTCTGGTGCTCTTCGGGATGGTCGGCCATGGGGGTAAGGACTAAGTGGAGAAAAATGTAAATGCGCTTACGCACTAGCGGAAGTAGCGTTGAGTCAGGTGGGAATAAGTACCCAAGGGGAGGTCACGGCCCGGGTTTTAAAACGGTTTGATGTCAGCCGTTAGGCCAACACCTTATTCATTCCGCCGGCTCCCCAGCCTTAGTATAGTACGCCGTTACGGGGCTGCATGGGGGCGGGCAGGTCCGTTTCGCTCAGCATCTGGCGCAGGTCGATTTCGATGGTGCGGCACAGCGCCGTCATGGGCACGTCGTTCATCTTGTTTTCAAACGGGTTTTCGCTGATGTGGCCCACCAGGCTCGATGGTGACGAACACCCAGGACACCAGCATGGAAAAGGGTACCGTCAGCCAGTAATGGCCGTGGCCGAGCTTCTCGAACTCGCCCTGCACGCCTAGCGGCAACAGGGCCACCAGGAGCCAGACGAAGACGATGCTGGAAAAGGCGTACTGGCGCGGAAAGGGCGTGTTCTTAATCCGCTCGCAGCCGCCCTGCAGGTTGGTGAGTTCCCGTAGGTCCTCTACCATGGTGTGGTGCTGCAGGGAGTCGAAAAGCCCTTCCGCGTCGCGCAGGGCCTGGCTCTGCAGCAGCAGCAGTTGGGCCGGCGGGTTGGCCATCGTGCGCAGGTAGTCGGATTCGGCCGGGGCCAGGAATGGGGCCACGTCCTCGTCCCAGCGTTGGGGCTGGCGGCGCAGGTGCAGGCGCAGGGCGTTGGTCCAGGCCATCTGCCGGTATACCAACCGGCGTTGGGTGCTAACCTGTTCAGGCGTCAGGGTGCTGCGCGCTGGCTGCGTGTTGGCCAGTACCAGCATGGCCCAGTTGCGGCTGCGGTTGACGATGCCGCCCCACAGCTGCCGGGCCTCGTTGAAACGGTTGTAGGAGCTGCTGTTTTTAAAGCCCACGTAGAACGAAACGGCCACGCCCAGGATGCTCACCAGCTGCCAGGGAACGTCCAGCCAGGTCATCTTGAGGGGCCCGTGCAGGACGGCCAGGCCTAAATCATAGACAAAGAAAATCAGCAGGTCTTTCCAGGAGTAGTCCCAGATAACGCGCCAGTGAATGTGTTTTTGAACGTACATGCAAGCAAAAAAATAGCGGGTAAGGCCGTGGCAGTCGGCCCTAGGCGCCGGCAGGAGCGGAATCGGCAGGAGCGGAATGGGCTAGAGAATGCCGGCCAGCAGGTTGATGGTCAGGGCCACAATGCTGGTGTTGAAGGCAAAGGCCAGCAGGCCGTGCAGCATGACCAGTCGCCGCATGCGCGCGGAAGAAACGGCCACGTCAGCCGTCTGAGCGGTGGTGCCCACCACAAAAGCGAAATAGGCAAAGTCCCAGTACGAGGCCGGGGGCGCGCCCGGAAAGTCCAGCCCGCCCAGGTAGTCCGGTGGGTCCGTGGCCAGGTCCTCGCTGAAGTACACGTGGGCGTAGCGCAGAGCAAACACCGTGTGTACCAGCAACCAGGCCCCTACCACCGCCCCGGCCGACAAGCCCACGTGCACGGCCACTTCCCGCCCCTGCAGGTTGGGTAAATTCGTCATCAGGAAGACCACGGCCAGCAGCGAGGCGGCGCTGCCCACCAGCACCGCCACGAAGGTCCATGTCCGGCCCGGGTCCTGGCGGTTCGCCATGCGGCGGATATGGCTGGCATCGGCCCGGTGGGTGCCGGCCCATAGCAAGGCCAGGATACACAGACAAAACAGGTTCCAGGTGGCCACCAAGCGGGTGGCCGGCAGCAGGGTGCCGGGCAGCAGGGCCCACCCTACGCCCGCGGCACCCGCCGCCAGCAGCAGGCGCTGAGGCGCCGTTAGATTGAGCAGGTGCTGCTGCAGGTGGCGGTGGGCGAAAAACCGGGCAAAAGGCATGGCGAAAGAAACTGCGGGCCCGGAAGCCAGCCAATGGAGGAAAATTAATAGTTGATGTGCACCCCGTAGCTTTCGTCCTGGAGCACGTTTTTCCACTGGGCAATCAGCCGCTGGTAGGCCAGGCCTATAGGCCGCTGCTTGCGGTCGAGGTCGTAGAGGCCCAGCGGGTTCACGCGGCCGTTGTTTTCGCGCAGGGCCGTGTCCCAGTCCACCTGGTCGAGCAGCGAGTACCACGTGAAGCCCACCAGCGGAATGCCGTCCTGCTTGAGGCGGTAGGCGTTGGCCCACTGCCGCCACAGCCAGTTCACCGCGTCGGGCTCCCACAGGTTGGTTTCGGTGTGCATCAGGGGCATGCGGTAGCGGTCGAAGTACTGCTTGGCGATGACGTAGTAGCCGAACACGTCGCCGGCGGGGTAGGTGTGCCCGTCTTCGCGTACCATGCGCTCGTTGGTGCGGTAATAGTCCGTGCCCATGATGCACTTGGCCTTGATGTTCTGGTCGTCAAACCAGTGGTATTCCTCATCCGTCATCCCGTTTTTGAGCAGGAACTCGTACATGACCACGCTCACGGGGTAGCCGTAGGTCAAGTCCAGGCTCAAAAAGCGCTTCTGATTGAGGAAGTTGGCCAGGGGCCGGGCAGCCGGCGTTTCGGGGTGGAAGTACTCGGCCGACTCACTCTGGATGAAGGTGGCCCCGGGCTGCACGGCCAGGATGGCCTGCATGGCCAGCACATTGGCCCGGCACACGTGCTTGAGGGCCGTCACAAAGGCCTGGTCGCTGGCCAGGCACTCGTTCCACCAGCCGTACTGGGCCGAAAACATGGTGGTGACGAAGATTTCATTGATGGGGGTGTAGAACTGCAGGTCCGGGAACCGGGCGGCAAAAGCCCCGGCATAGGCAGCGAAGTACTCGGGGAATTCCGGGTTCTGAAAATTGCCCAGCCAGTCGGGCAGGCCGAAATGTAGCAAGTCCACCAGGGGCGTGATGCCCAGCTCGCGCAGGTGGGCGAAAGTCTCGTCGGTAAAGGCCCAGTCGTACTGGCCCGGCCCGGTGTGCACCCGGTAGTAGGGCGGGCCGTAGCGCAGAAAATCGATGCCCATTTCCTTGACCAGAGCGAAGTCTTCACGCCAGCGCTCGTAATGGCCGGTTTTCCAGCTCGTCCACCCGCTGCATGGTGCCGTCCGGCAGTCGGATGGTGGGGTAGCTGTTTTCGATGCCGGTAGCAAACATGAAGGCGCTCATGGGCTTGGGGGTAAGATTAAAAGGAAATGGAAAAGTGCGTGCGCAGAGGCGGTTACAGGATGCTGAGCCGGCCGCCGTCCACGACCAGGGTAGTGCCGTTGATGTAGTGGGCATCGGCCGAGGCCAGATAGCAGATGGCGCCGGCAATGTCTTCGGGGTGGCCTACCTCACCCTCAATCTTCTCTTTGCCGCTTTTCACGTTCGGGTTGTTCCACAGCATGGGCGTGTCCACGGCGCCGGGCGCCACGCAGTTGGTGCGCACGTGGCTGGAAGGGTACTCCTGGCTCATGCCCCGGGTGAAGGCCTCCAAGGCCCCTTTGCTGGCCGCGTAGGGAATCACGTTGGCCGTGGTTTCCTGCGCGTGCACCGAGCTGATGTTGACGATGGCCCCGCCCTGCATGTGGGGCAGGCACAGTTTGCTGAGCAGAAACACGGCCCGCAGGTTCACGGCCATGACCAGGTCCCACTCCGCTACCGCCAGCTCGGTTATGGGCTTGAAGGTCATCATGGCCGCGTTGTTGACCAGCACGTCCACCCGGCCGTAGGCGGCTACTATTGTGCTCATGGCCGCCTCTACCTCGGCCACCAGGCCCAAATCAACCCGGATGGCCTGGGCCTGACCACCGTCTTTTTCAATTAGGGCCACGGTCTGCTGGGCAGTGGTTTCGTCGCGGTCCAGGACCACGACGGTTCCGCCTTCGGCTGCCAGCTGCAGGCAGGCCGCCCGGCCGATGCCGGAGCCGCCCCCGGTGACGAGGCATATTTTGTTGGTGAAGCGCATGGAGTCAGCGTTTGGTGGGAGTAGGGTGAGCGGACGTCTAGGCCTGCACCTGCCGCAGGTGGTGGAGCTGGTCGTGGTGAAAGCGGTGGGCCAGGGCAATCAGGGGCGGGTCGCTGCCGTGGGCGATGCCTTCCTGCACCAGCAGCAGGCCGGTACGCAGGTGGGCGGAGAGGGCCGCGGCAAAGTCGGCGTCCGGGTTGCCCGTCGGCGGGCGGGAGTACCGGGCCGCCGAATCGCAGGCCGCCTGCACGTCGCGGGAAAACTCCTGGTAGAAGCGGGTGTATTCTTCGGAGGCCTTGTCGTGGGTGCGCCCCGCGAGCCGGCCCAGCGCCAGGCTTTCCTGCTGCCACTCCCGGCGCAGCGTATCGGCCAGCGCCCGCAAGTCCGGGTCCCGCCCCGTGGCCCGTTCCACGGAGGCCGCCTGCTGGGCACCGCGGTAGTGCTCCAGCAGCAGCGAGGTTACATCGTGGTCGATGTTGCCCGAGCGGGCCACCGTGCGCAGGCGCTGCTGCGCCCGGGCGGCCACGGCCGGCGCGGAGTTCAGTTCTGGTTGGGCCGGGTCCGGATGGCGCTGGTGCGTGTCGGCCGTGTGCACCGGCTTTTCCGGCGTCGACTCCCGGCACGCGCCCAGCAGCAGCAACGTGAGCACACCCACAACGAAACGAGGTATCATGCAGCGAGTGAAGTAGCTTAGCACCGCCTGGGCACAAGCCAAGCAGTGACGGGAATATGAAAAAAGCGCGGGCTATAGGGTAGTGCGCACGATGTTGCTATGCCCCTGGTAGGCATCCTGCTGATTGAAGTGCTGCACCTGGTAATCCAAGGTGGTGCCAGCCGGAAAGGCTTCCGTATCGATAAAGGGAGAGCGGGCATTCGTCGCCACTTGCTGCCAGGCGTCCCCCTCTGTACCTACCCGGCGGTAGACGTGCACCTTTTCCAGCATTTCTTTGGAAAAGGCAATGTGCCGGCCAGCCGGCACCAGGGTGAGTTCGATGAGAAACTTATGCGAATCCATAGTAGGTAAGAAAATGCGGCTAGCTACACGAGCATGCCCAGAATAAGAAAGACCAGAAACCCGAGGAAAAACGCGGAGGTCAGCCAGGGCGACTCCGGCTCCTCGTGGGCTTCGGTCAGCAGCTCCTCGGTCACCAGGAACAGCAGCGCGGCCAAGCCGAAGGAGAGCACCAGCTCCATCACGTTGTCGGAGGCACCCTTGAGCACCGTAATGCCCACGCTGGCTCCCACTACCAGCAGGGCCGAAAGCGCGGCCACAATGCCCACGGTCCGGGCTTTGCCCTGCCCTTCCTGGCGCAGCTCCACGGCCGTGGCCAGCCCTAGCGACAGCACCTCGATGGTCAGGGCAATGGCCAGCAGCATGCCTTCTTCAGCCCCGGCGGCAAAGCCGATGCCCAGCAGCAGCCCGTCGATAAGGATGTCAATGCCGACCCCGGTGAGCAGGCCCATGGGCAGCGTGCCGGGACTCGCCGTTTCGCCCGGCGCGGTTTGGGAAGCCCACAGCACCCCGGGCGGCAGGGCCGGGGTGGGCACGGCTTTTTCCTTTTCGGCCGCCTTGCGGGTGAGCGAGCGCAGAGCCAGCATGACCCCGACCCCAATGGCGAAGCCCAAGCCAACTTCCAGCGGCCGGTGGCGGGCCACGATGTCGGGCAGCAACTCGACGGCCACCACGGAAAACACGACGCCGGCGGCAAAGTGCAGAATGGCACTGCGGATGGCCGCGCCCGGGGGCGAATGATGGCCACCACGGCGCCCACCACCATGACGGCGGCGGGTACCAGGGCATAAAGGAGCACCTGCGTCCAGGAGGGGATAATGGCTGGCGCAACGGAGAGAAACAGGGTCATCAGCTGGCTGAATTACATATTAAGTGCCCCGATGCCGGCCGCGTTGAGGCAGGCTTCCTTGAAGGCTTCGGCGTAGGTGGGATGGGCGTGCGACATTAGGCCCACGTCCTCGGCCGCGCCGCGGAAGTGCATGATGCCCACGGCCTCGGCGATGATGTCGGCAATGCGGGCACCAATCATGTGGACCCCCAGAATCTCGTCGGTCTGCGCGTCGGTGAGCACCTTCACCAGCCCTTCGGTATCCGCCCCGGCCACCGCCCGGCCCGAGGCCGAGTAGGGGAACGAGCCCACCTTGTAGGCCTTGCCCTGCTCTTTCAACTGCTCTTCCGTGTAGCCCACGCCGGCCACTTCGGGCCAGGTGTAGACCACGCCCGGAATCAACAGATAGTTGACTTCCGGGTGTTTGCCGGCAATGAGCTCGGCCACGTACACGCCCTCGTCGGAGGCCTTGTGCGCCAGCATGGCCCCGCGCACCACGTCGCCGATGGCCCAGATGCCGGGCACCGTCGTCTGCAGGTCCTCGTTGACCTTCACCCGGCCCTTCTCGTCCAACTCCACGCCGGCCGCGGCCAGGTTGAGCCCCTCGGTGTAGGGCCGGCGGCCCACCGACACCAGGCAGTAGTCGCCTTCGAGTTGCAGCTCGGCCGATGGCCCGCTTTGGGCCGTGAGCTTGACCGTGTCGCCGGCCCGCTCGACGGCCGTCACCTTGTGCGAGAGGTAAAACTCCAGGCCCTGCTTTTTGAGGGAGCGCAGCAGTTCCTTGCCCAGGGTGCGGTCCATGGTGGGGATGATGGCATCGGTGTATTCGACCACCGACACCTTGCTGCCCAGCCGGGCGTACACCGAGCAGGCCAGGCCGATAACGCCGCCGCCCACAATAATCAGGTGCTTGGGCAACTCGCGCAAGGCCAGCGCCTCGGTGCTGGTGATGACACGCTCCTTGTCCAGGGTGATGAACGGCAGGGTGCTGGGCTTGGAGCCGGTGGCAATGATGATGTTCTTGGCCGTGAGCTGCTGCGATTCCCCACTGCCCCCGTCCACGGGCGCCACCTGCACGGTAGTGGCATTCACGAACGAGGCCACGCCGTGGAGGATGTCCACCTTGTTTTTCTTCATCAGAAACACGACCCCGTCGCATACCTTCTTCACCACCTGGTCCTTGCGCTCCATCATGCGGGGCAGGTCGGCGCGCAGGTTGTCAGCATCGATGCCGTGCTCGGCAAACTGGTGGGTGGCTTTCTGGTAGAGCTCGGTGGATTCGAGCACCGCCTTGCTGGGAATGCAGCCCACGTTCAGGCACGTACCGCCCAGGGTGGGATACTTTTCGATGATGGCCGTTTTCAGGCCCAGGCTGGCCGCAGCGCACGGCGGCGATGTAGCCGCCGGGGCCGGAGCCGATGATGAGGACGTCGTAGGAGGTCATGGGAGAGAGTGGGGCTAAGTCAGTTTAGAGGTGGGTTTCGTGCTGGGCGAAGTCGCCGCGCTCCACCTGAATGGTGGCGTGCTGAATGGGGTGCTTGGTGGTGATGTAGTCGTGGGTGCGGGTGAGCACGTCCTCGTGCCGGGCCTCGTCGGTGAGCACCACGTGGGCGCTGAGGGCGTTGACGCCGGAGGTAAGTACCCAGGCGTGCAGGTCGTGCACGGCCACGCCAGGTACCTGCAGCAGCCCCTGCCGCATGGCTTCCAGGTTCACGTCGGCCGGGGTGCCTTCCAGCAGCACGTTCACCGACTCCTTGAGCAGGGCCCAGGTACGGGGCAGAATGAACAGGCCGATGCCGGCCGAGAGCAGCGGGTCGGCATAGTACCACTGGGTGGTAAGCATGATAACGCCCGCAATCAGAACGCCCACGGAGGTGAGCAGGTCGCTGAGCACTTCAAAGTAGGCGCCTTTCATGTTCAGGCTCTCGCCCGAGCTTTTGCGCAGCAGGTACACCCCGTAGAGGTTGACCAGCATGCCGACCCCGGCCACCCACATCATGGTGGTGCTTTCCACCTTGGGCGGATTCAAAAACCGGAAATAGGCTTCGTAAAGGATGTAGAACGAAATCAGAATCAGCACCACCGCATTGGTGAGGGCCGCCAGAATCTCGAAGCGGTAGTAGCCAAAGGTGCGTTGCGGGGTGGCTGGTTTCTCGCCGAAGCGAATGGCCAGCAGGGCCAGGCCCACGCCGGCCACGTCGGTGAGCATGTGGCCCGCATCGGCCAGCAGGGCGAGGCTACCAGTCCACCAGCCGCCAATGACTTCGGCTACCAGGTAAGCCAGCGTGGTGAAGAACACGATGGTCAGCGCGCGCTTGTTGCGTGAAGCGGCGCTGCCGCTCATGCCATGGGCCCCGCTCACGCCGATTGGCCGTTATGGTGGTGCGGTCCTTCGCGCAGTTCGCGGGGCATGGGCTCGACAACCGACAGGTTCGCTTTAAGCGGCAGGACGGCGGGAGCAGCCGGCGGAGTGCCGCCCGTACCCGGCGTGGAATAGTCCATGCGCTGAATGCGTACGGCATTGAGGATGGCCAGTAGGGCTACTCCCACGTCGGCAAATACGGCTTCCCACATCGTAGCCAGACCGCCGGCTCCCAGCGCCAGCACGATGCCCTTCACAATAAAGGCCAGCCAGATGTTCTGCCACACCACGCGGTGGGTGGCGCGGGCAATGCGGCGGGCGGTGGCAATCTTGCTGGGGTGGTCGGTTTGAATGACGACGTCGGCGGTTTCGATGGTGGCATCGGAGCCGAGGCCACCCATGGCAATGCCGACATCGGCCAGGGCCACCACGGGCGCGTCGTTCACGCCGTCGCCGACGAAGGCCAGCTTGCGGCCGGCGTCTTTGTACTCCTGCACGTAGCGGGCCTTGTCTTCGGGCAGCAGTCCCCCGTGCGCCTCGTCAATGCCGAGCTCCTTGGCTACGCGCTGGGTGATGCTGTCCTTGTCGCCGGAGAGCATCACGATTTTGGTGATGCCATCGGCCCGCAGCTCCTGCACGGTGCGGGCCGCGTCTTCCTTGGGCGAGTCGGCTACGGTCAGGTAACCGGCGTATTTGCCATCCACGGCAGCCACCACGATGCTATCGAGGACTTGGTCGACTTCAGTGGGGTAGGCGACGCTGAATTTGGTGAGCAGCTTGGTGTTGCCAGCCAGCACGTCGCGGCCATCCACCTTACCGCGCAGGCCGTGGCCGGCAATCTCCTCCACCTGGTCCACGGTCACTCCACTAGCTGCGGCGCCCGCGTGCAGGACCACCGCTTTGGCAATGGGGTGCGTGGACTTGGTTTCCAGCGCGCCCACCAGCCGCAACAGGCGGGGGGCGTCCAGGCCCGCGGCGGGCTGCACCTGCTGCACGGCAAACACGCCCTGGGTTAGCGTACCGGTCTTGTCCATCACCACCGTGTCCAACTCGCGCATTAAATCCAGGAAGTTGGAGCCCTTGAACAGGATACCGGCTTTTGACGCCGCCCCGATGCCGCCGAAGTAGCCGAGCGGAATGCTGATGACCAGCGCGCAGGGGCAGGAAATGACCAGGAACACCAACGCCCGGTAGAGCCAGTTCCGGAATACGTAATCGTCTACTACAAAGTAGGGCACCACCACTAGCAGCACGGCCAGCAGCACCACAATCGGCGTGTACACCTTGGCGAACTTGGTGATGAACTGCTGGGTCTTGGCCTTGCGGCCCACCGCGTCCTGCACCATGGCCAAAATCTTGGCCAGCTTGGTGTCTTTGTAGTTCGCCGTCACCGCCACCTGAATCAGGCTTTCCAGGTTAACCATGCCGGCCAGCACCACCTCGCCCGTCTGCTTGGTCTGGGGCACCGATTCGCCGGTAAGGGCGGCGGTGTTAAACGAAGCCGGGCCTTTGGCGAGCGTACCGTCCAGCGCCACTTTCTCGCCTGGTTTCACCTCAATGGTATCCCCCACCACCACTTCCTTGGGGTCGAGTACCACGGTTTGCCCGTTGCGGATAACTGTCACCTCAGTGGCCTGAATCTCCAGCAGCGCCCGGATGCTGCGCTTGGCCCGGTTCACGGCCGCGTCCTGAAACAGCTCGCCCACGGTGTAGAACAGCATTACGGCGACGCCCTCCGGGTACTCGCCAATGGCAAAGGCCCCGAGCGTAGCGATGCTCATCAGCAGAAACTCGTTGAAGATGTTGCCCGAGGGAATGCTTTGCACGGCCGAGCGGATAACTTTCCAGCCCACCAGCAGAAACGCCACGCCGTACCAGAGCAGGCGTACGTAGCCGG
>NZ_JBHTEK010000002.1:0-68253 GCF_042665855.1 Hymenobacter humi | reverse complement strand
GAACAGTTCTCGAGCCTGAAGAGATTATTAATGATGAATCTTGCTTGATGCGTTCAGATTTGACAGATGAGGGTTTTAAACTTTATCAGAAAGCGGAGCAAAAATGGCTTCGTGGAATCGATCGTGGTAAAGACCCAACCGATATGGGTGTTTTTGAAAAAGAACTGGCAAAACTCAGATTTCTATCATCACACCCTTAAACTAAGTTTGCATGCGCACCCAAGGATTACCTTCGCCTGCTCGCCTTCAACAGCGACTATATCCTAGTTGAACAATATGTTCACTTGCTCGCGGAGGCCACATTAAGGGCATTCCTGTTTGATAATATATATCAAAAGGCCTGTGATATATTAAGCCCCATGCGATCCCAGGAGCCCCGGCCTCGCGGGCCGGGGACTTCTAGGAAGGAGGTGAAGCTGGGCCAGGAGTACGAGTACGACGCCAACGGCAACCTGACTCAGGATAAGAATAATGGGATCACGCGCATTTTGTACAACCACCTGAACCTGCCCCGGCAGGTCAAGTTCGGCAGCGGGGCCGACAGCGTGGTGTTCCGCTACGCCGCCGACGGGCAGAAAGTCGCCAAGCTCGTCTACCAAAGCGGGAAGCCCCGGTGCGCACCGACTACCTCGGCGGCTTCCAGTACGAGGCCGACTCGCTGCGCTTCTTCGCCCACGCCGCCGGCCGCGTGCTGCGCCAGTACGTGCGCGACCCCGCCGGGCAGGTCAGCACCGTCACGACCCGCGAGTACACCGTCAGCGACCACCTCGGGAACCTGCGCTTAGCGTATCGCTCCAGCCAGCGTGTGACGTATAAAAATTCCTTGAACCGTAGAATGTGGCAATACTTCAAAAAGCCGCCGTTTGGGGCCGAGGATTGCCAGCAGTGCACGCGTTATGAGGAGAGCATCAAAAGTTGTGGAGCCGTGGCAGACAGCACGGTGAGGATCAAGAAGCAGAAGCTTACCAATTGCAGCTACAGGTATTAAATATATGAGTAATTGCTAGCCGCATGGAAGCTCCTGAAAAACGCTACAAAACAGCTGACTCATGTAAGCACAAGCCCTAAAATCATATAGTGTACCGCGTACAGAAAACCGTACACGGTACACTAGTAGCATCTTCATAATCGGATAATTAGCAAAATGCGATAACTTCTCCGACAGCTCAATGGCTGAAGTTTGCCATGAATCATGGCATTTTATCTCGCTATCTCAATTTTGATCGACTTGCGTTGTTCACCTGTTTGCAGTACACAGTGGTACAACCCCTGAGGTAATTTGATAGCATCGAATTGTACTTCGTGCACACCTGCTGATTGTGATTGTGTATTGAGAAGTTTTTGAACGCTGCGGCCCATGATGTCCATAAGTTCGATACTCACTGTCGCCTCTTTGTTCAAAGTGTAGGAGATCTTACTTATCCCCGACGCTGGATTGGGCATGCACGTAAGTTGAATGGGGGTACTTGGATTGGTTAATCCCGCAGTTTTACCGGGCCGGGCTAACATCACCGGATTGTACGTATTGGGGTTGGTGCAAAACTGTTGTATCTGCGCTGATGTCTGCACCGCTACTTGGCGTGAGCATCCTGCCGGATAGTTTGGATTAGTTGCGCCCGCAATGCCTGCTTGGGTCACCGGAAAGTACGGCAAGTTAAACCCACCTTTTGCTTGGTAGTAGTAGCGGTCACCATAGCTGTATGAATTATTCGGATCCGGGCAGTCTTGAACATAAAATTGGTCAAACTGAAGGTTACCTGGGTCATTTGGCGAACGCGACACGTCGACCTTGTAAGTAGCCAAATAGATGATTGGTTGGGTATTAGCTGGGGCGTTGACCCGGGTGAAAATTGCTTTTACTTTCAAATAAAGTTTAGGCTCCACATAATCAAAGCCTTGACTGTGGTTTTGCGCTACTGCAATGCTGGTGCTACCTAAGCAACCAAGGGGTAAAAATGGGGTCCGAAAGCGTTTGTCTGTTTCTTTTTCATACCCTATTCTGTTGTAATAGTCCGGCACTGTATTATTTAATAGACTCGGGTCACCAAAGGTGGCAGCAAACGTACCCAACCCAGTGCTTGCATTTTCAACGACTAGTGCTGCCTTTAAGTCAGTCAGTTGTAACCCGCTGCAGGGTTGACGGCATATTTTAAATCGTTAACCAATCGATACTGTTTGACTCGGTCATCGTAAAGTCCTATGCTGCTAGTAACCGTTTCAGGTGCACATAGGGGATACCCATATTCGTCATAGCCGAGGTTACAGTTGGGATCGTACGAGGGATTCGCGGTTTCCACGCTTAAGACGCCATTTGTACGAGCATTTGCATAAACAACATACTCAATTTTAGGCGTTTCCAAAAGCGCAATCAATCCCAATACGTTGTCATAATTGGGTACGGCAGCGGTTCCATCGCTGAGTGAGCCTGGGGTTTTCAAAATCCGGTCACCTCGAGGAATAGACAAGTCTAATTTACCGGAAGCAGAACCTGTTAAGTCGAACTTAAGGTTTGCCTCAAATGCCATTGGGGCAGCTGATTTAGACTCCGACCTTCCCCCTGCAAGTAGAAAGTCAAATATGCCCATCATCCCACCTAAGTATGGGATACTATTTCCCAACCTCATGATGTTTGTAAATGCATTAAGGTCAGCTGCGCTGCTCCAGGATTAAGGGAGTTGTTAAAACCATTAATTGCCGCTGCTCCACTTGCAAAGTTAGCGTAGGTGTTATAGCCTTTTGTTCCCGATGAAATAAGGCCATTCACCCAATTGAAAACGGGGAAGTCTGATCCGTTAACGTTTACACCCGCGTTGCTTTTGATGACCTGTTTTATGTATCCCGTTCCATCTAGTTTAATAGCGAGGTTAGCGTCTGTGCTTTGGATTAATTCAAAAGTGAAGCGCAGGCGGGAGGAAAACATGCACGTGCAGGGGTCGTAAGCAACGGGAAAATCCGCAAACATCCAGAAGTCGGATTCATTCGTGTAGCGGTTAGGAACCCGCATGGAAATGTCCTTTGTAAAGCGGTCCACTGCTGGCATGATGGATTCGGCATGCGCCAGCAAAGCACTTGCTCGCTGTCCCGTTTTTTCAAATTGCAAGGATACGGTGGCGCCATTATTGGTCGCAGTAATAGGGTCGGTCACCAGAAAAAAGACCCTAATGGTTGCCGTATAACGGTTGTAAAGCGCAAAAAATGGATTAGTCACTGCCGTGGCGGGCAAAGCGACTCCACTGCCTAAATCTTTGACTAACAGTTCCCAACCATCTATAGGTTGGCAGTCTTTAACGGCTGCATTTTGAAGAAAAATGATGTTTTGGTTTTGGAGCGTGCTATTTGGCGAATAGAAGGGAGACGCTATGGTAGTGGGTTGAGGCCGGTTTTTAATGTAAGCATCCGTAAAGAACTGGGCGGTCCAATTCCACGTGTTGTTGCTAGCCGGCGAATTCCACTGAGTGGTAACCGTGTTAATGTTGTCTTGGCAAAGCTGAGCCCTTGACATGTGGGATGCCAATAGGCACACCGAGGCAAGAAAAAGCGAGTAGAGCTGTTTCATTTTATTGTGAAAAAAGTAAGAAATAGAAATGGCTATTTTCTGCGCCCGATGAATTTGTCGCGTAGGCGAGTTCCCGGCACTGCCTTTTTGGGGTCGCTGTAACTGTATTCAACGACTATTGCCCGCTTGTCCTTGCGGTCCAGTACTGCCTTACCTTCCAACGAGCCGGCACCGTACGCCGGATCAAAGGTGCCGCTGTAAGCAAACAGGGCAGTTGACCCTATTTTTAATTCATCCCTAAGGTTATAGGTACACCCTTCTGGCAGGTTTAAGAGGCTGTTATTCCGAATTTGTATGGTGTACTTTCGGCTGGGGTCAGATAAGGAATAGCCCTCATAATCCCCAAAAACAGGAGCTTCTTTGGCAGGTAGTACCACTAAGGTCTTTTGACCCATAACCTCTTTGCCGTCAACTGCGGCACAACCCGTGGCAGTGCCCGTGTTAACTTTGAGCCGGACGGTGACAGGCCCCACAGGGTTTTCAAAGAAGAGACGAATTGTGCGGCTTCTATATACTCTCGGGTCGGCCCCGACGGTCCACTCGTAGGTTACATCGACGCTATCCAAGGCCGTGAATAAGATAGGGATTGTGTTGGACGCACCAACTGTATCCACTTCGTACCGCCCAATAAGTTGCATACTCGCAACTCCAATTTCCTCCTGAATGGTAAACGCCGCCGTAGGAGGGGTCACCTTCGTACACGGAGCAGGGTCAGGAGTGCTTTGACAACTGCTTATAGTTAGGCCGAAGCCAGTCATTGCGGAAAGTAACCCCAGCCTTGAACGGATTTTAAGCATTTCTTACTTGGGGTAGACAAGTTAGTATATATACTTATTTATATTGTAAATATACTGTCCATATTTTTAAATTCACAAGAAAATATTGTAGTTTTTAAAATTATATGAAAATTAATATATTGTTTAACCTCTATAGTTTCCTGCACAACACTTTTTGGCCACGAAACCTGGTGAAGCTTGGGCATGTCTTTAAGCACAAGCTAGCGGCGGTGCGTATTGGATAATGGATAAAAAGGTTAGATTTGAGTATTGCCACTTTTCAATTTTCTACCATGCTCAAGTATCTTTTTTGCTTTTCATTGCTAGGGTTAACCGCTGCGCCAACGCTTGCTCAGACTACGTCTGTCGCTCCTTTAGTTTCAGTTTATCGCCATTGCCTTATAACAGGAAGGGATAGTGATTTTGCGGGCGTTCATTTAGAATATGGCCAAGAAGCGTCCCCTCCGGTGAACGACACACAACTTGCGCAGGACGATGCCATTGTTCGCAGAATGAGCTCCATGATGGCTGCATTGAATTATATGAGCAAACGCGGCTGGGAATGCATCGGTGTCAATACGGTTCCATCAGATGTGAGTACCACCACCGGGGTAGTCCATTCGACAACCAGTTATTTGCTGAGGCAACGTGTTCAATAGAGACTCTTTCTGATGATTTAGCGAATTAGGCGAGCACTGGATGTAGCCTTAAAGTCATTTCATCCCCCAATGTCACTAAAAGGCCAAAGTGTAAGGCAGGACAGTGAAAAGGCTTCCCTAGTTTTTGCTAATGACCTGTAGGAGACCCTAAGATTGGTGCCTTATACCTAGTTTTACATGTTGCAAACGAACGTTTACAACATGTAAAAGGCGTAGCTTTGGGGCGTTTTCTTCCCTCTTGTTCTGATTTGATGTCCCCGGCGCGCCGTTACACTCCTTATTATCGCGTCTCCACCCAAAAGCAGGGCAGTTCCGGTTTAGGCCTTGACGCGCAGCGGGCCGCCGTGCGGGCCTTCGTGCCGGACGCGGCCCAACTCGGAATTGAATTCGTGGAAATCGAGAGCGGTAAAAAGAACCAACGGCCGCGCCTGCTGGCCGCCATCGCCGAGGCCCGACGGGTAGGCGCAACGCTGCTCATTGCCAAACTGGACCGGTTGTCGCGGAATGCGGGTTTCATCTTTGCCCTCCGTGATTCGGGCGTAGATTTCGTCTGCTGCGACATGCCCGACGCAAATACCCTCACGGTGGGGTTGTTCGCCGTCATCGCCCAGCACGAGCGCGAAACCATCTCCAAACGCACGAAGGAGGCACTGGCGGCCAAGAAGGCGCGGGGCGTCACATTGGGGAGCCCGGCCAATTTCACGCCGGCGGTCATCGCCCAGGGCCAGGCCGCGATGCAAGCCAATGCCCGCGAACACCAAGCCAACCGGCAGGCTGCCCGGCTCGCGGGGCTGCTGCGCAGCCAGGGGTACACCTTGCAACAGGTCGCCGATGAGCTGAACCAAGCCGGCTACCGCACCCGCCGCGGCCGGACGTTCCATCCCACCACTGTCCAGCGGTTATTGCCGGTCCAACATAAGCTCACTGCGTAGCACACTAAGAAGGTCCGTTAAAGCAGTATTACCGATGTTACTAGTGTTACTCAAATAATCCATAAAGGCCTTTTTATGGCAGCGAGAGGGTAAAAATGCCTTAGGCCCTGAATATTTCCTGTCATCTTCGGGCGGCAACATCCACTCACTTGTTGCCATAACCACCGTTTTTGTATACAGCAACGCCCACCATGGATACACGGCGGGCGTTCTGGTCTTTTACTGGGCAGCCGCATAATCAGGCCCGACTGAGGGTTGTTCCTGACTACCAAACCACCTGTTTCGCCGCTAGGCTGGAAACGCGCTCAGGTACTCAACGCCGACAAGATACAACGATTTAGAAAGTTACTGTTTTTGTGAATGCTTATGCCCGTTAATAAGCCCAGGTCTTTTAAAGGTGCGGTGCTTGGAATCGACTTTGGTAAGCACTGATGCATGCCGAGCAGCTAACTAGGGTGTCGAGGAATTCGGTTTGGCGCTCCCCGCGTAGCGTTTCAGCATCAACGGCGTCATAAAGCCTCGTTAACCCTGTTGAACTTTGCGTAGGGTTACAAAGCGACCTGTCCGGCCCTAGTGCTGGAAAATACGGGTTCTCGTAAAGGTGCGGCTCAGTGGCAGAAATGTGAAAATGCGCTCCTAAACGGATGGGACTCGGCTGCGGCGACGTATTCATAATCTGGAAGTGTTATCGTATGGTAAGCCCTTAAAGCTAACGCACTCGGTTTAAGGATGTGGATTTAACTACACCGCGCCTGTCTCTTTTTGAATCGACAACCACGCATCGGCATCCATTCCGTTCATGTACTCCTTTTACAGATGCTTCAGGAAAGCTTTGCGGGCCTCCTCAGTGCTTAAATCCAGTTTTAGATCACCCGCAGGAGTGGTTACCACGCGCACGCTGTGTTCAACGTTGCGCTTAGGCCTAAAGGTGAAAGGCCCTTCAGTTGTCAGGTTTTCCACTGCTTACTGCAACGCGTAGACCTCAAATCCTTCCAGCCCAACCGATTGAAGCCATATGCGAAAATCGGTAGTTCGTGTCCGGTTGCGTATCATAAACAAAGTGCATTTGGTCTACACTAGGATTGTTGCTTAGGGGCTAGGCAAAGCCTATTATCACTTTATAGAGACCGCTACAGGGGCCTGCTAATAAGCAAAATGTGGAGGTTTATGCTGCTTGCAAAGTGATCTTACTGAGGTCTTGAAGAGCTTTAAGTTTAGCTTGGCCCCTTCGCATCCACTCCACCACGATGGGTTGATATTCTGGAAATTCAAGTTCTCTGAATACTAATTGGTATTCAGCACAGAGGGCAGGTGCCTCCGCTTGGAACAGCAAATAGCGTTCGGCTAATAAAGACGCGCTCGGAATAAGTCGGCCATCCTGCTGCTTTGCATACGGCCGGAGCCAGTCGCGGACGCAGGCGATTATAAGCGCCGGGTTGTTGTTGTGACTCCGGGGTCCTCGCCGCCCAGGTCGGTAATGTGTTGTTTGTACCGGTGAGGGTCGCTGTCAAGAACGAGATATTCTTTTAGCTGGTCATGCGCATGCCCAAACTGGCGGCAGCCCATGAACAGGCCCAATTCCAGGGGCATGTTGTTGCGAGGCATCTTGCCAATGTCGATGCGCGAGAGGTCGTGGATGCCGAAGCGGCATTCGCCGATGAGGTCCATGATGCGTTGTAGGCGATTAGTCTGATTATTGTCCTCTAAAGCGCACTGCGCAGCAAAACCACAGGCGTGGATGGTAAACACCATCGCCCGGAACAGCTCTTTAAAATCCTCATCAAAGGGGCAGTTGATAAAAACGTTATAATCGTAATCCGCGGGTTTTGTGCGGTGAATGGTCTTACGGCGATTCTTCATGTAGCCAACACAGCTATTTCTTGCGGGAAGTAGGTTTGCGGGCTGGAGCGGCCACTTTTTTAGGGGCAGCAACCTTCTTTGGTGTGGCCGCTTTCTTGGGCAAGCCCGTGCTGCCCGCGCGTACGGCCGGACCACCGTACAGGCGTTGGTATTCTGCTCGCAGGGTACCCAGCTTTTTGTCGCTCCGGGCATCTGTCCCGTCCGGATTGCGAATAGCCCCTTTGTCAAGGCCTAGCCTTTTTTCTAAATTACCGATTTTGATGTCGGATCGGACTTTACGGGGCGGCATGGATAATGAGTAGAAAGCACGAAAAACATTAGCGTAATACAGCCATTACGTGGGTGGAAAGATAATCATTTGTATAAAAGGCCATCGGTGCTGAAATGATAAATAGTTGAAAAAGCTTTGAAATCAACTTTTACCTATCTGTACCCTTTCTGAGTTTGTATTAGGTCTAACCCTCATTTCGCTGAGTCAGCCCGGCGAATACCTGCGCGGCATCTAACGAGCTTGGACATATAACGCAAAGGCCGAGTTAGTCGAAGTGCCCTTAAAAATGGTCAAATGCATCAACAACGATTACGAGGGCTGAGTAGCTGGGATGATGGCACGCCTATCGGTGGGTAAATCCCCTGTTTTTCAATCCCAGAATCTGCGTTTATGTAAGGGTAGTTATGGCAGGCAGTGATCTGGTATCACAGCCCGCAAAGACCAAGGAGAAGCCTGGGTAAGGCTTAGGGTAATTCTATTCCCCGCTACTACAAGTAAGGACGCATAGAGCATGGGGTTGCGTTATTGAACGATAAGTTTTAACTTTGCGTAATACAAAGTGTATACACTTTGTATTTGCAGCTAACATGGCGATGAAGTACCTCTCTAACTAGCGCAGCGGCCTGGAATTTGATTTTCTGACTTTTATGTACTATCTTTGCAGGAAGTATATATACTTCCTGCTTTTCGGTATGTTCAACCGCTGCTATGGCCGGTAAATCACGGTTTGTTATCGCAGAAGCCCGAATACGGGCGTTCTTTAAGCAGCATCCTAAGAAGGCCTTTACCAAGCTGCAACTGATTGCCGTGCTGGAGGAACAACGGGCGACCTGGAACATTGCGCCGACCACTACGGAGGAAAAGCTGATTGACCAGCTGCTGGCCAAGGAGATGTTGCAGAAGATAAAGCTTCAGTCCGACGGGTACTTGCCCTCGAAAGAGCTCTATGTGCAGGATGAGTTTTCGGTGTTGCACATCGCCACGGCGTTGGCTCCCAGAGCTTACCTGTCGCATTACTCGGCCGTGTGGGCGAACGGCTTAACCACGCAGATACCGAAAATTATCTACGTGACGTTTGAGCAGACCAAGAAGCCCCAGCGGGAGTCGTCCTTGACGCAGGCTGGCATTGACGCGGCTTTTGCCAAGCCTCAGCGCCGCACCACGGCCAGCGTCCGCTACGGTGACTTTACGTTTATGGTGCTCAACGGCGGTTTTACGAACCGCCTGGGCGTACATCAGCTGGACGGCATTCCCACCACCAACGTGGAGCGCACCCTGCTCGACAGCACCGTGCGGCCCGGCTACGCGGGGGCGTTTCAGCCGTCTTGGAGGCCTACCGCAATGCCCTGGGCAAGCTCTCGTTAAATAAGTTGGTGGCTACGCTGGACGCGTTGGATTTCATCTACCCCTACTTCCAAGCGGTGGGGTTCTATCTGGAGCGCGCCGGCTACCAGGGCAAGAAGTTAGATGAGTTGCGGGAGCGTCCGAAGGCGTTCGATTTCTACCTAACGTACGACATGGAGGAGAAGGATTATTCCACTGACTGGCGGCTTTACTTTCCTAAAGGGCTATAATTCCGCCAAAGGCGTTCATCACGTAGTTGAAATAGAAGTCAAAATCCTGCACTTCTTCCGTTTGGGAAACCGTCGCCCGGACGTTCTCCCAGTCGTCGCGGTGGATGGCCTTGTGGTGGCGCATCTGCTGTAGAAACGCCAGCGGCACGCGCTTGGCGTCGAAGACGTGTTGCAATAGCGCCCGGCTCTCGGCGGAGCGGCAGGTGACCCCTTGGGATTCCATGATTAAGTGAATGTCGTAGAAGTCCCGTGCCCGTGCCCTTGGGGTATGAGAAGGAATTATCTCGGCGTACTGCGGCAGTTGCTGGCAAATGGCCCGCACTTTCTCGAATACAATCATTTCCGCCGTGTATACATACACGGTGTAGCCATCCACTTTAATGAGACGCTTGCTGCCTTCGCCCGTGTACTCGAACTTGCTGAACTCGATTTGAAACTTCGAGGAATTGTTGGGGCGCAGGGGGATAAAATTCCGTCGCTGCGCTTTGGGATTCGCAGTCGACCGGTCGAACACGTGCTGCTCAACCACTTTGAACTCAACCAGGTAACCACCCCAAAAATCAGCCACATGGGGCTTGACTTTGGGCTTGATGACAAAGTTGTATTCCAGCACCACGTAGCCGTTTTCGGCGTAGGTCTGCACCAGCGTTTTTTCAATTCTGTCCCTAATGGCTTGGAGATCTTCCAAAAAGTCGCCGTCGGCCAGGGAAAAGTCCAAGTCAAAGGAAGTGCGCGAAACCGCGCCCTGCTGGTCACTGTAGGCCAGGTCGATGGCATTGCCCCCTTTAGCACAATGGCTTCACTCAGCTCGTCATCGGAAGCGAGGGCAATAAGGGCGAGGTGCTTGATTTTGTTGACGACATCGATATCCATAGGGAGAGCTTAGAAGCGCGGTAGCTTGACTACTGCACCGGCAAAATTAGCCGAATTTCGGAGGCCCTACTGACAGAAGTGGTAACACGGATAACAATAGTAACATTGGTAATACTGGTAATACTGGTAACACCGGTAATAGTGGTAACACTGGTAACACCGTTAATAGTGGCCTCGAAAGCCAAGCCGGTAGAATTATACTGCTTGAGCCAATCTATCTGTTGAAAAAAGCGCCTCCACATTGCTCATTCAACGAATTACAGTTGGGTGTCGGCTCGTGGTGAGCCAATCATGAGCCAATCAACTGGTGCTCCGTTCCGGCCCCGCGGGTCCCGGTTTCCTGCAGGTAGCCGCCCTTCTCCAACTCGCCCAGGTAGCGCGTAGCCGTGGGCTTGTTCACGCCCAGCTGCTGCTGCACCACGGTGTTGGTGATGCTGCCGTGCTGCCCGGCGTGTAGCAGCACCGGAACCTGTCCCGCGCACACGCCCTGCCGCTAGCATTGCGTTGGTCGGCTGGTTGCCGCTTGCAACTCGGCCACGCTGAGGGAGGCCAACGGGAGGGCAATAGCCAAGCCGGACCCGTGCACCACGTCATTGGCCCATGCGGCCAAGTCCGCCGCGTACACCATCCGTTGCCCGGCGCTGTTCTGATACTCCGTCTTGCCCTCCATGAACACGGCCAGGTTGGGGCGTAATGCCGCAGGTATGTCGGAAAAGGCTTGGTCAGTGGAGGCCGCTAGCAGGGACTCTAAATAGGTGCGCAGGGCTAGATAAGCCGCGTGGTGTTCAAATGGCATGAGGCAAAATCAGAAATCTACTAGAAAGTCCTTCACCTAAATTTAGGCGTTATAAGCCTTTTTAATGGTTTAGAAGGTTTTCAAGTAGAGTAACACTGGTAACATAGGTAATACGAGTAACATTAGTAACACCAGTAACATTCGGTTGCGTATGTTTGCGGCATGAGCAAGATTCTGGCGTTTACAAATCAAAAGGGAGGAGTTGGCAAAACCACGTCCACAGCCAACGTGGGGCCGGGCTGGCCCGCGCCGGCCAGCGGGTGCTGCTGGTGGATTTAGACCCTCAGGCTAACCTGACCAAAGGCTTGGGTCTGATCGACGCCGAGCAGAACGTGTACGGTGCCCTGCTGGGTGAGTACCGTCTGAAAGCGTACTCGCTGCACGAGAACCTGGCCCTGGTGGCCGGTTCCCCGGCCCTTTCCGGCTTCGAGAAAGTGAAAGGCGACGAGCTGGACCGCGAGTTTTTGCTCAAGGAGCTGCTTGAACCCGTGCGCGAGCGCTGCGACTACATTCTGCTGGACTGCCCCCCGCCTTGGGCCTGGTTACCCTCAACGCCTATGCCTGTGCCCAGGCGCTTTATGTTCCGCTGGAAGCCCAGATGTACGCGGCCGACGGCTTGGAAAAGGTGTTGGAGCTGGTGGGCCGGGTCCGGCGGCGGCTAAACCCGGAGCTGTCGGTGGGCGGCATCTTCTTTACCCGGCACGACGGCCGCAAAATACTGCGCCGGGAAACCGCCGAGGAACTGCGAGCCTCTACCCGGGCCTGGTGCTGACCAGCTTCATCCGCGAGAGCATTGCCTTGGGCGAGGCACCGCACCTGGGCCAGGACATTTTCACTTACGCCCCGCAGAGCGCCGGGGCTACCGACTACCAGGCGCTGGTCGCCGAAATCCTCACGCGTTAATCCGATCCCTTCCATGGCCAAAACGTTCAAGAACCTGCCCCGCCCCGGCGACCCCAAGGCCGCCAAGCCCACGTCGGAACGCGACTTTTTCGACCTTAGCGACGAGCATGAGCCGGTGGAAAAGCCAGCAGATAAGCCAGAAAGGGCAAGTAACATTGGTAATACCAGTAACACACGTAACACCAGTAACACCCCAACGGTAACGATTGAGGCTGCTGGGTTGGAGCCTGGGCCTGCCAGCCCGGCTGCTCCGGCGGATGGGGTGCGCCAAACGTTCGTGGTAAGCCGGGGGCACTTGGAGCAACTGCGCGACTACGTTCACGCCCGCCGCACTCAGGGCGAGTACACCTACTCGCAGAAGCAGGCGCTGCAGGAGGCGTTAGATTTGCTCTTCGCTGGCGCCGCGCCGGCCCCACCGCGGCCGGCGCAGGCCCGCGCGCAGGAGCAGCAGCGTCGGCAGCGCATTCAGCAGGGCCGACGACCGGAGGTTGGAAATAGCTAGGTATGGCTAGTTCGATTGGTCAGGCTCCAACTGGCTGCTGGCAACGATGAGGCCCAGTTAGCCACCATATGAGTTAGCACAGACGACATTACGGGACGCTCCGACACTATGCAGGCAGCCGGCGCAGGCTGCTCAGTGGAGCCTTCTTAAAGCAGGGGGCTAAGAGCCTATTTACTTCGCAGTGGAATAAACCCTTAAATACTCCTATTCGAATCTTGGCAATCGTTGATTTTGCGGACTTAGCCCATACTGGTGCCACAAAAAACGCCTCTCTTAGCAATCCAAGAGAGGCGTTTTTGTGTGATAACGAAGCTGACTACTACTCGGCTACGACAATTCGTTCAACTTTGTGTTGAGTAGCCGTATGTAGTGTGCAGTAGTAGATGCCGGCCCGAAGCCCGGTGAGACCTGCAGTGACTTCAAAAGTACCCGCAGGGGATTGTGACTGGTCAACTACAGTTCGGACTTCTCGGCCTAGTGCATCGCTCAAAATCAGGCGTACCCGACCAGGCTGAGCCACCTGGTAGCTTAAGCGAACTGAACCCGTCGCGGGGTTGGGGAAGGCTTGCAGAACAGTGCCTTGACTAGGGACACTGCCAGCAACCGCCGCTTTGCCCTTCCCTGCGGGACGAGTCAGTACTATAGCCTGCTTATACTTGGTGCCTTGGCACACTGCGTCAATAGCAGCGGGAGTTGCTTGAGACAACACGCCGCAGGAAGCTACGGGCAGAGATGCGTAACTGGCCACCGCGCTCGTCGTGACCGGGTAACGGGCTACAAACAGCACGTTTTGTTGTGTGGCCGTCGCGGCGACCGGCCGCAGGTTAAGCATCACCTTTAAATACGCAGTTTTATAAACAAATTCCTGGCTCAAGTCGCCTGTTCCACCCAACGCTTCAGTAGTGAAGATAGTATTTTTGATGCAGGCCGCATCCTGGTATTCGGTTCGATACAGGTAATTGAAGCTCCCATCGGGTTGCACTACAGAGCCTTCCAAGGTGTATTCGCCTCCGAAAGGCTCCACTTCGTTACCTTCCACGATCAATGCAACTTTAAAATCTTGCACCGTAAGCCCAGCGGCGGGGTTAATGACGTACTGCAGGTCCTCGGCCAGACGGAAGGAACGCACGATGTTGCGAGAGCGGTCGGGGTTAGTGGTCGTGGCGGCCTTAGTTTGAATAACTGGTTTTTTAACAAACTGAAGACACCCATGGCCTCGTTATAGTACGGGACATTTTCCGGAATGCTAACGGATATGCGATTGCCGGGATTGTGAAAAGGGGTGGTGTTGTATAAACTAGGCGCAGAAATGGTTCCGGTGGTAGTAGTGGCCATCTCAATGGCCATGGGTTGCATGCTTACTGGTTGTGGTCCTGCATCCTGGCCACCGCCCATAAAGTAGTCGAGCATGCTGACCGCAGCTCCAATATAAGGCAGCGCCGCCAAGCCACTCTTCAAGAACCCTCCCGATTTAAGGTCGGAATTAAGGGTAGACAGTTGGCTTGCCTTAGCTGGATTTTGGGCAGAAAGTTTGTTAGTAAATTTGTCGATGTTGTCGTAAGACTTGCCACCCGCTGCTAATACCCCGTTCACTTTTCGTATGAATGGGATGCCTTTGTCAAAATCTGAGCCTGTTGTGCTCGTGCCGCTCCCCGCCGTCACCAAGGACCCGGTCGTGTTCCCAATAAGGTTGACATTTGCTTGGGAGATCAAACTCACGTTGAGGTGGTCTAGCTAAGCCGGACACAATTGGGACGTTGTTTGAAGATGGGTTTCGAAGTGGTTGGGTGAGCAGTAGCCAAGGGCAGAATGACGCCGTTCGGCATTGTAATAGGCGATGTGGTGGCTGATTTCGAGCTTCGCTTCCGCCAAGCCGGGGAAACTGCCGCCGTCGAGTAATTCGGCCTTGAAACGGCTCCAAAAGGATTCGGCGTGGGCGTTGTCGTAGCAGTTGCCGCGCCGGCTCATGCTTTGCTGCGCGCCGTGGCGTGCCACCAGGTCCTTAAAACGGGTGGCCGTGTACTGGCTGCCCTGGTCGGAGTGCACGACCAGCCCGGCCGCGGGCCGGCGCACGACCAGGGCCCGGCGCAGGGCCTCGCTGACCAAGTCTTCGGGCATGGTGTCGCGCACGTCCCAGCCGACGATTTTACGCGAGCAACGGTCCAGCCACACGGCCAGGTAGAGCCAGCCGCCGCCCTGGCGGGGCAGGTAGGTAGGTGATGTCGCCGACCCAGACCCGGTTCGGGGCGGTGGGGGCCGGCTGGCCGAGCAAGCGGTTCGGGGCGGCGCGCACGGCCGGGTCCGAGTCCGTGGTGCGGGGCACAAACGAGCGGGGCTGCTGGGCCCGCAAGCCGTGCGCGTGGAGCACGCGGCGGATGCGCCAGCGGCCCACCGCGTGGCCCTGGGCCTGCACCTCGGCCCGCAGCCGGCGCGTGCCGTAGCGCTGCGCATGATAGGCAAAGGCCTCGCGCACGGCCACTTGCCACGCCGGTTCGGGCACGGGCTGGCCCTGCTGCCGGTGCCAGGCATAGTACGCGCTGGGCGTAACCTGCAAGGCCTGGCAGAGCTGGCGCACGGGCACTTGCTGCTGGCGCTGGGCGATGTGCTGGTAGGTGCTCACCGGGTCGGCTGGCCGAAGATGACCAAGGCTTTTTTAAAATATCGAGTTCCTGCTCGGCCCGTTTCAGTCGGGCCCGCAGGGCGCGCACTTCCGGGTCACGCGCCACTTCTTCGCTGCCCACTTCGGCCACGAGCCTGGGCCTGCTGCCAGCGGTAAAGCAGCTTGGGGCTGATGCCCAGCTGCCGGGCCGCGGCCTGCGTGCTGCGGCTCTCGCCGGCCAGACGAAGGGCTTCCGTCTTAAACGCCTCGTCGTACTTGCGTCGTTTGTCGGGCGACGACCCGCTCTTTTTGGCTGTCATCACAGAAGAAATATACGTCCTTCTTCTGTCCGCTTTGCCTAGACCACCTCACGTCAACTACTAGCCGCGAATCAAACTGGCAAATGCAAGGGTCGTAATCCATGGGAAAATCTGCCACGAACCACTTGCTGCGCCCGTTTAAGTAACGTGCAATGCCCACAAATTCCGGATTAGTACCTACCTCTGTATCTTCTAAGGCTACACCCAAAGCGTTTTGGCGGTTAAGGGTAGCAGCTTTGTTAAGCGCAGCGTTACCAAAGGTTAGTTTTATTTCCGCCAGTGGTAACTGTTTTGCAAATCCCCGACGGCAGTGAAGACTCTGAGCATGCTAGTGTAGCGGTTATAGAGAATCACTGTCGGATTGGTCGTTTTGGCGGGGTTACCCGCATCATCATAACCTAAATCTCTTCTAATCAACTCCCAACCATCCGCTGGATTATCAATTTTGCCCTGAAAACGGTCCATATTCGAGTTGAATGGCTGACGCCAAGGCAGTTCAATATAGTCTTGACCTACGCCCGGGAAAGGACTATTCAGTGTGTAGCGGCTGCCGTTGTAAGTAGTTGGCTGGTAATTACCATAATACCAATTAAAGGTATTGGGCTGCCCGCCAGGATTATTAGGGTTTGCTGGGTCGGTGCGCACACCAATTGGAGGGCAAGGTGCCGTTTGCCCAATGGCGGGATGTGGGAAGGATAGGGACGCAGCGAGCAGCCCCACCCCAAGAGGGTAGAAAAATTTCATTAACCAGAAAAGTGAAAGGTGAAAAAAACCGGGACTTACCGGACGCGTTTGCCGAGAAATACTTTGTCGATGATGGTAGGGCTCACCTGGGTGCGGTACTCGATGCGAATGCTATCGCGGGTGGTTAAGTATCCCTTGGTGATGTTTAAGCCCGTGCATCCGCCTCTATTGGCTGTAATGCCGCGCCACGTCAGGCCGATTTCAACATAAGGAATTCGGCACCCTTTGGGCAGCCCTACCGCGTAGTTGCTTGGATCGGCCGCCGGGTTGTTGGGGAAGGAATAATTGGGGCCGGAGTAAATGCGTACCGTAAACGTGTCCTGCGGGGCGTCCGAATTACTTCCTTAAACTTCCCATAAATTGGCGCCCGCGGGTCACGGATGGGCACCAGGGTCAGGACTTGGGTAAGTGTATCCACCCCGTCATCGTTTTTGAAGCACGCCGCGTTAGGTGGGCGCTTGGCAATTAGGCGGACGGGAATCGGTCCCAATGTTAGGTTGTCAAAGCGCACGGCGGTAGTACGCCCGGTGCGCTCGTCGATAGCGCCGATGCGCCATTGGTAGCTCGTGTAGGGCGCGCCCGGGCCCTGCAATGACACCGTCTGACCATTGTAAGCTGTGTCGGGTGTAGGCGTGCCGAAGGCTTCGACGAAGCTCACAGTCAAAGGGTTGGCCTTTTGACCCTGGCAGGGGTTGGGGGTGGAAGCTTGGTCGCGGCATGCGGGCAGGCCCATGGCTAGCGCTGCCGTTAAAAGCAATATGCCCGATTGCCGAATCGGGGCGACCAATCTCTTGATTTGCATGGGTAGAAGCAAAAGGATGAGAACGAAACAAATGTATTTGTCGCCTGACGTTAAAACAAGATAATTTATATATATATAATATTATTTTCTATTTGTTATGTATGTAAAGTATTTTTTAAGTTGTAGCCACTCTTTTCTGCAAAAGAGTGAGCCGCGCAGTGTAGGCCGTCCAAATTTTTTAATTCATTTCGAACAGTAGGAAAGACTCCAGTAAACACCTAGCTGGGATAACCAATCTAGATGTCTTTCAGCTTGACGTAACGGTAATACAGTCGCTCTAGGTATGACAACTCTATTTGAATACTTTTGGACGGATTGTCTCTATACTGGTCACTAAGCGGGGCTTCTCGCAAACTGGTACTACCGTACCTGCTCACATAGGAAGACGTACCCGTTGGTCACGCTGACCCGGCTGGCATCGGCCCCGGCCCCACCCTGTGTGGTGGAAAAGCCCACCACTCGGTAGCCGTTCTGCACTACGAAATTGATGATCGAAGTCGGCGACGCGGGCATAGGAACCTTTGCGTATTTTTTGTTCAGTTCTGCTTCGCTCAGGTTTGCCAAGCCCCGTCCGCCAGTGTCGAAGGCGGCTTGCAGGAATGAGGTGCCTGCTAGATTCCCCCACCAATTGATGGTTACCAGCACCATAGTGGGTGGTGGTGTGCTGGCCGAGACAGTTGAAGTGGGTATGGTCTGCGCTTGGGCAGGACAGAGCAGCAGGGACCATAGGATGGTACTTGCGAAAGCGATGACCCAGCGATATCGAACGAGAGGCATATGCAAGAGATAGAAGAAAGGTGAAATGAGAATTGTCTATCAAGGTATCCGACAGATATCTCTGTTAAGTATGATTAGGGCGCCTTCATGCGATGATACATGCGAATGCAGTCATGGGTAGTTTATCATCCCTCGGCGATGTCAAAACCGCTGAAGCTCTATTCGCACCCGTAAGGACACTACCGTAGCCGCACCCTCGCATTCGAGCGAGCGCTCGAAAATCATGTACAAAGGCACGTGCATTCCTAAATATAGTATTTTATAATAAATGGATACTTCTCGGTCAACGCATAAACAAGCGGGCCCGTGTGTGACATCAAATTAAATAACTTTTTTGGTGGAAGTTTATCCCACCGTATTTAAAAGAAGGGCGACTAATAGTAACACAGGTAACACAAGTAACACGGGTAATACTTCTACACTAGACACTACTAGCTGATTGGGTCCACGCAAGATTATATCTGATACGTCCCGTGCAGCTTGTGACTGGGCTAAGAAGGGGCTGCGTTAACTCATTTTGGCTTTCTTGAGTCCCAAGACGGTGAGCAGGAGCCCGCCGGGATTTTTATCGGCCTTGATTTTATCGGTTTTTAGCCGGTACATGAACTTGAACAGCTCGTTGAGCAGCTGCTTGTCGCCGAGGATGCGGCCGACCAGCTGGATGTCTTTTATGCCCAGGGTCTCGAGGTGACGACGGGCCATCAGTACCCGGGCCTGTTCCGGGGATTCCTCAAGGGAATCGGCAGCTGTTTGGGCTGCTGCCGGGTGACGTAGAAGCGGACGGCGTGAAACGAGCGGCCCTGCTTGAGCAGGGTGTAGCCAATCTTGAGCTCGGTGTTCTCGTTGATTTGCCGGACGGCAATGTCGAGCACCTTGGCTTTCAGGTCGCTGATGCGCTGGAACTGCTCGGGCTCCTTGCCCTTGGCGTCCTTGAGCTTGAGCATGAGCTTAAATTCTTCTAGGTCGTAGGTCTTGGTCTCGCCGATGTCTTTCCACTGCGAGGCCAGGCGGTAGATGCGCTTGGCGTACTTGCTCGATATCTTCAGGGCCGAGAAGAGCTGAAACGAGGTGAAGTTGTTCTTTAGCTCGAACAGGTAGGGCCGGATGTCTTCCGAGAGGCGGATGCGCAGGAAGCCCTGGCCTTTGACGTACTCCACCTTCTGGAACATCCAGAGCTGCACGTAGGCCTCGTCGTTCTCCACCTCGAACATGCGCGAGCCCATGGACTCGGTCGCTTCCTTGAGCTGCTTGTAGTGCCACTCCCGGCCCGTCATGGCCACGACCTCGTTCATATGAATCTGGTACTCCTGGTTCGGGGCGTCCTCGCGGCGGAGCTTGGAGAGCAGAAAGAACAGCAGGTCCAGCTGGCAGGCCGTGTAGTCGTAGCGGGCGGTGGTGATGGCATTGTGCTGCCGGACTTGCAGGGCGTCAGTCGATTCCATAGGGTAGCGGTAGGTCACAAATATAGGGCGCAGGACTTAAAAACTACCCTGGTTTTTCAAGGGCGTTTTTAACTGATAAAAAGTCGTAGTTCGCCAGGGAGGTGACTGATAAAAAGTCGTTTTTAACTGATAAAAAGTCGTTTTTAACTGATAAAAAGTCGTTTTTAACTGATAAAAAGTCGTTTTTAAGTGGCGTAACAGTCATTGTATCAACACGTTCTGAGCCCTGCAAATAGACAAATAAAGAAAAATACACAAGTTGTTGACTCGCGCGAGAGGGAAAAAGCTTTTAAGAAAAGGGAAGAGGCGACGAAAAACAGCAAAAAAGGGAAGCGCACAAAAAGGTACAACGGCAAAATGGGATTGCACTTTTTTAATACTTAATTATACTTTAAATATTATTGGGCACTCTTTGGGGTTAGGACGCAATTCCCGGTACGGCCACTAGGTCCTAAGGTGCCTTTGCACTTAAGGCTTTGCTGCCTAACGCTGTCAATGCCGGCGGGTCGTGCGATGCGGTGAAAAACGACTTTTTATCAGTCATTCCCTGATTCCACGGCATGTTGCGGGCTCGTCTAGGCGCACGAAGCGTCTGGCAGCCGAAATCCTGGGGCTTTCACTGATAAAAAGTCGTTTTTCACGACGCCTTCCCCGACGAATCGGGTCGATGTGCCCCATGGGCTGCGCCTCGGTCTCAGGCGGCCGCCCTCATTGCAGCACGCGCTGCGCCTACCCAGCTAAAGATGATAGGTAGAACCACCACGCGCCTTCTACCCCTGAAATGCAATTGCATTGTACATGTGTTTGGTTTATGACTACGCGCCTGATTCGGGTGGGCAACTCCCAGGGTATTGTGCTGCCCAAGAAGCTACTGCAGTAGTATCACCTCAGCAGTGGGGCCGACTTGCAGCCCACGCCCGAGGGGCTGCTCATCAAGCCGGTAGGGAAGCCCCGCCGCCAGGGCTGGGACGGGCGCTTTCAGCGGGCGCTGGCCCAAGGCCCGGTCCCGAAGGGCGTGTTGCTGGCAGGATTCGCCGGTGACGCCTTTGAGGACAGGGAATGGCGGTCGTAGGCGTGCAGCGCTTCGAAGTCCGGCTCACCAATCTGGACCTGACTCAAGGCAGCGAAGTCAACAGGACCCGTCCCTGCGTAGTGCTCTCGCCCGACGAGATGAACCGCCCCCTGCGCTTGGTCACCATTGCCGCGCTGACCAGCACCCGCCGGGATTACCCCTCCCGGGTTGACTGCACCTTTCAGGACAAGGAGGGCCAGGTCGCGCTCGACCACCTCCGATTGGTCGACAAAACGTGCTTGGTGCGCCGCCTGGAGATACTGCCCAGCGCCACCGCTCAGGAAATGTGTGACCGGCTGCAGGAATTGTTTCAGTACTACCGAAGGCCGGTCCCCGGCCTTCCAAACGCAGGCCCGATGGCAGACTTTGCGCACCTGATTCCCGGGGCACGGCCACGCTTTCCGCCGCCGAAGCGGCCGCTTAGGAGGAGCGCCGGTAGGGCTGCCTCAACGTGCTGGCGGCGCAAGCGGCGGAGGACCCCGACTACGAGCCGGATGCTTACCGCCTGGCCCTGCACCCGGGGGAGGTGACGGGGCGGCTCAGCAGTCAAGATGTCAGGGAGGCCCTTCGTGACCATTATGCCCAGTTACAAGCCGGCACCAGGCACCGGCTCCCCCATGAGCGGTTGGATGACCCATGGCGCGGGTACCACCAAGCGGGCGGAGGCTACGCCACGCACCTGCTCGGGGCGGTGTAAGATGCCTAGCGGGCGGGCTACGTCCCCCACCAGCCCCCGTCTACGGAACGCACCCACTCGGTCAGGAGCCCCTTGGGGCCCGCATCGCGCCCGGCTTCAGCAAAACGGAACGGACCACCCTGGTAAGCCAAGCGTAGGAAATGATAAGACGCCGGCAGTACCTCCGATATTCTGGAGAGCCCGCTCGCAATCCTCTGCTGGAGCCCGGCGCTTTTGAGCGGGAGGTGCTGGGCAGCTACGTGGCCCAGGAGATCAGTGCGAGCCAAGCCCAGCAGCTGCTAGCGACCCACGGGGAGAGTCGGCAGCACCATGACTCTTTCGGATTCTAAGGGGTACACAAATCGGATTATTTCGGGTTGCTTGTTTCTGCCCGGTATCAGCGCTTGGCTGCAACGACAAGGGCTGGACCGTTAGCGGAGGATGCCTAACGTCCCTATGCTTCCAGAATATCCCGTGGATGACCGCCGCTATTTAGCTCCTAGCCGTAACCTAGCCTCGTGCTTTTCCGTCTGTTCAACGGCCCCTAACGCGTTGAGTAGCCAGCCATGTTGTTGGCGGCAAAAACCTGCGGTTTATGCGCCACCAACGGCTGGCTTTGGCTCCTGTCGTCGCCAAAGTCCTACTCCCTGTCCTGTGCTATGGAAGCTTCCTTACCTGCCGAAGAGACCCCGCCCAAGCGAAAAGGCGGCCGGCCACGCAACCCCGTGGCCCGCCCGGACCGGGCCACGGTGCGCTTCACTAAAATTGAATACCTGGCGGTCAAGCGCCGGGCCCAGGCCGCGCGGCTGACGGTGGGGGACTACTGCCGCCAGGCGGTGCTGACGGGCCAGGTACTCCCGACACTGGACCCCGCCGCGCTTCCCGCGCTGCACGAGCTGCGGGCCTTGGGCAACACGCTGAATCAGCTGGTGAAGAAGGCCCACGGGGTCGGGGTACGTAGCATCGCCCTCAAGGCCGATGGACTGCTGGATGCGTTGACCAAACTGTTGGCGTCGTGATCGGCAAGACAATTATCGGACGCAGCTTCGGGGGCTGCGTGGCCTATCAGTTCAAGAAGCTCGACCAGGGCAACGGCGAGGTGCTGCTGAGCCGGGGCGTGCGCGACTACGACGCGGAGGCCATGACCCAGGACTTCGAGCAGCAGCGCCGGCTCAACCCCGCGCTCGGGCGGGCCGTGTGGCACACGTCCATCTCTTTTCCGCCGGAAGAAAAGGAGCAGCTGACCAATGACAAAATGGCGGCAATTGCCCTGGACTACCTGAAAGGGATGGGCCTAGCCCAGGGGCAGTACGCGGTGATTCGCCACGACGACCGGCCGCACCCGCACTTCCACATCGTGGCCAACCGGGTGGCGGACGACGGGCACACGGTCGGGGACGGCCATAACTATTCACGCAGCGAAGCGCTGCTGCGCGAGCTGGAGCAGAAGTACGCGCTGACCCCGGTGCTGAGCCAGGAGAAGCGGCAGAGCCTGGCCAACGTGCCGGTGCACGAGCAGGTCCGCATCCGGCTGCGCGAGGCGGTGCAGGCGTGCGCCCAGCAGGCCCGGAGTCTGCCCGAGTTCACCCAAGGGGTGGAAGCGCGGGGCATCACCGTGCAGCTGCACCGCAACGCTGCCGGGCAGGCGACGGGCATCAGCTTCGAGCAGAATGGGCAGCGCTTCAAGGAAGCCAGGCGGCGCGGCCGCTGTCCTTGGGCGGCCTGACCAAGACTTTGAACAGCATAACCAACAGCAACAACCCCAACTTAACCAACCCGCAACCCCACGCTTGCGCTCATCCGACCACGGACTGGGCTATTAATCCTTTCCTTTTCTACCCTCTCTTCTATGAACAACGAGCTAATTGGTGAACTGCTGCAGGGCCTGACCGACGACGTGGCCAGCGTGAAAAAAGCCTGGCGGATCAGCAGCCCCCGGTGGATTACCGTCCGACCCTGGAAAAGCTGGCTACGATTGTGCTGGAAGTGCAGGAAGCGGCGGCGAAGCCCGCGCCCGTCCCCGAGAATGCGGCTCCTGCGGGAGTGGGCAAGGACTTGGAGCAGCAGCTGCGGCAGGCAGTCGCCGAAGAAGTGCGGCGCCACCACCCGGACCGGCCGCTCACGGAGCTGGTGCGGTACGGGGTGTGGGCGTTCATCGGCTTGCTGGTCGTGCTGTGCCTGAGCTTGTGGGGGTGGTGGAACGCGGCCACCGTGCGCGACCAGTACGAGCGCAGCGCGTGGTTGTGGCGGGAGACGATGCAGACCAATCCGGCTTATGCCGTGTCGGTGGGGGCGCGGTGGCGGCAGGACTCGGTGACGTTTCAAGAGCAAACGATCCGCCTTGAGGAGCGGGAGCGTCTGCTGGTGCAGGCGCAACGGAAACGGGCCGAGGCGTTGCAATTGGAAAAGCAAGCCAGTCACAAAAGAACCAAGTAACGCGGTTGCGCTAGGAGCCGACGGTATCAAGAGAGCTAAAGAGCCGCTGTGGGTGCAGTACATGCTCCACGGCCTGTATCAGCCTCGGCCGAACGCAGCTATTCTGCGGGGCAAAGAGAAGGAACACAGCTTCTTGAGAGAAGTGATTTTGGCGATCGGGCCCAAAGACTGGCCGCTGCTAGCCAGAAAAGCCCTACAGGAGCGATTTGGCATCAGTTGCGTGAAGCTGCGCAACTGTGTGCAAACCCATTTTTGAGATTTTCTAATGGCCATTCAAGATGCCTTTGGTGTATATGCCGGCTTCTTCTACTGGTCCCAAATGCCAGGGGCGGTGGGGATGATTACGGGCTCCTATTAAATGCCTTCGCTGGGTTGACAAGGCAGAGTGGGGGTGTGTGATTCCGGGTTGTAGGCTTTCGGCTTTATCGCCTTCATTGTTTAAACCCATAGCCTTGGTTAACCTTTTTCATTTGGTGAGACCTGGGATGCCACAGTCCAGTTTCCTACCGCTCAACTGCACCAAGAGTTGAAGGAGCTCTGTTTTAAGTCTTGCCAGCTACTAAACAGGCCCAGCAGATTCAGCGGCTACCTAGTGCCAGTGAGGGCGACCAGAAGGGGCTAGCAAGGTCGTCCCCTTACGGGCAAGTATACAGATCCAGCGCCCGAAGCCTAACCGAGAGCAGGAGTGAGGCTAGCAGGCAGAATAATGGGTTGAAGGGAAAACAGTACTATAGTTAAGACTATAGTATCTATTGATAATATAAGTAATTAATTATATTAAATATATAACCTGAACGGAGGTAAAATATTTTGTTTCGTTCTCAACCCATTAGCTCGGCACTGTGCATGAAAGTGCGGATGAGCCTTGCAAACCCTGTTAATCAGTGCCTTACTTGCGTCACTAGCCTCCCTTGTAGCGGCTAACCTGTTGTTTCACCCGTTCTGTGCCTCCACCACGGACGGGGACGCTGCCCAACCCTCCCGGTTGCTGGTGCCCGGTCCCCACGGGGGCCAGGGCCGCCAACGTCAGCGGGTGCTGCGCCGGTTTCCGGCCCGGTCCCGTGAGTTTCTACCCGTTGCCCTTTCCGGCCGGTGTTCCGCACGGCCGCTCCATTTCCTCTTTTTCACGCCTCGGTGCTGGCGGCCCCTGCTTGCGCGTCTTCGCGCAAGGGGACCCCGTCATGCTTTTCCTTCGGCTCTTTCGGTTCGTGTATGATTTCATCTTCTATCCCTTCATTGCCCAAGCTTTAGGATAGCCTTGCATGTTAAACACGCCGTCAACCCATTGGGGCTGTTTACTCTCGTGCCTGGGAAGGTGCGTTGGTCTTGTCCTACCGGCACGAGCATGGCGGATACTGCTACTCCGGCCAGCCGCTGCTGGCGAAAGCATCCCTTGACATGAACGGATTGCGGCTTGGCAGGCGGGTAAGATGTGCCCTTTTTACCGCAAAAAGGTCCATTTGCTTACTCCATTTGCCTATTAGAGAGCGAAGCAGCCTCAGAATTCGCCCTCGCCTTGTGATGCTGGCGGGATATAAGACAACGGAGCAAATACCTACTACATAATTTTTGATGCATGACTTATCGTTTCAGACGGGCGCTTCTGGCATTGAGTATTGGCTGCCTTCTCACCCCGCGCTGCGGGCACAAACTCAGCTGGCAGCGGAACGAAAATTAATTCCTCCCGCTCCCGTTACGGCTCCCATTGGCACCTTCGGCAGCTTACCGGTGGACCTGAATGCCGGGGCCGTCTCGGTGAGCGTGCCGCTCGTGGAAATCAAGAGCCCGCAACTGACGCTGCCGCTGGCCCTGAGCTACCGCACCACCGGGGTGCGGGTGGAAGAAATGGCCTCGTGGGTGGGGCTGGGGTGGTCGTTCAACCCGGGCGGGTTGATGACGCGGACCGTAAAGGGATTGCCGGATGAAACCCCCAACTCCGGATACTTTGACGCGTGGCCCGTCTGGCATGCGGCGGATTCCATTGCCCGGGCGCAGCCTACTTCCAGCACCGCACGTGCAGACAAAAAGCTCCGCGACGGGCAAGCCGCGAACGGCACACTGGACATTGAACCCGACCTATACAGCATCTCGATAGCAGGGCAAAGCGTGACGATGACGCTGGACTCTCACCACCGTCCTTTTTTAAATCCCCACCAGAATTGGGTGGTCGGCGGCAGCGCGTCCGGTGGCTGGGAGGTGAAGCTGGCGGACGGAACGACGTACTCCTTCGACGCTCCCGAGACCACGGAGGCGCTTGGGCTAACCCCTGGGACCACCACAAGTTTTCACTCGGCGTGGCACCTTACGCAAATTACCTCCGCCGACGGCAAGGACCAGATCAGTCTCTTCTATAGACTCAATAACACCAGCCAACAGGTCCCCAGCAGCAAGGTCAATCGGGTCAAGCTGTACCAAGTTCCTTACAGCACAGATCCCGGCTCTCCCTATTACTGTGCCCAAGATCCCCCTTTTAGCCAAGGGGAAGGCTCCGTTCCCAGCAGCTACACCACTCAGACCCTGCAGGAAATTCGCACGGCGACGATGAAGGTGGTGTTCAACAGCGACATGAACCGCCTCGACGTCGCGCTGCCCCTGGACGTTCCGGCCCCCGTGCTGCGCAGCATCGACGTCACGGGGCTTACCGCTTCGAAGGCCGCACGTCGTTACGAATTGCAGTACGGCTACTTTAATGGGGGAGCCGGGCGCGCCTCACGCTTGCGCTTGGATGCGGTGCAGGAAATGGGGAAGCCCCTATCGGTTCGAGTACCACCACACCCCGCTGCCGAGTCGGGACAGCTACGCCCAAGACCACTGGGGGTATTTCAACGGCGCGCCCAATAGTTCGTTGGTGCCGCAATTGCCGCTGTCCTACCTGAGTTCCAACTTGTTCGTCTTGAATCCTTATGCCTCCGCCAACCGGGCCAGCAACCGGGATTATGCACAAGCCGGCAGCTTGGTTTCGATTCAATACCCTACGGGAGGCCGCACGTTTTTTGAATACGAATCAAATGTGGTAACCGAACTCCGCCAGACCAATTCCGATCCCGACCCGGCCCAGATGCAATTGGTGGCTTCGGCCAGCGGCGGGGCCATGGATTCGCTTTCGGAGATTGTTTACTATCAATTTTTTCCGGGCGGCTATCAAGGCATTGGCACGGCTTCGGTCAGTGCCACCTATGTCGAACTCCCCAAAGGGGCCACGGGCGTCAGCGTTAACCAAGACATCTACTTAAGCAACAACCCATCAGGTGGGACGCCGCGCACGTATTTCTACCGTCTTCAAGAAGGCGTGCCCGCACCCGGAGGGTTTGATACCCGAACCCAGCTGTATCCCCCGACCCCCTACAACGGCACCCCGAATACGCTGGACCCCGGTAATTACCTGCTCGTGGCGCTTTCCTATTCGCCCGACGACCGCGCGACGCTCCTGGTCAAGCTGCGGAATTTGGCCCTGGTGCCCGATCCCTACTTCGACCGCGTCGTGGGCGGTTTGCGCGTCCGCCGGATGATTGATTACGCGCGCTCGGGGGACAGCCTGACCACGACCTACGGGTATACGCGGTACGACAGCGTTCAACAGCGGCATTTTTCGACCGGCAAGCTCTTTTTGAGCCCCGATACTTGCGGATGACGCTTTGCGGGGACGCGGTGTTAGCGGCTGGCGACAGTCGCCTCATCAACGCCGGGCAGGACGGCTACCACATTGGCTATGAGCAAGTCTCCGTTACCCGCCGCGGTACGGCGACCGGTCAAACAACGTACACGTATCTCAACGAACAGGATAGCAACCGGCGCAACTTGCTGGTTTCCGAGCTCTACCAAAACGACCAAGGGCGGCCCGTGAAACGAGTCGATCATGCCTACCTGGGCGTGATCACGGCCCAGCAACAACAGTTCAAGGTGACGTTATCAGGCTATACCGTGGCCCCGTGCGGACGAACGGATTGTGCCGAGTACTATACCATAGGGATGACATTTACGAAACGGATAATGCACTCTACACCAGTGTGTTTTCGCCCCGCGTTTCCAGCCGGGAGCGCCTGTATGGGCGCGGTGCGGCTGCCTTCACGGACGTATCTACCAGATGGGGATACGGCAAGACCAAGGCCGGCAGTTGGCACACGGACCCTTCCTGGGCCAGCAAAGGGCTGTCGGATCAGTCGTTTTTAATCACGCACACGCGGTTTGCCTCCGACTACGATGCCGCGCAGGCAAGCAGCCCGGTGGCCCTGGCCATTCAAGGGCTTCAGGACCGAAACGTCGTGGACGCGGTGGTGGAACAGCAGCAATGGCGGCGGCGAGGGCTTGATTCTACCTTGGTGAGCAGCCAGCTGACCCACTATTATGCCGACGGGCACCCGCAGCGGCTGTGGCAGGCCCGGGTGTCGGCTCCTCAACCCTTCACCTCGGCGGCCATCGGCAGCAACGGCACGTGGCTCCAAGATGCGCGCTACGAGGAAACGTTAGCGTTCGATGGCTACGATGCCAAAGGCAACTTGCTCCAGCAACACCGCCCCCAGGGCCTGCCCAGTGCCTACGGGTGGGGCTACGGGGGCACGAAGCCGATTGCCTATGCCCTGAATGCCGCCGCCAGTCAATTGGCGTGCACCAGCTTTGAGGCGGGCGAGTTACGTCCGTGGGTGGCGACGGGCACGGGCGGGGCCTTCGTGACGACCGAGGGATACACCGGCACCGCCAGTTACCGGCTGGGCTCGGCCAGTGGATTGCAATCAGGGCCCTTAACGGCGGCGACCTACGCGGTTTCGTGCTGGGCAAGACAAGGAACGGAGGTGCCCAAAGCCAATGGGCAACCCTTGACCTACGCCGGTGTCGAAGCCAATGGCTGGCGGTTGTACGCAACGCAGGTGGCCATTGCAGCCGGTGGCCAAATCACCGTGTCGGGCGCTGGGGTGGTGGATGAACTACGCGTCTTCCCGGTGGGGGCCCAAGTGACCACCTATACCCACGATCCGTTGGACGGCACGACTTCTCAAACGGACCCGCAGAATCGCACTGTGTTTTTTGAGTACGACGCGCTGGGCCGCCTCGTGCGCACCCGCGACGAGCAGGGGCGCATCCTCTCGCAGCAGCAATACCACTACGCCGGGCAGTAAGCGCGTTCGCGCACGGCCTTGCCTCCCCACTCCCGAGCTTTTCACCAGTCCGTTATGTCCCACCTCTCCTCGCTGCGAGGCGTGTTACGCCGCGCCCTGTTCTTTGTTTTCTGGCTCGGTGCCGGCGCTTACGGGGTCCGGGCCCAGGGCGTGCCCCCGGGCGAGGGCCTGGTGGCCGACTCGACCGAGCTGCGCGTGCTGCGCCATTTCTACGCCGCCACGGGCGGGCCGGCCTGGACCACGCGCACCAACTGGCTTACGGGCACCACCCTGGCCGAGGCCGGCACCTGGGCGGGTGTGACCGTCAGTGGCGGCGACGTCACCGGTTTGGTCAGCGGCAACAATAACCTGCAGGGCACGCTGCCCGCCGCCCTGGGCCAGCTCCGGGGCCTGACCGTGCTCGAGTGCTACACCGCCCCCGGGCTCACCGGCGCGATCCCCCGGCCCTGGGCCGCCTGGCCCGGCTGCAACGCCTGGTCTTCTCCTTCACCGGCCTGACCGGGCCCATCCCCGCCGAACTCGGCCAGCTCGGCAGCCTGACCTACCTCTCGCTGTATTCCAGCAAGCTCTCGGGCCCGATTCCGCCCGAACTCGGCAACCTGGGCCAGTTGCAGAGCCTGTACCTGGGCAACCACTACAACATCCCGCTCGGGCAGGGCAACGCCTACACCGGGGGCATTCCCGCCGCGCTGGGCAACCTGGCCAACCTGACCACCTTCGAGCCTGAGCGTGACCCCGATCGGGGGCCCCATCCCCGCCGCGCTGGGCAACCTGACCAGCCTGACGTTCCTCGAGCTCGACGGCGACCAGCTCACCGGCGCCGTGCCGGCCGCGCTTACGCAGCTGCCCAAGCTCACGGCCCTGTACCTGAACGCCAACCGCCTGACCCGGCTGCCGGCCTGGCCCGCGGGGTCGGCCACGGCGGCCCTGCGCTTGTACGCCCACAACAACGTATTCGACTTCGGCAGCCTCGAGCCCCAGTTCGAGGGCGCCGGCGACCCGCGCCAACTCGGGCTCAACTACGCCCCGCAAACCGCCCCGGCCGGCACGGACACGGTGCGCGCCCTGCCGGGGCAGGCGCTCACGCTGCGCCGCCCGCTCGGCGGCACGCGCACGCATTACCAGTGGCAGCGCCGGCAGGCCGGCGCCTGGCAGGACGTGGCCGGCGCGGCCGACTCGCTCTACGCCGTGGCCGCGGCCAGCGCCGCCGACTCGGGCGCCTACCGGGTGCGGGCCACCAACGACTGGGTCACCAACCTGACCCTGACCAGCAAGCCCCTGTACCTGGCCCTCGGCGCCGGCCCGGTGGGGCCCCGCAACCGGCCCGACGAGACGAACCCCGGCCTGGCGTTGGCTCCCTTGCGGGCCGGTGCGGACTCGGCGGCCAGCGCCCCGGCGGACGTCAACTTCGTGCGCACCTGGGTGCCGCGCGTGCCCCTGCTGCCCGTGGCCGCGCCCCGCCGCCGCCCGCGCCCACCCAGGTGATTTTGCGCGAGGAGTGGGCCAACGTGCCCGGTGGGGCCCTGGCCGACGTGCCCGTGCACCTGGCGCCGACCGGCACGGCTTATCTCAACCAGGCTCGAAGCCCCGGCCGCTTCGGGCTTCAACTACGCCGCCCGCGTGCGCGGCTACCTCGTCGCGCCCCTGACGGGGGCCTACACCTTCTGGATCGTGGGCGACGACGCCGCCGAGCTCTACCTGAGCCCCGACCAGGACCCGGCCCACAAGGTCCTGATTGCTTCCTGCCTGGACTACACCTCCTCCGCCCACGACTTCGACCGCTACCCCGCCCAGCGCTCGGCCACCATCCAGTTGCTGGCTAATCAGCGCTACTACGTCGAGGCCCGGCACAAGCAAAGCTGGGGCCCGGGCTACCTGGCCGTGGCCTGGACCCTGCCCACCGGCGCCCGCCAGGAACCTATCCCGGCCACGGCGCTTGAGCCGCTGCTGGACGCGCCCGCCGACGCGGCGCCCACGTGGCCGGTCAGCGCCGCCGCCCGCACCACGCAGTACCTCGACGGGCTGGGCCGGCCGGTGCAGACCGTGCAGCACGAGGCCTCCCCGAGCTGCGGGACCTGGTCCAGCCGCAGGCCTACGACGCGCTCGGCCGCGAACCCCGCCAGTACCTGCCCTACGCCGCCGACGTCACCGCCACCCCGGCCAACGCCGTGGGGCCGGCCGGCTTCCGCTACCGGGCCCTGACCGAGCAGGCCGCCTTCTACCGCAGCACGGGCGTGCCGGGCGGCGGGCAGGGACCGCCCGACCCCGACTTTGCGGGTCGGGGCGTGGCCCGCACGGGCCGGGCCTACGCCGAGACGCAGTTCGAGGCCTCGCCCTGAACCGGGTGCTGGCGCAAGGGGCGCCCGGCGAATCCTGGCAGCTGGGTACGGGCCACGCCGTCGGTCGCAGCGAGCGGCCCAACACGGACGAGGACTCGGTGCTCTGGTTCCGGCCCGGCTACGATCCGGCGGTGTTCGACCCGGGCTACCAGGGCGTGTACCCGGCCGGGGAGCTCTGGGGGATGGAAGTCGCCGACGAGAGCGACCACCATTACCGCACGATCGAGTGGAAAGACAAGCAGGGCCAGGTCGTGCTCCGGCAAGTCGAGGCCGCCCGCCCGGGCACGGGTTCCTCAGCAACCAGCCGTTGGCTGCGCACGGCCTACGCCTACGACGACTTCGGCCGCCTGCAGTACGTGCTCCCACCCGAAGCCGCCAAGCGCGTGCTGGCCACCGGCGTGCTGCCGGCCCCGCTGCCGGCGGCGGCCGCACCCTTCGTGTTCCGCTACCGCTACGACGGGCGTGGCCGGCAGATTGCCAAGCAGGTGCCGGGCACCGACGGCGAGACCGTCGTGGTCTACGACGCGCTGGACCGGCCGGTGCTCAGCCAGGACGCGCAGCAGCGCCTCCGGAAGGAGTGGAGCTGGACCAAGTACGACGCGCTGGGCCGCGTCGTGCTCACCGGCCTGGTCACGCGCGCCGACGGGGCGAGCCCGACCATCTTGCAGGCCGGGGCTGACGCCGACACGACCGCAGCCCGCCAGTACGAGCAGCGCACGGCCAATGCCGGCGCCTACCCCCAGTTCTACACCACGGATCGGGCCTACCCGCGCCTGGGCCAGGCGGGATTCGGCGCCGGGCTCGTGCTGGGCGTGAGCTACTACGACGACTACAACTTCAACTTCGACGCCCAGGGTACGGCCGATGCCGCCTATAACGCGGACACGAACTTCGCCTTTCCCGCCGGCACGGCCCCGTGGCCGACGCCCGCACCACGGGCCTGGTCACGCGCACCCGCGCGCGGCTACTGCACCGCCCGGCCGGGGACCCGGGGGCAAACTGGCTCACGACGACGACCTTTTACGACGCACGCGCCCGCCCCGTGCAGGTGCAAACCACCAACGCCCGCAACCGCGAAGGCCTGGTCACCACCCACCTGGACTGGACGGGCCAGCCGCTGCAGCGCGTGACCCTGCACCGCGGCCCGGACTACGAGCCGCTCATGGTGCAGGACTTCTTCGCCTACGACCACACGGGCCGGCTGCGCGCCACCCGCCAGCAGGTGGGCGCCGAAACCCAGCCCGTGCTGCTGGCGCGGCGGCGCTACAACGAGGTGGGGCAGCTCGTGGTCGACTCGCTGGCCACCGGGGCGCTGGCCCAGGCCGTGGACTACGCCTACAACCCGCGCGGCTGGCTCACGGGCCTCAACAACCCCCACGCGCCCGATCCGGCCGACTTGTTTAACCTGAGTTTGCACTACGAGCGCGGCTTCACCCGGGGCTACGAGCAGTACAGCGGCAACCTGACGGGCCAGACCTGGCGCGGCCGGGACGGGGTGCAGCGCGCCTACGGCTACGCCTACGACCCGCTCAACCGTTTACTGCGGGGCGACTTCGTGGCCCGGGCCGGCGCCTTGGCCCCGACGCCCGGGGCCTGGAACGCGGAGGAGGACCGCTTCCGCCTGTTTGGGCTGGGCTACGACGACAACGGCAACATTGGGCACCTGCAGCGCCGGGGCCTGCTGGCGCCGGCCACCCGCACGGCGCCGGCCCGGTTCGGGGCGGTGGACCAGCTCGCCTACACCTATCAGGGCAACCGGCTGCAGGCCGTCGACGACCAAATCACGGGCAACCAGCTCCCGCGCCCCACGGGTTATAATGGAGCACCGGCCTCGCGGGCCGGAGACTTCCAGGAACAAGGCGTGAAGCTGGGGCAGGAGTACAGCTACGATGCGAGCGGCAACCTCACGGCCGACAAGAACAAGGGCATTACCCGCATCTTGTACAACCACCTGAACCTGCCCCGGCAGGTCAAGTTCGGCGCCGGGGCCGACAGCGTGGTGTTTCGCTACGCCGCCGACGGGCAGAAAGTGGCCAAGCTCGTCTACCAGACCGGCAAGCCCACGCCGCAACGCACCGACTACCTGGCTGGCTTCCAGTACGAGGCCGACTCGCTCCGGTTCTTCGCCCACGCCGCCGGGCGCGTGCTGCGCTCCTACCCGCGCGACCCGGCCGGGCAGGTGCGCACGGTCACGACCCGCGAGTACACGGTGTCGGACCATTTGGGCAACCTGCGCCTGGCCTACCGTCCCGGCCAGCGCCTCACGTATAAGACGTCGCTGAACCTCGGGGACGCCGACCAGCACGGGCGCGAGGTGCGCCAGTTCGACTCGCTCAGCGTCTCGGCCCCCGTGGCGCAACAAGTGGGCAGCCTCTCCCGCACCGATACGTACGTGGCGCGGCTCAACGCCGGCGGCTCGGCCCCGCAGCCGCTGGGCCCGTTGAAGCAGCTGGCCGTGCAGAAAGGAGATACGATCACCCTGAGCGCCTACGCCCTGTACCCGCAAGCGGAACAACAGAGCTTCTGGTTCTCGCTCGCCTCCTTCCTCACCGGCCTGCTGCAGCCCGCCGCCGGCCAGCCCGCCCCGCCCGAGGCCGTGCGCCGCGGCGGCCTGCCCCTGCTGCAGATCGGCGTGGCCGCCGGCCTCACGGGCCTCGACCAGTTGCCCGGGGGCGTACCCAAGGGTTACCTGCGCCTGCTCGTCTTCAATAGTGATTCGGTACTGGTCGGCCAGCAGGTGCAGCAGATCACTTCCCTGGCGTTGAACAACTACCAGCCCCGGAGCCTGCAGCTCATCGTACCCCAGGACGGCTACGTGACCGCCTACGTGGCCAACGAGAGCGCCGTGGACGTGTTCTTCGACGACGTGAGCGTCGAGCTCCGCCAGGGCCTGCAAATCCAGGAAACCCAGTACGACCCCACAGGACTCGAACTGGCCGGGCTCCCCGGCAGCACGCCGGGCTTAAAGCCGCTGAACCAATACAAGTTCAACGGCAAGGAGTTCCAGACCGACCTGGGCCTGAGCTGGAACCACCAGGACTGGCGCTTCTTTGATGCCCAACTTGGAAGGTGGCACAGTGTCGATCGTAAAGCCGAAGAAGGCGGCCAGGAATCGTGGAGTACGTATCAATTCGGCTTTAACAACGCACTGCGATATAGCGATCCTGATGGCGAATGCCCACCGTGCATCATTGCGGCAATGCTCGCCATTCTTAGCACTGCCATGCCAGTCAACGCTCCCGGCCTCAATCAAGAAGTCAACCAGCGACAAATGGCGGAAGCCAAGGCTTCATACGATAATGGCATGCTAGGAGCGCTCATGCCCGCAGGCACAATCAGGACGGGATGGAGCGCAATAAATGGAGCGAGGAACGTTGCTAACCGATTTGAAAAAGCTGCTGAAGCAAGAGAAAACGGACAAATTCCAAACGCAAAAGCGGGTGCTTTGCGCGAAAAAGCGGCACAAACTGAATTGGAAAAAGCCAACCCAGGAGCTTCTGTGCAAAGAGAACGATTTTTGCGGGATAGCAATGGTAAAATTGCTAAAGATCCAGTTTCAGGTGAAGGCCGTAGAATAGACCATGCCGTTATAAAAGATGGAACCGTCACTGATTTGGTTGAAACTACTAGCCTTACTGCCCCTAAAGGAGCTCAAGCCGCAAAAGAAGCGCGGATTCGAGAGGCGGGCGGCACTTACATTCGTGACAAGGAAACACGCAAACTTCATGACGTAAAAGAAGTGCCAACAAGATTAGAACGAAGAGATTAAAAGATGGAAAAGGATTTCACGCTGTTCAAAGTATCCTGGTTTACTCAACGTCCAGGCGGCATAGAAAGCATAGAAAAAATTCATGCAAGACATCGGGCCTTAATAACATTCCTTCAAAATCATAATTTGACACTTCGAACAGTTCTCGAGCCTGAAGAGATTATTAATGATGAATCTTGCTTGATGCGTTCAGATTTGACAGATGAGGGTTTTAAACTTTATCAGAAAGCGGAGCAAAAATGGCTTCGTGGAATCGATCGTGGTAAAGACCCAACCGATATGGGTGTTTTTGAAAAAGAACTGGCAAAACTCAGATTTCTATCATCACACCCTTAAACTAAGTTTGCATGCGCACCCAAGGATTACCTTCGCCTGCTCGCCTTCAACAGCGACTATATCCTAGTTGAACAATATGTTCACTTGCTCGCGGAGGCCACATTAAGGGCATTCCTGTTTGATAATATATATCAAAAGGCCTGTGATATATTAAGCCCCATGCGATCCCAGGAGCCCCGGCCTCGCGGGCCGGGGACTTCTAGGAAGGAGGGGTGAAGCTGGGCCAGGAGTACGAGTACGACGCCAACGGCAACCTGACTCAGGATAAGAATAATGGGATCACGCGCATTTTGTACAACCACCTGAACCTGCCCCGGCAGGTCAAGTTCGGCAGCGGGGCCGACAGCGTGGTGTTCCGCTACGCCGCCGACGGGCAGAAAGTCGCCAAGCTCGTCTACCAAAGCGGGAAGCCCCGGTGCGCACCGACTACCTCGGCGGCTTCCAGTACGAGGCCGACTCGCTGCGCTTCTTCGCCCACGCCGCCGGCCGCGTGCTGCGCCAGTACGTGCGCGACCCCGCCGGGCAGGTCAGCACCGTCACGACCCGCGAGTACACCGTCAGCGACCACCTCGGGAACCTGCGCTTAGCGTATCGCTCCAGCCAGCGTGTGACGTATAAAAATTCCTTGAACCGTAGAATGTGGCAATACTTCAAAAAGCCGCCGTTTGGGGCCGAGGATTGCCAGCAGTGCACGCGTTATGAGGAGAGCATCAAAAGTTGTGGAGCCGTGGCAGACAGCACGGTGAGGATCAAGAAGCAGAAGCTTACCAATTGCAGCTACAGGTATTAAATATATGAGTAATTGCTAGCCGCATGGAAGCTCCTGAAAAACGCTACAAAACAGCTGACTCATGTAAGCACAAGCCCTAAAATCATATAGTGTACCGCGTACAGAAAACCGTACACGGTACACTAGTAGCATCTTCATAATCGGATAATTAGCAAAATGCGATAACTTCTCCGACAGCTCAATGGCTGAAGTTTGCCATGAATCATGGCATTTTATCTCGCTATCTCAATTTTGATCGACTTGCGTTGTTCACCTGTTTGCAGTACACAGTGGTACAACCCCTGAGGTAATTTGATAGCATCGAATTGTACTTCGTGCACACCTGCTGATTGTGATTGTGTATTGAGAAGTTTTTGAACGCTGCGGCCCATGATGTCCATAAGTTCGATACTCACTGTCGCCTCTTTGTTCAAAGTGTAGGAGATCTTACTTATCCCCGACGCTGGATTGGGCATGCACGTAAGTTGAATGGGGGTACTTGGATTGGTTAATCCCGCAGTTTTACCGGGCCGGGCTAACATCACCGGATTGTACGTATTGGGGTTGGTGCAAAACTGTTGTATCTGCGCTGATGTCTGCACCGCTACTTGGCGTGAGCATCCTGCCGGATAGTTTGGATTAGTTGCGCCCGCAATGCCTGCTTGGGTCACCGGAAAGTACGGCAAGTTAAACCCACCTTTTGCTTGGTAGTAGTAGCGGTCACCATAGCTGTATGAATTATTCGGATCCGGGCAGTCTTGAACATAAAATTGGTCAAACTGAAGGTTACCTGGGTCATTTGGCGAACGCGACACGTCGACCTTGTAAGTAGCCAAATAGATGATTGGTTGGGTATTAGCTGGGGCGTTGACCGGGTGAAAATTGCTTTTACTTTCAAATAAAGTTTAGGCTCCACATAATCAAAGCCTTGACTGTGGTTTTGCGCTACTGCAATGCTGGTGCTACCTAAGCAACCAAGGGGTAAAAATGGGGTCCGAAAGCGTTTGTCTGTTTCTTTTTCATACCCTATTCTGTTGTAATAGTCCGGCACTGTATTATTTAATAGACTCGGGTCACCAAAGGTGGCAGCAAACGTACCCAACCCAGTGCTTGCATTTTCAACGACTAGTGCTGCCTTTAAGTCAGTCAGTTGTAACCCAGCTGCAGGGTTGACGGCATATTTTAAATCGTTAACCAATCGATACTGTTTGACTCGGTCATCGTAAAGTCCTATGCTGCTAGTAACCGTTTCAGGTGCACATAGGGGATACCCATATTCGTCATAGCCGAGGTTACAGTTGGGATCGTACGAGGGATTCGCGGTTTCCACGCTTAAGACGCCATTTGTACGAGCATTTGCATAAACAACATACTCAATTTTAGGCGTTTCCAAAAGCGCAATCAATCCCAATACGTTGTCATAATTGGGTACGGCAGCGGTTCCATCGCTGAGTGAGCCTGGGGTTTTCAAAATCCGGTCACCTCGAGGAATAGACAAGTCTAATTTACCGGAAGCAGAACCTGTTAAGTCGAACTTAAGGTTTGCCTCAAATGCCATTGGGGCAGCTGATTTAGACTCCGACCTTCCCCTGCAAGTAGAAAGTCAAATATGCCCATCATCCCACCTAAGTATGGGATACTATTTCCCAACCTCATGATGTTTGTAAATGCATTAAGGTCAGCTGCAGCTGCTCCAGGATTAAGGGAGTTGTTAAAACCATTAATTGCCGCTGCTCCACTTGCAAAGTTAGCGTAGGTGTTATAGCCTTTTGTTCCCGATGAAATAAGGCCATTCACCCAATTGAAAACGGGGAAGTCTGATCCGTTAACGTTTACACCCGCGTTGCTTTTGATGACCTGTTTTATGTATCCCGTTCCATCTAGTTTAATAGCGAGGTTAGCGTCTGTGCTTTGGATTAATTCAAAAGTGAAGCGCAGGCGGGAGGAAAACATGCACGTGCAGGGGTCGTAAGCAACGGGAAAATCCGCAAACATCCAGAAGTCGGATTCATTCGTGTAGCGGTTAGGAACCCGCATGGAAATGTCCTTTGTAAAGCGGTCCACTGCTGGCATGATGGATTCGGCATGCGCCAGCAAAGCACTTGCTCGCTGTCCCGTTTTTTCAAATTGCAAGGATACGGTGGCGCCATTATTGGTCGCAGTAATAGGGTCGGTCACCAGAAAAAAGACCCTAATGGTTGCCGTATAACGGTTGTAAAGCGCAAAAAATGGATTAGTCACTGCCGTGGCGGGCAAAGCGACTCCACTGCCTAAATCTTTGACTAACAGTTCCCAACCATCTATAGGTTGGCAGTCTTTAACGGCTGCATTTTGAAGAAAAATGATGTTTTGGTTTTGGAGCGTGCTATTTGGCGAATAGAAGGGAGACGCTATGGTAGTGGGTTGAGGCCGGTTTTTAATGTAAGCATCCGTAAAGAACTGGGCGGTCCAATTCCACGTGTTGTTGCTAGCCGGCGAATTCCACTGAGTGGTAACCGTGTTAATGTTGTCTTGGCAAAGCTGAGCCCTTGACATGTGGGATGCCAATAGGCACACCGAGGCAAGAAAAAGCGAGTAGAGCTGTTTCATTTTATTGTGAAAAAAGTAAGAAATAGAAATGGCTATTTTCTGCGCCCGATGAATTTGTCGCGTAGGCGAGTTCCCGGCACTGCCTTTTTGGGGTCGCTGTAACTGTATTCAACGACTATTGCCCGCTTGTCCTTGCGGTCCAGTACTGCCTTACCTTCCAACGAGCCGGCACCGTACGCCGGATCAAAGGTGCCGCTGTAAGCAAACAGGGCAGTTGACCCTATTTTTAATTCATCCCTAAGGTTATAGGTACACCCTTCTGGCAGGTTTAAGAGGCTGTTATTCCGAATTTGTATGGTGTACTTTCGGCTGGGGTCAGATAAGGAATAGCCCTCATAATCCCCAAAAACAGGAGCTTCTTTGGCAGGTAGTACCACTAAGGTCTTTTGACCCATAACCTCTTTGCCGTCAACTGCGGCACAACCCGTGGCAGTGCCCGTGTTAACTTTGAGCCGGACGGTGACAGGCCCCACAGGGTTTTCAAAGAAGAGACGAATTGTGCGGCTTCTATATACTCTCGGGTCGGCCCCGACGGTCCACTCGTAGGTTACATCGACGCTATCCAAGGCCGTGAATAAGATAGGGATTGTGTTGGACGCACCAACTGTATCCACTTCGTACCGCCCAATAAGTTGCATACTCGCAACTCCAATTTCCTCCTGAATGGTAAACGCCGCCGTAGGAGGGGTCACCTTCGTACACGGAGCAGGGTCAGGAGTGCTTTGACAACTGCTTATAGTTAGGCCGAAGCCAGTCATTGCGGAAAGTAACCCCAGCCTTGAACGGATTTTAAGCATTTCTTACTTGGGGTAGACAAGTTAGTATATATACTTATTTATATTGTAAATATACTGTCCATATTTTTAAATTCACAAGAAAATATTGTAGTTTTTAAAATTATATGAAAATTAATATATTGTTTAACCTCTATAGTTTCCTGCACAACACTTTTTGGCCACGAAACCTGGTGAAGCTTGGGCATGTCTTTAAGCACAAGCTAGCGGCGGTGCGTATTGGATAATGGATAAAAAGGTTAGATTTGAGTATTGCCACTTTTCAATTTTCTACCATGCTCAAGTATCTTTTTTGCTTTTCATTGCTAGGGTTAACCGCTGCGCCAACGCTTGCTCAGACTACGTCTGTCGCTCCTTTAGTTTCAGTTTATCGCCATTGCCTTATAACAGGAAGGGATAGTGATTTTGCGGGCGTTCATTTAGAATATGGCCAAGAAGCGTCCCCTCCGGTGAACGACACACAACTTGCGCAGGACGATGCCATTGTTCGCAGAATGAGCTCCATGATGGCTGCATTGAATTATATGAGCAAACGCGGCTGGGAATGCATCGGTGTCAATACGGTTCCATCAGATGTGAGTACCACCACCGGGGTAGTCCATTCGACAACCAGTTATTTGCTGAGGCAACGTGTTCAATAGAGACTCTTTCTGATGATTTAGCGAATTAGGCGAGCACTGGATGTAGCCTTAAAGTCATTTCATCCCCCAATGTCACTAAAAGGCCAAAGTGTAAGGCAGGACAGTGAAAAGGCTTCCCTAGTTTTTGCTAATGACCTGTAGGAGACCCTAAGATTGGTGCCTTATACCTAGTTTTACATGTTGCAAACGAACGTTTACAACATGTAAAAGGCGTAGCTTTGGGGCGTTTTCTTCCCTCTTGTTCTGATTTGATGTCCCCGGCGCGCCGTTACACTCCTTATTATCGCGTCTCCACCCAAAAGCAGGGCAGTTCCGGTTTAGGCCTTGACGCGCAGCGGGCCGCCGTGCGGGCCTTCGTGCCGGACGCGGCCCAACTCGGAATTGAATTCGTGGAAATCGAGAGCGGTAAAAAGAACCAACGGCCGCAGCTGCTGGCCGCCATCGCCGAGGCCCGACGGGTAGGCGCAACGCTGCTCATTGCCAAACTGGACCGGTTGTCGCGGAATGCGGGTTTCATCTTTGCCCTCCGTGATTCGGGCGTAGATTTCGTCTGCTGCGACATGCCCGACGCAAATACCCTCACGGTGGGGTTGTTCGCCGTCATCGCCCAGCACGAGCGCGAAACCATCTCCAAACGCACGAAGGAGGCACTGGCGGCCAAGAAGGCGCGGGGCGTCACATTGGGGAGCCCGGCCAATTTCACGCCGGCGGTCATCGCCCAGGGCCAGGCCGCGATGCAAGCCAATGCCCGCGAACACCAAGCCAACCGGCAGGCTGCCCGGCTCGCGGGGCTGCTGCGCAGCCAGGGGTACACCTTGCAACAGGTCGCCGATGAGCTGAACCAAGCCGGCTACCGCACCCGCCGCGGCCGGACGTTCCATCCCACCACTGTCCAGCGGTTATTGCCGGTCCAACATAAGCTCACTGCGTAGCACACTAAGAAGGTCCGTTAAAGCAGTATTACCGATGTTACTAGTGTTACTCAAATAATCCATAAAGGCCTTTTTATGGCAGCGAGAGGGTAAAAATGCCTTAGGCCCTGAATATTTCCTGTCATCTTCGGGCGGCAACATCCACTCACTTGTTGCCATAACCACCGTTTTTGTATACAGCAACGCCCACCATGGATACACGGCGGGCGTTCTGGTCTTTTACTGGGCAGCCGCATAATCAGGCCCGACTGAGGGTTGTTCCTGACTACCAAACCACCTGTTTCGCCGCTAGGCTGGAAACGCGCTCAGGTACTCAACGCCGACAAGATACAACGATTTAGAAAGTTACTGTTTTTGTGAATGCTTATGCCCGTTAATAAGCCCAGGTCTTTTAAAGGTGCGGTGCTTGGAATCGACTTTGGTAAGCACTGATGCATGCCGAGCAGCTAACTAGGGTGTCGAGGAATTCGGTTTGGCGCTCCCCGCGTAGCGTTTCAGCATCAACGGCGTCATAAAGCCTCGTTAACCCTGTTGAACTTTGCGTAGGGTTACAAAGCGACCTGTCCGGCCCTAGTGCTGGAAAATACGGGTTCTCGTAAAGGTGCGGCTCAGTGGCAGAAATGTGAAAATGCGCTCCTAAACGGATGGGACTCGGCTGCGGCGACGTATTCATAATCTGGAAGTGTTATCGTATGGTAAGCCCTTAAAGCTAACGCACTCGGTTTAAGGATGTGGATTTAACTACACCGCGCCTGTCTCTTTTTGAATCGACAACCACGCATCGGCATCCATTCCGTTCATGTACTCCTTTTACAGATGCTTCAGGAAAGCTTTGCGGGCCTCCTCAGTGCTTAAATCCAGTTTTAGATCACCCGCAGGAGTGGTTACCACGCGCACGCTGTGTTCAACGTTGCGCTTAGGCCTAAAGGTGAAAGGCCCTTCAGTTGTCAGGTTTTCCACTGCTTACTGCAACGCGTAGACCTCAAATCCTTCCAGCCCAACCGATTGAAGCCATATGCGAAAATCGGTAGTTCGTGTCCGGTTGCGTATCATAAACAAAGTGCATTTGGTCTACACTAGGATTGTTGCTTAGGGGCTAGGCAAAGCCTATTATCACTTTATAGAGACCGCTACAGGGGCCTGCTAATAAGCAAAATGTGGAGGTTTATGCTGCTTGCAAAGTGATCTTACTGAGGTCTTGAAGAGCTTTAAGTTTAGCTTGGCCCCTTCGCATCCACTCCACCACGATGGGTTGATATTCTGGAAATTCAAGTTCTCTGAATACTAATTGGTATTCAGCACAGAGGGCAGGTGCCTCCGCTTGGAACAGCAAATAGCGTTCGGCTAATAAAGACGCGCTCGGAATAAGTCGGCCATCCTGCTGCTTTGCATACGGCCGGAGCCAGTCGCGGACGCAGGCGATTATAAGCGCCGGGTTGTTGTTGTGACTCCGGGGTCCTCGCCGCCCAGGTCGGTAATGTGTTGTTTGTACCGGTGAGGGTCGCTGTCAAGAACGAGATATTCTTTTAGCTGGTCATGCGCATGCCCAAACTGGCGGCAGCCCATGAACAGGCCCAATTCCAGGGGCATGTTGTTGCGAGGCATCTTGCCAATGTCGATGCGCGAGAGGTCGTGGATGCCGAAGCGGCATTCGCCGATGAGGTCCATGATGCGTTGTAGGCGATTAGTCTGATTATTGTCCTCTAAAGCGCACTGCGCAGCAAAACCACAGGCGTGGATGGTAAACACCATCGCCCGGAACAGCTCTTTAAAATCCTCATCAAAGGGGCAGTTGATAAAAACGTTATAATCGTAATCCGCGGGTTTTGTGCGGTGAATGGTCTTACGGCGATTCTTCATGTAGCCAACACAGCTATTTCTTGCGGGAAGTAGGTTTGCGGGCTGGAGCGGCCACTTTTTTAGGGGCAGCAACCTTCTTTGGTGTGGCCGCTTTCTTGGGCAAGCCCGTGCTGCCCGCGCGTACGGCCGGACCACCGTACAGGCGTTGGTATTCTGCTCGCAGGGTACCCAGCTTTTTGTCGCTCCGGGCATCTGTCCCGTCCGGATTGCGAATAGCCCCTTTGTCAAGGCCTAGCCTTTTTTCTAAATTACCGATTTTGATGTCGGATCGGACTTTACGGGGCGGCATGGATAATGAGTAGAAAGCACGAAAAACATTAGCGTAATACAGCCATTACGTGGGTGGAAAGATAATCATTTGTATAAAAGGCCATCGGTGCTGAAATGATAAATAGTTGAAAAAGCTTTGAAATCAACTTTTACCTATCTGTACCCTTTCTGAGTTTGTATTAGGTCTAACCCTCATTTCGCTGAGTCAGCCCGGCGAATACCTGCGCGGCATCTAACGAGCTTGGACATATAACGCAAAGGCCGAGTTAGTCGAAGTGCCCTTAAAAATGGTCAAATGCATCAACAACGATTACGAGGGCTGAGTAGCTGGGATGATGGCACGCCTATCGGTGGGTAAATCCCCTGTTTTTCAATCCCAGAATCTGCGTTTATGTAAGGGTAGTTATGGCAGGCAGTGATCTGGTATCACAGCCCGCAAAGACCAAGGAGAAGCCTGGGTAAGGCTTAGGGTAATTCTATTCCCCGCTACTACAAGTAAGGACGCATAGAGCATGGGGTTGCGTTATTGAACGATAAGTTTTAACTTTGCGTAATACAAAGTGTATACACTTTGTATTTGCAGCTAACATGGCGATGAAGTACCTCTCTAACTAGCGCAGCGGCCTGGAATTTGATTTTCTGACTTTTATGTACTATCTTTGCAGGAAGTATATATACTTCCTGCTTTTCGGTATGTTCAACCGCTGCTATGGCCGGTAAATCACGGTTTGTTATCGCAGAAGCCCGAATACGGGCGTTCTTTAAGCAGCATCCTAAGAAGGCCTTTACCAAGCTGCAACTGATTGCCGTGCTGGAGGAACAACGGGCGACCTGGAACATTGCGCCGACCACTACGGAGGAAAAGCTGATTGACCAGCTGCTGGCCAAGGAGATGTTGCAGAAGATAAAGCTTCAGTCCGACGGGTACTTGCCCTCGAAAGAGCTCTATGTGCAGGATGAGTTTTCGGTGTTGCACATCGCCACGGCGTTGGCTCCCAGAGCTTACCTGTCGCATTACTCGGCCGTGTGGGCGAACGGCTTAACCACGCAGATACCGAAAATTATCTACGTGACGTTTGAGCAGACCAAGAAGCCCCAGCGGGAGTCGTCCTTGACGCAGGCTGGCATTGACGCGGCTTTTGCCAAGCCTCAGCGCCGCACCACGGCCAGCGTCCGCTACGGTGACTTTACGTTTATGGTGCTCAACGGCGGTTTTACGAACCGCCTGGGCGTACATCAGCTGGACGGCATTCCCACCACCAACGTGGAGCGCACCCTGCTCGACAGCACCGTGCGGCCCGGCTACGCGGGGGCGTTTCAGCCGTCTTGGAGGCCTACCGCAATGCCCTGGGCAAGCTCTCGTTAAATAAGTTGGTGGCTACGCTGGACGCGTTGGATTTCATCTACCCCTACTTCCAAGCGGTGGGGTTCTATCTGGAGCGCGCCGGCTACCAGGGCAAGAAGTTAGATGAGTTGCGGGAGCGTCCGAAGGCGTTCGATTTCTACCTAACGTACGACATGGAGGAGAAGGATTATTCCACTGACTGGCGGCTTTACTTTCCTAAAGGGCTATAATTCCGCCAAAGGCGTTCATCACGTAGTTGAAATAGAAGTCAAAATCCTGCACTTCTTCCGTTTGGGAAACCGTCGCCCGGACGTTCTCCCAGTCGTCGCGGTGGATGGCCTTGTGGTGGCGCATCTGCTGTAGAAACGCCAGCGGCACGCGCTTGGCGTCGAAGACGTGTTGCAATAGCGCCCGGCTCTCGGCGGAGCGGCAGGTGACCCCTTGGGATTCCATGATTAAGTGAATGTCGTAGAAGTCCCGTGCCCGTGCCCTTGGGGTATGAGAAGGAATTATCTCGGCGTACTGCGGCAGTTGCTGGCAAATGGCCCGCACTTTCTCGAATACAATCATTTCCGCCGTGTATACATACACGGTGTAGCCATCCACTTTAATGAGACGCTTGCTGCCTTCGCCCGTGTACTCGAACTTGCTGAACTCGATTTGAAACTTCGAGGAATTGTTGGGGCGCAGGGGGATAAAATTCCGTCGCTGCGCTTTGGGATTCGCAGTCGACCGGTCGAACACGTGCTGCTCAACCACTTTGAACTCAACCAGGTAACCACCCCAAAAATCAGCCACATGGGGCTTGACTTTGGGCTTGATGACAAAGTTGTATTCCAGCACCACGTAGCCGTTTTCGGCGTAGGTCTGCACCAGCGTTTTTTCAATTCTGTCCCTAATGGCTTGGAGATCTTCCAAAAAGTCGCCGTCGGCCAGGGAAAAGTCCAAGTCAAAGGAAGTGCGCGAAACCGCGCCCTGCTGGTCACTGTAGGCCAGGTCGATGGCATTGCCCCCTTTAGCACAATGGCTTCACTCAGCTCGTCATCGGAAGCGAGGGCAATAAGGGCGAGGTGCTTGATTTTGTTGACGACATCGATATCCATAGGGAGAGCTTAGAAGCGCGGTAGCTTGACTACTGCACCGGCAAAATTAGCCGAATTTCGGAGGCCCTACTGACAGAAGTGGTAACACGGATAACAATAGTAACATTGGTAATACTGGTAATACTGGTAACACCGGTAATAGTGGTAACACTGGTAACACCGTTAATAGTGGCCTCGAAAGCCAAGCCGGTAGAATTATACTGCTTGAGCCAATCTATCTGTTGAAAAAAGCGCCTCCACATTGCTCATTCAACGAATTACAGTTGGGTGTCGGCTCGTGGTGAGCCAATCATGAGCCAATCAACTGGTGCTCCGTTCCGGCCCCGCGGGTCCCGGTTTCCTGCAGGTAGCCGCCCTTCTCCAACTCGCCCAGGTAGCGCGTAGCCGTGGGCTTGTTCACGCCCAGCTGCTGCTGCACCACGGTGTTGGTGATGCTGCCGTGCTGCCCGGCGTGTAGCAGCACCGGAACCTGTCCCGCGCACACGCCCTGCCGCTAGCATTGCGTTGGTCGGCTGGTTGCCGCTTGCAACTCGGCCACGCTGAGGGAGGCCAACGGGAGGGCAATAGCCAAGCCGGACCCGTGCACCACGTCATTGGCCCATGCGGCCAAGTCCGCCGCGTACACCATCCGTTGCCCGGCGCTGTTCTGATACTCCGTCTTGCCCTCCATGAACACGGCCAGGTTGGGGCGTAATGCCGCAGGTATGTCGGAAAAGGCTTGGTCAGTGGAGGCCGCTAGCAGGGACTCTAAATAGGTGCGCAGGGCTAGATAAGCCGCGTGGTGTTCAAATGGCATGAGGCAAAATCAGAAATCTACTAGAAAGTCCTTCACCTAAATTTAGGCGTTATAAGCCTTTTTAATGGTTTAGAAGGTTTTCAAGTAGAGTAACACTGGTAACATAGGTAATACGAGTAACATTAGTAACACCAGTAACATTCGGTTGCGTATGTTTGCGGCATGAGCAAGATTCTGGCGTTTACAAATCAAAAGGGAGGAGTTGGCAAAACCACGTCCACAGCCAACGTGGGGGCCGGGCTGGCCCGCGCCGGCCAGCGGGTGCTGCTGGTGGATTTAGACCCTCAGGCTAACCTGACCAAAGGCTTGGGTCTGATCGACGCCGAGCAGAACGTGTACGGTGCCCTGCTGGGTGAGTACCGTCTGAAAGCGTACTCGCTGCACGAGAACCTGGCCCTGGTGGCCGGTTCCCCGGCCCTTTCCGGCTTCGAGAAAGTGAAAGGCGACGAGCTGGACCGCGAGTTTTTGCTCAAGGAGCTGCTTGAACCCGTGCGCGAGCGCTGCGACTACATTCTGCTGGACTGCCCCCCGCCTTGGGCCTGGTTACCCTCAACGCCTATGCCTGTGCCCAGGCGCTTTATGTTCCGCTGGAAGCCCAGATGTACGCGGCCGACGGCTTGGAAAAGGTGTTGGAGCTGGTGGGCCGGGTCCGGCGGCGGCTAAACCCGGAGCTGTCGGTGGGCGGCATCTTCTTTACCCGGCACGACGGCCGCAAAATACTGCGCCGGGAAACCGCCGAGGAACTGCGAGCCCTCTACCCGGGCCTGGTGCTGACCAGCTTCATCCGCGAGAGCATTGCCTTGGGCGAGGCACCGCACCTGGGCCAGGACATTTTCACTTACGCCCCGCAGAGCGCCGGGGCTACCGACTACCAGGCGCTGGTCGCCGAAATCCTCACGCGTTAATCCGATCCCTTCCATGGCCAAAACGTTCAAGAACCTGCCCCGCCCCGGCGACCCCAAGGCCGCCAAGCCCACGTCGGAACGCGACTTTTTCGACCTTAGCGACGAGCATGAGCCGGTGGAAAAGCCAGCAGATAAGCCAGAAAGGGCAAGTAACATTGGTAATACCAGTAACACACGTAACACCAGTAACACCCCAACGGTAACGATTGAGGCTGCTGGGTTGGAGCCTGGGCCTGCCAGCCCGGCTGCTCCGGCGGATGGGGTGCGCCAAACGTTCGTGGTAAGCCGGGGGCACTTGGAGCAACTGCGCGACTACGTTCACGCCCGCCGCACTCAGGGCGAGTACACCTACTCGCAGAAGCAGGCGCTGCAGGAGGCGTTAGATTTGCTCTTCGCTGGCGCCGCGCCGGCCCCACCGCGGCCGGCGCAGGCCCGCGCGCAGGAGCAGCAGCGTCGGCAGCGCATTCAGCAGGGCCGACGACCGGAGGTTGGAAATAGCTAGGTATGGCTAGTTCGATTGGTCAGGCTCCAACTGGCTGCTGGCAACGATGAGGCCCAGTTAGCCACCATATGAGTTAGCACAGACGACATTACGGGACGCTCCGACACTATGCAGGCAGCCGGCGCAGGCTGCTCAGTGGAGCCTTCTTAAAGCAGGGGCTAAGAGCCTATTTACTTCGCAGTGGAATAAACCCTTAAATACTCCTATTCGAATCTTGGCAATCGTTGATTTTGCGGACTTAGCCCATACTGGTGCCACAAAAAACGCCTCTCTTAGCAATCCAAGAGAGGCGTTTTTGTGTGATAACGAAGCTGACTACTACTCGGCTACGACAATTCGTTCAACTTTGTGTTGAGTAGCCGTATGTAGTGTGCAGTAGTAGATGCCGGCCCGAAGCCCGGTGAGACCTGCAGTGACTTCAAAAGTACCCGCAGGGGATTGTGACTGGTCAACTACAGTTCGGACTTCTCGGCCTAGTGCATCGCTCAAAATCAGGCGTACCCGACCAGGCTGAGCCACCTGGTAGCTTAAGCGAACTGAACCCGTCGCGGGGTTGGGGAAGGCTTGCAGAACAGTGCCTTGACTAGGGACACTGCCAGCAACCGCCGCTTTGCCCTTCCCTGCGGGACGAGTCAGTACTATAGCCTGCTTATACTTGGTGCCTTGGCACACTGCGTCAATAGCAGCGGGAGTTGCTTGAGACAACACGCCGCAGGAAGCTACGGGCAGAGATGCGTAACTGGCCACCGCGCTCGTCGTGACCGGGTAACGGGCTACAAACAGCACGTTTTGTTGTGTGGCCGTCGCGGCGACCGGCCGCAGGTTAAGCATCACCTTTAAATACGCAGTTTTATAAACAAATTCCTGGCTCAAGTCGCCTGTTCCACCCAACGCTTCAGTAGTGAAGATAGTATTTTTGATGCAGGCCGCATCCTGGTATTCGGTTCGATACAGGTAATTGAAGCTCCCATCGGGTTGCACTACAGAGCCTTCCAAGGTGTATTCGCCTCCGAAAGGCTCCACTTCGTTACCTTCCACGATCAATGCAACTTTAAAATCTTGCACCGTAAGCCCAGCGGCGGGGTTAATGACGTACTGCAGGTCCTCGGCCAGACGGAAGGAACGCACGATGTTGCGAGAGCGGTCGGGGTTAGTGGTCGTGGCGGCCTTAGTTTGAATAACTGGTTTTTTAACAAACTGAAGACACCCATGGCCTCGTTATAGTACGGGACATTTTCCGGAATGCTAACGGATATGCGATTGCCGGGATTGTGAAAAGGGGTGGTGTTGTATAAACTAGGCGCAGAAATGGTTCCGGTGGTAGTAGTGGCCATCTCAATGGCCATGGGTTGCATGCTTACTGGTTGTGGTCCTGCATCCTGGCCACCGCCCATAAAGTAGTCGAGCATGCTGACCGCAGCTCCAATATAAGGCAGCGCCGCCAAGCCACTCTTCAAGAACCCTCCCGATTTAAGGTCGGAATTAAGGGTAGACAGTTGGCTTGCCTTAGCTGGATTTTGGGCAGAAAGTTTGTTAGTAAATTTGTCGATGTTGTCGTAAGACTTGCCACCCGCTGCTAATACCCCGTTCACTTTTCGTATGAATGGGATGCCTTTGTCAAAATCTGAGCCTGTTGTGCTCGTGCCGCTCCCCGCCGTCACCAAGGACCCGGTCGTGTTCCCAATAAGGTTGACATTTGCTTGGGAGATCAAACTCACGTTGAGGTGGTCTAGCTAAGCCGGACACAATTGGGACGTTGTTTGAAGATGGGTTTCGAAGTGGTTGGGTGAGCAGTAGCCAAGGGCAGAATGACGCCGTTCGGCATTGTAATAGGCGATGTGGTGGCTGATTTCGAGCTTCGCTTCCGCCAAGCCGGGGAAACTGCCGCCGTCGAGTAATTCGGCCTTGAAACGGCTCCAAAAGGATTCGGCGTGGGCGTTGTCGTAGCAGTTGCCGCGCCGGCTCATGCTTTGCTGCGCGCCGTGGCGTGCCACCAGGTCCTTAAAACGGGTGGCCGTGTACTGGCTGCCCTGGTCGGAGTGCACGACCAGCCCGGCCGCGGGCCGGCGCACGACCAGGGCCCGGCGCAGGGCCTCGCTGACCAAGTCTTCGGGCATGGTGTCGCGCACGTCCCAGCCGACGATTTTACGCGAGCAACGGTCCAGCCACACGGCCAGGTAGAGCCAGCCGCCGCCCTGGCGGGGCAGGTAGGTAGGTGATGTCGCCGACCCAGACCCGGTTCGGGGCGGTGGGGCCGGCTGGCCGAGCAAGCGGTTCGGGGCGGCGCGCACGGCCGGGTCCGAGTCCGTGGTGCGGGGCACAAACGAGCGGGGCTGCTGGGCCCGCAAGCCGTGCGCGTGGAGCACGCGGCGGATGCGCCAGCGGCCCACCGCGTGGCCCTGGGCCTGCACCTCGGCCCGCAGCCGGCGCGTGCCGTAGCGCTGCGCATGATAGGCAAAGGCCTCGCGCACGGCCACTTGCCACGCCGGTTCGGGCACGGGCTGGCCCTGCTGCCGGTGCCAGGCATAGTACGCGCTGGGCGTAACCTGCAAGGCCTGGCAGAGCTGGCGCACGGGCACTTGCTGCTGGCGCTGGGCGATGTGCTGGTAGGTGCTCACCGGGTCGGCTGGCCGAAGATGACCAAGGCTTTTTTAAAATATCGAGTTCCTGCTCGGCCCGTTTCAGTCGGGCCCGCAGGGCGCGCACTTCCGGGTCACGCGCCACTTCTTCGCTGCCCACTTCGGCCACGAGCCTGGGCCTGCTGCCAGCGGTAAAGCAGCTTGGGGCTGATGCCCAGCTGCCGGGCCGCGGCCTGCGTGCTGCGGCTCTCGCCGGCCAGACGAAGGGCTTCCGTCTTAAACGCCTCGTCGTACTTGCGTCGTTTGTCGGGCGACGACCCGCTCTTTTTGGCTGTCATCACAGAAGAAATATACGTCCTTCTTCTGTCCGCTTTGCCTAGACCACCTCACGTCAACTACTAGCCGCGAATCAAACTGGCAAATGCAAGGGTCGTAATCCATGGGAAAATCTGCCACGAACCACTTGCTGCGCCCGTTTAAGTAACGTGCAATGCCCACAAATTCCGGATTAGTACCTACCTCTGTATCTTCTAAGGCTACACCCAAAGCGTTTTGGCGGTTAAGGGTAGCAGCTTTGTTAAGCGCAGCGTTACCAAAGGTTAGTTTTATTTCCGCCAGTGGTAACTGTTTTGCAAATCCCCGACGGCAGTGAAGACTCTGAGCATGCTAGTGTAGCGGTTATAGAGAATCACTGTCGGATTGGTCGTTTTGGCGGGGTTACCCGCATCATCATAACCTAAATCTCTTCTAATCAACTCCCAACCATCCGCTGGATTATCAATTTTGCCCTGAAAACGGTCCATATTCGAGTTGAATGGCTGACGCCAAGGCAGTTCAATATAGTCTTGACCTACGCCCGGGAAAGGACTATTCAGTGTGTAGCGGCTGCCGTTGTAAGTAGTTGGCTGGTAATTACCATAATACCAATTAAAGGTATTGGGCTGCCCGCCAGGATTATTAGGGTTTGCTGGGTCGGTGCGCACACCAATTGGAGGGCAAGGTGCCGTTTGCCCAATGGCGGGATGTGGGAAGGATAGGGACGCAGCGAGCAGCCCCACCCCAAGAGGGTAGAAAAATTTCATTAACCAGAAAAGTGAAAGGTGAAAAAACCGGGACTTACCGGACGCGTTTGCCGAGAAATACTTTGTCGATGATGGTAGGGCTCACCTGGGTGCGGTACTCGATGCGAATGCTATCGCGGGTGGTTAAGTATCCCTTGGTGATGTTTAAGCCCGTGCATCCGCCTCTATTGGCTGTAATGCCGCGCCACGTCAGGCCGATTTCAACATAAGGAATTCGGCACCCTTTGGGCAGCCCTACCGCGTAGTTGCTTGGATCGGCCGCCGGGTTGTTGGGGAAGGAATAATTGGGGCCGGAGTAAATGCGTACCGTAAACGTGTCCTGCGGGGCGTCCGAATTACTTCCCTTAAACTTCCCATAAATTGGCGCCCGCGGGTCACGGATGGGCACCAGGGTCAGGACTTGGGTAAGTGTATCCACCCCGTCATCGTTTTTGAAGCACGCCGCGTTAGGTGGGCGCTTGGCAATTAGGCGGACGGGAATCGGTCCCAATGTTAGGTTGTCAAAGCGCACGGCGGTAGTACGCCCGGTGCGCTCGTCGATAGCGCCGATGCGCCATTGGTAGCTCGTGTAGGGCGCGCCCGGGCCCTGCAATGACACCGTCTGACCATTGTAAGCTGTGTCGGGTGTAGGCGTGCCGAAGGCTTCGACGAAGCTCACAGTCAAAGGGTTGGCCTTTTGACCCTGGCAGGGGTTGGGGGTGGAAGCTTGGTCGCGGCATGCGGGCAGGCCCATGGCTAGCGCTGCCGTTAAAAGCAATATGCCCGATTGCCGAATCGGGGCGACCAATCTCTTGATTTGCATGGGTAGAAGCAAAAGGATGAGAACGAAACAAATGTATTTGTCGCCTGACGTTAAAACAAGATAATTTATATATATATAATATTATTTTCTATTTGTTATGTATGTAAAGTATTTTTTAAGTTGTAGCCACTCTTTTCTGCAAAAGAGTGAGCCGCGCAGTGTAGGCCGTCCAAATTTTTTAATTCATTTCGAACAGTAGGAAAGACTCCAGTAAACACCTAGCTGGGATAACCAATCTAGATGTCTTTCAGCTTGACGTAACGGTAATACAGTCGCTCTAGGTATGACAACTCTATTTGAATACTTTTGGACGGATTGTCTCTATACTGGTCACTAAGCGGGGCTTCTCGCAAACTGGTACTACCGTACCTGCTCACATAGGAAGACGTACCCGTTGGTCACGCTGACCCGGCTGGCATCGGCCCCGGCCCCACCCTGTGTGGTGGAAAAGCCCACCACTCGGTAGCCGTTCTGCACTACGAAATTGATGATCGAAGTCGGCGACGCGGGCATAGGAACCTTTGCGTATTTTTTGTTCAGTTCTGCTTCGCTCAGGTTTGCCAAGCCCCGTCCGCCAGTGTCGAAGGCGGCTTGCAGGAATGAGGTGCCTGCTAGATTCCCCCACCAATTGATGGTTACCAGCACCATAGTGGGTGGTGGTGTGCTGGCCGAGACAGTTGAAGTGGGTATGGTCTGCGCTTGGGCAGGACAGAGCAGCAGGGACCATAGGATGGTACTTGCGAAAGCGATGACCCAGCGATATCGAACGAGAGGCATATGCAAGAGATAGAAGAAAGGTGAAATGAGAATTGTCTATCAAGGTATCCGACAGATATCTCTGTTAAGTATGATTAGGGCGCCTTCATGCGATGATACATGCGAATGCAGTCATGGGTAGTTTATCATCCCTCGGCGATGTCAAAACCGCTGAAGCTCTATTCGCACCCGTAAGGACACTACCGTAGCCGCACCCTCGCATTCGAGCGAGCGCTCGAAAATCATGTACAAAGGCACGTGCATTCCTAAATATAGTATTTTATAATAAATGGATACTTCTCGGTCAACGCATAAACAAGCGGGCCCGTGTGTGACATCAAATTAAATAACTTTTTTGGTGGAAGTTTATCCCACCGTATTTAAAAGAAGGGCGACTAATAGTAACACAGGTAACACAAGTAACACGGGTAATACTTCTACACTAGACACTACTAGCTGATTGGGTCCACGCAAGATTATATCTGATACGTCCCGTGCAGCTTGTGACTGGGCTAAGAAGGGGCTGCGTTAACTCATTTTGGCTTTCTTGAGTCCCAAGACGGTGAGCAGGAGCCCGCCGGGATTTTTATCGGCCTTGATTTTATCGGTTTTTAGCCGGTACATGAACTTGAACAGCTCGTTGAGCAGCTGCTTGTCGCCGAGGATGCGGCCGACCAGCTGGATGTCTTTTATGCCCAGGGTCTCGAGGTGACGACGGGCCATCAGTACCCGGGCCTGTTCCGGGGATTCCTCAAAGGGAATCGGCAGCTGTTTGGGCTGCTGCCGGGTGACGTAGAAGCGGACGGCGTGAAACGAGCGGCCCTGCTTGAGCAGGGTGTAGCCAATCTTGAGCTCGGTGTTCTCGTTGATTTGCCGGACGGCAATGTCGAGCACCTTGGCTTTCAGGTCGCTGATGCGCTGGAACTGCTCGGGCTCCTTGCCCTTGGCGTCCTTGAGCTTGAGCATGAGCTTAAATTCTTCTAGGTCGTAGGTCTTGGTCTCGCCGATGTCTTTCCACTGCGAGGCCAGCCTGGTAGATGCGCTTGGCGTACTTGCTCGATATCTTCAGGGCCGAGAAGAGCTGAAACGAGGTGAAGTTGTTCTTTAGCTCGAACAGGTAGGGCCGGATGTCTTCCGAGAGGCGGATGCGCAGGAAGCCCTGGCCTTTGACGTACTCCACCTTCTGGAACATCCAGAGCTGCACGTAGGCCTCGTCGTTCTCCACCTCGAACATGCGCGAGCCCATGGACTCGGTCGCTTCCTTGAGCTGCTTGTAGTGCCACTCCCGGCCCGTCATGGCCACGACCTCGTTCATATGAATCTGGTACTCCTGGTTCGGGGCGTCCTCGCGGCGGAGCTTGGAGAGCAGAAAGAACAGCAGGTCCAGCTGGCAGGCCGTGTAGTCGTAGCGGGCGGTGGTGATGGCATTGTGCTGCCGGACTTGCAGGGCGTCAGTCGATTCCATAGGGTAGCGGTAGGTCACAAATATAGGGCGCAGGACTTAAAAACTACCCTGGTTTTTCAAGGGCGTTTTTAACTGATAAAAAGTCGTAGTTCGCCAGGGAGGTGACTGATAAAAAGTCGTTTTTAACTGATAAAAAGTCGTTTTTAACTGATAAAAAGTCGTTTTTAACTGATAAAAAGTCGTTTTTAAGTGGCGTAACAGTCATTGTATCAACACGTTCTGAGCCCTGCAAATAGACAAATAAAGAAAAATACACAAGTTGTTGACTCGCGCGAGAGGAAAAAGCTTTTAAGAAAAGGGAAGAGGCGACGAAAAACAGCAAAAAAGGGAAGCGCACAAAAAGGTACAACGGCAAAATGGGATTGCACTTTTTTAATACTTAATTATACTTTAAATATTATTGGGCACTCTTTGGGGTTAGGACGCAATTCCCGGTACGGCCACTAGGTCCTAAGGTGCCTTTGCACTTAAGGCTTTGCTGCCTAACGCTGTCAATGCCGGCGGGTCGTGCGATGCGGTGAAAAACGACTTTTTATCAGTCATTCCCTGATTCCACGGCATGTTGCGGGCTCGTCTAGGCGCACGAAGCGTCTGGCAGCCGAAATCCTGGGGCTTTCACTGATAAAAAGTCGTTTTTCACGACGCCTTCCCCGACGAATCGGGTCGATGTGCCCCATGGGCTGCGCCTCGGTCTCAGGCGGCCGCCCTCATTGCAGCACGCGCTGCGCCTACCCAGCTAAAGATGATAGGTAGAACCACCACGCGCCTTCTACCCCCTGAAATGCAATTGCATTGTACATGTGTTTGGTTTATGACTACGCGCCTGATTCGGGTGGGCAACTCCCAGGGTATTGTGCTGCCCAAGAAGCTACTGCAGTAGTATCACCTCAGCAGTGGGGCCGACTTGCAGCCCACGCCCGAGGGGCTGCTCATCAAGCCGGTAGGGAAGCCCCGCCGCCAGGGCTGGGACGGGCGCTTTCAGCGGGCGCTGGCCCAAGGCCCGGTCCCGAAGGGCGTGTTGCTGGCAGGATTCGCCGGTGACGCCTTTGAGGACAGGGAATGGCGGTCGTAGGCGTGCAGCGCTTCGAAGTCCGGCTCACCAATCTGGACCTGACTCAAGGCAGCGAAGTCAACAGGACCCGTCCCTGCGTAGTGCTCTCGCCCGACGAGATGAACCGCCCCCTGCGCTTGGTCACCATTGCCGCGCTGACCAGCACCCGCCGGGATTACCCCTCCCGGGTTGACTGCACCTTTCAGGACAAGGAGGGCCAGGTCGCGCTCGACCACCTCCGATTGGTCGACAAAACGTGCTTGGTGCGCCGCCTGGAGATACTGCCCAGCGCCACCGCTCAGGAAATGTGTGACCGGCTGCAGGAATTGTTTCAGTACTACCGAAGGCCGGTCCCCGGCCTTCCAAACGCAGGCCCGATGGCAGACTTTGCGCACCTGATTCCCGGGGCACGGCCACGCTTTCCGCCGCCGAAGCGGCCGCTTAGGAGGAGCGCCGGTAGGGCTGCCTCAACGTGCTGGCGGCGCAAGCGGCGGAGGACCCCGACTACGAGCCGGATGCTTACCGCCTGGCCCTGCACCCGGGGGAGGTGACGGGGCGGCTCAGCAGTCAAGATGTCAGGGAGGCCCTTCGTGACCATTATGCCCAGTTACAAGCCGGCACCAGGCACCGGCTCCCCCATGAGCGGTTGGATGACCCATGGCGCGGGTACCACCAAGCGGGCGGAGGCTACGCCACGCACCTGCTCGGGGCGGTGTAAGATGCCTAGCGGGCGGGCTACGTCCCCCACCAGCCCCCGTCTACGGAACGCACCCACTCGGTCAGGAGCCCCTTGGGGCCCGCATCGCGCCCGGCTTCAGCAAAACGGAACGGACCACCCTGGTAAGCCAAGCGTAGGAAATGATAAGACGCCGGCAGTACCTCCGATATTCTGGAGAGCCCGCTCGCAATCCTCTGCTGGAGCCCGGCGCTTTTGAGCGGGAGGTGCTGGGCAGCTACGTGGCCCAGGAGATCAGTGCGAGCCAAGCCCAGCAGCTGCTAGCGACCCACGGGGAGAGTCGGCAGCACCATGACTCTTTCGGATTCTAAGGGGTACACAAATCGGATTATTTCGGGTTGCTTGTTTCTGCCCGGTATCAGCGCTTGGCTGCAACGACAAGGGCTGGACCGTTAGCGGAGGATGCCTAACGTCCCTATGCTTCCAGAATATCCCGTGGATGACCGCCGCTATTTAGCTCCTAGCCGTAACCTAGCCTCGTGCTTTTCCGTCTGTTCAACGGCCCCTAACGCGTTGAGTAGCCAGCCATGTTGTTGGCGGCAAAAACCTGCGGTTTATGCGCCACCAACGGCTGGCTTTGGCTCCTGTCGTCGCCAAAGTCCTACTCCCTGTCCTGTGCTATGGAAGCTTCCTTACCTGCCGAAGAGACCCCGCCCAAGCGAAAAGGCGGCCGGCCACGCAACCCCGTGGCCCGCCCGGACCGGGCCACGGTGCGCTTCACTAAAATTGAATACCTGGCGGTCAAGCGCCGGGCCCAGGCCGCGCGGCTGACGGTGGGGGACTACTGCCGCCAGGCGGTGCTGACGGGCCAGGTACTCCCGACACTGGACCCCGCCGCGCTTCCCGCGCTGCACGAGCCTGCGGGCCTTGGGCAACACGCTGAATCAGCTGGTGAAGAAGGCCCACGGGGTCGGGGTACGTAGCATCGCCCTCAAGGCCGATGGACTGCTGGATGCGTTGACCAAACTGTTGGCGTCGTGATCGGCAAGACAATTATCGGACGCAGCTTCGGGGGCTGCGTGGCCTATCAGTTCAAGAAGCTCGACCAGGGCAACGGCGAGGTGCTGCTGAGCCGGGGCGTGCGCGACTACGACGCGGAGGCCATGACCCAGGACTTCGAGCAGCAGCGCCGGCTCAACCCCGCGCTCGGGCGGGCCGTGTGGCACACGTCCATCTCTTTTCCGCCGGAAGAAAAGGAGCAGCTGACCAATGACAAAATGGCGGCAATTGCCCTGGACTACCTGAAAGGGATGGGCCTAGCCCAGGGGCAGTACGCGGTGATTCGCCACGACGACCGGCCGCACCCGCACTTCCACATCGTGGCCAACCGGGTGGCGGACGACGGGCACACGGTCGGGGACGGCCATAACTATTCACGCAGCGAAGCGCTGCTGCGCGAGCTGGAGCAGAAGTACGCGCTGACCCCGGTGCTGAGCCAGGAGAAGCGGCAGAGCCTGGCCAACGTGCCGGTGCACGAGCAGGTCCGCATCCGGCTGCGCGAGGCGGTGCAGGCGTGCGCCCAGCAGGCCCGGAGTCTGCCCGAGTTCACCCAAGGGGTGGAAGCGCGGGGCATCACCGTGCAGCTGCACCGCAACGCTGCCGGGCAGGCGACGGGCATCAGCTTCGAGCAGAATGGGCAGCGCTTCAAAGGAAGCCAGGCGGCGCGGCCGCTGTCCTTGGGCGGCCTGACCAAGACTTTTGAACAGCATAACCAACAGCAACAACCCCAACTTAACCAACCCGCAACCCCACGCTTGCGCTCATCCGACCACGGACTGGGCTATTAATCCTTTCCTTTTCTACCCTCTCTTCTATGAACAACGAGCTAATTGGTGAACTGCTGCAGGGCCTGACCGACGACGTGGCCAGCGTGAAAAAAGCCTGGCGGATCAGCAGCCCCCGGTGGATTACCGTCCGACCCTGGAAAAGCTGGCTACGATTGTGCTGGAAGTGCAGGAAGCGGCGGCGAAGCCCGCGCCCGTCCCCGAGAATGCGGCTCCTGCGGGAGTGGGCAAGGACTTGGAGCAGCAGCTGCGGCAGGCAGTCGCCGAAGAAGTGCGGCGCCACCACCCGGACCGGCCGCTCACGGAGCTGGTGCGGTACGGGGTGTGGGCGTTCATCGGCTTGCTGGTCGTGCTGTGCCTGAGCTTGTGGGGGTGGTGGAACGCGGCCACCGTGCGCGACCAGTACGAGCGCAGCGCGTGGTTGTGGCGGGAGACGATGCAGACCAATCCGGCTTATGCCGTGTCGGTGGGGGCGCGGTGGCGGCAGGACTCGGTGACGTTTCAAGAGCAAACGATCCGCCTTGAGGAGCGGGAGCGTCTGCTGGTGCAGGCGCAACGGAAACGGGCCGAGGCGTTGCAATTGGAAAAGCAAGCCAGTCACAAAAGAACCAAGTAACGCGGTTGCGCTAGGAGCCGACGGTATCAAGAGAGCTAAAGAGCCGCTGTGGGTGCAGTACATGCTCCACGGCCTGTATCAGCCTCGGCCGAACGCAGCTATTCTGCGGGGCAAAGAGAAGGAACACAGCTTCTTGAGAGAAGTGATTTTGGCGATCGGGCCCAAAGACTGGCCGCTGCTAGCCAGAAAAGCCCTACAGGAGCGATTTGGCATCAGTTGCGTGAAGCTGCGCAACTGTGTGCAAACCCATTTTTGAGATTTTCTAATGGCCATTCAAGATGCCTTTGGTGTATATGCCGGCTTCTTCTACTGGTCCCAAATGCCAGGGGCGGTGGGGATGATTACGGGCTCCTATTAAATGCCTTCGCTGGGTTGACAAGGCAGAGTGGGGGTGTGTGATTCCGGGTTGTAGGCTTTCGGCTTTATCGCCTTCATTGTTTAAACCCATAGCCTTGGTTAACCTTTTTCATTTGGTGAGACCTGGGATGCCACAGTCCAGTTTCCTACCGCTCAACTGCACCAAGAGTTGAAGGAGCTCTGTTTTAAGTCTTGCCAGCTACTAAACAGGCCCAGCAGATTCAGCGGCTACCTAGTGCCAGTGAGGGCGACCAGAAGGGGCTAGCAAGGTCGTCCCCTTACGGGCAAGTATACAGATCCAGCGCCCGAAGCCTAACCGAGAGCAGGAGTGAGGCTAGCAGGCAGAATAATGGGTTGAAGGGAAAACAGTACTATAGTTAAGACTATAGTATCTATTGATAATATAAGTAATTAATTATATTAAATATATAACCTGAACGGAGGTAAAATATTTTGTTTCGTTCTCAACCCATTAGCTCGGCACTGTGCATGAAAGTGCGGATGAGCCTTGCAAACCCTGTTAATCAGTGCCTTACTTGCGTCACTAGCCTCCCTTGTAGCGGCTAACCTGTTGTTTCACCCGTTCTGTGCCTCCACCACGGACGGGGACGCTGCCCAACCCTCCCGGTTGCTGGTGCCCGGTCCCCACGGGGGCCAGGGCCGCCAACGTCAGCGGGTGCTGCGCCGGTTTCCGGCCCGGTCCCGTGAGTTTCTACCCGTTGCCCTTTCCGGCCGGTGTTCCGCACGGCCGCTCCATTTCCTCTTTTTCACGCCTCGGTGCTGGCGGCCCCTGCTTGCGCGTCTTCGCGCAAGGGGACCCCGTCATGCTTTTCCTTCGGCTCTTTCGGTTCGTGTATGATTTCATCTTCTATCCCTTCATTGCCCAAGCTTTAGGATAGCCTTGCATGTTAAACACGCCGTCAACCCATTGGGGCTGTTTACTCTCGTGCCTGGGAAGGTGCGTTGGTCTTGTCCTACCGGCACGAGCATGGCGGATACTGCTACTCCGGCCAGCCGCTGCTGGCGAAAGCATCCCTTGACATGAACGGATTGCGGCTTGGCAGGCGGGTAAGATGTGCCCTTTTTACCGCAAAAAGGTCCATTTGCTTACTCCATTTGCCTATTAGAGAGCGAAGCAGCCTCAGAATTCGCCCTCGCCTTGTGATGCTGGCGGGATATAAGACAACGGAGCAAATACCTACTACATAATTTTTGATGCATGACTTATCGTTTCAGACGGGCGCTTCTGGCATTGAGTATTGGCTGCCTTCTCACCCCCGCGCTGCGGGCACAAACTCAGCTGGCAGCGGAACGAAAATTAATTCCTCCCGCTCCCGTTACGGCTCCCATTGGCACCTTCGGCAGCTTACCGGTGGACCTGAATGCCGGGGCCGTCTCGGTGAGCGTGCCGCTCGTGGAAATCAAGAGCCCGCAACTGACGCTGCCGCTGGCCCTGAGCTACCGCACCACCGGGGTGCGGGTGGAAGAAATGGCCTCGTGGGTGGGGCTGGGGTGGTCGTTCAACCCGGGCGGGTTGATGACGCGGACCGTAAAGGGATTGCCGGATGAAACCCCCAACTCCGGATACTTTGACGCGTGGCCCGTCTGGCATGCGGCGGATTCCATTGCCCGGGCGCAGCCTACTTCCAGCACCGCACGTGCAGACAAAAAGCTCCGCGACGGGCAAGCCGCGAACGGCACACTGGACATTGAACCCGACCTATACAGCATCTCGATAGCAGGGCAAAGCGTGACGATGACGCTGGACTCTCACCACCGTCCTTTTTAAATCCCCACCAGAATTGGGTGGTCGGCGGCAGCGCGTCCGGTGGCTGGGAGGTGAAGCTGGCGGACGGAACGACGTACTCCTTCGACGCTCCCGAGACCACGGAGGCGCTTGGGCTAACCCCTGGGACCACCACAAGTTTTCACTCGGCGTGGCACCTTACGCAAATTACCTCCGCCGACGGCAAGGACCAGATCAGTCTCTTCTATAGACTCAATAACACCAGCCAACAGGTCCCCAGCAGCAAGGTCAATCGGGTCAAGCTGTACCAAGTTCCTTACAGCACAGATCCCGGCTCTCCCTATTACTGTGCCCAAGATCCCCCTTTTAGCCAAGGGGAAGGCTCCGTTCCCAGCAGCTACACCACTCAGACCCTGCAGGAAATTCGCACGGCGACGATGAAGGTGGTGTTCAACAGCGACATGAACCGCCTCGACGTCGCGCTGCCCCTGGACGTTCCGGCCCCCGTGCTGCGCAGCATCGACGTCACGGGGCTTACCGCTTCGAAGGCCGCACGTCGTTACGAATTGCAGTACGGCTACTTTAATGGGGGAGCCGGGCGCGCCTCACGCTTGCGCTTGGATGCGGTGCAGGAAATGGGGAAGCCCCCTATCGGTTCGAGTACCACCACACCCCGCTGCCGAGTCGGGACAGCTACGCCCAAGACCACTGGGGGTATTTCAACGGCGCGCCCAATAGTTCGTTGGTGCCGCAATTGCCGCTGTCCTACCTGAGTTCCAACTTGTTCGTCTTGAATCCTTATGCCTCCGCCAACCGGGCCAGCAACCGGGATTATGCACAAGCCGGCAGCTTGGTTTCGATTCAATACCCTACGGGAGGCCGCACGTTTTTTGAATACGAATCAAATGTGGTAACCGAACTCCGCCAGACCAATTCCGATCCCGACCCGGCCCAGATGCAATTGGTGGCTTCGGCCAGCGGCGGGGCCATGGATTCGCTTTCGGAGATTGTTTACTATCAATTTTTTCCGGGCGGCTATCAAGGCATTGGCACGGCTTCGGTCAGTGCCACCTATGTCGAACTCCCCAAAGGGGCCACGGGCGTCAGCGTTAACCAAGACATCTACTTAAGCAACAACCCATCAGGTGGGACGCCGCGCACGTATTTCTACCGTCTTCAAGAAGGCGTGCCCGCACCCGGAGGGTTTGATACCCGAACCCAGCTGTATCCCCCGACCCCCTACAACGGCACCCCGAATACGCTGGACCCCGGTAATTACCTGCTCGTGGCGCTTTCCTATTCGCCCGACGACCGCGCGACGCTCCTGGTCAAGCTGCGGAATTTGGCCCTGGTGCCCGATCCCTACTTCGACCGCGTCGTGGGCGGTTTGCGCGTCCGCCGGATGATTGATTACGCGCGCTCGGGGGACAGCCTGACCACGACCTACGGGTATACGCGGTACGACAGCGTTCAACAGCGGCATTTTTCGACCGGCAAGCTCTTTTTGAGCCCCGATACTTGCGGATGACGCTTTGCGGGGACGCGGTGTTAGCGGCTGGCGACAGTCGCCTCATCAACGCCGGGCAGGACGGCTACCACATTGGCTATGAGCAAGTCTCCGTTACCCGCCGCGGTACGGCGACCGGTCAAACAACGTACACGTATCTCAACGAACAGGATAGCAACCGGCGCAACTTGCTGGTTTCCGAGCTCTACCAAAACGACCAAGGGCGGCCCGTGAAACGAGTCGATCATGCCTACCTGGGCGTGATCACGGCCCAGCAACAACAGTTCAAGGTGACGTTATCAGGCTATACCGTGGCCCCGTGCGGACGAACGGATTGTGCCGAGTACTATACCATAGGGATGACATTTACGAAACGGATAATGCACTCTACACCAGTGTGTTTTCGCCCCGCGTTTCCAGCCGGGAGCGCCTGTATGGGCGCGGTGCGGCTGCCTTCACGGACGTATCTACCAGATGGGGATACGGCAAGACCAAGGCCGGCAGTTGGCACACGGACCCTTCCTGGGCCAGCAAAGGGCTGTCGGATCAGTCGTTTTTAATCACGCACACGCGGTTTGCCTCCGACTACGATGCCGCGCAGGCAAGCAGCCCGGTGGCCCTGGCCATTCAAGGGCTTCAGGACCGAAACGTCGTGGACGCGGTGGTGGAACAGCAGCAATGGCGGCGGCGAGGGCTTGATTCTACCTTGGTGAGCAGCCAGCTGACCCACTATTATGCCGACGGGCACCCGCAGCGGCTGTGGCAGGCCCGGGTGTCGGCTCCTCAACCCTTCACCTCGGCGGCCATCGGCAGCAACGGCACGTGGCTCCAAGATGCGCGCTACGAGGAAACGTTAGCGTTCGATGGCTACGATGCCAAAGGCAACTTGCTCCAGCAACACCGCCCCCAGGGCCTGCCCAGTGCCTACGGGTGGGGCTACGGGGGCACGAAGCCGATTGCCTATGCCCTGAATGCCGCCGCCAGTCAATTGGCGTGCACCAGCTTTGAGGCGGGCGAGTTACGTCCGTGGGTGGCGACGGGCACGGGCGGGGCCTTCGTGACGACCGAGGGATACACCGGCACCGCCAGTTACCGGCTGGGCTCGGCCAGTGGATTGCAATCAGGGCCCTTAACGGCGGCGACCTACGCGGTTTCGTGCTGGGCAAGACAAGGAACGGAGGTGCCCAAAGCCAATGGGCAACCCTTGACCTACGCCGGTGTCGAAGCCAATGGCTGGCGGTTGTACGCAACGCAGGTGGCCATTGCAGCCGGTGGCCAAATCACCGTGTCGGGCGCTGGGGTGGTGGATGAACTACGCGTCTTCCCGGTGGGGGCCCAAGTGACCACCTATACCCACGATCCGTTGGACGGCACGACTTCTCAAACGGACCCGCAGAATCGCACTGTGTTTTTTGAGTACGACGCGCTGGGCCGCCTCGTGCGCACCCGCGACGAGCAGGGGCGCATCCTCTCGCAGCAGCAATACCACTACGCCGGGCAGTAAGCGCGTTCGCGCACGGCCTTGCCTCCCCACTCCCGAGCTTTTCACCAGTCCGTTATGTCCCACCTCTCCTCGCTGCGAGGCGTGTTACGCCGCGCCCTGTTCTTTGTTTTCTGGCTCGGTGCCGGCGCTTACGGGGTCCGGGCCCAGGGCGTGCCCCGGGCGAGGGCCTGGTGGCCGACTCGACCGAGCTGCGCGTGCTGCGCCATTTCTACGCCGCCACGGGCGGGCCGGCCTGGACCACGCGCACCAACTGGCTTACGGGCACCACCCTGGCCGAGGCCGGCACCTGGGCGGGTGTGACCGTCAGTGGCGGCGACGTCACCGGTTTGGTCAGCGGCAACAATAACCTGCAGGGCACGCTGCCCGCCGCCCTGGGCCAGCTCCGGGGCCTGACCGTGCTCGAGTGCTACACCGCCCCCGGGCTCACCGGCGCGATCCCCCGGCCCTGGGCCAGCTGGCCCGGCTGCAACGCCTGGTCTTCTCCTTCACCGGCCTGACCGGGCCCATCCCCGCCGAACTCGGCCAGCTCGGCAGCCTGACCTACCTCTCGCTGTATTCCAGCAAGCTCTCGGCCCGATTCCGCCCGAACTCGGCAACCTGGGCCAGTTGCAGAGCCTGTACCTGGGCAACCACTACAACATCCCGCTCGGGCAGGGCAACGCCTACACCGGGGGCATTCCCGCCGCGCTGGGCAACCTGGCCAACCTGACCACCTTCGAGCCTGAGCGTGACCCTGATCGGGGGCCCCATCCCCGCCGCGCTGGGCAACCTGACCAGCCTGACGTTCCTCGAGCTCGACGGCGACCAGCTCACCGGCGCCGTGCCGGCCGCGCTTACGCAGCTGCCCAAGCTCACGGCCCTGTACCTGAACGCCAACCGCCTGACCCGGCTGCCGGCCTGGCCCGCGGGGTCGGCCACGGCGGCCCTGCGCTTGTACGCCCACAACAACGTATTCGACTTCGGCAGCCTCGAGCCCCAGTTCGAGGGCGCCGGCGACCCGCGCCAACTCGGGCTCAACTACGCCCCGCAAACCGCCCCGGCCGGCACGGACACGGTGCGCGCCCTGCCGGGGCAGGCGCTCACGCTGCGCCGCCCGCTCGGCGGCACGCGCACGCATTACCAGTGGCAGCGCCGGCAGGCCGGCGCCTGGCAGGACGTGGCCGGCGCGGCCGACTCGCTCTACGCCGTGGCCGCGGCCAGCGCCGCCGACTCGGGCGCCTACCGGGTGCGGGCCACCAACGACTGGGTCACCAACCTGACCCTGACCAGCAAGCCCCTGTACCTGGCCCTCGGCGCCGGCCCGGTGGGGCCCCGCAACCGGCCCGACGAGACGAACCCCGGCCTGGCGTTGGCTCCCTTGCGGGCCGGTGCGGACTCGGCGGCCAGCGCCCCGGCGGACGTCAACTTCGTGCGCACCTGGGTGCCGCGCGTGCCCCTGCTGCCCGTGGCCGCGCCCCCTGCCGCCCGCGCCCACCCAGGTGATTTTGCGCGAGGAGTGGGCCAACGTGCCCGGTGGGGCCCTGGCCGACGTGCCCGTGCACCTGGCGCCGACCGGCACGGCTTATCTCAACCAGCTCGAAGCCCCGGCCGCTTCGGGCTTCAACTACGCCGCCCGCGTGCGCGGCTACCTCGTCGCGCCCCTGACGGGGGCCTACACCTTCTGGATCGTGGGCGACGACGCCGCCGAGCTCTACCTGAGCCCCGACCAGGACCCGGCCCACAAGGTCCTGATTGCTTCCTGCCTGGACTACACCTCCTCCGCCCACGACTTCGACCGCTACCCCGCCCAGCGCTCGGCCACCATCCAGTTGCTGGCTAATCAGCGCTACTACGTCGAGGCCCGGCACAAGCAAAGCTGGGGCCCGGGCTACCTGGCCGTGGCCTGGACCCTGCCCACCGGCGCCCGCCAGGAACCTATCCCGGCCACGGCGCTTGAGCCGCTGCTGGACGCGCCCGCCGACGCGGCGCCCACGTGGCCGGTCAGCGCCGCCGCCCGCACCACGCAGTACCTCGACGGGCTGGGCCGGCCGGTGCAGACCGTGCAGCACGAGGCCTCCCCGAGCCTGCGGGACCTGGTCCAGCCGCAGGCCTACGACGCGCTCGGCCGCGAACCCCGCCAGTACCTGCCCTACGCCGCCGACGTCACCGCCACCCCGGCCAACGCCGTGGGGCCGGCCGGCTTCCGCTACCGGGCCCTGACCGAGCAGGCCGCCTTCTACCGCAGCACGGGCGTGCCGGGCGGCGGGCAGGGACCGCCCGACCCCGACTTTGCGGGTCGGGGCGTGGCCCGCACGGGCCGGGCCTACGCCGAGACGCAGTTCGAGGCCTCGCCCTGAACCGGGTGCTGGCGCAAGGGGCGCCCGGCGAATCCTGGCAGCTGGGTACGGGCCACGCCGTCGGTCGCAGCGAGCGGCCCAACACGGACGAGGACTCGGTGCTCTGGTTCCGGCCCGGCTACGATCCGGCGGTGTTCGACCCGGGCTACCAGGGCGTGTACCCGGCCGGGGAGCTCTGGGGGATGGAAGTCGCCGACGAGAGCGACCACCATTACCGCACGATCGAGTGGAAAGACAAGCAGGGCCAGGTCGTGCTCCGGCAAGTCGAGGCCGCCCGCCCGGGCACGGGTTCCTCAGCAACCAGCCGTTGGCTGCGCACGGCCTACGCCTACGACGACTTCGGCCGCCTGCAGTACGTGCTCCCACCCGAAGCCGCCAAGCGCGTGCTGGCCACCGGCGTGCTGCCGGCCCCGCTGCCGGCGGCGGCCGCACCCTTCGTGTTCCGCTACCGCTACGACGGGCGTGGCCGGCAGATTGCCAAGCAGGTGCCGGGCACCGACGGCGAGACCGTCGTGGTCTACGACGCGCTGGACCGGCCGGTGCTCAGCCAGGACGCGCAGCAGCGCCTCCGGAAGGAGTGGAGCTGGACCAAGTACGACGCGCTGGGCCGCGTCGTGCTCACCGGCCTGGTCACGCGCGCCGACGGGGCGAGCCCGACCATCTTGCAGGCCGGGGCTGACGCCGACACGACCGCAGCCCGCCAGTACGAGCAGCGCACGGCCAATGCCGGCGCCTACCCCCAGTTCTACACCACGGATCGGGCCTACCCGCGCCTGGGCCAGGCGGGATTCGGCGCCGGGCTCGTGCTGGGCGTGAGCTACTACGACGACTACAACTTCAACTTCGACGCCCAGGGTACGGCCGATGCCGCCTATAACGCGGACACGAACTTCGCCTTTCCCGCCGGCACGGCCCCGTGGCCGACGCCCGCACCACGGGCCTGGTCACGCGCACCCGCGCGCGGCTACTGCACCGCCCGGCCGGGGACCCGGGGGCAAACTGGCTCACGACGACGACCTTTTACGACGCACGCGCCCGCCCCGTGCAGGTGCAAACCACCAACGCCCGCAACCGCGAAGGCCTGGTCACCACCCACCTGGACTGGACGGGCCAGCCGCTGCAGCGCGTGACCCTGCACCGCGGCCCGGACTACGAGCCGCTCATGGTGCAGGACTTCTTCGCCTACGACCACACGGGCCGGCTGCGCGCCACCCGCCAGCAGGTGGGCGCCGAAACCAGCCCGTGCTGCTGGCGCGGCGGCGCTACAACGAGGTGGGGCAGCTCGTGGTCGACCTCGCTGGCCACCGGGGCGCTGGCCCAGGCCGTGGACTACGCCTACAACCCGCGCGGCTGGCTCACGGGCCTCAACAACCCCCACGCGCCCGATCCGGCCGACTTGTTTAACCTGAGTTTGCACTACGAGCGCGGCTTCACCCGGGGCTACGAGCAGTACAGCGGCAACCTGACGGGCCAGACCTGGCGCGGCCGGGACGGTGCAGCGCGCCTACGGCTACGCCTACGACCCGCTCAACCGTTTACTGCGGGGCGACTTCGTGGCGGGCCGGCGCCTTGGCCCCGACGCCCGGGGCCTGGAACGCGGAGGAGGACCGCCTGCCTGCTTTGGGCTGGGCTACGACGACAACGGCAACATTGGGCACCTGCAGCGCCGGGGCCTGCTGGCGCCGGCCACCCGCACGGCGCCGGCCCGGTTCGGGGCGGTGGACCAGCTCGCCTACACCTATCAGGGCAACCGGCTGCAGGCCGTCGACGACCAAATCACGGGCAACCAGCTCCCGCGCCCCACGGGTTATAATGGAGCACCGGCCTCGCGGGCCGGAGACTTCCAGGAACAAGGCGTGAAGCTGGGGCAGGAGTACAGCTACGATGCGAGCGGCAACCTCACGGCCGACAAGAACAAGGGCATTACCCGCATCTTGTACAACCACCTGAACCTGCCCCGGCAGGTCAAGTTCGGCGCCGGGGCCGACAGCGTGGTGTTTCGCTACGCCGCCGACGGGCAGAAAGTGGCCAAGCTCGTCTACCAGACCGGCAAGCCCACGCCGCAACGCACCGACTACCTGGCTGGCTTCAGTACGAGGCCGACTCGCTCCGGTTCTTCGCCCACGCCGCCGGGCGCGTGCTGCGCCGCACCCGCGCGACCCGGCCGGGCAGGTGCGCACGGTCACGACCCGCGAGTACACGGTGTCGGACCATTTGGGCAACCTGCGCCTGGCCTACCGTCCCGGCCAGCGCCTCACGTATAAGACGTCGCTGAACCTCGGGGACGCCGACCAGCA